>JADIZG010000001.1 GCA_016704895.1 Betaproteobacteria bacterium
CAGCGAGAACTGCGCGAGCGGCGCGATGCCCGACGCCTCGGCGCGGCGGCACCAGTCCTGCAGGCGAGCGAGCAGCTGCTCGGACGACTCGGTCGAGCGCGACCACAGCGCCGAGAGCTCGGCGCGCATCGCGACGACCTTCGCGATCGTCTTGCTGTGCGCGGCCAGGTCGGCGAGCCGCTCGCGCTCGACCGTCGGCAGCGCGTCGGGGTCGGCGAGCCAGCGCTTCAGTCGACCTTCACTCGGCAGCTCGACACCGCGAACCCGCTTGCGCAGCGACTCGAGCTCGGCGCCGCACGCCGCCTTGAGCGAGCGGGCATAGCTCGTGGCCACGTGGTAGCGGTGCGTGATGATCGCCTGCAGCGTCGCGTGGTCGGCGACGGGATTCGACGGCCGGAGCCTGAGCTTCGGAGCGACACGGCGCACGTGCGCGAGGCCCAGCGCCGACAGCGTCCGGATGTAGGCCCAGCCCAGGTCGAACTCGTACCACCGCGCCGAAAACTTGGCCGACGTGCCGTAGGCGTGGTGGTTGTTGTGCAGCTCCTCGCCGCCGATCAGGATACCGATCGGCACGATGTTGGTCGACGTGTCGTTCGACGCGTAGTTGCGGTAGCCCCAGTAGTGGCCGACGCCGTTGACGATGCCGGCGGCCCAGAACGGGATCCACATCATCTGCACCGCCCAGATCGCCGCGCCGACGACGCCGAACAGCACGAGGTCGATCGCCAGCATCAGGCCCACGCCCTGCCACGAGTACGGGACGTAGACGTTGCGTTCGATCCAGTCGTCGGGCGTGCCGTGGCCGTAGTGCTCCATCGTCGCGGCGTTGCGGGCCTCGGAGCGGTACAGCTCGGCGCCGCTCCAGACGACGGTGTTGATCCCGCGCGTCATCGGGCTGTGCGGATCTTCCTCGGTCTCGACCTTCGCGTGGTGCTTGCGGTGGATCGCCGTCCACTCCTTGGTGACCATGCCGGTCGTGAGCCACAGCCAGAAGCGGAAGAAATGCGAAACCGCCGGGTGCAGGTCGAGCGCACGGTGCGCCTGGCAGCGGTGCAGGTAGATCGTCACCGCCGCGATCGTCACGTGCGTCATCGCGAGGGTGACCACCACGTAGCCCCACCACGGGAGCGGGACGAGGCCGTCGGCGAGGAGATCCAGCAGGGCGTAGGGGTCGGTCATTCGATGCGCCGCCGGCGCGATGGCCGGGACGTCGGTTCGTGGGCAGCGCGCATTATACCCGCGCCTGCGGGCGCCACCGCGCGACGGCGGCCGCGGGAACCGCGGCCGGCGCGCCCCAAGTGGCGCGTTTCGACGGGGCTATTCTGCCGCGGCCCGGGTGCGCCGGCGCCGACCAGGCGGACCTCGCGCCCCGGACGGCGACCTCGATCCCGGCCTCGGCGAACGACGCCAGGATGCGCCGGTGGATCGAGCTGCGCAGACCGAGCTGTCCTTCCTCCGGGTCGGCGATCCAGACGCCGAGCTCGAGGTCGATGCCGGAGTCGCCCAGCGCCGCGACGAACGCCTGCGGAGCGAGCGTTGCATCGCGGAGCACGCGTGGCTCGGCGCGGGCGGCGTCCTCGAGGAGCGCGAGCGCGCGCTCGACGTCGGACTGGTAGGTGATCCGCACGGGAATCGCGACGCGGATGCGCCGCGCGCTGCTCGAATGCTTGAGGACCGTCGTGGTGACCAGCGTCTCGTTGGGAACGATGGCCTCGACGCCGTCGAGGCCGCGCACGACCACGTAGCGCGAGGTCACGGCCGTCACGATGCCGTTGCGGTTGTCGACCGTCACGAGGTCGCCCAGCTGGACCGACTTGTCGAGCAGGATCGTGAAGCCGGCGATGTAGTTCGCCGCGAGCTTCTGGAGGCCCAGGCCGATGCCTACGCCGAGCGCGCCGCCGAACACGGACAGCAGCGTCAGGTCGATGCCGAGCGCGGGCAGCGAGACCAGCACGCCGACGACGACGAGCAACGCCTTCAGCAGCTTCGCGAGCACGACGCGGACGTTGATGTCGAGCCCTGTCGCCATCAGGCGCTTCTCGAGGAATCCCGAGAGCCAGAGCGTCGCCGCGATCGTCACGACGACGACGGCGATCCCCTGGCCGATCGTCGCGAGCGACACGCTCTGCCGGCCGAGCGGCACCGAGATCGAGTCGAGGTAGGCGACGATCTCGGCGCTGATGCCGAGGTAGTGGAGCACGAGCGCCGCCCAGATCGCGAACGACACCGCGCGGGCCGAGCCCGCGAGCCACGACGCGTTCGGGAACAGGGTGCGCAGCGTGTAGACGGTGATCCGGATCACCGCGAGCGCGACGGCGAGCGGGATCGCCAGGTCGAGCAGCGTCGTGGTTCCGCTGCGCGTGAACGCGGAGCGCGCGATCAGCAGCAGCACGAGCGCGGCGAGCGGGAAGATCCCGATGGCGACCCGGCGGGCGAGGTGCGCGGCGTCGTCGCGGAAGTGCCGGCTCAGGCGCCGGTCGAGCAGCCAGGCGATCCCGAAGCACGCGAACACGAGCCCGAGCTCGACCATGCCGCGCGTGCCGGAGAGGTAGGCCTCGACGTGCGCGAAATCCCTGGCGGCGGGGAACATGGCGTCCGTCATTTGACGCGCTCCAGGATTGCCGCGTAGAACGCGTCGCAGCCGTGCGTCGCGGTCGACAGGACGAGCGTCGGGCCCGTGGCGAGCGGGATGCCCGCCCGCGCGAGCTCGGCCGTCGCGTCGCCGAGCCCGAAGCCCGGGTGCGCGGCGAGGAATGCCTCGACGATGCGCTCGTTCTCCTCGGGCAGCACGCTGCAGGTCGCGTAGACGACGCGGCCTCCCGGCTTCACGAGCGTGGCGGCGGACGCGAGGATCGCCGCCTGCTTCGCCGCGAGCTCGGCGACGTCGACCGGCTGGTTGCGCCACTTGAGGTCCGGATTGCGGCGCAGCGTGCCGGTGCCGGTGCAGGGCGCGTCGACCAGCACCCGGTCGACCTTGCCGGCCAGGCGCTTGATCTTCGCGTCGCGCTCGTGCGCGATCAGCTGCGGGTGCACGTTCGACAGCCCGGAGCGCGCGAGGCGGGGCTTCAGGTTCTGGAGGCGCTTGTCGACCGTGTCGAACGCGTAGAGGCGGCCCTGCGAGCGCATGAGCACGCCGAGCGCGAGCGTCTTGCCGCCCGCGCCCGCGCAGAAGTCGACGACCATCTCGCCGCGACGCGGCGCGACGAGGAACGCGACGAGCTGGCTGCCCTCGTCCTGCACCTCGATGCTCCCGTCGACGAACCACGGGTGCTGCGCGAGCGACGGGCGTCCGTTCACGCGCAGGCCCCAGGGCGAATACGGCGTCGGCTCGACCGCGTATCCGTCGCCGCGAAGCTGGGCGAGCGCGTCGACGCGCGTCGCCTTGAGCGCATTGACGCGAAGGTCGAGCGGGGCGGGTTCCCGCGCGCTCCGGGCGAACGCCTCGCGGCCGGCGGCGCCCATCGTCTCGCCCAGGCGATCCCACAGCCAGTCGGGAAGCTCGGCGGCGACGGCTTCCGGCAGCGGCGTCGCGATGCGGCTCTTGAACGCGGCGAGCCATTCGCGCTCGTCGACGCTGAGCGCCGCGTCGATCTCGCGCACCGACTTGCCCATTTCGCGCACGAGCGTCGCGAGCGCGAGGCGGCGCGGGTCCTGCGTCGCCGCGAGCGTCTCGATCGAGCGCTTGTGGCGCAGGAACGCGAACACGCCTTCGGCGACGAACGCGCGGTCCTGCCGCCCCATCTGCTTGCGCGCGCGGAAGAACTGGTGCAGCCGCACGTCCGCGGGCGCGTCGAGCGGCGCGACCGTGCGGATCGCGTCGGCCAGCGCGGCGACGCGCCCGGGCGGCATGCCCGCGCCCGCGCGGCCCGGGCTACTCAACGCGGACCTCGTCGTCGACGCGGATCGAGGCGAGCACGACCTCGAGCGTGCCGCGCAGCGTGTTGGAGACGCGCATCCGGATCGGCAGGTAGCGCAAGCCCGGCGCGAGCCAGACGATCGACTCGGTGCGCCCGTCCTCGCTCGTGCGGTGCCAGCGCTCGGCCTCGACCTCGCCGTAGGGCCAGATCACGGTCTCCGTGCCTTCGCGCTTCACGGTCAGGCGCATGACGCGGCGCGTGGTCGCGAGGTGGAACACCTGCTCGTCCGACGACGGCGGCGAGAAGTAGAACTGCCACATCAGCGACAGCGGATCGAAGGTCGGCAGCTCGAGCGCGGCGGTCTTGTCCCCGGACAGCGTCGCGATGCCCGACTCCCAGTCGAACGTCGCGGTCTCGTGCTTGTCGCGGCTGCCGCGCTCGACGGTGAGCTCCCAGGGCTGCAGGCCGGCCGGCGTGATGAGTCCGCGGCTCTCGACCCGGCCCTCGCCGCGCAGGATCAGCGCGGCGAGGCCCCGTGCCTCGCCGACCGTCGAGATCCGGTAGCGGTTCGCGGCGTGCTCGAAACGGTAGGTCGCGTTGCCGATGTGCAACGGCCCGTAAAAGACGCGGTAGGAGAGGTCGACGCGCGCGGGCAGCGTCCGCATCGACGGCGGCGGCGGCAGGTCGGTGGCGCGCGCCGTCTCCTCGACGAGCGCGGGCGGCGCCTCGGCGCCGCTCGCCGCGGCTTCCGCCGTCCCCTCGGTGGCGCCCGGGTCGGGCTGCGGCTCGGGCACGGTCGCAGGTGCCGGCTGCGGCGCGGGAACGAGGGGCGAGACGCGTTTCGGCTTGGGCTTGGCTTGGGCGGCCGGCGGGGCCGGCGCCGGGAGCGGCGGCGGCGGAAGCTCGGTGATCGTCGCCGTGAGGACCGTCGATTCCGGCACGTCCGCCGGCTCGACCGGCCAGAGCGAGATCGCGAGGTGCAGCAGCACCGATGCGACCACCGCGACCGCGAGCACGCGGGTCCCGGCGCGCACGTACGCGCTGCGGACGCGCATCGTCGTCGCGGGCGGCGGCAGGGAGATCGGGATGGCCATCGTCGTTGGACGTCGCGCGGGCCGGCGCGGTTCCGGGCATCAGCTTACCGTGCCCGGCGAAGGGGTCGCGTCCGCGCGATCGTCGAGAATGCGCACACGCGTCCCGTCGACGACGAGCCTGCCGGCGCAGAACCAGCCGACGGCGGCGGGCAGGAGCTTGTGCTCGAGCTCCAGCACGCGCTCCGCGAGCGACGCCTCGTCGTCGTCGCTGCGCACGGGCAGCGCCGACTGCGCGATGATCGGCCCGACGTCGACCTCGGGCGTGACGAAGTGCACGGTGCAGCCGTGCATCGCCGCGCCGTCGGCGATCGCGCGCCGGTGCGTGTGCAGGCCCGGGTAGGCGGGGAGGAGCGACGGATGGATGTTGACGAGGCGTCCCGCGTAATGCTCGACCGCGTCGCGCCCGAGCACGCGCATGAAACCCGCGAGGACGACGAGGTCGGGCTCCGAGCGGTCGATCGCGGCGACGATGGCCGCGTCGAAGGCTTCGCGTGTCGGGTAGGACCGATGGTCGACCACCTCGGTCGACACGCCGAACGCGCGCGCGATGTCGAGCGCGCCGGCGTCGGGCTTGTTCGAGATGACGTGCGTCACGCTGCCGCGGAACGCGCCCGCGCGCTCGGCGGCGAGCAGCGCCTCGAGGTTCGATCCGCGCCCCGAGACCAGGACGGTGATGCGCGCGAGGGCCACGTTAGGGAATCCGATGGCGTCGCGCCGCGGGGCGCGCGTCACACGACGACGGCCGCGGGCGCGGCGTCGTCGCGCGGCACGATCGTGCCGATGCGGAACACGCGCTCTCCCGCGGCGGCGAGGAGCCTCGTCGCGCGCGCCTCGTGCTCGGGCGCGACGACGACCGCCATGCCGATGCCGCAGTTGAACACGCGCAACATCTCCGCTTCGCCGACTCGGCCCTGGTCGGCGAGCCAGTCGAACACCGGCGGCCGGGTCCAGCTGCCGCGCTCCAGGCGCGCCTGCACGCCGGGCGGGAGCATGCGCGGGACGTTCTCGGTCAGCCCGCCGCCCGTGATGTGCGCCATGCCCTTGACCGGCGTGTCGCGCATCAGCGCGAGCAGCGGCTTCACGTAGATGCGCGTCGGCGCCATCAGCGCGTCGGCGAGCGTCGCGGGGCCGAGGGGGGCGCCAAGGTCGGCGTTCGCGTCGGCGACGATGCGGCGGACGAGCGAGTAGCCGTTCGAGTGCGGGCCGCTCGAGGCGAGCCCCAGCACCGCGTCGCCCGCGACGATGCCGCGGCCGTCGACGATGCGGTCCTTCTCGACGACGCCGACCGCGAAGCCGGCGAGGTCGTACTCGCCCTCGGCGTACATGCCGGGCATCTCGGCGGTCTCGCCCCCGATCAGCGCGCAGCCGGCGAGCTCGCAGCCGCGGGCGATCCCCTGCACGACGCGGGCCGCGATGTCCACGTCGAGCTTGCCGCACGCGTAGTAATCGAGGAAGAACAGCGGCTCCGCACCCTGCACGAGGATGTCGTTGGCGCTCATCGCGACCAGGTCGATGCCGATCGTGTCGTGGCGGCCGAGCGTGAACGCGAGCTTGAGCTTCGTGCCGACGCCGTCGGTGCCGGCGACCAGCACCGGCTCGCGGAAGCGCTTGCCGATCTCGACGAGCGCGCCGAAGCCGCCGATGCCGGCCAGCACCTCGGGACGCATCGTGCGCTTCGCGAACGGCTTGATCCGCTCGACCAGCGCGTCGCCCGCGTCGATGTCGACGCCCGCGTCGCGGTAGGAGAGTCCGGCAGGCGGGGCGGGTTCGGCGGGCGGCATCGGTCGCGGGCAGCGGGGTCGGTGGGGGAAGGGGTCTGTCGGCGCGACCCGGGCGCGCGGCCCCGACGGCACTGACAGGCGTGGTAGGCGCGGTCCGCTCGAACGCGGTAAAGTGCGTCGCCGCGCCCATCGATGCGAGGCGCGCGAATTCTACCGGAAATGGACCCAGCCCGTCCCGACGAGCCCTCTGCCGCGGCCCCCGTGCCGGCGCCCGCCGCGCCGCCGCGGCTGGTCACGCCGCGCCAGTACCTCTGGGTCGCCGGCGCGATCGCGGTCGTGTCGCTCGCGCTGCACTTCCTCGGGCCCGCGATCACGCCGTTCCTGATCGGCGCGATCTTCGCGTACCTCGGGACGCCGCTCGTGGGCGCGATGGCGCGGCGTCGCGTGCCGCGCACGCTCGGGACCGTGCTCACGGTGCTGCTGTTCGGGGTCGCCGTGTTCGCGATCCTGCTCGTGCTGGTGCCGCTGGTCCAGGCGGAGGTCGGGCTCGCCGCCAAGAAGCTGCCGGAATTGTTCGCGCGGTTCATGGCCCACGTGTCGCCCTGGGTCCAGCAGAACCTCGGCCTGACGCTCGCGCTCGACATGGCGACGCTGCGCGAGCTCGTCGCCGAGCACGCGGACAGCGCGAAGGACCTGTCGATGCACCTGCTGTCGGGCTTGAGGACCGGCGGCGCGGTCGTCCTCTCGCTGATCGTCAACGTGGTGCTCATCCCGGTCGTCATGTTCTACGTGCTGCGCGACTGGGAGATGATCTGGGACCGCCTGTTCGACCTCGTGCCGGGCCGATGGCGACCGAAGACCCGCGAGATCGCCGGCGAGGTCGATGCCGTGCTGGCGGAGTTCCTGCGCGGGCAGGGCATGGTGATGGTGTCGCTCGCGCTCTACTACGTGATCGGCCTGTCGGTCGCCGGCCTGCAGTTCGCGCTGCCGATCGGCATCCTGACCGGCCTGCTCGTGTTCATCCCCTACGTGGGCTTCGGGACCGGCTTCGTCCTCGGGATGCTCGCGGCGCTCCTGCAGTGGGAAGGCATCGGTCCGTTCCTCGCGATCCTCGCCGTCTACGGCGTCGGGCAGATCCTCGAGAACTACGTGCTGCTCCCCTGGCTGATCGGCGACCGCATCGGGCTCCACCCGCTCGCGGTGATCTTCGCGCTGCTCGCATTCGGCACGCTGTTCGGGCTCGCCGGGGTGCTGCTGGCGCTGCCGGCATCGGCTGCACTCCTCGTCGGGCTGCGCCACCTGCGCAAGCGCGTACCGCGAGAGCGCGCTCTACGCCGAAGACGACGACGAAGCCTGACGCGGCCGTGGAGCAGCTGGTCTTCGAGCTGGTCGAGCCGGAGCCGCCCGCGTTCCGCACGTTCGTCGCGGGGCGCAACGGCGAGGCGGTCGCGGCGCTCGAGCGGGCGGCGGCGGGCGCGCTCGCGGAGCCCGGTATCGTCCTCTGGGGTCCGCCCGGCGCAGGCAAGTCGCACCTGCTCTCGGCGACGGTGGCCGGCGCGCGGGCTGCCGGACGGCCCGCCTGGCACTGCGACTCCCTCGCGAGCCTTCCGCGCGAGGAGCCCGAGCCCGGAACGCTCGTGGCGGTCGACGACGTCGGCAGCGGCCGACGCGGAGGGCCAGGCGAGGCTGTTCACGCTGTACAACGTCCTTCGGGATCGCGGCGGGACGCTCGTCGCCGCCGCCGAGGCGCCGCCGGCGCGACTTCCGCTTCGCGACGACGTTCGTACGCGGCTGGCGTGGGGCCTCGTCTACGAGGTCGTCCCGCTCGCCGACGCCGAGAAGCCCGCGGCGCTGGCCGCGTACGCGCGCTCGCGCGGCTTCGCGCTGTCGGATGACGTGATCGTGTACCTGCTCGCGCACGGCCGCCGCGACATGCGCACGCTGGTGGCGACGCTGGCGGCGCTCGACCGGCGTTCGCTCGCCCAGAAGCGGCCGGTCACGGTGCCGTTGCTGCGCGAATGGCTGCAGCGTTCGATCGACGACGGCCCGCCGGCCTGATCCTGGCCCCGGGCGTTTGGCCTCGGTTGGCCGATCTCGACATCGCGGGCCCGTTTCCGCGCGTGTCAACCCGTTCCGGCGAAGGGGCGTTATTGGCGCGGATCCGGCGATTTCCGGGTTCTTGGCCACATCGGAAAGGAACCTTCACGCATGAACATGCCTTTGGCGGTGCTGATGGGCCCGGCTTCCGGGGACGGGACGACCTGCGGATCGCGGGCCCGAGCCGCCGGCGGCGGCGACGCCGGTCGGGCGGGATCCCGCGGACCCCGGCCGGGAAGCCTCGGGCGGGGTTGCGGAAACGGGCAATATGTCGTAGTCTTTCAAGGCTTTGCAACTCCCGGGTCGGAGCGGTCCCTCGGGGCCGGAACCCAATACCACACCAACCAAGCAGTCACTGAGGGATACTTCCATGAGCAAGCTTCTCGTTGCGCTGATCGCGGCCTCGTTCGCGACCGTCGCCGGTGCGCAAGCCGGCGCCACCAAGCAGGAAAAGCAGTCGACCGTCCAGTCGGTCACCAAGCAGGACGCCCAGTCGACCACGGCGCAAGGCGAAGCCGCGGACGTCGCGAAGGCCAAGGCCCAGAAGGGCACGGCGAAGGCGCTGCCGGACAAGGCCTCCAAGCAGGCGGCCACTGCGTCGACCACCAAGGCGCAGACCGAGGGCGGCGCCACCGCGGCGTCGCAGAGCGCGGACGTCGCGAAGGCCAAGTCCGAGAAGGGCACGCCGAAGGTCGCGAAGCCCGACCTGAAGGACCCCGCGGTCCAGAAGGCGCAGCAGAAGGCCGCGACGCAGTAACGTCCGCGTCAGCCGGCACGAAGGCAGGGGCGCCGTTGGGGCCCCTGCCTTTTTCTTTTCACCGGCCGCCCCGATGAGAGAAACGCTCGCCGCCCGTCCCGCCGTGACCGTCGCCGCCGTCGTCGAGCGTGGCGGCGCGTTCCTGCTCGTGCGCGAGCGCACGCGCGCCGGGTTGAGGCTGAACCAGCCCGCGGGGCACCTCGAGCCGGGCGAGTCGCTGGCCGCCGGCGCAGCGCGCGAGACGCTCGAGGAGGCCGCGTGGCAGGTCGAGGCGACGGCGCTCGTCGGCGTCTACCGCTGGGAAGCGCCCGACAACGGCGCGACGTTCGTGCGCTTCGCGTACGCGGCGACGCCGCTCGCCGCGGTGCCCGGGCGCAAGCTCGACGAAGGCATCGTCGAGGCGCTGTGGCTTCCGTACGACGAGATCGTCGCGCGCCGCGACGAGCACCGCAGTCCGCTGGTGATGCGGTGCATCGACGATTACCGCGCAGGGCGGCGCTGGCCGCTCGACCTCGTGCAGGACGTCGTCGGCGCCGGTGCCGGCCTGCTGCAGGGTCCGACCGATGAAGCGCGAGCGCATCGTCGTCGGGCTGTCGGGCGGCGTCGACTCCTCGGTCGCGGCGCTGCTGCTCAAGCGCGAGGGCCACGACGTGGTCGGCGTGTTCATGAAGAACTGGGAGGACGACGACACCGACCTCCATTGCACGTCGCGCGAGGACCTGATCGACGCGGCGGCGGTCGCCGACGTGATCGGCATCGAGCTCGAGGCCGTCAATTTCGCCGCGGAGTACCGCGAGCGGGTGTTCGCGCACTTCCTGCGCGAGTACCGCGCCGGGCGCACGCCGAACCCCGACGTGCTGTGCAACAGCGAGATCAAGTTCCGCGCGTTCCTCGACCACGCGCTCGCGCTCGGCGCCGACCGGATCGCGACCGGTCACTACGCCCGCGTGCGCCGCGCCGGCGGGCGGGTCGAGCTCCGGAAGGCGGTCGACGCGTCGAAGGACCAGAGCTACTTCCTGCACCGCCTGACCCAGGCGCAACTCGCGCCGGTGGTCTTCCCGGTGGGCGAGCTCGAGAAGCGTCGTGTGCGCGAGATCGCGCGCGAGGCCGGGTTGGCGACCCACGCGAAGCGCGACTCGACCGGCATCTGCTTCATCGGCGAGCGTCCGTTCCGCGAGTTCCTCGCACGCTACCTGCCGCGCACGCCGGGCCCGATGCTGACGCCCGACGGGCGCGAGGTGGGGCGCCACATGGGGCTCGCCTACTACACGCTCGGGCAGCGGCAGGGCCTGGGACTGGGCGGGACGCGGGGAGGGCCCGAGGCGCCATGGTTCGTCGCCGCGAAGGACCTCGCGCGAAACGCGCTCGTCGTCGTGCAGGGGCACGACCATCCGATGCTGCACGCGACGCGGATCGACGCGATCGAGCCGCACTGGATCGCGGGCGAGGCACCCGTGCTGCCGGCGCGGCTCGCGGCGAAGACGCGCTACCGGATGGCCGATGCGGCCTGCGAGATCGTGCCGACGGCCACCGGACTGCGCGCGACGTTCGACGAGCCCCAGTTCGCGCCGACGCCGGGACAGTACCTCGTCCTCTACGACGGCGACGTGTGCCTGGGCGGCGCGGTGATCGCGTCGACCGAGGGCGCTGCCGGTGCGCGGACGCGTCCCGCCCTGGTGTCGGCACGCGGTCGCCCAGGCACCCTGAGCCTCGAAGGCGCGGCGCCGGGGCCGCACGGCGGGGCGGCGCATAAAATCGTCGAGGTCTGTCCGGCGCCAGGTGCCCGCGTCGGCGACGCCGGCCCGACCCCCCACCAAGGAGAACCACCATGTCTCAGACTTCCATCGGTCGCTGGACCGCGAGTCTCGCTGCCACGGTCGCCACCGGCGCCTTTCTCGCCTTCGCCCCCGCCGCGCTCGCGGCGAACGGCACGATCGAGCTCGAGATCTACAAGGCCGGCTTCATCGTCGGCGGCAGCGGCGGCTCCGGCACGCTCAAGCTCGACGGCAAGAGCTACCCGCTGTCGATCGGCGGCGTGTCGCTCGGCGCGACGATCGGCTTCTCGAAGGCGCAGCTCGTCGGCACCGTTCGCAACATCAAGAATCCGTCGGACATCGAAGGGGTGTTCACGGCAGGCACGGCCGGCGTCGCCGTCGCCGGCGGCCCGAAGGTCGCCGAGCTCAAGAACTCGAAGGGCGTCGAGCTCTCGGTCAAGGGCCAGCAGGTCGGCCTCGAGTTTTCCGTCGACCTCTCCGGCATGGAGATCAAGCTCAAGAAGAAGTGACGGCGTTCGACGTCGCGACCGCCGGTCCCTCCCGGTGCCTCAGGCGCGGCCGCCGGCGTTCAGTGGCCAAAGCCGGAACGGCGTGGCAGCATCAAATCCGGGTCGGGCCGGACCATTCGGCCCGTTCATGCGGGCAAACTGCAGTGAGGATCCAGTGATGAAAATCAACAACACGCGGCGCAAATTCGTCGCCTCGTCCGCCGCGCTGGTCGCTGCGGCGGCCGTTCTCCCTGCCAGGGCTCAAGCTCAGCGGGACGGGACGGTCGAGATCACGATCTTCGGCGCCGGATTCATCGTCGGCGGCGGCGGCAACGGCATGCTCCACTTCCAGGGCAAGGGATACAACCTGTCGGTGGGCGGCGTGAGCCTCGGCGCGACGATCGGGGTCGCCCGGGTCGAGTACGTCGGCGAGGTCCAGAACCTCAAGAACGTGAAGGACATCGAAGGCACGTACACGGCGGTCACCGCCAGCGCCGCCGCCGCAGGGGGCGCCGCGATCACCGACCTGCAGAATTCCCGCGGCGTGAGGCTGCGGCTGCAGGGCCGCCAGATCGGCCTGATGGTCTCGGTGGACCTGTCCGGCATGCAGCTTTCGCTGCGCAACTGACGCGATCTCGTGCCGGTCCGGCGCGCCATGCGCGCGCCGGGGAAGCGGGCGCCGCGAGGCGCCCGCGCCGTTTCTGCGGTCGCCGCCGTGGGGCGCGACGGCGTCAGAACGGGATGTCGTCGTCGAAGTCCTCGCCAGGCTTCTTGCCGCCGCTCCCGCCGCCGGCCGCCGGTCGCTGACCGCCCGCCCCGCCGCCGCTGCCGCTGCGCGAAGGCGGACGGGCCACCGCCACCGCCGCCCGGCATCTCGTCGTCCCCGCCACCGCCTTCGCGCGCGCCGCCGATCAACTGCATCCGGTCCGCGACGATCTCGGTCGAGTACTTCTCGACGCCGTCCTTGTCGGTGTACTTGCGCGTCTGCAGCCTGCCCTCGATGTAGACCGAGCGGCCCTTCTTCAGGTACTCGCCCGCGATCTCCGCCTGGCGGCCGAACAGGACGACGCGGTGCCACTCGGTGCGTTCCTGCTTCTCGCCGCTCTTGTCCTTCCACTGCTCGGACGTCGCGATGTTGAGGTTGGTGACCGCGTCGCCGCCGGTCGTGTAGCGCGTCTCCGGATCGCGGCCCAGGTTGCCGAGCAGGATCACCTTGTTCACCGATGCCATCTTGTCAGGTCCTTCCCATCGAAAGAGTGGATTCCGCCGCCGCCGGCGGGTTCGCCATCGTCGCGACCGCGACGAGCCACAACGCCGCCAGCGCGGCACCGAAGCCGTAGACCGCCGCGGGGCCCCGCATGCTTGAGCAGCAGGCCGCCGCTCGCTCCGCCCGCGAACATGCCGAGGTACTGCATGCCGCTGAACACGCCGATCGCCGAGCCGCGCGAGCCGCGCGGCGCGAAGCGCGACACCATCGAGGGCAGGCTCGCCTCGAGCAGGTTGAACGCGCAGAAGAACACCGCGAGCCCGGCGACGATCGTCGCCAGCGACGAGCGCGCGGCCGCGAGGATCAGCAGCGAGGCGACGAGCGCCGCGATCGCTCCGGTGAGCACCGCCTTGCCGCGGCCGGGACGGTCGACGCTCCGGAACAGCGGCAGCACGACGCCGACCGACACGACGAGCACCGGCAGGTAGACCATCCAGTGCCGCGACGGCGCGATCCCGGCGTCGCGCAACGCGAACGGCACCTGCACGAACAGGGCCATCAGGATGGCGTGCAGCGTGAAGATGCCGAAGTCCAGACGCAGGAGCTGCGGGTCGGCGAGCACCCGGCGCAGGGCGACGCGCTCGCCCGCGCCTCCGTGTCCCCGTGCGCCGGCGGCCGGGTCGGGAACGCCGAACTGCACGACGGCGATCGCCGCGATCGCGAGGAGCCCGGTGAGCACGAAGATGCCCGGGACGCCGATCGTGCTGCCGAGCACGGGACCCGCGACGAGCGACACCGCGAACGTCGCGCCGATCGTGATCCCGATCATCGCCATCGCGCGCGTGCGGACCTCGTCGCGCGTCAGGTCCGCGGCGAGCGCCATGACCACCGCGGACACCGCCCCCGCGCCCTGGAGCGTGCGCCCCGCGGCGAGCCAGACGATGTCGGGCGCCCACGCGGCGACGAAGCTCCCCGCGGCGAACACGACCAGGCCGAACGCGATCGCGGGCTTGCGTCCGACGCGGTCGGACGCCCAGCCGAACGGGATCTGCAGGACCGCCTGCGCGAGGCCGTAGACTCCGATCGCGAACCCGATCATCGCCGGGTCGCCGCCGCCGGGGAGCGACGCCGCGTACAGCGCGAGCACCGGCAGCACGATGAACAGCCCGAGCATGCGCAGCCCGCTCACGCCCGCGAGATACGCGGTCGCGCGGAACTCGGTGCGTGTCATCCGGACCTTCGGCGGACTCTCGACGGCGCTGTCGGACATCGGGCGATCGACGGGTGGTGCCGGGACGGTTTCCGGGGCGACGTGCAGGGAAGGATTCCGCGAGACTCGCCAGGACGTGAGCTGCCTCGCCGAACGCACTATACTAACAGGTTCGCCTCGCTCGCCTTCGTCCGAAAGACCTAGGCGCACGGGCGCAGTCCGGGAATCCGCGGGCGCCCCGTTGCGGGGCGTCGCAGCGTGGCCGGCCGTCACCTCGAGAACGCATGGACCTGATCCGCATCCGCGGCGCACGCACGCACAACCTCAAGAACCTGAACCTCGACCTGCCGCGGCACCGGCTCATCGTGGTGACCGGCCTGTCGGGATCGGGGAAGAGCTCGCTCGCCTTCGACACGCTCTACGCGGAGGGGCAGCGGCGCTACGTCGAGTCGCTCTCGGCCTACGCGCGGCAGTTCCTGCAGCTGATGGAGAAGCCCGACGTCGACCTGATCGAAGGGCTGTCGCCCGCGATCTCGATCGAGCAGAAGGCGACGTCGCACAACCCGCGGTCGACCGTCGGGACCGTCACCGAGATCCACGACTACCTGCGCCTGCTCTACGCGCGCGTCGGCGACCCGTACTGCCCGGACCACCCCGAGCAGCGGCTCGCGTCGATGACGATCTCGCAGATGGTCGACGCGACCCTCTCGCTGCCGTCCGAGACGAAGCTCGCGATCCTCGCGCCCGTCGTGTCGAACCGCAAGGGCGAGCACGTCGAGCTCCTGGTCGAGCTCCGCGCGCAGGGCTTCGTGCGGGTTCGCGTCGACGGCAAGGTCCACGAGATCGACGCGGTGCCGAAGATCGCGAAGACGACCAAGCACACGGTCGAGGTCGTCGTCGACCGCCTGAAGGTGTCGACCGAGTTCAAGCAGCGCCTCGCCGAGTCGTTCGAGACGGCGCTCCGCCACGGCGACGGGCGCGCGATCGCGGTCGAGATGGACACCGGTCGCGAGCATCTCTACTCGTCGAAGTTCGCCTGCCCGGTCTGCAACTACTCGCTGGCCGAGCTCGAACCGCGGCTGTTCTCGTTCAACAACCCGGTGGGCGCCTGCCCGCGCTGCGACGGCCTCGGGTCGATCAGCTTCTTCGATCCCAAGCGCGTCGTCGCGTTCCCGCAGCTCTCGCTGGCGTCGGGCGCGATCAAGGGCTGGGACCGGCGCAACCAGTTCTACTTCCAGATGCTGCAGTCGCTCGCGAAGCACGCGGGCTTCGACCTCGAGCGTCCGTTCTCCCGTCTGCCCGAGCGCGTGCAGGCGCTGGTGCTGAACGGCTCCGGCGACGAGAAGATCCCGTTCACCTACCTGTCCGAGCGCGGCCGGCCGGCGGTGCGCGAGCACGTGTTCGAGGGCATCCTGCCCAACCTCGAGCGCCGCTACCGCGAGACCGACAGCATGATGGTGCGCGAGGAGCTCGCGAAGTACCTGAACAGCAAGCCCTGCCCCGGGTGCGACGGCACGCGCCTGAAGCGCGAGGCGCGCAACGTGAAGATCGGGCCGGACGGCGACCAGCGCGCGATCTACGAGGTGTCGGGCTGGCCGCTGAAGGAGACGTCGCGCTTCTTCGCGGACCTGAAGCTCGAGGGCCACAAGGCCGCGATCGCCGAGAAGATCGTCAAGGAGATCGTGTCGCGCCTCGCGTTCCTGAACAACGTCGGCCTCGACTACCTGTCGCTCGACCGCTCGGCCGAGACGCTGTCGGGCGGCGAGGCGCAGCGCATCCGGCTCGCGTCGCAGATCGGCTCGGGGCTCACCGGCGTCATGTACGTGCTCGACGAGCCGTCGATCGGCCTGCACCAGCGCGACAACGACCGGCTGCTCGCGACGCTGAAGCACCTGCGCGACCTCGGCAACAGCGTGATCGTCGTCGAGCACGACCAGGACGCGATCCTGACGGCCGACCACGTCATCGACATGGGGCCGGGCGCCGGCGAGCACGGCGGGCAGGTCGTCGCGCAGGGGACGCCGGAGGACATCCGCCGCGCGTCGCACTCGCTCACCGGCCAGTACCTGTCGGGGCAACGGCAGATCCCGATGCCGGAGCGCCGGCACAGGCGCGACGCGTCGCGCCTGCTCACGATCGCCGGCGCGCGCGGCAACAACCTGCGCGAGGTCACGCTGTCGCTGCCCGTCGGGCTGTTCGTGTGCGTCACCGGCGTCTCGGGGTCGGGCAAGTCGACGCTGATCAACGACACGCTCTACCACGCGGTCGCGCGGCACCTGTACGACAGCGCGGAGGAGCCGGCGCCCTACGACGAGATCGACGGCCTCGACAACTTCGACAAGGTGATCAGCGTCGACCAGAGCCCGATCGGGCGCACGCCGCGCTCGAACCCCGCGACCTACACGGGGCTGTTCACGCCGATCCGCGAGATGTTCGCGCAGGTCAGGGAGTCGCGCGAGCGCGGCTACGGGCCGGGGCGCTTCTCGTTCAACGTGAAGGGCGGCCGCTGCGAGGCCTGCCAGGGCGACGGCGTCATCAAGGTCGAGATGCACTTCCTGCCCGACGTCTACGTGCCGTGCGACGTGTGCCACGGCCAGCGCTACAACCGCGAGACGCTCGAGATCCGCTACAAGGGGAAGAACATCCACGAGGTGCTCGCGATGACGGTCGAGCAGGCGCACGCGTTCTTCGAGCCGGTGCCCGGCGTCGCGCGCAAGCTCGCGACGCTGCTCGACGTGGGCCTGGGCTACATCACGCTCGGCCAGTCGGCGACGACGCTGTCCGGCGGCGAGGCGCAGCGCGTGAAGCTGGCCCTCGAGCTGTCGAAGCGCGACACCGGGCGCACGCTCTACATCCTGGACGAGCCGACGACCGGCCTGCACTTCCACGACATCGAGCTCCTGCTCACGGTGCTCCACCGGTTGCGCGACCACGGCAACACGGTGGTCGTCATCGAGCACAACCTCGACGTCATCAAGACGGCCGACTGGCTGGTCGACCTCGGCCCCGAGGGCGGCGCGGGCGGCGGGCGCGTCGTCGCCGAGGGCTCGCCCGAGGAGGTGGTGAAGGTCGCCGCGAGCCACACCGGCCGCTACCTCAAGCCGGCGCTGGAGGCGCACGCGCGCCACGCGGCGAAGTCGCCGGCGGGCGCATCGCCGAAGCCGGTTCGCGGGCGCAAGGTCGCGAGCGATCTGCTGGGATAGGGCCGCGCTCGAACCGACAGGCGCGTCCGGAGGATCGTCGAACCCGGAACCCGGGCGGGCGTGAAGACGATCCCCGGGACCGCAGGTTGCGGACGCCCGTCGTCCAGGCGGTCAGGTCGGAGGCGGCGTAGCGGATTCGCCGTCGCCGGCCACGGCAACGCGCGCCGTGATCGCCGCAAGAATGCCCTGCAGCAGCGCCGTCGGCGTCGGCGGGCATCCCGGCACCTCGGCGTCGACCGGGATCACGCTGGAGACGCGCCCCAGCGTCGCGTAGCTCTCGCCGAAGATCCCGCCGGTGCATCCGCAGTCGCCGACCGCGACGACGAGCTTCGGTTCGGGCGTCGCGTCGTACGTCCGCCTGAGCGCGATCGCCATGTGCTTCGACACCGGCCCGGTCACGAGCAGCATGTCGGCGTGCCGCGGGCTCGCGACGAACCGGATGCCCATGCCCTCGATGTTGTAGTACGGGTTGCCGAGCGCGTGGATCTCGAGCTCGCAGCCGTTGCACGAGCCGGCGTCGACCTGCCGGATCGCGAGCGCGCGGCCGAGCGTGCGCAGCACGTCGGCCTGCAGCCGCGCGGCCTTCGCCATCTCGTCGGCGGGCGCGGGCGGCGCCTCGGTGCGCATGCCGGTCTTCGCGATCTGCCTGAGGATCCGCAGCATCGTCAGAGGTCCTGTCCGCTGTAGGAGAGGTTGAACGACTTGTTGATGAGCGGGAAGTCGGGAACGATGTTGCCGATCACCGCGTGCTCGAGCACCGGCCAGTTCGCCCACGACGGATCGTGCGGGTGGCAGCGCCGGATCGTGCCGCCCGGGCCGGCTTCGAGGGCGACGAGCACCGGTCCGCGCCAGCCTTCGACGTAGCCCAGGCCGAGCCTGTGCGGCGGGACGTCGGGAACCGGTGTCCGGACGTCGCCTTCGGGCAGGTGGTCGACGATCGATCGGACCAGGCGCAGCGACTCGGCGAGTTCGTCGAACCGGACCGCGACGCGCGCAGCGACGTCCCCGCCCGTCGCGCCCGCCTTGCGCACGGCGAGCGCGTCCCAGGGCGCGGCGGCGAAGTCGCAGCGGAGGTCGCGCGCCTGGCCGCTCGCCCGCGCCGCCATGCCGACGAGACCGAGGCGTGCCGCGAGCTCGGGCGTCACCCGGCCGCAGGTGCGGAAGCGGTCCTGCAGGCCGTCGTGCTCGTCGTAGATCCCGCGCAGCGTCGCGACCTCCGCGGCGACGCGCTTCGCCTCGTCGACCATCGCCGCCGCGTGGTCGCGGTCGAGGTCGCGCGCGACGCCGCCCGGCACGACGAGGTCCATCATCAACCGGTGGCCGAACGCCGCGAGGTTCGTGCGCACCACCTCTTCCCTGAGCCGCGAGAACTGCGCGAGGCCGAACGCGAATCCGCCGTCGTTGCCGAGGTAGCCCAGGTCGCCCAGATGGTTCGCGATGCGCTCGCGCTCGAGCGCCAGCGCGCGCAGCCACAGCGCGCGGGGCGGCACGGCGAGCCCGGCGAGCGCCTCGAGCGCCTGCGAGTACGCCCACGCGTACGCGACGGTGCTGTCGCCCGAGACGCGTCCGGCGAGGCGGCAGCCGTCCGCGAGGGCCATCGACTCGAAGCGCTTCTCGATGCCCTTGTGCGTGTAGCAGAGCCGTTCCTCGAGGCGCAGCACCTTCTCGCCGACGATCTGGAAGCGGAAGTGGCCCGGCTCGATGATGCCCGCGTGGACCGGGCCGACCGGAATCTCGTGGACGCCGTCGCCCGCGACCCTGACGAACTCGTAGTCCTCCTGCCCCGGCTCCCACTTCGGCGACGCTTCGAAGTCGCGCCTGAGCGGATAGCGGTCGATCGGCCAGCTCGCCATCCACGCCCACGGCCGCTGGTCGTCGGCCTCCGACGCGACGCCGACGAGGTCGAACGCGGCGCGCTGCATGCGCGCCGCCGCCGGGAAGACCGCCGAGACGTCGCCGTAACGCGCGTCGGGCAGGTCGGGCACCGCGACCTCGAGCACGGCCAGGCCGGACGCGTCCTGCAGGGCGACGCGCACGAGCGTTCCGCCGACGCGGTCGCGCTCGTCGCTCGCCCACAGCGCCACGAGGTGCGCGCCCTGCTCGTGCGCGACGCGGCAGGCCGGCACGAGCTGGCCCGACCCGACGGGCACGCGCACGGCCGGCACCGCGGACGCGAGCGTCGCGGCGGAGAGACCGAGGCGGGAGAAGTCCACGGTGTTCAGCCGATGAGCAGGGCCGCCTGCCGGTACCAGGCGGCGAGGAACGGCGGTATCCACAGCCCCAGCATCAGCACGATCGCGAGGTGCACGAACACGGGGATCATCGCGGGACGATGCGGCAGGCGCGCCTCGACCGGCTCGCCGAACGCCATCGGCTGCACCTTCGAGAACACCGACGCGAACGCGATGCCGAGCGCGACGAGCAGGAAGGGCGTCGCCCAGGGCTGCTCGCGCATCGCCGTCGTCAGGATCAGGAACTCGCTCGCGAACACGCCGAACGGCGGCATGCCCAGGATCGCGAGCGTGCCGATCATCAGGCCCCAGCCGATCACCGGGCTCGTCGTGATCAGGCCGCGGATGCCGTCGATCGCCTGCGTGCCGCACTTCTGCGTCGCGTGGCCGACCGCGAAGAAGATCGCCGACTTGGTGAGCGAGTGCACGGTCATGTGCAGGAGCCCGGCGAAGTTGGCGATCGCGCCGCCCATGCCGAACGCGAACGTGATGATGCCCATGTGCTCGATCGACGAGTAGGCGAACAGGCGCTTGATGTCCTTCTGGCGCGACAGCAGGAACGCGGCGACGACGACCGACAGGAGGCCGAAGCCCATCATCAGGTTCTTCGCGAACGCGGTCGGGATCGCACCCTCGACCAGCACCTTGCAGCGCACGACCGCGTAGAGCGCGACGTTGAGCAGGAGCCCGGAGAGCACGGCCGAGACCGGCGTCGGGCCCTCCGCGTGCGCGTCGGGCAGCCAGTTGTGCAGCGGGACTAGGCCCACCTTCGTGCCGTACCCGACGAGCAGGAACACGAACGCGAGCGAGAGCACGGTCGGCTCGAGCTGCCCCTTGACCGCGTCGAGCTCGGTCCACAGGAGCGCGCCGCCGCCCGCGCCGAGCAGCTTCTCCGCCGCGAAGAACAGCAGGATCGTCCCGAACAGCGCCTGGGCGATGCCGACGCCGCACAGGATGAAGTACTTCCACGCCGCCTCGAGGCTCGCCGGCGTCCGGTAGAGCGACACGAGCAGCACGGTGGTGAGCGTCGCCGCCTCGAGCGCCACCCACAGGATGCCCATGTTGTTGGTGAGCAGCGCCAGCAGCATCGTGAAGTTGAAGAGCTGGTACATGCTGTGGTAGAGGCGCAGCCGCGCCGCGTTGACGTGGCCGCGCTCGCGCTCGATGCGCATGTACGGGCGCGAGAAGATCGACGTCGTGAAGCCGACGAACGCGGTCAGCGCCACGAGGAACACGTTGAACGAGTCGACGAAGAACAGCTTGTCGAGCGCGAGCATCGGCCCGTCGGTGACGACGCGGGCGGTCAGCACCGCCGCGGCGACGAACGTGGCGAAGCTCGCGACGATGTTGACGATGGCCGCCTCGTCGCGCTCGCCCATGAGCGCGAGCACGAGCCCGCCCGCGAGCGGGATGCCCAGCACGGCGAGGATCTCGATCACCTCGCGTCCTCCCGCGTCCCGGGCGGCAGGCGGCCGGTCATTCGCCCTCCTTGAGCTTCTCGAGGTGCTTCAGGTCGAGGCTGTCGAACTGCTCGCGGATCTGGAAGAAGAACACGCCCAGGATCAGCACGCCCACCAGCACGTCGAGCGCGATGCCGAGCTCCACCACCATCGGCATCCCGTAGGTCGCGCTCGTCGCCGCGAAGAAGAGCCCGTTCTCCATCGACAGGAAGCCGATCACCTGCGGGATCGCCTTGCGGCGCGTGATCATCATCAGGAACGACAGCATCACGCAGGCCATCGCGATGCCCAGCGTCGAGCGCGTGACCGTGCTCGCGAGCTGCGAGATCGGGACCGCGAGGTTGAACGAGAACACGACGAGCACGATGCCGATCAGCATCGTCGTCGGCACGTTGATGAGCCGCTCGAAATCCCACTTGACGTCGAGCTGCCGGATCAGCCGGTAGAGGATCCACGGCAGCAGGAACACCTTGAGCACGAGCGTCAGTCCGGCGGACCAGTAGAGGTGGTGCTGCCCGGTGCCGAACGCGACGATGGCGGTCGACGCGGCGAGCGCGAGCCCCTGCGCCGCGAAGAGGTCGATCAGCGACAGGACGCGCCGTTGCGCGAGCATCGCGAACGACAGCAGCAGCAGGATCGCGGCGAACAGGTTGATGAGCTGCGCGTAGAGCGGGAGGACGTTCACGCATGCCGAGCGGCGGCCGGCCGCGGGCCCCCCGGCGCCGGGGCGTCAGCTCCCGAGGAGCAGGTGGACGAGCATCGCGAGCACCGCCAGCAGGAACGCGGTGCCGAGGAACTCGGGGGCGCGGAAGATCCGCATCTTGGCCGACACCGTCTCGATCAGCGCGAGCAGGAACCCGCCCAGCGCGAGCTTCCCGACCAGCACGGGGACGGCCAGCGCGATCGCCGCCCAGTTCTCGCTGCCCTGCGCGATGCCGAACGGGAAGAACAGCGCGAGCCCGATGCACGAGTAGTTGAACAGCTTGAGCGCGGACGCCCACTCGATCAGCGCGAGGTGGCGCGCCGAGTACTCCAGCACCATCGCCTCGTGGATCATCGTGAGCTCGAGGTGCGTGGCCGGGTTGTCGACCGGGATGCGCGCGTTCTCTGCCAGCGACACCATCGTGAACGCGACGCCGGCGAACGCGAGGCTCGGGTAGATCGCAAGCTCGCGGTGGGCGAGCGTGTCGACGATCGACGGCAGCGAGGTGGAGCCCGAGATCAGCGACGCGGTGAAAAGCACCATGAGGAGCGCGGGCTCGGCGAGGAAGCCCACGAACATCTCGCGCCTCGCGCCGAGCGACCCGAACGCCGTTCCGATGTCCATCGCCGCGAGCGCGATGAACACGCGGGCGAGCGCGAACAGGCCCACCAGCGCGATCGTGTCGGCCGCCAGCGCGAACGGGAGGTCGGTCGCGAGCGACGGGACGATCGCCGCCGCGCAGCACATCGCGCCGAACACGACGTAGGGCGTCAGCCGGAAGAGCGGCGACGCGTTGCTCGCGACGACCGCGTCCTTCATGAAAAGCTTGCGGATCGTGCGGTAGGGGAGCAGGAGCGGCGGGGCGCTGCGGTTCGAGAGCCAGGCGCGGCACTGGTTGACCCAGCCGACGAGCAGCGGCGCGAGCGCCAGCGCCAGCGCGAGCTGGACGGCCTGCGACAGGAGCGCGGTGGCGGTCAAGGGAGGACCTCCCCCAGGCTTGCCGCTGGCGCGGCATCGCGCACCCCCTCCTGAAGGAGGAGGGGGTGCGCGCCTTCGGGCGGCCGCGCGGCGCTCATCTCACGAGGAACAGCAGCGCGAGCAGCGTGACGAAGCTGTAGGTCAGGTAGACCGAGATGCGCCCCTGCTGGATCAGGCCGACGAAGCGGGCGGCGAGCTCGGCGGCGCGTGCGACCGGCACGTAGATCCAGTGCCACCAGGGGTCGCTGGCGTCGACCCGGTATCGCGGCGTCGCGTCGAACGGCGTCGGCAGCTCGCGCTCGATCCGGAAGAAGGGTTCGAACACCTGGCGCACCGGCTGGCCGAAGCCCTCGGCGGTGTCCTGCATGCGCGGCGTCTGCAGCGGATAGCCGCAATCCCACGGGTCGGCGCGCCGCACGCGCCCGTGGTAGTAGCGGTGGACGACCTGCATCGTCACCAGCACGACCGCGACGATGACGACGAGCACGATCAGCGGGCTGTAGCTCGACCGGTCCTCGCCGAACGGCGCGAGCATGAGCCAGTTGCCCGCCGCCTCGCCGACCGGCGATCCGACGAGCAGAACGTTCACCGGATCGAGCGCGTGGATCACGACGCCGGGGAAGATCCCGAGCAGCACGCATCCCGCCGCCAGCAGCGACAGGGCGAGGCGCTCGTGCTTGCCGGCATCCTTCGCGTAGGCGAGGTTCGCCTCGCGCGGGCGCCCGAGGAAGATCACCCCGTAGAACTTGACCATCACGTAGGCGGCGAGCGCCGCCGCCAGCACGAGCGCCGCCGCCGCGATCGGCACCAGCATGTTCACGAACGACTGGGGCAAGGTCGGCGTGAACAGGAACGCCTGCAGCAGCAGCCACTCGGAGACGAAGCCGTTGAGCGGCGGCAGGCCCGCGATCGCGAGCGTGCCGACGAGCGCGAGCCACGCGACCCACGGCATCCGGTGGATGAGGCCGCCCAGCTTGCCCAGGCTCCGCTCGTGCGTCGCGTGCAGGACCGCGCCGGTCGCGAGGAACAGCAGGCTCTTGAAGAACGCGTGGTTGAGCGCATGGTAGAGCGCGGCGGTCAGGGCGATCGCCGCGAGGGTCGGCTTGTCGTACGCCTTGAACAGGATCGCGAGCCCGATGCCCGAGACGATGATGCCGATGTTCTCGATCGACGAGTAGGCGAGCAGGCGCTTCATGTCGGTCTGCGCCGCGGCGAAGATCACGCCGAAGAGCGCCGTGACGAGCCCGAAGGCCAGCGCGACCACGCCCCACCACCAGAGCTGCAGCTGCAGCAGGTCGAACGCGACGCGCAGGAGCCCGTAGATCGCCGTCTTCAGCATCACGCCGCTCATCAGCGCGGAGACGGGCGAAGGCGCGGCCGGGTGCGCCTCGGGCAGCCACACGTGCAGCGGCAGGATGCCGGCCTTCGCGCCGAAGCCGAACAGCGCGAGGAAGAACCCGACCGACGCCCATGCCGGCGACAGCGCCGCGGCGCGCATACCGGCGAACGTGTAGTCGCCGCTGCCGCCCTGCAGCACGCCGAAGCAGAGCAGGATGCCGATGGCGCCGACGTGCGCGATCAGCAGGTAGAGGAATCCGGCGCGGCGGATCTCCGGGATCCGGTGCTCGGTCGTGACGAGGAAGTAGGACGCGAGCGCCATCGCCTCCCACGCGACCATGAACGCGTAGGCGTCGTCCGCGACCAGCACGAGCGCCATCGCCGCGAGGAACACGTGGTACTGGAAGCAGATGAGCCCGGGCGGCGTGCCCTCGCTCGACCGGAAGTAGCCGGCGGAGAACAGCGAGATCGCGGCGCTCATTGCGCCGAGCAGCACGAGGAAGAACGCCGAGAGCGCGTCGATGCGCAGGTGGAACGGCAGGTCGGGCAGCCCGAACGGCAGCACGACGGCGTTCGCCGGCGCGCCGATCGCGAGGAACGCGACAACGGCGAGCGCGATGCCGACGCCTGCGCCTGCCGGGAACAGGACGCGGCTCACGAAACGGAGCTTGCGCAGCCCCGCGATGCCCAGCGCGCCGATCGCGAGCCACGCCACGACCGCGGCGAGGACGAGCGAGATCGCATCGGGCTGCATCGTCGGCCTGCGGTCAGCCCCGGATCGCGCGCCGTGCCCGGCCCGGGGCGCTCACTTGACGCGCATCCCGGGCTCCGCGCCGGCGTCGGGGGCGAGCAGGTAGATGCCGGGGCCCTCGCCCGAGGCGGCGAGGATCATCCCCTCGGACAGGCCGAACTTCATCTTGCGCGGCGCGAGGTTCGCGACCATCGGTGTCAGGCGCCCGACCAGGGTCGCAGGGTCGTAGGCCGACTTGATGCCGGCGAACACGGTGCGCGGGCGTCCGTCGCCCAAGTCGAGCGTCAGCTTCAGGAGCTTGTCGGCCCCGTCGACGTGCTCGGCGGCGACGATGCGCGCGATACGCAGGTCGACCTTCGCGAAGTCGTCGATCGAGATCGTCCCGCCGGGCGCGACGGGCGCGGCGGGCGCGCCGCGACGGCGGCGGGGGCTTGCGGCCGGCGACGCCGGCGCTGGCTCCGGTGCGAGCAGCGCGTCGATCTGCTTGGGGTCGATGCGGGTCATCAGATGCTCGTAGTGACCGATGCGGGTGAGGTCGGCGTCGAGGTCCGCCCAGCCGAGCGGCCGGCCGAGCCCGAGGAAGTCCGCGGCCTTGCGCGTCGTCGCGGGCAGGATCGGGGACAGGAACACCGAGAGGTTCCTGAAGCCGACGATGCAGTCGCTGCAGACGCGGTGGAGCGCGTCGCGCTGCGACGGATCCTTCGCGAGGAGCCAGGGCTGCTTCTCGTCGAAGTAGCGGTTGATGTGGTCGGCGAGCTCCATGACCCGGCGGATCGCCTTGCCGAACTCGCGGCCGTCCAGCGCCGCCCCGATGTCGTCCGCGGCGTCTCCCGCGAGCGTCGACCACCATCGCGCGCGTTGCCCGTCGTCCTTCGCGAGGTGACCGTCGAAATGCTTCGACAGGAACGGCGCCGCCCGGCTCGCGATGTTCACGTACTTGCCGACGAGGTCGCTGTTGACGCGCGCGACGAAGTCGTCGGGGTTGAAGTCGATGTCCTCGACCCGGTCGTTCAGCTTCGCCGCGATGTAGTAGCGCAGCCACTCGGGGTTCATGCCGAGCGCGAGGTACTTCTGCGGCGACACGCCGGTGCCGCGCGACTTCGACATCTTCTCGCCGGAGGCGGTGATGAAGCCGTGCACGAACACGTTCGTCGGCGTCTTGCGGCCCGAGAAATGCAGCGTCGCGGGCCAGAACAGCGTGTGGAAGTAGACGATGTCCTTGCCGATGAAGTGGTACTGCTCGACCGACGGGTCGGCGAGGAACTCGTCGAACGTCCGCGTCTCGTGCGGGTACGCGCGCCGCGCCGCGCCCGAGTCGAAGTGCTTCTTGAGCGCGGCCAGGTAGCCGATCGGCGCGTCGAGCCACACGTAGAAGTACTTGCCCTTCGCGTCCGGGACCGGGATGCCGAAGTAGGGCGCGTCGCGCGAGATGTCCCAGTCCGAGAGCTTCCCGTCGCCCAGCCACTCGCGGACCTTGTTGTAGACCTCCGGCTGCAGGCTCTGCCCCTCGGCGGGGGTCGCGGTCCAGCGGCGCAGGAACGCGACGACCTCGGGCGCGGAGAGCCGGAAGAACAGGTGCTCGGACGACCGCAGCTCGGGGGTGGCGCCCGTGATCGCGGAGGTGGGATTCCGGAGATCGGTCGGCGCGTAGGTCGAGCCGCAGTTCTCGCAGGCGTCGCCGTACTGGTCCTTCGCGCCGCACTTCGGGCACTCGCCCTTGATGTAGCGGTCGGGCAGGAACATGCCCTTCACCGGATCGTAGAACTGCTCGATCGTGCGCGACTCGATGAGGCTCGGCGTGCGGTCGCGCAGCGCCCGGTAGATCGACTGCGCGAGCTCGGTGTTCTCGGGCGAATGCGTCGAGTGCGTCGTGTCGAAGCTGATCAGGTAGCGCGCCCAGTCCTCGCGGTGCGAGGCGCCGACGCGCTCGATCAGCTGCTCGGGCGTGATCCCCTCGCCCTCGGCCTTCAGCATGATCGGCGCGCCGTGCGTGTCGTCCGCGCACACGAAGTGCACCTCGGCGCCGCGCATCCGCTGGAAGCGCACCCAGATGTCGGCCTGGATGTACTCCATGATGTGGCCGATGTGGAACGGACCGTTCGCGTACGGCAGGGCCGTGGTGACGAACAGCGTCCGGCGGGCGGCGGGCATCGAAGACCTTGCTGGGAGCGGGGATGCGGTCGATTCTAGCAAAGCGTCCGCCTCCGCCTGCGGGGAGGACCCGGGTATCGGCTAGAATGAGCGCCTTCCGCAACGACGCCGAGGGCCCCTTCCGCGGGCCCGCCCCTCCCATGCCGATCTCCGAAGCAGACGTCCAGACCCGCCTGAAGGGCCTTACCGATCCGAACACCGGGCGCGACTTCGTGTCGGGCAAGGCGGTGAAGAAAGTCTCGGTGTCCGGCGCGGACGTCGTCGTCGACGTCGTGCTGGGCTACCCGTCGAAGAGCCAGCACGATTCGATCCGCCGCCTGGTCGCCGACGCCGTCGCGGCGATCCCGGGCGCCGGACGCGTCACCGTCAACGTCGGGCAGAAGATCACGTCGCACGCGGTCCAGCGCGGCGTGAAGCTCGTGCCGGGCGTCAAGAACATCGTCGCCGTCGCCAGCGGCAAGGGCGGCGTCGGCAAGTCGACGACGGCCGTCAACCT
Source organism: Betaproteobacteria bacterium (assembly GCA_016704895.1). Classification (GTDB taxonomy): domain Bacteria; phylum Pseudomonadota; class Gammaproteobacteria; order Burkholderiales; family Casimicrobiaceae; genus VBCG01. The sequence goes on from JADIZG010000001.1 coordinate 27,518, forward strand.
CGCGCTCGCGCTCGCGTCCGAGGGCGCGACCGTCGGCGTGCTCGACGCGGACATCTACGGGCCGTCGCAGCCGATGATGCTCGGCATCTCCGGCCGCCCCGAGTCGAAGGACGGCAAGACGCTCGAGCCGCTCGAGGCGTACGGGCTGCAGGCGATGTCGATCGGCTTCCTGATCGATCCCGACACGCCGATGGTGTGGCGCGGGCCGATGGTGACGCAGGCGCTCGAGCAGCTCCTCAAGGACACGAACTGGCGCGAGGTCGACTACCTCGTCGTCGACATGCCGCCGGGCACCGGCGACATCCAGCTCACGCTGGCGCAGAAGGTGCCGGTCACCGGCGCCGTGATCGTCACGACGCCGCAGGACATCGCGCTGCTCGACGCGCGCAAGGGCCTCAAGATGTTCGAGAAGGTCGGCGTGCCGATCGTCGGCATCGTCGAGAACATGGCGATCCACGTCTGCTCGAAGTGCGGCCACGCCGAGCACATCTTCGGCGAGGGCGGCGGCGAGCGCATGTGCCGCGAGTACGGCGTGCCGTTCCTGGGGAGCCTCCCGCTCGACATCCGCATCCGCGAGCAGGCCGACTCGGGGCGCCCGACCGTCGTCGCCGACCCGGACGGCGCGGTCGCGCAGACCTACCGGGCGATCGCCCGCAAGGTCGCCGTCGCGGTCGCGCAGAAGGCGGAGGACTTCTCGTCGAAGTTTCCGAGCATCGTCGTCCAGAACACCTGATCGGGAAGCTTCGGCGACGGCCTCACCGCGTTGGAGCGGCGCTTCGCGCCCCTCAACGCGCCAAGGCCGGCGCCCGGTTCGACGACACAGGTCGCGCGTGCGCCAGCGCCGGCGCCGCGAGAGACCGGCGAGAGAGCGCCGCCGAGCGCGAGGATGAGCAGACCGTGATCAAGTCCGACAAGTGGATCCGCCGCATGGCGGCGAAGGGGATGATCGAGCCGTTCGAGCCCGGCCAGGTGCGCGAGCGGGAAGGCCGGCGCATCGTCTCGTACGGCACCTCGAGCTACGGCTACGACATCCGCTGCTCCGAGGAATTCAAGATCTTCACCAACATCAACTCGACGATCGTCGACCCGAAGGACTTCGACGAGAAGTCGTTCGTCGATTTCAAGGGCCCGGTCTGCATCATCCCGCCCAACTCGTTCGCGCTCGCGCGCACGATCGAGTACTTCCGCATCCCGCGCAACGTGCTGACGATCTGCCTCGGCAAGAGCACCTACGCGCGCTGCGGCATCATCGTCAACGTCACGCCGTTCGAGCCCGAGTGGGAGGGCTACGTGACGCTCGAGTTCTCGAACACGACGCCGCTGCCCGCGAAGATCTACGCGAACGAGGGCGTCGCGCAGGTGATCTTCTTCGAGTCCGACGAGGTGTGCGAGACCTCGTACAAGGACCGGGGCGGCAAGTACCAGGGACAGAAGGGCGTCACGCTGCCGAAGATCTGACCGCAAGTGCGGCGCCGGGGTCCGGCCCGTGCCGCCGGCCGGGGCGAGGCCTCCTGATGGGCGTGGGCGGACGGCGGCATCGCGCGCCGACCCCGGTCGTGCTCGCGTTGCATCGCGGGCCTGCCAGCGCATGGCGCGGCGATGGCGCTGTGGTTCTCGGCGTCCGCGGTCGTCCCGCAGCTCGCGGCCGGGTTTCGGGCTGGCGCCGGGTTCGCGGCCGAGCGGCCTCCCGGCTTCATGCAGTCGGCGCTGACGAGCGGCGTCCAGCTCGGTTTCGTCGCCGGCTGCCTCGTGAGCGCGTTCCTCTCGCTCGCCGACCGCCTCGAGCTGCGCCGCCTGTTCGCCGCGTCCGCGCTCCTCGGCGCGCTCGCCAACGCGCTGCTGCTCGTCGTCGATCCGTCCTCGGCGTGGATGCCGGCGCTGCGGTTCGTCACCGGCGTCGCGATGGCCGGCGTCTATCCGGTCGGCATGAAGCTCGCGTCGACCTGGGCGCAGGGCGACATGGGGCTGATGGTCGGCATCCTCGTCGGCGCGCTCACGCTGGGCTCGGCGTCGCCGCACCTGTTCAACGCGTACGCGGGTGTCGACTGGCGCGTGCCGGTGGCGGCCGCGTCGGTGTCGGCGCTCGCCGCCGCGCTGCTGATCGGACGGGCAGGCGTCGGACCCAACCTCGCACCGGCGCCGCGCTTCGACCCCGCGCCGTGCTCGTCGCATGGCGCGACGTGCCGCTGCGCCTCGCGAACCTGGGCTACCTCGGGCACATGTGGGAGCTCTACGCGATGTGGGCGTGGATCGGCGTGTTCCTCCAGGCGAGCTTCGCGCTCACGCTGCCCGCGGAGGTCGCGCCGACGTACGCGAAGCTCGCCGCGTTCGCGACGATCGCGTCGGGGGCGATCGGCAGCATCGGCGCGGGCGTGCTGGCCGACCGGCTCGGCCGGACGACGCTCACGATCGTCGCGATGGCCGTGTCGGGGAGCTGCGCGGCGGGCGTCGGCGCGCTGTTCGGCGGGCCGCCCGCGGCTCCTCGTGGCCGTGTGCGTCGTCTGGGGCGTCAGCATCGTCGCGGACTCGGCGCAATTCTCGGCGTCGATCGCCGAGCTTGCCGACCGGTCGCGCGTCGGAACGATGCTGACGCTGCAGACGGCGCTCGGCTTCACGCTGACGCTCGCGACGATCCACCTGATGCCGCCGCTCGTCGAGGCGCTCACGTGGCGCTACGCGTTCGTGCCGCTCGCGATCGGCCCGGCGGTCGGCGTCCTCGCGATGGCGCGCCTGCGCGCCCACCCGCGCTCGGCGGCGCTCGCGGGCGGCCGGCGATAGGGGCGCGAAGACCCTGCGGGGATGGGGTGCCGCACGGCCCCGCTGCCGGCTGCGCGAGCTGCGTATGGCTCGGTCCTGGACGCCGGCGTAGCATCGCGCGCGCCGGAGCTTTCCGGCCGGCCCTACGGCGCGGAGCGCTCGCCTGACCATCGGCGGACCGCGTCGCGCGCCAGTCCAACCATCCGATGGAGGGACCATGGCCTACCACATCGAGGGACGCCTCCTCGAAGTCTGCAACTGCAAGGTGCTCTGCCCGTGCTGGATCGGCGAGGATCCCGACTACGGGACCTGCGACACGATCGTCGCCTGGCACTTCGACAAGGGCAGGATCGACGGCGTCGACGTCGCGGGGCGCACGATCGCGATGATCGCGCACGTCCCGGGCAACATCCTGAAGGGCAACTGGAAGGCCGCCGTCTACCTCGACGAGCGGGTGACCGCCGAGCAGGAGCAGGCGATCCTGGCCGTGTTCTCGGGCAAGCGGGGCGGCCCGATCGCCGACCTCGCGAAGCTGATCGGCGAGGTCGTCTCGGTCGAGAAGGTGCCGATCAGCTTCGAGGCACGGCGGGAACGGGCACGATCAAGGTCGGCACGGCCGGCTACGCCGAACTCGAGCCGTACACGAGCGCCAGCGGCGCCACGACGACGCTCGCCGACACGGTGTTCTCGACGGTCCCCGGCGCGCCGGTGTTCGTCGGCAAGAGCCCGCGCTACCGCTCGAAGAACGCGAAGCTCGGGATCGACGTCGATCTCGCGGGCCACAACGCGCTGCAGAGCACGTTCGTCTTCAGCAGCTGACCGGCAGGGGCGGTCGCCGCGCGCATCCGCGGTGCCGCTCCGGCTCGACGTGGCCCAGGGCACTTCCGGCGCCGTGGCGCCCGGCACGAGGCTGCGCGAAGGCCGGCGCCTGGCCGTCGCGCTGGTGGCGGTCGTCGTCGCGCCCGCGTGGGGCCTGCTCGCGCTGTGGAGCGCGAGCCCGTACCGGGGCTACCTCGACCGCGTCGGCTGGGGAGACGCGATCGCGCTCTCGCCGCTCTGCGGCGCGGTCCCCGGCGGCGAGGTCGTCGTCCCGGCGCTCCGCCACGGCGCTCGCGTGGCTGCTGATGATCGCGGCGATGATGGTCCCGACCGGCTCCCGCTGGTCGGGATGTTCCTGCGCATCGTGGCAGGGCGCCCGGACGCCGGCGCGCTGGTCGCGGCGGTACTGGGAGGCTACGTCGCCGCATGGATGGGCTTCGGCGTGGTCGCCCATGCGGCGGACGCCGGCGTCCGCGCCGCGGCCGCCGGGTCGCCGTGGCTCGTGGCGCACGCGTGGGCGCTGGGCGCCGGTGTCCTCGCGCTCGCCGGGGCGTTCCAGTTCTCCGCGCTCAAGTACCGCTGCCTCGAGCGTTGCCGCACCCCGTTCGGTTTCGTGAACGCGCACTGGCACGGCCGGCGCCCGTTGACCGAGTCGTTCCGGCTCGGCCTCGCCCACGGGGCCTTCTGCGTCGGCTGCTGCTGGGCGCTGATGCTCGTCATGTTCGTCGTCGGCATGGGCAACCCGGGCTGGATGCTCGTCCTCGCGGCCGCGATGGCGGCCGAGAAGAACCTGCCAGCGGGCCCGCGGCTCAGGACGCCGCTCGGCCTGGGCCTGCTCGCCTGGGCGGCCGCGATCGCGCTCGCCCGCGCCTGACCGTTCCCCGGGCCGGCCCGTTGCGCGGGCGTCGGGCGAGACGGCACCGATCGCCGGATTCGCGGTCCAACCAGTCGCGCCCGGTCCCGAACCGCGCGACAATCCGGGCCACGCGGCGGGCACCCGCCCGCCCCCGGCGCCGCGACGCCCCAGTCCCCAGGAGCCTCGGATGAAGTTCCGCTTTCCCGTCGTCATCATCGACGAAGACTACCGCTCGGAGAACGCGAGCGGACTCGGCATCCGTGCGCTCGCCCGGGCGATCGAGGCTGAGGGTGTCGAGGTGCTGGGCGTGACGAGCTACGGCGACCTCGCGAGTTTCGCGCAGCAGCAGAGCCGCGCGTCGGCGTTCATCCTGTCGATCGACGACGAGGAGCTGGTGCACGTCAGGCCCGAGGAGAGTCCCGCGCTCGCGAGCCTGCGGGCGTTCGTCGAGGAGATCCGCCGCCGCAACGCCGAGATCCCGGTGTTCCTGCACGGGGAGACGCGCACGTCGCGCCACATCCCGAACGACATCCTGCGGCAGCTGAACGGCTTCATCCACATGAACGAGGACACGCCGGAGTTCGTCGCGCGCGTCATCCTGCGCGAGGCCCGGACCTACCTCGACAGCCTCGCGCCGCCGTTCTTCCGCGCGCTCCTGCACTACGCGAGCGACGGCTCGTACTCGTGGCACTGCCCGGGCCACTCGGGCGGCGTCGCCTTCCTGAAGAGCCCGGTCGGCCAGATGTTCCACCAGTTCTTCGGCGAGAACCTGCTGCGCGCCGACGTCTGCAATTCGGTCGACGAGCTGGGCCAGCTGCTCGACCACTCGGGGCCGGTGGCGGCGTCCGAGCGCAACGCCGCGCGCATCTTCGGCACCGACGAGCTGTTCTTCGTCACCAACGGCACGTCGTCGTCGAACAAGATGGTGTGGCACGCGACGGTGGCGCCCGGCGACGTCGTGATCGTCGACCGCAACTGCCACAAGTCGATCCTGCACGCGATCATGATGACGGGCGCGATCCCGGTGTTCCTCACGCCGACGCGCAACCACTACGGGATCATCGGTCCGATCCCGCAGAGCGAGTTCCGCTGGGAGAACATCGAGCGCAAGATCCGCGCGCACCCGTTCGCCCGCGACGTCAAGGCGAAGCCGCGCATCCTGACGATCACGCAGAGCACCTACGACGGCGTGCTCTACAACGTCGAGACGATCAAGGAGCTGCTCGGGACGAAGATCGACACGCTGCACTTCGACGAGGCGTGGCTGCCGCACGCCACGTTCCACGACTTCTACCGCGGCATGCACGCGATCGGCCGCGACCGGCCGCGCTCGCGCGACGCGCTGATCTTCGCGACGCAGTCGACGCACAAGCTGCTCGCCGGGCTGTCGCAGGCCTCGCAGATCCTCGTGCAGAACAGCGAGACGCGGCAGCTCGACCGCCACCGCTTCAACGAGGCGTACCTGATGCACACGTCGACCTCGCCGCAGTACGCGATCATCGCCTCGTGCGACGTCGCGGCGGCGATGATGGAGCCGCCGGGCGGGCACGGCGCTGGTCGAGGAGTCGATCGCGGAGGCGCTCGACTTCCGGCGCGCGATGCGCAAGGTCGACGAGGAGTTCGGCGACTCGTGGTGGTTCAAGGTCTGGGGGCCGGACAAGCTCGCGCCCGAGGGCATCGGCAACCGCGACGACTGGATCATCCGCGCCGGCGACCGCTGGCACGGCTTCGGCGACCTCGCGCCGGGCTTCAACATGCTCGACCCGATCAAGGCGACGGTGCTGACGCCCGGCCTCGACGTCGACGGCGACTTCGCCGACACCGGCATCCCCGCGTCGATCGTCACCAAGTACCTCGCCGAGCACGGCGTGATCGTCGAGAAGACGGGCCTCTACTCGTTCTTCATCATGTTCACGATCGGCATCACGAAGGGGCGCTGGAACACCCTCGTGACCGCGCTGCAGCAGTTCAAGGCGGACTACGACAAGAACCAGCCGCTGTGGCGCGTGCTCCCCGAGTTCGTCCAGGCGCATCCGCGCTACGAGCGGATCGGGCTGCGCGAACTGTGCGACGCGATCCACGGCATCTACCGCGCCAACGACATCGGGCGGCTCACGACCGAGATGTACATGTCGAACCTCGAGCCCGCGATGAAGCCGGCCGACGCGTTCGCGCGGATGGCGCACCGCGAGATCGAGCGCGTCGAGATCGACGACCTCGAGGGCCGCGTCACGAGCGCGCTGCTGACGCCCTACCCGCCGGGCATCCCGCTGCTGATCCCGGGCGAGCGCTTCAACCGGCAGATCGTCAAGTACCTGCAGTTCGCGCGCGACTTCAACGAGCGCTTCCCCGGCTTCGACACCGACATCCACGGGCTCGTCGAGGAAGAAATCAACGGGCGCAAGCGCTACTTCGTCGACTGCGTCGCGGGGGCGAAGGTGATCGCGGCGAAGCCGAACCTGCGCGTGCGCAGCGTGCGCAAGGCCTCCTGACCGCGCGGCCGGGCGCGGGAACGGGATGCGGACGTTGCGCTGGATCGCGGTCGCGGGGGCGGCCGTCGTCGCGCTCGTCGTCGTCGCGGCCATCGTCGCGTACGCGACGATCGACACGCAGGCGATCGCGCGCTACGCCGCCGACGAGGTCTCGCGCGTCACGGGCCGCAGGGTCGACGCGCGCGGTCCGGTGACCATCGCGTTCTGGCCGCGCCTCGCGGTCGTCGCGCACGACGTCACGATCGCCAATCCGCCGGGGGCGTCGAGGCCCGAGCTCGCTCGCGCCGGCGTCGTCCGCGGCGGCGTCGCGACCTGGCCGCTGCTGGTGTCGCGCCGCGTGGTCGCCGACGGGATCGAGATCGAAGGCCTCGACCTCCTGCTCGAGACGCTGCCGGACGGCCGCGGCAACTGGCAACTCGCGGAGGCGGGCGTCCCCGCGGGCGCGGAGGCGGGCAAGGGCGCCCCGGCCGCGGTGCCGGTCACGCTCGCCGGCGCGATCCGGATCGTCGGAGCGAAGCTCGCGTGGCGGCCGCCGGATGGCGGCGACGCGACCGTCATCGCGATTCCGCGTTTCGAGGTCGCGCCGGAGAGCGGTGGCCGGTTCGCGTGGCAGGGCACGCTCGAGCACGAGGGCACGCGCTGGACGCTCGTCGCGACGACGGGCGACCCCACGATGGCGGTGCGCGGGCGCGTTCCGTTCGACATCGACGCGAAGCTCGCCGGCGGCGGCGTCACGCTGACCGCGAAGGGCCGCGCCGAGCAGCGCGACACCGGGCCGGCCGCGGTGCTCGATGCGAGCGCTGCGTGGGACGCGGGCAGCGAGCGCATGGCGCGGTGGGCGCCCGATCTCGCGCCCGAGGCGGGGCGCGTCTCGGCGCGGATCGACGCGCGCGACGGGCGCTACGCGTTCGGCGCGATCGCCGGCGCGATCGCCGGAACGAAGGTCGACGGCAACCTCGAGGTCGACACGAAGGGCAAGGTGCCGCGCATCGGCGGTCGGCTGCACGCCGACACGGTCGACCTCGTGCGCGAGCGTCCCTCCGCGCGCGCCGCTGCGGGGACGGCAGCGACGGGACCCGCGAAAGGGGATTCGTCTCCCCTGGGCAAGCTCGCGAGCTTCGACGCCGACCTCGACTTCGTCGTCGATCGCCTCCGGGTGCGCGAAGGTGTCGACGCCACGAACGCCCGCGGCAGAGTCGTCGTCGAAGGAGGGCGCCTCGCGGTCGAGCCGATCGACGTCGACGTCGCGGGCGGCAGGATCTCGGGCAGCGTGCGTGCGGACGCCGCGACCGCCCGCGGCCGGGTGGTCGCCGACGGGCGAGGGATCGAGATGGCGCGGCTCCTGGGCAAGCTCGATCCGGGACGCAACGCCTCGGGCGGCACGACGACGTTCGCCATCGACCTGCAGGGCCCGGCGCAGTCGCCGCAGCGCTTCCTCGCGGGGGCCTCAGGGTCGATGCGCGCGGACGTGGGGCCGGCGCGCGTCAAGGGCGTCGCGCTCGACGCCGGCGGCGAGGCGATGTCGCGCGTCCTCGACGCGCTCAACCCGTTCCGGCGCGTCGACCAGGGAACCGAGCTCCAGTGCATCGTCGCGCGGCTCGCGGTGCGCGACGGCGTCGCGCATGCCGACCGGACGCTCGCGATCGAGACCTCGCGCCTCACGGCGTCGGCGTCGGGAACGATCGACTTCGGGCGCCAGACGCTCGACCTGCTGGTGCGGCCGCGCTCGCGCAAGGTCGCGGGGATACCGGCGGTCGACCTCGCCGAGGTCGTGCGCGTCAGCGGGCCGTTCGCGAGTCCGGGCGTGCGCCTCGACACGATGGGGGCGGCGAAGACCGCGCTCGCGATCGGCGGCGTCGTCGCGAGCGGCGGCTGGGGAATGCTCGCCACGCCGCTGCTGTCGTCGGGCGACGACCCGAGCCCCTGCGCGACGGCGCGCGCCGGCGGCAAGCCGGCGGCGACGCAGCAGGAACGCGCTCCCGCTCAGCAGCAGAGTCCCGAGGACGTGGTCCGATCGCTGCGCGGGCTGTTCAAGCGCTGATCGGCACCGCTACGGCCCGCACCGGGGCGCCGCGGGCCGCGATCACGCCGCGACGCGAGTCGCGGCCTCCCTGGCCGGAGCACCGCCGGCGGTCGTCGCGTCGAGCGGCCCACGTCCGCGCGCGGCGCGCGCCGCGACGCAGGCGAGCACGCAGGACGCGATCCGGCTCTCCATCGTCTCGTTGCGGGCGGTGGCGACGATGGGCACGCGTGCGCCGAGCACCAGCCCGGCAGTGAGCGCGCCGGTGACGGCGACGAGCGTGCGCACCACCATCACTGCGCATTCCATCGTCGGCGCGACGAGCACGTCGGCGCGGCCGGCGACCTCCGACGACGCGCCCTGCAGGCGCGCCGCTTCGGACGAGAGCGCGACGTCCGGCGTCATCGGCCCGTCGACGCGCGCGCCGTGCATCGCGCCGCCGGCGGCCATCGCCTTCAGCGCGGTCGCGTCGGCCGTGGACGCGAACGCGGCCGAAGGGCCGTCGACGGCGGCGAGCAGCGCGACGGCGGGCCTCGCGATCCCGAGCGAGACCGCGAGCTCGATCGTGTTCGAGAGGATGTCGCGTTTCGCGGCGAGCGTCGGTGCCACGTTGAGACGGTCGTCCGCGACGATCAGCGGCTGCGCACGCCCGGGGACGTCGAGCAGCGTCGCGTGCGACAGCCGACTGTCGGTCCGCAGCCCGTTCTCCGGTGCCGCGACCGGCGTCAGCAGCGCGCCGTCCGAGAGCATCCCCTTGACGAGCGCCTCCACGCGGCCCTCGCGCGCGAGTTGCACGGCGCGCTCGGCCGCGGCGGCGCTGTCGTCCGCCGTGTCGACGATCGGGAGACGCGAGATGTCGAGCCCCGCGCGCATCGCCGTGTCGCGGATGCGGGCGTCGGGGCCGACGAGGGTCGGCGCGAGGTAGCCGGCGAAGGCGCCCGCGAGCGCGAGCTGCAGCGAATCGACGTCGCACGGGTACACGACGGCGGCCGGCAGCGGGGGCAGCTGGCGCGCCCGCTCGACGAGCTTCTGGAGGTTCGCCCGGAGAGGCATGGCGGGTGAAGCGTCGCAACCCGGCGGGGGCTTGTCAATGACCGCCGACGGATGGTGCTTCCCGGCAGTCCTGCGGCGGGGCCCCTCGCCGACGACCCGCGGCCCCGGGGGCCGCGGGGCCGAGGGCCCGGGGCGGCGGCCCCCGGGGGGGGGCGGGGCGCCCCCGGGCCGCGCCCGGCCCGCCCCGGGGGGGGAGGGGGGGGGGGCGGCCGGGCAGCCCGTTGTCGATCCCCGGCCGGGGGGCGGCCCGGCCCCGCGGGGGGGCCCGCGGCCTCTTGGATGGGGCGACCGCAGACCTGCGTGTCGGCCGCCTGGCGGGGATCGCAAGCGCGCGTCGTCGATCCCCGGCCATGGGCCGGGGCCCCTCGCCGACGCAGCGACCCCGCGGGGGGGGGGGGGGGGGGGGGGGGGGTGGCGCCCCCGCGCGCGCACGCGCCGCGGCCTCTTTGGGCCTGGGCGGGGCCAGGTGCGGTCGTGGCCGCCGGCGGCGGCAGCGCGTCGTCGATCCCGGCCGCGCGGGCCCGCCAACGCAGCGACCCGCTACAACTTCAACGCCACGCGAGCGACGGAGGGAACGAAGACGATCAGCAGGACGCGCAGGAGATCCGACACGAGGAAAGGCACGATGCCCTTGAACGTCTCGATCATCGGCACGTCGCGGGCCATGCTGCTGATGATGAACACGTTCATGCCGACCGGGGGCGTGATCAGCCCGATCTCGACGACCATCAGCGCCAGGATGCCGAACCAGATCGCCTTCGGGTCGTCCGCCAGGCCCCAGAAATCGGTGCCCATGATGATCGGGAAGAAGATCGGAATCGTCAGCAGCAGCATCGACAGGCTGTCCATGATGCAGCCGAGGACCAGGTAGATCAGGATGATCGTCGCGAGGATGCCGAGCGGCGGGATGCCGAGCCCGGTGACCCAGGCGGCGAGCTCCTTCGGAAGCATCGTCAGCGCGAGGAAGACGTTCAGGATGTCCGCGCCGAGCATGATGAGGAAGATCATCCCGGTCGCCGCAGCGGTGCCGTAGAGGCATTCGAGGAACCCGCGTCCCTTGAGGCCGCCGGACCGCCAGGCGACGAACGCCGTGGCGAGCGCGCCGATCGACGCCGCCTCGGTGGGCGTGAAGATCCCGCCGTAGATGCCGCCGATGACCACGAGGAAGATCAGCACGACCGGCCAGACCTCGACGAGGGCGCGCAGCCGCTGGCTCCACGGCAGGGGGGCACCTGCCGGCGCCTGCTCGGGAGAGACACGCGCGATGATGCCGATCACGACCATGTAGCCGACGGCCGCGATGATGCCGGGAACGAACGCGGCCATGAAGAGCTTCGCGATGTTCTGCTCGGTCAGGATCGCGTAGATCACGAGCGGCACCGACGGGGGGATCAGGATGCCAAGCGTTCCGCCGGCGGCGATCGCGGCGGTCGCGAGCCGCGGCGAATACCGTTGGCGGCGGAGCTCGGGCAGCGCGACCTGCCCCATCGTCGCCGCGGTCGCGAGCGACGAGCCGCAGATGGCGCCGAACCCGGCGCAGGCGGAGATCGCCGCCATCGCCATGCCGCCGCGCCAGTGTCCGATCAAGGCGTTGCCGGCCTGGAACAGCGCTCGCGACAGACCGCCGTGCGTGGCGAACTGGCCCATCAGCAGGAACAGCGGCACGACCGACAGGTCGTAGACCGAGTACCGGGCGTAGACCGCGGACTGCAGGTACTTGAGCAGCGGCCCGAGGCCGGACACCCAGACGTAGCCGATCGAACCGGCGGCCAGCATCGCGATCCCGATGTGGACGCGCAGCGCCAGCAGCGCGAGCATCAGCACGCCGATCACGGCTCCCTGCTCGACGCCGGTCACGCGACACCCTTTCGCAGGTCGTCCCGGGCGATGAAGAGGGCCGCGAGACCGAGCAGCACGAACGAGAGCACCATCGGCGCGTAGGCCACCCACGTGGGGAACCCGATCAGCATCGACGCGTCTCCGGTGCGTTTGAGGTCGACCATGCCGATCGCGAGCCGCCACGCGACGACGAAGGCGAGCCCGGCGAGGAGAAGGCCCGCGGCGACGTCGAGCACGCGGTTCACCGACGCCGGCATCCGGGTCGTGAAGAAGTCGACGATGACGTGCCCGCGGGCGATCTGGCAGTAGGGCAGCGACATCGACACGGCGACGGCGCACAGCACCTGGACCAGCTCGTAATCGCCCAGGATCGGCTTGCCGAGGAACGTCCGGCCGACGATGCTCGCCAGCGACATCGCCGCCATCAGGATGAGCAGGATGCCCGCGCCGACCGCGAACGCCTTGCACGTGGCGATCAGCAGGCGCCCGGCGGGACCGTGGTGGTGCGAATGCACCTCGTCGACGATGACATCGGCCATGGGGATACCAGGGGCACGTTCCGCGGCCGGGCGGCGTGGGGCCGCCCGGCCGCGCCGTGTTACTTCGTGTGCTTCTTCACCAGGTCGCGCGCGGCCTGCAGCAGCGCCTTGCCGTCCTGGCCCTTCGCGGTGATCGCGGCGGCCCACTGGTCGTCGAGCGCGTCGGTGGCCTTGCGCCAGCGGTTGAGCTCGTCGGCCGGGATCACGTTGATCTTCACGCCCGCCTCGGCGATCTTCTTGCGGGCCGGCACGTCGGCGTCGCCCTGGGTGCGGCCGAACATCGCCGACGTCTCGAGCCCGGAGTTCCGGTCGATCACGGCGCGCAGGTCGGCAGGCATCGACTGGTACTTGGCCAGGTTCATCGCCGTCGCGAAGATCGTCGCGCACATCGCGGGCTGGGTGCGGTCGGTTTCCGCGACGAACTTGGTGAGCTCGTCGAGCTTGATCGACGGCGCGATCTCGTAGGGCACGATCGCCCCGTCGATGACGCCCTTCGACAGGCCTTCCGGAATCCCGGGCAGCGGCATCCCGACCGGGGTCGCGCCCAGCATCGCCAGCATGCTGCTGGTCTGCCGGTTGGGCGCCCGGAGCTTGAGGCCCTTGAAGTCGGCCTGTGTGCGGACCGGCTGCTTCACCGTGTAGACGTTGCACGGTCCGTTGACGTTGACCGCGATGAGCTTCGTTTCCTTGAACTCGTCCTTCGCGTGCGTGCTCGCGAACTCCCAGGCGGCGCGGCTCGTCGCCTCGGGGGTGGTCGCCATGAACGGGAGCTCGAAGGCCTCGATCAGCGGGAAGCGCCCGGCGGTGTAGCCGGGGATCGTGAAGATCACGTCGACCACGCCGTCCTTCGCCTGGTCGTAGAGCTGCGGCGGCGACCCGCCGAGCTGCATCGACGGGAAGACGTCGCACTTGATCCGGTTGTTCGAGTCCTTGGCGACCTTCTCGCACCAGGGCACGAGCATCGACACGTGCTGCGGCGACTTCGGGCTGCCCCAGTGATGCACCTTGAGCGTGACTTCTTGCGCTGCAGCATTCAGGCTCGCCGATGCACCGACGATCGCGGCTGCCAGCAATGAAAGGGTTTGTTTCATGATCTCCTCCTGGGCGTGTCCCTGGTCGTTACGCCTCTTCCTGTACCAATGCGAGCGCGATCGTCCGCGATCACTCTCCGGTCGCCGTCCCGCGGCGATCGGCGCGAACGCCGGCTCGTTCGTGTCTTCCGGTGAGCCGTGCGGGCGGAGCCAATGATAGGCAAGGGGGCACTCGGCGTCGATTCCGATTTACTCGATACTGATCGCTCCCGGCGAACGCGTCGGCGCCCGGTCCCGAGTGGACGTCCCGGCAGCTCGGACGCGGGGACAGCGGGCATACGCGTTGCCGCTCGACGAACACGGGGTACGTCGTGCGCTGCGCGGCGCGGCCTGCGCGATGGAATGGTGCGCTGCGGGAGGCGGCATGGCGCCGGATCTCGCCATCGCGGCGGGACGTGCCTTCGTCCTGCCCCGGCGGATCGGCGCGACGTCGATGGGGCGGCTTGATCGCCACGACCCCCTCGCCGCGGCGCAACGCGTCTGCTGTCCAATGCGGCGTCTCTCGCCGACGCTAGCCGGGGGTCGGGAAGCCCGCGGCCGAACGTGCGCACAGCCCCTGGAATCCGCCGTATCACGGTGCGAGGGACCGCGACGATGACAAGCTCGCCCCGCACCTGTCCGCGTGGCCGGGCCTGCGCTCGGCCGCGCCGCCTGCTCCAGGGCACCGCGGGGGAGCGTCCGTTTCTTCGGCCTGCGCTCACGAACGCGTGGCCCGCATCGACAGATTCCGCAAGCCGATTGCCCTTGCACGTTTTCGAATCACGGTCCGCGGGTCCCGGCTCCTAGAATCGCTGCGGATCCTCCCTCACCCCACACGATCGCCACGGACGGGCGCGCATGGCGCCACGGTCCCGGCGGTGGCCAGGAGCCCGCGTGCAACTCGGCGAATTGAAGTTCTCGGTCCTGCTGTTCGGCCTGCTGCAGACGTTGCGGGTGATGGCCCGCCGGCACCCGGCGTACGCGAAGCGCCTTGCCGAGCGGAACCTGACCGCGCAGATCAGGACCGCCGACAACAGGGTGGCTCGCCACTTCACGTTCCGCGACGGGCGGGTCACGTCGGGGCGCGGCATCCACCCGTCGGCGGACATCACGGTGACGGTCCAGAACGCGGATCTCGGCGTCAAGCTGTTCAGCCTCCACGTCGACCATCTCGAGCGCATCGAGGCGATCAAGAACTTCCAGCTGCAGGCCGAGGGGCCCGACGAGCTGATGGTGTGGTTCATGCAGACGCTCGGCATGATCTTCACGCTCGGCTGGGAATACGGCACCGACCTGGGCGACGGCGTCAAGCGCTACGTCACCAACACCAACGGCGGGCCGCTGTTCGTCCACGTCAAGGACGGCAAGATCCTCCGGATCACGCCGATCGAGCTCGACGAGACCGACGCGCCCTCGTGGACCATCCGGGCCCGGGGCAAGGAGTTCAAGCCGCCCCGGCAGACGACCGTCGCGCCGCATTCGATGTGCTCGAAGTCGACGGTCTATTCGCCGAGCCGCCTGCTGTACCCGATGAAGCGCGTCGACTTCGATCCCAACGGCGAGCGCAACCCGCAGAACCGCGGTGTCTCGGGCTACGTGCGCATCAGCTGGGACGAGGCGCTCGACATCGTCGCCTCGGAGATCCGCCGGGTGAAGCGCGACTTCGGCCCCGGCGCGATCATGGCCAACCACGGCTCGCACCACACGTGGGGCAACGTCGGCTACTACATCAGCGCCGCGTACAAGTTCTTCAACGCGATCGGCACCACCAAGGTCATGCACAACCCCGACAGCTGGGAAGGCTGGTACTGGGGCGCGATGCATCACTTCGGCCACAGCATGCGGCTGGGCCAGACCGAGACGTACGGCCTGGTGGAAGACCTGCTGAAGGAAGCCGAGATGGTCGTCTTCTGGTCGGCCGACCCGGAGTGCACCAGCGGCTCGTATTCGGCGTTCGAAGGCACGTCGCGGCGCCAGTGGCTGCAGGAGCTCGGCATCGAGCTCGTGCACATCGACCCGTACTACAACCACACGGCGGCGCTGCACGGCGGCAAGTGGTTCGCGCCGAAGCCGGGCACCGACGCGGCGATGGCGATGGCCATCGCCCAGGTCTGGATCGCCGAAGGCACCTACGACAAGAGCTTCGTCGGCGGGCGCACGGTGGGATTCGAGGCCTGGAAGGCCTACCTCACGGGCGAGGAGGACGGCGTGCCCAAGACGCCCGAATGGCAGGAAGCCGAAACCGGCGTCCCGGCCAAGGACGTGCGCGCGCTCGCGCGACGCTGGGCGTCGAAGAAGACCTATCTGGGCGCCGGCGGCTGGGGCAACGGCCATGGCGGCGCGTGCCGCTCGGCGACCGGCATCCAGTGGGCGCGCACGCTGGCGTGCCTGATGGCGATGCAGGGCATGGGCCGGCCGGGCGTCAACTACGGCCTGCTGCAGTGGGGCACGCCGATCGACCTGAAGTTCTCGTTCCCCGGCTACGCGGACGGCGGCATGTCCGGCGACATCGAGAGCACGGGCCTGGGCATCAGCTACTACCAGCGCATGCCGCAGCTGCCGTCGTTCAACACGCCGACGCAGAAGGTCCCGCGGCTGCAGATTCCGGAAGCCATCCTCGAAGGGAAGGCCGAGGGCTACCCGTGGGACGGCAAGACCATCGAGGGGCAGTTCCAGAAGTTCAGCTACCCGAAGGCCGGGCACGCGACGGTCCAGATGCTCTACAAGTACGGCGGCGCGTCGATCGGCACGATGAACGACAGCAACCGGTACGTGAAGTCCTACCGCACGGACAAGCTGCCCTTCGTCGTCAACCAGTCGATCTGGCTCGAGGGCGAGGCCAAGTTCGCCGACGTCCTGCTGCCCGCCTGCTCCAGCTTCGAGCGATGGGACATCAGCGAGTTCGGCGGCACGGGCGGCTACGCGCTGCACGGCCAGACCCAGATGAACCACCGCGTGGTCCTGATGCAGCACAAGTGCATCGAGCCGCTGGGCGAGTCCAAGGCGGACTACCAGATCTTCACCGACCTCGCCGCGCGCCTGGGCCTGGGCACCTACTTCTCCGAAGGCATGACCGATCTCGACTGGGTCAAGCGCATGTTCGACGCCTCCGACCTGCCGAAGCACATCTCGTGGAAGGAGTTCCTGCGCAAGGGCTACTACGTGGTGCCGGCGCCGGCCGAGGAACTTCGCGATCCGCCGTCGCTGCGCTGGTTCTACGAGGACCGCAACAAGGACGTCCCGGAGCCGCATCCGCTGCCGGGCGACTACACCGAGGGCTACCTCAAGGGGCTGCAGACGCAGTCGGGCAAGTTCGAGTTCGAGTGCGCGAGCCTGAAGCGCTTCGACCCCGACGATCCCGAGCGTCCCCCCATCGTCAAGTACGTGCCGTCGTGGGAGGGACCGCGCTCCGAGGCGTACGCGCGATACCCGCTGCAGCTCATCTCGCCGCATTCGCGCTTCAGCTACCACACGATGTGCGACGGGAAGGACAGCTCGGTCAACGACATCGAGGAGCACCGGGTCCTCGTCGACGGCTACTACTACTGGGTCATCCGCATCAACGCCGAGGACGCCGCCGAGCGCGGCGTGCGCATGAACGACCTGGTGCGCGTCTACAACGACCGCGGCGCCGTGGTCTGCGCGGCGCGCCTGACGCAGCGCCTGCCGCGCGGCGTCGTGCACGCCTACGAGTCGTCGGCGGTGTACGACCCGATCGGCGAGCCCGGCTACTCGGTGGACCGCGGCGGCTGCATCAACCAGCTCACGCCCAAGCGCTCGATCGCGAAGAAGGTGACCGGCACCGCCGCCAACTCGTGCCTGGTCCAGATCGAGCCGTGGGACGGATCCGGCGAATTGAGGCCCGCCAAGCCTGCGCACGAGGAGGCCGCGTCATGAAGAAGTGGAACCTGGTGATCGACGTCGCGAAGTGCTTCAACTGCAACTGCTGCACGCTCGCGTGCCACGACGAGTACTTCGACAACGAGTTCCCGGGCTACGCGAGCGGCATGCCCAAGCACGGCCAGAACTGGATCAGCGTCACGCAGCGCGAGACGGGCACGGTGCCGATGGTCGAGGTCTCGTACCTGCCGACCACCTGCAACCACTGCGACAACCCCCCCTGCCTCGCCGCCGCGCGCGACGGTGCGGTGGTCAAGCGCGACGACGGGATCGTGATCATCGTGCCGGAGAAGGCGCGCGGGCAGCGGCAGATCGTCGACGCGTGCCCCTACGGCGCCGTGCACTGGAACGAAGAGCGGCAGCTGCCCCAGGCCTGGCCGTTCGACGCCCACCTGCTCGACAAGGGCTGGAAGCGCACGCGCGGCGCGCAGGCCTGCCCGACGCGGGCGATGCAAGTCCTGCACGTCGAGGACGACGAGATGAAGCGCATCGTCGCCGAGGAAGGCCTCGAGGTGCTGCATCCCGAGTACGGCACGGCACCGCGCGTCTACTACCGCAACCTGAAGCGGTTCCGCTCGCTCTTCATCGGCGGGTCCGTTGCCGGGGAGATCGCCGGTGTCGTCGAGTGCGTCGACGGCGCCCGGGTGACGCTGGAGCAACGGGGGCAGGCGGTCGCGACCGCGCGCACCGACGCGTACGGCGACTTCAGGTTCGGCGGCCTCGACGTCGACAGCGGCGCCTACCGGCTGACGATCGCCGACGAACGTTTCGCCCCCGCGTCGATCGACGTCGAGCTGCGCGGCGAGAGCGTGTACCTGCGCGACATCGGGCTCGCACCGCGCCCGGCCGCCGCGCAGGAGGCGACCCGCGGCGGCGCCGCCCACGCGGTCCCCCTTCAATAACCTTCGAGGAGTCTTCGTGGCCTACATCTTCAACGAAAACGAGCTTCCCAAGCTGGTGTCCACGGTCCCCGGGCGCGAGCGCATCTTCTTCGTGAGCAAGGAGCTGACCGACGTCAACGACATGCTCGCCGGCATCATGCGCTACGCCCAGGGGGCGGCGTCGCCGTACCACTTCCACAAGAACTGCGAGCACTTCTACTTCATCATGGAAGGGCAGGGCACGGTCGAGACGCCCGAGGGCATCACCGACGTGGGCCCTGGCGACATGGTCTTCATCCCCGCCGAGGAGAAGCACCGCCTGCGGTCCATCACGCCGCTCTTCTATTTCGAGTTCCAGGCGCCCAACCGCTTCCAGACCACGATCCTCGACGGGACGCCCGACGACCTGCTGTGGGAGAAGGTCGACGGGAAGATCTGGGTCCAGAGCGACGCCGTCCCGCTGCGGACGACAACCACGAAGGAGCACGCGATGGCGACGACATTCATCAAGACCGGCAACCTGCCGCGCACCCGGGTCCCGGGCGCCGGCGAGGCGACCGACGTCCTCAACGAGGCGATCTGCGGCGCGAAGAACGTGCGCGCCACGCTGCGCTGGCTGCACGCGGGCGATCGTCTCGACGCCGCGCCGAAGGCGTCCACCCATCAGCTGATCTACCTGATGGACGGCCACGGCGTCATCACGCTCAACGGCAAGGACTACCCGGTGGGCAAGGGCGCGGGCGTGTACTTCGGCCCGGGCGAGTCGGCCGGCATCCGGCCCGACGGCGCGGACGGCGTCAAGCTCTTCCACCTCGTCGTGCCTGAAGTGGCCGACCAGGCCTGAGACGAGGAGGCGCGCGTCGTGAACATCGGCTTCGTGGGCCTCGGACGCATGGGGCGCCCCATCGCGCGCCGCCTCATCGCGGCCGGTCACGATGTCGTCGTGTTCAATCGCACGCCCGGCCGGATCGACGAGTTGGTCTTCGCCGGTGCGCGTGCGGCGGACGACGTCGCCGCCGTGTGCCGCGGGCGCGCGGTCGTGTTGACGATGCTCGCCGACGATGCCGCCCTGACCGACGTCGCGCTCCGCCCGGCGGACTGCGCGACAGCCTGTCGGCCGGAGCGATACACGTCGCGATGGGAACGCACGGCGTGGCGGCCATGTCCCGGATCGACGCCGCGCACCGCGAAGCGTCGCAGCGGTTCGTCGCGGCGCCCGTGCTCGGACGCCCCGAGGCCGCGGAAGCCGGTCGGCTGGGCATCGTCGTCGCCGGCGCGCCCGACGCGGCGCGGGCCTGTGCGCCACTCTTCGAGGCGATCGGGCGACGGACCTTCGACGCCGGCACGCGCCCCGCCGGCGCGAGCGCGATCAAGCTCGCCAACAACTTCGTGCTCGGCTGCGCGATCGAGGCGATCGGCGAGGCCTTCGCGCTCGTGCGCAAGCACGACGTCCCGGCGAACGTGATGCAGGACGTGCTGACCGACGGCCTGTTCGGCTGCGTGGCGTACCGGACCTATGCCCGGATCATCGCCGACGAGGCCTACGACCACGTCGGCTTCTCCGCGACGCTCGCGCTCAAGGACGCGACGCTGGTCCTCGCCGCGGGCGAGGCCGCCCGCGTGCCGCTTCCCGGCGCGAACACGCTCCGCGACCGACTGCTCGGCGCCATCGCACACGGCGACGGCGAGCGCGACTGGGCGGTGATCGCCCGCGAACAGGCGCGCGCCAGCGGCCTCGGCTGAGGCCGTCCGGCGAGCGCCACCCACCCGAACGAGGAAACGCCGATGAAATACAACCGACCGCACGCGACGGCCGCCTGGGGCACGATGGCCAAGGACTGGGAGGCCGGGATCGACTACCCGCGGATGGTTCGCGAGCGCTTCCGGCGCGCGCAGGACTCGGTCAAGGCGGCGGGTCTGGGCGCGGTGCTCTGCTTCAACGTCGACAACGTGCGCTACGTCACCGGCACCCACATCGGCGAGTGGGTCCGCGACAAGTTCGACCGCTACGCGCTGTGCCCGCGCGACGGCGAGCCCTACCTGTGGGATCCGGCGCCGCCGGCGAAGCGCATCAGCTCGCCGTGGATCGCGGATCGCGTCGGCGCGCCGATCAGCACGATGCAGGGCGCGCTGCCGCCGTCGATCGGCGCGGAGAAGGACTTCGCGCGCCAGATCAGGAAGATGCTCGCACTACGGCATCGAGAAGGAGCCGATCGGCATCGACCTGCTCGAGCTGCCGATGCTGCGCGCCCTCGAGGCCGAGGGCATCGAGGTGGTCGACGGCCAGCAGGCGATGCTCGACGCGCGCGAGGTCAAGACCCGGGACGAGATCGAGTGCCTCAAGGTGGCGGCGTCGATGGTCGACGCGACCTACTACGACATCTGCCGCGCGATCCGCCCGGGCGCGCGCGAGAACGAGCTGGTGGCGATCGCCCACGACCGCCTGTTCCGGCTGGGGTCGGAGCGCGTCGAGTGCGTGAACTCGGTCGCGGGCCCGCGCGGGACGCCGCACTCGCACACGTTCTCCGACCGGATCATCCAGCCGGGCGACATGATCTACCTCGACATCATGCATTCGTTCAACGGCTACCACACCTGCTACTACCGGACGTTCGTGTGCGGCGAGCCGAACCGGCACCAGATCGAGGCCTACGAGCTCGCGTCGAAGTGGATCAGCGCGTCGATCGACGCGATCCGGCCGGGCGTGACGCTCGACGAGGTCGCGTCGGTGTGGCCGGCGGCGGGCGAGTTCGGCTACGACAACGAGGACGAGGCGTTCCTGCTGCAGTACGGGCACGGCATCGGCCTGTCGCTGTGGGAGCGGCCGATCCTGTCGCGGCGCTTCACCGGCAGCAGCACGGTGCTCAAGGAGGGCATGGTGTTCGCGGTCGAGACCTGGAAGGGGGCGGCGGACGGCTCGGGCGCCGCGCGCATCGAGGAGGAGGTCGTCGTGACGAAGGACGGCTGCCAGGTCATCACGAACTTCCCGTCCGATCGACTGATCTCCTGCGGCCTGCCGCGCTGCGATGTCTTCTGATTCGGGCGCCGGAACGGCTCGCGACCTGAGGGGGTGACGAGTGGGCTACGGAGCGACAGGCAGGATCCTGCGCGTCGACCTGACGCGGATGCACTGCCACACCGAGCAGCTGGACGAGGACGTCTATCGCCTCTACCCGGGCGGCAAGGCCCTCGCCGGCTACTTCATGCTTCGCGAGTTCGTCCCCGGGACCGACGCGCTGTCGCCGGACAGCGTGCTGGTCGTCGCCAACGGCCTGCTGACCGGCGCGCCGGTGTCGACCGCCGCGCGGTTCACGGTCGCCGCGCGCTCGCCGCTGACCGGCGCCTACGGAGAGTCCGAGGCCGGCGGCTACTTCGGGCCCGAGCTGAAGGCCGCGGGCTACGAGGCCATCATCGTCACCGGCCGCGCGGCCGCGCCGGTGTACCTCTCGATCCGCGACGCGAACGTCGAGATCCGCGACGCCGGCGGGCTCTGGGGACGCGAGCCCGAGGAGGTGCAGACGGCGATCCGGGCCGAGCTCGGCGACAGCTACGTGCGCGTGCTGCAGATCGGTCCCGGCGGCGAGAATCTCGTGCGCTACGCGGCGCTGACCAACGAGCTCGCCCACTTCAACGGCCGCACGGGCATGGGCGCCGTGATGGGATCGAAGAACCTCAAGGCGATCGCGGTCCGGGGCAAGTCGCGCTACATCCGGGGCGTCAGCGATCCCGCGCCGGTCGCCGAGCTCGGCAAGACGCTCGCGCGACGCGTCAAGGACCACCCGCTCGCCTGGGATCTGCAGAGCAAGGGCACGACCGGGCTCGTCGACGTCCTCAACGCGGCCGGCATGCTGCCGACGCGCAACTTCCGCGAAGGCGTCTTCGAAGGCGCCGACAAGATCAACTGGCCGTCCTACGAGAAGGAGATCCTCTCGGGCCGGCGCACGTGCTTCTCGTGCTCGGTCCGCTGCAAGCGCGAGGTGCGCGTGGAGGGACGGCATGCGGTGAACTCCGCCTACGGCGGCCCCGAGTACGAGACGCTCGACGGCTTCGGCGGCAACTGCGGCATCGACGACCTGCAGGCGATTGCCAAGGCCAACGAGCTGTGCAATCGCTACGTGATCGACACGATCTCGACGAGCGCGACGATCGCCTTCGCGATGGAGTGCTTCGAGCGCGGGCTGATCGGGCCGGCCGAAACTGGGGGCATCGAGCTGCGATTCGGCAACGTCGACGCGATGCTGCGGACGATCGAGCTCATCGGCCGGCGCGAGGGCTTCGGCGCGCTCCTCGCCGAAGGCAGCCGCCGCGCGGCCGAAGCCATCGGCGGCGACGCGCCGCACTACGCGATGCACGTCAAGGGCGAGGAGCTCCCGATGCACGACCCGCGCGGCAAGGTGAGCGTGGGACTGGGCTATGCGATCGGCGAGACCGGCGCCGACCACCTGTACGCGACGCACGACACGATGCTGGTCAACCCCGAGTCCGTCAGCTTCAAGGCCGCGATTCCGCTCGGCGTCGAATCGCTCCCGGCGCGCGAGCTCGGCGATCGCAAGGCACGCAACTACGCGATCCTCGAGAACTGGGCGAGCTTCGGCAAGGTCACCGGCATGTGCTTCTTCGGGCCCGCGCCGCGCTCGTTCATCGCCGTGGACGAGATCGTGCAGCTGGTGCGCGCCGTGACCGGGTGGGACGTCGACCTCGACGAGTTGCTGCGCATCGGCGAGCGCGCGACCAACCTCGCGCGCGCGTTCAACGTGCTGCACGGATTCTCGCGCAAGGACGACGTGCTGCCGCGGCGCCTGTTCGAGCCCCTGCCCTGCGGCCCGATGGAAGGGGTCGCGATCTCGAAGCCCGACTTCGAGCGGACGATGGGCGCGCTCTACGAGCTCAAGGGCTGGGATCCCGCCACGGCCAGGCCGACGCGCGATCGCCTGCGCGGCCTCGAGATCGAGTGGGTCGCGGACCTGCTGGAAGCGTAGATGAACCTGCACCTCGGAGGGCACCTGAGCTGGTACGCGCCGCAGCGCGCTGCGGAGCTCGAGATCGAGCTGACCGCGCCGACGCCACTCGTCGACATCGCGTCGCGCCTCGGGCTCCCCGCGGCCGAGATCGCGTTCGCCGCCGTCAACGGCGTCGTCGTGCCGTTGCGCCAGCGCCGAGGTTCGCGATGCCGACCGCGTCGAGCTCTTCCCCCCCAACTGCGGCGGATGAGACATCCGCGAGCGACTGCCGCGCCTCGCCGACCGAGCCCCCGCAAGGAATCCCTCATGCCCGCGATCACCTCCCTCGAGTACCAGGCGCCCTGGCAGGAAATCCGCTCGACGCCCGAGGACTGGGACGCGCTGGGTGCCGTCGCGCTCGGGCGCATGCTGAGCCATCTGCACGTGATCCGGGCGTTCGAGGAAGCGGTCCTCGAGCTCGACGGACAGGGCCTCGTGCACGGCCCCGCGCACTCCAGCATCGGCCAGGAAGGCGGCGCGGTGGGCGTCATGGCCGAGCTCCGCGGCACCGACCTGATCACGGGCTCGCACCGGGGCCACCACCAGTTCCTCGCCAAGGGATTGCGCTATCTCGACGAAGGCGCGTCCGCGGCCGACGACCCGTTCGCGTCGCCGCGACTCGAGGAGTTCCTGTACCGGACGCTCGCCGAGATCCTGGGCCTCGCCGACGGCTACTGCCGGGGACGCGGCGGCTCGATGCACCTGCGCTGGGCCGAGGCGGGCGCGATGGGGACCAACGCGATCGTCGGCGGCGGCGTGCCGATCGCGACGGGCCTCGCCTGGGCCAGGCGCCGGCAGGGCAGGGGCGACGTCGCGTTCACGTTCTTCGGCGACGGTGCCGTGAACATCGGCGCCGTCACCGAGTCGATGAACCTGGCGGCGCTCTGGGATCTGCCGGTCTGCTTCTTCATCGAGAACAACGGCTACGCGGTCTCGACGACGATTCGCGAGGAGACGCGCGAGACGCGCATGTCCTCGCGCGGCGGCGCCTACGCGATTCCGGCGCTGCGCGTCGACGGCATGGATCCGGTCGCCGTGCGCATGGCGACGCGCATGGCGCTCGACGTGATGCGGTCGGGCAGGGGGCCGACCATCATCGAGGCCGAGGTCTACCGCTACTTCCACCACGGCGGCGGGCTGCTCGGCAGCGCCTTCGGCTACCGGACCAAGGAAGAGGAAGCGGCGTGGCGCGCGCGCGACCCGATCGCCCGGGTTGCCCACGAGATGATCGCGCGTCGCTGGCTGACCGAGGAAGGACATGACGCGCTCCGCGCGCGCGCCGTGCAACTGGCGCGGCAGGCGACGGATCGGCTCACCGAGCCGGGCGACGGCAAGCGCCGCATCGTTGCCGGCCTCTGGCCCCGGCCGGAGTTCCGCGACGAGGGCCTGCGCGGCGATCTCGCCGAGTTCGACGACGCGCGTTTCGAGGAGCTCGAGACCGCGACCGGCGCGACCGGCGACGTCCGGTTCATCGACGCGGTCGCGCAGGTGATGGCGCGCGCCATGGAGAAGGACGAGCGCGTCTTCGTGATGGGCGAGGACATCCACCGGCTGAAGGGCGGCACCAACGGCGCGACCCGCGGCCTCGCCGCGCAGTTCCCGGACCGCATCGTGCCGACGCCGATCTCGGAGCAGGGCTTCGCCGGGCTCGCCGGCGGCGTCGCGATGGAAGGAACCTACCGTCCGGTCGTCGAGTTCATGTACCCGGACTTCGCGCTCGTCGCCGCCGACCAGGTGTTCAACCAGATCGCCAAGGCGCGCCACATGTTCGGCGGCGCGACGAGGATGCCGCTGGTCCTGCGCACCAAGGTCGCGCTGGGCACCGGCTACGGTTCGCAGCACTCGATGGATCCGGCCGGCCTGTACGCGATGTGGCCCGGCTGGCGCATCGTCGCGCCGTCGACGCCGTTCGACTACGTCGGCCTGATGAACAGCGCGCTGCGCTGCGAGGATCCGGTGCTCGTGATCGAGCACGTCGCGCTCTACGGAACGACCGGGCCCGGGCCGCTCGCGGACCTCGACTACTGCATTCCGCTCGGCAAGGCGAAGGTGGTGAAGCCCGGCTCCGCGTTCACCGTGCTCACCTACCTGGCGATGGTGCCGCTGGCGGTCCGCGCCGCGGCGGAGATGGGCGTGGATGCCGAGGTGATCGACCTGCGCTCGCTCGATCGCGCGGGGATCGACTGGGCGACGATCGAAGCGAGCGTGCGCAAGACGCACAACGTCGTCGTGCTCGAGCAGGGTCCGCTCACCGCCTCCTACGGCGCGATGCTGGTCGACGAGGTGCAGCGCCGCTGCTTCGACGACCTCGACCAGCCGGTCGCGCGCATCCACGGCGGCGAGTCGTCGCCGTCGGTGTCGAAGGTGCTGGAGCGCGCCGCGTTCGTCGGCCTCGAGGAGATCAAGGCCGGCTTCGCGCGCATGATGGCCGATCAGGGACGGCCGGTGGCATGATGCCGAAGGGGCGCTCCGACGACGCCTGTCCCGGCGCATCGCGCGAAGGCCGTCCGACGTCCGCGCGCCGCGACGCGACGGCGGCGGGAATGCCCGGGCTGCGCGGCACCGATCACGCCGGGTTCACCGTGCCGGACGTCGACGAGGCCGTGCGGTGAGTCCCCTGCGTGCAACTCGAGCTCGAGTACTTTCCGCGGGGCAGGGACTGCGAGCGGGAGACGCCCGCCCGCGGCCCCCTGTCCGGCCCGCCGACTGACCCCTCCGGGAGACCCGCCATGCCGATCGAGATCCTGATGCCGTCCACCGGGGGCGACATGACCGAGGGCAACATCGCCCGCTGGGCGGTGAAGCCGGGCGATGCGATCCGCAAGGACGCCGTGCTGCTCGAGATCGAGACCGACAAGGCGCTGGTCGAGGTCCCCGCGCCCGGCGACGGCGTGCTCGCGACGATCCTCGCGCCCGACGGCGCGGAGCGCGTCAAGGCGGGCGCCGTGATCGGCCTCATCGCGGTCGCGGGCGAGGACCCGGGCGCGCTTCGCGTCGCGGAGCCCGCGAAGGTGGCAGCGACGGGCGGTGCGCCGCGTGCCGACGTCGGCACGGCGGCCGTCCGCGCGCCGGAAGCGGCGCCTGCGGCGAGCCGCGTCGCGGCGAGCCCGCTGGCACGACGGATCGCTTCGATGCGGCAGATCGATCTTGCGACGGTCCCCGGCAGCGGTCCCAACGGTCGCATCGTGAAGGTCGACGTCGAGAAGGCCGCCGCGCGGGCGCCGACGCCAGCCGCGGCGCCGGCTGCCGCACCGACAGCGGTCGCGGCGGCGACGCCGTCCCCCGGGTCGGGCGAGCGTGCGGCGGGCTCGATCGTGCCGCACACGGCGATGCGGCGGGCGATCGCCCAGCGGCTGACCCAGTCCAAGCAGTCGATCCCGCATTTCTACCTGACGATCGACTGCGACGTCGGCGCGCTGGTCGCGCTCCGCGCTGCGCTCGAGGCCCAGGCCGGCTTCAAGCCCTCGATCAACGATTTCCTCGTGCGGGCCGTGGCGCTGGCGCTGAAGGAAGTCCCGGGGATCAACGCCTCGTGGGGCGACGACGCCGTGCAGCGACATGCCGTCGTCGACGTCAGCGTCGCCGTGGCGACGCCGGGCGGCCTCGTCACGCCCATCGTCCGCGACGCGGACGCGAAGAGCCTGCGCACGATCAGCGCGGAGATCCGCTCGCTCGCCGAGCGCGCGCGGGCGGGCCCGCTCAAGGCGCACGAGATCCAGGGCGGGAGCTTCACGATCTCGAACCTCGGGATGGCCGGCATCCGCGAGTTCTCCGCGATCGTCAACCCGCCGCAGTCCTGCATCCTGGCCGTCGGTGCGTCGGAGCAGCGCGCGGTCGTTCGCGACGGCGCGCTCGCGATCGCCACGCTGATGACCTGCACGCTGTCGGCCGATCACCGGCTGGTCGACGGCGTGCTGGGCGCCGAGTTCCTCGCGGCCTTGCGGCGCCTCGTCGAAGCGCCGCTGTCGCTGCTCGCGTGAGGCCGACATGACGACACGCTACGACCTGATCGTGATCGGCGGCGGCCCCGGAGGCTACGTCGCCGCACTGCGCGCCTCGCAACTCGGCATGAAGGTCGCTGTAGTCGAGCGCGAGCACCTGGGAGGCGTCTGCCTCAACTGGGGATGCATCCCGACCAAGGCATTGCTGCGTTCCGCCGAGGTGCTGGACCTGATGCGCGACGCCGCGGCGTTCGGCCTCCGCGTGGAGGGCGTTTCGTTCGACCTCGACGCGATCGTCGCGCGGTCGCGCGCGGTCGCCGCGCGGCTGCAGTCGGGCGTGCGCGGCCTTCTGCGCAAGGGCTCGGTCGCCGTCGTGGAGGGCAGGGGCCGCCTGGCCGGACCGCGAACCGTCGAGGTGACGGGCCGCGACGGCGCGCGCAGCGAGCTCGCGGCCCCACACGTCATCCTCGCGACGGGCGCACGGCCGCGGGTGCTGCCCGGGCTCGAGCCCGACGGCGTGCGGGTGTGGAACTATCGCGATGCGATGACGCCGCGGGCGCTGCCCGCGTCGATCCTCGTCGTCGGCGCGGGCGCGATCGGCGTCGAGTTCGCGAGCTTCTACCGCAGCCTCGGCAGCGAGGTGACGCTCGTCGAGGCGGCCGACCGGGTCCTGCCCAACGAGGACCACGAGATCTGCGCGCTCGCGCGCAAGGCCTTCGAGCGCCGCGGCATGCGCGTGCACACCGGGACCGTGGTGGAGTCGCTCAGCTTCGACGACGATGGCGTCGCGGCCGCGCTGCGCGGCCCGGAGGGGGCACGCGAGGTCCGCGTCGAGCGCGTGATCAGCGCGGTCGGCATCGAGGCCAACGTCGAGGACCTCGGCCTCGAAGGCACGGGCGTCCGGCTCGACCGCGGGCACGTCGTCGTCGGCCCGTGGCTCGAGACCGGCGAGCCGGGCGTCTACGCGATCGGCGACCTCACGGCACCGCCGTGGCTCGCGCACAAGGCGAGCCACGAGGCGACGATCTGCGTCGAGAAGATCGCCGGGCTGGCGCACGTGTCGCCGCTGGACGTGAACCGCATTCCGGCATGCACTTACTCGCACCCGCAGGTCGCGAGCCTCGGCCTGACCGAGCACAAGGCGCGCGCGCGCGGCCTCGAGGTGCGGACCGGCACGTTCCCGTTCGCGGCCAGCGGCAAGGCGATCGCGATGCGGCAGGAGGAAGGCATCGTCAAGACGGTGTTCGACGCGACGACCGGCGAGCTCCTCGGCGCGCACATGATCGGGTCGGACGTGACCGAGCTGATCCAGGGCTTCGCCACCGCCATGTCGGCGGAGGCGACCGAGACCGAGCTCGCGCACACGGTCTTCCCTCACCCGACGTTGTCCGAAGCGATGCACGAATCGGTGCTGCACGCTCTGGGCCGCCCGTTGCATCACTGAACGATGAAAGCAGGAGCAAAGCATGGACAACCTGGATGACGTGACGGCGACGGTCCCGGACGGAGCGATGCCCGCCGCCGCGCCGGTCAGGACGATCCTCAAGAGCGTGTGCCGCAGCTGCCACGGCGGCTGCGGCGTGAACCTGCACGTCGAGGATGGCCGCCTGGTCAAGGTCGAGGGCGACCGGACCTCGCCGCTCAACCGGGGGCGGCTGTGCCCGATCGGCACGTCGACGCTCGACCTCGTCTAC
Source organism: Betaproteobacteria bacterium (assembly GCA_016704895.1). Taxonomy (GTDB): domain Bacteria; phylum Pseudomonadota; class Gammaproteobacteria; order Burkholderiales; family Casimicrobiaceae; genus VBCG01. The sequence continues at coordinate 56,379 of JADIZG010000001.1, forward strand.
CACCCGGACCGGCTCAAGTACCCGATGCGCCGCACCGGCGCGCGCGGCGAGGGCAAGTGGGAGCGGATCAGCTGGGACGAGGCGCTCGACGAGATCGCGCGGCGCCTGCAGGCGATCAAGGACGAGCACGGCGCGCAGGCGATCGCGCTGGGCACCGGCACCGGCCGCCACCACATCCGCTGGGTGTCGCGCTTCGGCCACGCGCTGGGCACGCCCAACTGGTGCGAGCCCGGCTTCGCGCAGTGCTTCCACCCGCGCATCAACACGATGTTGTTGACCTTCGGCGAGTTCCCGGTCAACGACTTCACGAGCGGCACCAAGCCCGAGTGCATCGTCTACTGGGGACACAACCCGATGAACTCGGGCCCCGACGGCGAGACGCGGTTCGTCGTCCGGGATTCGCTCGCCGGCAAGCCGAAGACGATCGTCGTCGACCCGCGCCGCACCGAGCTCGCGAAGAACGCGGACCTGTGGCTGCAGCTGCGCCCCGGCACCGACGACGCGCTGGCGCTCGCGATGCTGCACGCGATCATCGAGGAGAAGCTCTACGACGCCGCGTTCGTGCGCGACTGGACGCACGGCTTCGAGCAGCTGGCCGAGCGCGTGAAGCGCTACAGCCCCGAATGGGCGGCGCCGATCACCTGGGTGCCGGCGGAGAAGATCCGGGCCGCCGCGAGGCTCTATGCCGCGACCAAGCCGTCGATGATGGAGTGGGGCTGCGCCATCGAGCACACGCCGAACTGCATCCAGACGGTGCGCGCGATCTCGATGCTGCCGGCGCTGACCGGCAACGTCGACGTGCCCGGCGGCTGGGTCTTCGGCATGAAGGGCTGGGCCGATTCCCGAGCCTGATCGAGAACCTCACGCCGGAAATGAACGCGAAGCGGCTCGGCGCGGACCGGTTCAAGATGCTCTCCGGCGAGGGAGCGGACCTGCCTGCCGCGCACATCCCGACGCTGCTCTAGGCGATGCGCGACGGCGTCCCCTATCCCGTCAAGGCGTTCATGGTCTTCGGCAACAACACGCTGACGACCTTCGGCAACGCCAAGGAAGCGCACGAAGCGCTGATGAAGCTCGACCTGCTCGTCGTCGCCGACCTGTTCATGACGCCCACCTGCGAGCTCGCCGACATCGTGCTGCCGGCGGCGTCCTGGCCCGAGCTCGACCAGCTCGCCGCGCTGCCGACGATCGCCGGCAACGTCGTGCTCGCGCAACGCAAGGCGGTCCGCGTCGGCGAGTGCAAGGCCGACGAGGAGATCTTCATCGAGCTGGCGCGCAAGATGAAGCTGCCGGTCGGCACCGAGGACCTCGACGTCGTGCTCGGGGACCAGCTGGCGCGCGGCTGCGGCATGCCGCTGGACGAGCTGCGGGAGCGCGGCTTCCACGACATGCCGATGCGCTTCCACAAGTACAGGGACAAGGGCTTCAAGACGCCGACCGGCAAGATCGAGCTCTATTCGACGCGCCTCGAGGCGATGGGCTACGACCCGCTGCCCTACTACGAGGAGCCGCCCGAGAGTCCGCTCGCGACGCCCGAGGTGGCGAAGGACTTCCCGCTGGTGCTGACCTCGGGCGCGCGGATCCCGTTCTTCTTCAATTCCGAGCACCGCCAGATCCGGGCGCTGCGCCGCGCCTACCCGAACCCGATCATGGAGGTGCATCCGGACACCGCGGCGTCGCTGGGCATCAAGCACGGCGACTGGGTCTGGATCGAGACGCTGCGCGGCAAGATCCAGCAGAAGGCCAAGGTCACCGAAGGCATAGACCCGCGCGTCGTGCACGTCGAGCACGGCTGGTGGTTTCCCGAGGACAAGAGCCCCGACCACGGTGTGTGGCGCTCCAACGCCAACGTGCTGACGCGCAACGGGCCTCCGTACGACCCGGCGATGGGCACCTACCACCTGCGCGGCCTGCTGTGCCGGGTCTCCCGGTGGCCCCGCCAACGCCTGATCCGGCGCGCGCGGAGCCGCCGATGCCCGGCTGCGGCCGGGCGCCGCAGGCGCGCGTGGCCGGCCGGGTCCGCGGCGAAGGCGGCCGGTCGCGGCCCGGCGTCCGCCCGGGGGGCGCGCCCGGCGGCCCCCCGCGGGGGGGGCCCCGGGGGGGCCGGGCCGGGGGGGGGGGGGGGGGGGCGGCGATCACCGAATGACCGCTCCCCTGAAGCTCAGCCAGTTGCGCCACCTCGTCGCCGTCGTCGAGGCCGGCACCGTGCGGCAGGCGGCGAAGTCGCTCTTCCTGTCGCAGTCGTCGGTGACGAAGAGCATCCAGCAGCTCGAGGAAGCCGTCGGCGTGGACCTGCTGCACCGCACGACGCACGGCGTCACGCCCACGGCCGCCGGCCGGGCGATCATCGCGCGCGCCAAGGCCATCGAGGCCGAGCTGCGCGAGGCGCGCAACGACATCGACAACATCCTGGGTTCGGGGACCGGCGAGGTCCGGATCGCCGCCTCGCCGACCGTCGCGATCTCGCTGCTGCCGCGGGCGGTGCTCGAGTTCAAGCGGACGCGCCCCCAGGTGTCGCTCCAGCTGCAGGAGGGCGTCTATCCCGACGTCCTGAAGGCGGTGCGCAGCGGCGACCTCGACCTCGCGATCTGCCTCGTGCCGGAATGGGTGGAGGACGAGACCGTCTCGTTCGAGATCCTGCTGAGGGACACGGTGGCGCCGGCGGTGCGCGTCGGCCACCCGTTCGAGCGGCAGAGGATGAAGCTCGCCGACCTGCTCTCCGCCGACTGGGTCATCTACCGTCGCGGACAGAGCGGCCGCGACATCTTCGAGCACACGTTCGCCTCCGAGGGCTTGAGCCTCCCCTGGGCACGATCGAGAGCTCGTCGTTCGCCTGCGTGCTCGCGCTCGTCGAACGCGGCGACTACGTGACGCTGCTGCCGATGCAGCTCCTCGCGGACCACTCGGTGCGGCGGGGCGTTTCCCAGGTCACGATGCAGACGCCGATGCCGTCGTGGAACGTCGCGGTGATCTACCGCGCCCAGCACGAGCTGTCGGGCGTCTGCGTGGCGTTCCTCGAGGAGCTGAGGTCGGTCGCCCGGGAGATCGTCGCGGGCGGCAACGCCCGCGGGTGACGGCGGCCGGGCCGCGGCGCCGCGGTACGCGACGTCCACGACGCGCGCCGTTTGGCGCCGGCCCGCGCCCCGGGCGTGCCGTCAGATCTTGCCCTTCCAGGGGACGACGACGCGCTCGACCCAGCGCATCAGCAGGTCGAACAGGTAGGCGACGATCCCGATCACGATGATGCCCATGACCACGATGTCGGTGCGCAGGAAGTTCGACGCGTTCAGCACCATCTGGCCGAGGCCCGTGTGGGCGGCGACCATCTCGGCGGCGACCAGCGTCGTCCAGCCGAAGCCGATCGCGATGCGCATGCCGACCAGGATCTCGGGCAGCGCCGAGGGCAGGACCACGTGGAGGATCACCTGCCAGTACGACGCCCCCATCGAGTACGCGGCGTGCATCTGCTCCTGCGACGCGCCGCGCATGCCGGAGCGCGCGGCGAGCGCGAGCGGCGCGAAGCACGCGAGATAGATCAGCAGCACCTTCGGCAGCTCGTCGATGCCGAACCAGATGATGATGAGCGGCAGGTAGGACAGCGGCGGCAGCGGCCGGTAGAACTCGATGGGCGGGTCGAAGATGCCGCGCGCGACGCGCGACATGCCCATCGCGATGCCCACGGGGATCGCGGTGACGCACGCGAACAGGAACGCCGAGAACACGCGCAGCATGCTGGCGAGGAAGTGGTCCCACAGCGGCTTGTCGTTCGCCGTGCCCGTCGCGTACTCGACGAACTGCTGGAAGACCGTCAGCGGCTTGGGCAGGAACAGCGGCTTGATCAACTCCATCTCGGTGATCGCGAACCAGAGCGCGAACAGCGAGACGATCGTGACGACGCTGATCACGACGCTCGACCCTTCACCGGGCGTCCGGAACGCCGAGGTCTTCTGGGGCGGGGTCGGGCTCGGAACGTCAGGCATCGGGGGCCTCCCGCTGGTGGACGATCGAGAGGACTTCCTCGCGCATCGCGATGAACGCCGGGTCGCTCTTGATCGCCCGGGCGTTGCGCTCCTGCAGGAAGCGGCGCGAAAACGGCACGTCGTCGTAGCAGTGCGTGACGCGCCCCGGCGAGGGGCTCATGACGATCAGGCGCGTCGACAGGAACAGCGCCTCCTCGACCGAGTGCGTGATGAAGAACACCATCTTCCGCGACTTCGCCCAGACGTCGATCAGGATCTCCTGCAGCTGCTCGCGCGTGAACGCGTCGAGCGCGCCCATCGGCTCGTCCATCAGCAGCACGGCGGGGTCGTTCGCGAGCGCGCGCGCGATGCCGACGCGCTGCTGCATGCCGCCCGACAGCTCGTAGATCGCCCGCGCGCCGAACTTCTCGAGCCCGACGAGCGCGAGCTTCTCGTCGGCGATCCGCCGGCGTTCCGCGGCGGGCACGCCGCGCATGCGCAGGCCCAGCGCGACGTTGTCGCGCACCGAGAGCCACGGCATCAGCGCGTGCTTCTGGAACACGACGCCGCGATCGGCGCCCGGCCCGGCGACCGCGCGGCCGTCCAGCGTGATCACGCCCGTCGACGGCGCGAGGAAGCCGGCGATGACGTTCAGCAGCGTCGTCTTGCCGCAGCCGGACGCGCCGAGCGCCACGACGAAGTCGCCGTCGTGCATCTCGAGGTCGACGTGCGACAGCGCGGTGAGCACGCCGCCGCGCACCGCGTAGTTGACCGAGACGTCCTGGATCCTGAGCGTGGGCATCGGGTGGCGGGCTCGGGATGTCGCGCGCGCGAAAAAGGGGCGGCCCTCGACGGGTGCCGCCCCTTCGTCGATGCGAGGCGCTACTTGCCGAGCGCCTTCTTGATGTACTCGGTCGTCACGAACGCGCCGTAGTCGGGCTTGAGCTCGGTGATCCGGCCCTGCTCCTTGAGGAAGGTGGCCGTGTCCTTCATCGCCTTGGCGGCGCCGCCGCCGAGCCACTTCGGGCCGAGCTGCTCCTCGGCGGTGGGGAAGGTGTAGAGCGCGAGCGTCGCCGGCACGTCCTTCACGTCGGCCTTGGACCACTTGGCGATCGCCTTCGCCTGCGCGGAGTCGACGCCCCACTTGGCCTTGTTGGCGCGGTAATCAGCGTCAGCTTTCGAGAGCGCCTTCACCAGTGCGACCATGAACGCCTGGTTCTCCGACGCCCACTTCTTGTTGACGATGATGCCGTCGAAGGTCGGATAGCCCAGCTTGCCGATCGCGGTCGAATCCGCCAGCACCGTGCCGTTGCCCTTGACCTTGGACAGCACCGGATCCCAGATGAATGCCGCGTCGAGGTCGCCGCGCTCCCAGGCTGCGCCGATCTCGGGCGGACGCAGGTTCAGGATGTTGACGTCCTTCGGGTTCACGCCGTTGTGCTGGAGCGCGGCGAGCAGCTGGTAGTGCGCGGTCGACACGAACGGCACGCCGACCTTCTTGCCCTTCAGGTCCTTGATCGAATTGACGCCGCTGCCCTTGCGCGCGATCAGCGCCTCGGCGGCCGCGATGTCGTCGAGGATCCAGAAGAGCTGGATGTCCTGGCCCTGGCTCGCCGCGGCGGTGATCGGCGAGCTGCCGGCCTCGCCGAGGTGCACGTCGCCGGAGGCCATCGCCTTGATGACGTCGCCACCGCCGCCGAACTGGCGCCAGTTGATCTTGTAGCCGGTGGCCTTCTCGAGCTCACCGGATTCCTGCACCGTGCGCAACGGCACGATCATGTCCTGGTAGGCGAAGGTCACGGTCTTCTGGGCGAAGGCAGGGGCGGCCGCGAGGGCCGCCAGGACGAGTCCAGCCGCGAAACGTTTCATCGAAGTCTCCCCGGGGTGTGACGTGGAATGACGGTGACGAATCCTAGAGCGCCGCGAGCGTCTTCCGCAAGACCTCGACGATCCTGTCGACGTGCGACTTCTCGGCGATGAGCGGCGGCGCGACGATCGCCGCGTCGCCGGTGGTCTTGAGGTGCAGGCCGTTGTCGAACAGCTTCTTCTGGAGGAGGTGGCCGCGCTTGCCGGGCGCGCCGTCGACGGCGACGTCGAGCGCGCCCAGCATCCCGTAGCCGCGGATGTCGGTGACGACGGGCAGGTCCCTGAGCGAGAACAGCGCGTCGAGGAAATACGGCGACAGCGCGCGGCCGCGCTCGAACAGGCCGTCGCGCCGGTAGATGTCGAGCGTCGCGAGCCCCGCGGCACAGGCCGCCGGATGGCCCGAGTACGTGTACCCATGGAAGAACTCGATCGCGCCTTCGGGCGCGGCCGCCATGATCGTGTCGTGGATGCGCTCGGAGACCGCCACCACGCCCATCGGCTGCGCGCCGTTCGTGACCGCCTTCGCCATCGTGATCATGTCGGGCGTCACGTCGAAGCTCTGCGCGGCGAACGCCTGTCCGGTGCGGCCCCAGCCGGTGATCACCTCGTCGAACACCAGCAGGATTCCGTGCTGGTCGCAGATCTCGCGCAGGCGCTTCAGGTACCCCTTCGGCGGCACCAGCACGCCGGTGGACCCGGCGATCGGCTCGACGAAGCACGCCGCGACGTTCTCGGCGCCGTACATCGCGACGATGCGCGCGAGATCCTCGGCCAGCTTGGCGCCGTGCTCGCCCTCGCCTGGCACGAAGAAATTCTCCCTGATGTGCGTGTGGCGCATGTGCGCGATGCCCGGGAGCCCCGGGCCGTACTTGCGGCGGTTGTTCGCGAGGCCCGACAGCGACACGCCGCCGAAGTTGACGCCGTGGTAGGCGCGATCCCGCGACACGAACACGTTGCGCCCGCCCTGGCCGCGCGCCTGGTGGTAGGCGAGCGCGACCTTCATCGCGCTCTCGACCGACTCGGAACCGGAGTTGCAGAAGAAGATGCGGTTGAGGTCGCCGGGCGTCAGCTCGGCGATGCGCGTCGCGAGCTCGAACTGCTTCGGGTGGGCGCGCAGGAACGGCGCGGTGAAGTCGAGCTCGAGGAGCTGCCTGCCGACCGCCTCCGCGATCTCCTTGCGGCCGTGGCCGGCGGCGCAGCAGAACAGTCCGGACGACGCGTCGATGAGCTTCTCGCCCCGGTCGTTCCAGAAGTACATCCCTTCCGCCCGGACGATCATCCTCGGATCGGCCTTGAACTCGCGGTTGGGCGTGAACGGCATCCAGTATTCGTCGAGCGAGATGCGGCGCGCGTCGACCTGGTCGCGCAGCGTGAATTCGGCGTGGCCCATGGCTTGTCTCCTGAGGCGTCGTTTTCGTGCCGGGCGCTCCGGCGCCCTCGTGAACCGGGAATGGTACGCTCTTGTAGCGGCAAGCCGGCCTCCGGTCGTAGAGCCAGATGGGAGCCGCCGGTGAGGCCAGCCGGCGCCTTTCGAACGTTTGCAGTGCAGCAACGAATCGTGAACCGATGACACGATGACCGCCCGCAGCGACACGCCGATGTGGAGCCGCCTCATCCCGCTCGTGTTCGAGGGGAGGATGAGCCTGCAGGCGCAGATCCGCGAGATGCTGACCGGCGCGATCCTCGATGGCCGGCTGCCGACCGGCGTCGCGCTGCCGTCGACGCGCGAGCTCTCGCAGCAGCTCGGCGTCGCGCGCAACACGGTGGCGCTGGCCTACGAGCTCCTCGTCGACGAGGGCTACCTGGTCACGCGCAACCGCAGCGGCCACTACGTGAACCCCGAGATCGTCGCTGGCCGGGCGGCGCCCCGTCGGCGGCCCCCGCCTCCACCCTTCCGCAGGCGGCGTGGGCGGCCCGCATTCCCCACCCGGTCGCGCAGCAGCGCAACATCGTGAAGCCGCGCGACTGGCAGAGGTACCCGTACCCGTTCCTGTACGGCCAGATCGACCCGTCGATGCTGCCGATCCCGGGCTGGCGCGAATGCAGCCTGCAGGCGCTGTCGGGATCCGAAGTGCGAGGCTGGGCGGGCGACCTGATCGACGGCGACGACGCGCTGCTGATCGAGCAGATCCAGACGCGGCTGCTCGCGAGGCGCGGCGTCTTCGCGAGCGCCGACGAGATCCTCGTCACGGTCGGCGCGCAGCAGGCGCTGTTCCTGATCGCGACGCTGCTCGTGGGCCCGGCGACGACGGTCGGCGTCGAGGATCCCGGTTACCCCGACGCGCGCAACATCATGGCCGCCCGCACGCCGTCGGTCGTCGCGCTGCCGCTCGACGCGTCGGGGCTCGCGCTCTCGCCGGGGCTGGACGCCTGCGACTACGTCCTGCTGACGCCGTCGCACCAGTGCCCGACCAACACCACGATGCCGCTCGGCCGCCGGGAGGCGCTGCTCGCGTGGGCGCAGGCGCGCGATCGCGTGCTGATCGAGGACGACTACGAGCTGGAGATCGGCCTCGAGGGGCGCGCGCAGCCGGCGCTCAAGAGCCTCGACCGGTCGGGACGCGTTGTCTACGTGGGAAGCCTGTCGAAGACGCTGGCGCCCGGCATCCGGATGGGCTACATCGTCGCGCACCGCGACCTGATCCGCGAGGCGCGCGCGATGCGCCGGCTGATGCTGCGGCATCCGCCCGCGAACAACCAGCGCTCGGCCGCGTTGTTCCTCGCGATGGGCTACCACGACGCGCTGCTGCGCCGGCTGCGGCAAGCCTGTGCCGAGCGCGGTGCCCTGGTCGTCGCTGCCCTCGAGCGGCACCTGCCCGACGTCGCGGTCTCGACCGCGCCGGGAGCGTCGTCGTGCTGGCTCCGCTTCCCGGATGGCGCCGACACGCGCGCGCTCGCGGTCGCGGCCGAGCGCGCGGGCGTGCTGATCGAGCCGGGCGACGTGTTCTTCGCCGGCGACCGGCCGCCGCGCCAGTACGCGCGCCTGGGGTTCGCGTCGATCGCGACCGATCGGATCGCCGCCGGCATCGCCGCGCTCGCCGGCGCCTTCCGCGAGGTGGGCATGAGCAGCGTCCGCGTTCCATGACCCGCCACCCGCCCATCCGCCTGCACGACGAAGCCCGTCCCCCGTCACGAGGTCCGCTGCCATGATGCTCCGCCTACTGCGCACGCTCGCCGGAATCGCTCTCGCATTCGCCGCATGCCTCGCCGGACCGGTCCGGGCCGAGGTCAAGGCGGCATCGCCCGACGCGTTCCAGCTCCTTTTCGCCGAGCGCGTCGCCGCGCCGCCCGCCGCCGTGTACCAGGCGATCGGCCAGATCGGGCGCTGGTGGTCGGGCGAGCACACGTACTCGGGCGACGCGACGAACCTGTCGTTCGCATTGCAGGCGGGCGCGTGCTTCTGCGAGCGGTGGCAGGACAACTCGGTCGAGCACGGCCGCGCGATCCTGCTGATGCGCGACCAGGCCGTTCGACTGTCGGCCGCCCTCGGGCCGTTGCAGAACAAGGCGGTCAACGGCGTGCTCACCCTCCTGCTGAAGGCGGAGGAGGGCGGCACCTCGCTCACCGTCGGCTACCGGGTGAACGGCTCGTCGGTCAGCGCGCTGGACAAGGATGCGGCGGCCGTCGACGGTGTGCTCGCGACCCAGGTGCAGCGCCTCAAGAGCTACGTCGAGACCGGCAAGCCGGCGCGCTGACGTGCCGCTGCGCGGCCGCGCCCGGCGGGGCGATGTCCGGAAGCCCGACGGGACGCATCACTGGCACGATGCCTGCTCCTGCCTTGGCAGGCGGGCTGGCCGGGGACGGGCTTCGGCACCGGAGACCGTCACACGAGGGAGGAAGCCGGCATGAACGTCGACGTCAGCACGATCATCAGCGCGAGCGCGATCGTCGTGATCTTCTACTGCCTGTGGCTCGCGCTCTCGCTGCGCAGGAACATTCCCGGGGGGGTCGTAGGACGCCAGTGGAAGGTGCTGACGTCGCTCGTCGCGCTCTTCGCGGCGGGCTACCTGGTGACGCCGTTCTTCGGCCTGCTGCCGCAGGGCCTGATCAACGTCATCGTCTCGCTGATCTTCCTGTTCGGCGCGATCTACGTCGCGATCACGGTGAAGCTGATCTACCGGATCATCGAGGAACTGTCGGCGTAGCGCGATGGATGGCAACGTCGTCCTGGTGCGCACGCCGCGTGGCGTCGACGCCCTCAAGGTCCACAACCGCGACCTGCCGCGGACGAGCCGGCACGCGCTGATCCTCGTCGACGGGCGTTCGACGTTTGCCGACCTCGAGCGCAAGGGATCGATGATCCCCGAGTTCGCGGCGGCGCTCGTCGACCTGGTCGAACGGGGCCTCGTGGCTCCCGCGGGGGCCGCAGGGACGCGGATGCCGTCCGCGGCGATCAACGGTCCCGGTGCGGCGCCGCCTTCCGCAGGCCCGGTGCCGGCCGCGGCGATGGCTGCCGCCACGCGGCCCGGCGTCGCGCCCGCGACGACCAAGGCGCAGGCACTGGTCGCGCTCGCGTCGCGGCTCCTGGGCGCGAAGTCCGAGAAGGTGCGCCGCAAGCTCGAGGAGGCCGGCAGCGGCGACGAGGCGCTCGCGGTCGCGGTCGAGGCCTGCTACAAGCTGATCCGGCTGACGATCGACGAGAGGCAGGCCGAGGCGTTCCGGAACGCGGCGCGAGACATCCCCGCCCGCCAGTGACCCTCCTCCGGGACCGGCGACCGGCCCTGACCCCACTCCGCGTGCGTCGCTGGCCCTAGCCGGCAGCGGATCCCGGGGGTACCGTGCTCGCCGGCGAATCATCGGTGGAGGTGCGCGTGCTGGTCGGCGTCCCGAAGGAGATCAAGGTGCTCGAGCACCGCGTGGGCCTGACGCCCGCGTCGGTCCGCGAGGTCGTGCACCACGGCCACCAGGCGATCGTCGAGCGCGACGCGGGGCAGGGCATCGGCGCCTCCGACGACGACTACGCGCGCGCGGGCGCCACGATCGCCGCGACGGCGTCCGAGGTCTGGGCGAAGGCGCAGATGATCGTCAAGGTGAAGGAACCGCAGGCGGCCGAGCGCGCGATGCTGAAGCCGGGCCAGTTGCTGTTCACCTACCTGCACCTCGCGCCCGATCCCGGGCAGACGAAGGACCTGGTCGCCAGCGGCGCGGTCTGCATCGCCTACGAGACCGTCACGTCGCCCTCGGGCGGGCTCCCGCTGCTCGCGCCGATGTCCGAGGTCGCGGGCCGCATGGCGGTGCAGGCCGGCGCGCACTATCTGGAGAAGGCGCACGGCGGCAAGGGGATCCTGCTGGGCGGCGTGCCGGGCGTCGAGCCCGCGCGCGTCGTCGTGCTGGGCGGTGGGGTCGTCGGCACGCACGCGATCACGATGGCGCTCGGCCTCGAGGCCGACGTCTGGGTGATCGACCGCAACACCGAGGCGCTGCGCCGGCTGTGGGCGCAGTTCGGCCCGGCGCTCAACACCGTGTTCTCGACGCGCGACGCGATCGAGAAGCACGTCGCGGCGGCCGACCTCGTGATCGGCGGCGTGCTCGTCCCCGGCGCCTCGGCGCCGAAGCTCGTGTCGCGCGAGCTCATCGGGCGCATGGAGCGCGGATCGGTCGTCGTCGACGTCGCGATCGACCAGGGCGGCTGCTTCGAGACCTCGCGCGCGACGACGCACGCCGAGCCGGTCTTCGCGGTCGACGGCGTCATTCACTACTGCGTCGCGAACATGCCCGGCGGCGTGCCGCGCACGTCGACCTACGCGCTCAACAACGCGACGCTCCCGTTCGTGCTCGCGCTCGCGGACAAGGGCTGGAAGGAGGCGCTCGCCGACGACGCGCACCTGCGTGCCGGGCTGAACGTCGCGATGGGCAAGGTGACGTGCCGGCCGGTCGCGGAGGCGCAGGGAGTTCCGTTCGTCGAGGCGGCTGCGCTCGTCGCCTGATCACCGCCCGACATTTCGCGACGCGGCGCGGTCATCCGGCCTCCGTGGGCGCGGGGCGCGGCGAGACGGCGCTACTCCGTATCACCTCGTGTGCGTGCTGGCGACCGGCCGCCCGGAGGATCGTGTGCGGCCGGACCGCGACCCGACCTCCCTCACCAACGAATGCTCCGGGCTGCCGTCGATCCGTCCGTCGACGGCACGCATCGGGAATGCCCGCTGTTCAACCCACGGTTCCGGCGATGGCCGCCGCCGCCTCGCGCATGGCGTCGACGTGACCCAGTGCCGCGTCGACCGACATGCGTGCCGCCGGGGCGTGCACCGCGATTGCCGCGACGACGCGCCCGCGCCGGTCGCGCACGGGTACGGCCACCGCGACCAGACCCGCGATGTACTCCTCGCAGTCGATGCCGAGGTCGCGCTTGCGCAGCGCGTCGAGCTCTCGCTCCAGTGCTGCCGGATCGACGATCGTGCCCGGTGCGTGGCGATCGAGCGGCGTCGCCCGCAGAAGCGCCGCGCGCCGCGTTTTCGGCAGCGTCGCGAGGAAGAGCTTGCCGCTCGCGGTGCAGTGGATCGGCACCTGCGAGCCGGGGGCGAGGTGCAGGCGCAGCGGCCAGTGCGACTCGACGCGGTCGAGGTACACGACGCGGCCCCGGTCGAGCATCGTGAGGTTGCAGGTTTCGCCGACGCGCGCGGCGAGCCCCGCGAGGATTGCGTGACGCTCGGACTGGGCGGAGTCGCCCAGCAGTACGTCGCGAGCGAATGCCGCGAGTTGAGCCGACGGTCGGAATCCGCGCGATCCCGGCTCGCGAACGACGAGGCCGGCGTCCGCGAGATGGCCGAGCAGCCGGTGCCCGGACGAGGGCGCGAGGCCGAGCTTTTCCGCGATCGCCGACGCCGAGGGCGGTCGCGCCGACGACGCGACGAACGACAGCACGTCGAACGCGCGCGAGCGCGCCGGGGCGGCGCGTGCGCGCCGGGCGCCGTGACGGCGGCCGGCGGCTCGCGCGCCGTCAGTCGCGCAGCACGGCGGGCAGCCACAGCGCGAGCTGCGGGAAGAACAGCACGAGCAGGAGGCCGATCACCTGCAGCACCATGAACTGCAGCATGCCCTTGTAGATGTCGCTGATCTCCCATTCGGGCACGACGCCTTTCAGGAAGTAGGCGGAAAGTGCCACCGGCGGCGACAGCCATGCGGTCTGAAGGCACACGGCGACCAGCGTGCAGAACCAGACGATGTCGATGCCGAGTTTCTGGACGAGCGGCAGCAGGATTGGCACGACGATCAGCACGATCGGCACCCACTCGAGCGGCCAGCCCAGCACGAAGATGATGCCGAGGATCAGGATCAGCATCGCCATCGGCGGGAGGTCGAGCTTCAGCAGCGACTCGGCGATCAGCGACGCGCTGCCCATCCGCGAGAAGATCGAGCCGAAATAGTTCGACGCGGCGACCAGGAGCAGGATCATGCACGACGTGAGCAGCGTCGAGTAGACGGCCGAGCGGAAGCCTGTCCAGGTCATGCGGCGGTAGGCGAGCGTCATCAGCAGCACGGCGAATGCGCCGACCGCGCCCGCGTCGGTGGGCGTCGCGATGCCCGCGAGGATCACGCCGAGCGTCGCGAAGATCACGACGACGACCGGCGCGATGCCGAGCACGAGCTCCCGTACGACTTCCCCGAGCGAGCCCGCCCGCTCCTCGGGCGGCAGCGCCGGCCCGAGGGCCGGATTGATGTAGCTGCGCACCAGCGTATACACGATGTAGAGCGACGCCAGCAGCAGGCCCGGGATGACGGCCGCGGCAAAGAGGTCGGTCGCCGGCACGCCGACGACCGGGCCCATCACGATGAGCATCACCGAGGGCGGGATCAGGATGCCGAGCGTGCCGCCCGCGGTGATCGCGCCCGCCGACATCCGGATGTCATAGCCGCTCCGCTTCATCGCGGGCGCCGCCATGACGCCGAGCAGCGTCACCGACGACCCGACGATGCCCGTCGCGGCGGCGAAGATCGTCGCGGTCAGCAGCACTGCGAGGTAGAGCGAGCCGCGGATCGACCCGAGCGCGAGCTGGACGCCTCGGAACAATCGCTCCATCAGCCCCGACTGCTCGAGCAGGTAGCCCATGAACAGGAAGAACGGGACCGACGCGAGCGTCGGATCGCGCATCACCGAGAAGACCTGCAGCGTCAACAGGTGCAGCGCGAGCGGGCCCATCGCGAGCCAGCCGCCGATCGCGCCGACGGCGATCAGCGTGAACGCGATCGGGAAGCCGATGAAGATCGCGGCGAACAGGACCACGAGGAGCAGGATGCCGAGCCATTCCGTGCTCACGTGATCACGCTCCCCTCGGCGTCGACCGCCGGGGCGTCCGCGCCGGCGTTGCCGTTGCCTTCATCCGCCCCGCCGGGGCCGAACGCGCGCCCCCAGCAGCGGATGCACTCGGCGATCCCCTGCAGCACCAGCAGGGCCGCGGTCAGCGGCATCGTGAACTTGAACGGCCAGACGATCGGCATCCACGGGCTCGTGACGATGCTCTCGTTCTGCTGGAACGATTTCCAGAAGTATTCCCAGCAGAGCCACCCGAAGACGACCATCGCCGGGAAGAACAGCACGAGGTAGCAGGCGAGGTCGACGCGGGCCTGGGTCCGTTTCGACCACCTCGCGTAGTAGACATCGGTGCGGATGTGGCCGCCGCGCTGCAGCGTCCACGCCGAGCCCACCATGAAGAAGGAGCCATAGAGCATGAACGTCATGTCGTAGGCCCAGACCGTCGGTGCGTTGAAGAAGTAACGCGCGACGACCTCCCAGACCAGCGACAGGATCATCGGCAGGATGAGCCATGCGATCGCCTTGCCGAAGAAGCGCGTGAGCGTATCGATGGCGCTGGCGAGACGCGCGGCCCCGTTCGTTTCGGGTGTCATTCGGGCTCCACGGGCAGCAGGGCGGGCGGGCGCGGTCGAGCCGCCCGCCGCCACGTCACACGGCGAGGCTGGCGTGCAGGGCGTGGCTCGCCGCTGCGACCGATCGCTCCGTCATCCCCGCCTGCGCGGGGATGACGGCCGTCGTCGTCACTTCGGCGGCGGGGCGGCGAGCGCCGCGTTGCCGAGGTTCGCGTACAGGTCGAGGATCTTCGTCCAGTACGGGACCACGACCTTCGCGAACGCACGTTGCGAGTCGAGCGTCTGCTTGAAGAACGCGTCCTTCGCCGCGTAGCGGTCGAGCACGACGTTGGTCGCGCGGACGAACTCGGGGAAGAAGTCCTTCGGCGTGTCGTGGATGTTGACCTTGAACTCGTTGCGCAGCCGCACGATCGCCTGCGCGTTGCGGTACACGTTGAACGTGTAGGTCTCGGTCATCGACGCCATTGCGGCGGTGCGGATGATCTCCTGCAGGTCGGGCGTCAGCTTGTTCCACGCGGACTTGTTGATGATGATCTCGCCGATGTCGGTCGACTGGTGCAGGCCCTGCAGGTAGTAGTGCTTCCACACGGTCTGCAGGCCGAGGTTCAGGTCGTCGGCCGGCCCGATCCACTCGGCCGCGTCGATCACGCCGCGCTGCGCCGCGGGCACGATCTCGCCGCCCGGCATCGCGACGGCCGCCACGCCCATCTCCTTGAAGATCTCGCCGGTGATGCCCGGCGGCGAGCGGTACTTCATCTTCTTGAAGTCGGCGGTCGAGTTGATCGGCGACTTGAACCACCCGAGCGGGTCCGGCCCCATCGGCTGGATGAACAGCGGCTCGACGTTGACCTTGAGGACGTCGCTGTAGAGCTTGCGGTACAGGTCGTAGCCGCCACCCTCGAAGATCCACGCGACGTGCGACATCTGGTCGAGGCCGACGCCCGCGCCCGCCATCGGGTTGCTGAACAGCCCCGCGGCCGGATGCTTGCCCGACCAGTAGTGCGTCCAGGCGTAGCCGCCTTCGACGATGCCCTTGTCGACCGCGTCGAGGATCTCGAACGCCGGCACGACGGCGCCGTCGGGCAGCATTTCCATCTTCACCCGGCCGCCCGACATCTTGTCGACGCGGTCGCCGAATCGCTTCAGCAGCTCGAAGTAGATGCTCGCCGACGGCACTGCCGTCTGGATCCGCCACTTCGCCGGCTGCTGCGCCGTCTGCGCGAACGCCGACGTGCAGGCGAGCGCGATCGCGCCGACGGCGAGCGCCGCGCGTGTCAACCCTGAACGCTTCATGTTCATTCCTCCGTGTGTGCCGCCCGAGCGCGGCATCGCTCGCGCGAGCCCGTCTTCCGCGAGCGACGCGCTTTTTTCAATGTAGACAGTCCGGCCGCGATTGGCAATACTTTCTCGCCGATTCCGGAAACCGGCGTTTCACAATTCGATAAGATTGTCGACGATTCGACGAGACCTCGGACACGACGCAATGGACGCATACGGGTGCTCGAAGCCGAACACGACCAACGACGACCTCGCGTCGTGGTGGCGCTCGATGAAGATCGGCCTCAAGCGGCTGCCGACGCGCAAGGGGCCGCTCGCGATCGGCATCAAACGGCGGGGGCTCGTCACGGGCGTAATGCCGCAGTCCGCCTCGCCCGACATCCGGTTCCATTTCGCGACGCTGTCGGTCTATTTCCTGAAGGGCGTCGTGCCGCAGTGGGAGCTCACCGACATCTGCAAGGGCATGCTCCAGTTCATGGGCCTGCAGCTGCTGGGACTCGTGCTGATCATCGCGTTTCCGCAGATCGCGCTGTGGCTGCCCCAATACATCTACGGGAAATGACGAGATGGCGATCACCTACCTGAAGAAGGCGGCCAGGACGCCGGACACCGAGAGCGGCAACGCGCGCAGGGTCGTCGAGGACATGCTGGGCGAGATCGAGCGCCGGGGCGAGGCGGCGGTACGCGAGTACGCCGAGAAGCTCGACCGCTGGACGGGCGACATCGTGGTGGGGGCCGAGGAGATCGAACGGCGCACGGCGGGGATCGACGCCGCGACCAGGCGCGACATCGAATTCGCCGCCGGGCAGGTGCGCCTCTTCGCGCTGGCGCAGCGCGATTCGATGCGCGAATTCTCGATCGAGGTGCACCCGGGACTCGTCGCGGGCCAGCGTCTCATCCCGGTGAACGTCGCCGGCTGCTACGTGCCTACCGGTCGCTACGCCCACATCGCATCGGCTTACATGGCGATCGCCACGGCCAAGGCCGCGGGCGTGCCTACCGTGGTCGCGTGCTCCACGCCCTACCGGGGCGAGGGCATCCACCCGCAGGTGCTCTACGCGATGAAGGTGGCGGGCGCCGACGTCATCATGACGCTGGGCGGCGTGCAGGCCATCGCCGCGCTCGCCTTCGGCCTGTTCTCCGGCAAGCCCGCCGACATCATCGTGGGGCCGGGGAACAAGTACGTCGCCGAGGCGAAGCGCATGCTCTTCGGACGGGTGGGCATCGACGTGTTCGCCGGCCCGTCGGAAGTGGCGGTGATCGCCGACCACACCGCGGACGCCGACATCGTCGCCGCGGATCTCGTGGGCCAGGCGGAGCACGGCCACGAGTCGCCCGCGTGGCTCTTCACGACCTCGCGTGCGCTGGCCGATGCCGTGATGGAGCGCGTTCCGGCGCTGATCGATGCGCTGCCCGCGACGGCGAGGGACGCTGCCGGCGCCGCCTGGCGCGATTACGGCGAGGTGATCCTGTGCGACACGCGGGAGGAGGTCGCCGGTGTCTCCGATACCTACGCGACGGAGCACCTCGAAGTGCACGCCTCCGACCTCGACTGGTGGCTCGCGAGGCTCACCTGCTACGGGTCGCTGTTCCTCGGCGAGGAGACGACGGTCGCCTTCGGCGACAAGGCCTCCGGGCCCAACCACGTGCTGCCCACGCGCGGCGCCGCGCGCTACTCGGGCGGACTGTCGGTGCACAAGTTCATCAAGACCGTCACCTGGCAGCGGATGACCCGCGAGGCCAATCACGCGATCGGCCCGGTGACGGCGCGGATCTCGCGGCTGGAGGGGATGGAGGCGCACGCGCGCACCGCCGACGATCGCCTGGCGAAGTACTTTCCGGGCGAGCGGTTCGCGCTGGGCCCGCCCGTGGCCGACTGATGACCGCACCCGCCAGCTTCGACCTCGCCGGGCGCGTCGCGCTCGTCACCGGCGCGAGCTCCGGCATCGGCCGCGAGATCGCGCGCGGGCTCGCGGAAGCCGGCGCGGCGGTCGTGCTCGTGGCGCGACGGGCGCAGGAGCTCGAGCGCGCCTGCCGCGAGGTCGAGGCGGAAGGGGGCCGGGCCGCCCGGATCGACGCCGATCTGGCGGACCGGCACGCGCTGCGCGACGCCGCGGCGCGGGCGGGAGACTTCTTCGGGCCGCCTGACATCCTCGTGAATGCGGCCGGCGTGAACCGCCGCGGGGCGATCCTGGAGCTCGCCGACGCCGACTGGGATGCGACGATGGCGATCAATCTCGCGGCGCCGTTCTTCCTGGCGAACGCGCTGGCGCCCGCGATGCTCCGGCGCGGCTGGGGGCGGATCATCAACATCGCGTCGCTGCAGTCGCAGCGCGCTTTCCCGATGAGCGCGCCCTACGGCGCGTCGAAAGGAGGCATCGTGCAGCTCACGCGCGCCCAGGCGGAGGCCTTCTCGAAGGACGGGGTCACCGCCAACGCGATCGCGCCGGGGTTCTTCCCGACCGAGCTCACCGCGCCGGTGGTCGACGATCCCGTCCGCTGGCGCAGGATGGCCGAGAGCACGTTCGCCAGGCGCAACGGCGAGCTCCACGACCTCCGCGGCACGGCGGTGTTCCTCGCGAGCCGCGCCTCCGACTACGTGACCGGCCAGACGATCTTCGTCGACGGCGGATTCTCCGCGGGGTGACGCATGAAGGCCCTCGTCTACACCGCCCCCTGCGAGGTCGTGCACCGGGACGAGCCTGAGCCGTGCCCGGGCGCGATCGGCGCTGCCGGGCGGCGGGCTGGCCGACGGCGCGCGGCGGTGCCGAGACACGCCGGCGACGGGCGGCCGGAGATCGCGGCGAGCGCCGACCGGCCGGGCGCCGTCGTCGGCGGCGGCACGGCCGGCTGCGTGCTCGCGAACCGCCTGACGGGGGGGGGGGGGGCGGTCGGTGCCGCGTCGACGCGCAGCGCGATGGCGGCCGTCAAGCCCGGCGGCGTCGTGCTGACATCGGGCTCCAGGACTGGTCCTCCGAGATCGATGCGCAAGCTCACGCCGGCGGAGTCCCGCTCCGGCACCTACACCTCTCGACCGGGACCTACGGCAAGGCGATGGGCCGACGGCGCGCGGGCCTTCGACGACGACGGGGCCCGCGGCAACTACGATTACGTCTCGTGGCGGCGGCACGGCTGGCTGCGGGACGCCTGACCGACGGCGGGATCAGGGGGCTGCCGCGGGGCGGCCCGGGGGGGCCGCCCCCGGGGGCCCCCCCCCCCGGGCGGGGGGAGACGATGTTCCATCCGGTCTACAACTGGGGTTTCCACACCGACCCCGACCCGGGGATGGACGGGCGCCGCATCTACTGGCCGCGCGGGCGCTGCCTCGGCGGCAGCTCGTCGATCAACGGGCTCATCTACGTGCGCGGCCAGCCCGAGGACTACGACCGCTGGGCCGCGGCGGGCAACCGGGGCTGGGGCTGGCGCGACGTGCTGCCGTATTTCGTCCGCAGCGAGGGCAACCAGCGCGGCGCGTCCGCCGCGCACGGCGCCGACGGGCCGCTCAAGTGCTCCGACATCGGCGAGAAGCACGAGCTGATGGAGGCGATCATCGCCGGCGCGGGCGAGCTCGGCGTGCCGCGCACCGACGACTTCAACGGCGGCGTCCAGGAAGGGGTCGGCTACTACCAGCTCTTCACGCACAACGGGTGGCGATGCAGCACCGCGGTCGCGTACCTGAAGCCCGCGCGCGGCCGCGCCAACCTCGCCGTCGAGACGAACGCGCAGGCGACGCGCGTGCTGATCGAGCAGGGGCGGGCGTCCGGCGTCGAGTACCGGCGCGGCGGCGAGACGCGCACCGCGCGGGCGCGGCGCGAGGTGATCCTCGCGGCCGGCGCGCTGCAGAGCCCGCAGCTCCTGCTGCTCTCGGGCGTGGGGCCCGGCGCGCACCTCGCGGAGCTCGGCGTCCCGGTCGTGCACGAGCTGCCGGGCGTCGGCGAGAACCTGCAGGACCACCTGCAGTTGCGGCTCCTGTTCAGGTGCTCGAAGCCGATCACGACCAACGACGACCTCGCGTCGTGGTGGCGCTCGATGAAGATCGGCCTCAAGTGGCTCCTGACGCGCAAGGGGCCGCTCGCGATCGGCATCAACCAGGGGGGGCTCTTCACGCGCGTGATGCCGCAGTCCGCCTCGCCCGACATCCAGTTCCATTTCGCGACGCTGTCCGCCGACATGGCGGGCGCGAAGCCGCACCCGTTCCCGGGGTTCACGATGAGCGTCTGCCAGCTGCGCCCCAGTTCGCGCGGGCGCGTGCGCCTCGCCTCGCGCGATCCGATGGCCGCGCCGTCGATGCAGCCGTACTACCTGTCGACCGGGGAGGACCGCGCGTGCGCGGTCGCCTCGCTCAGGTTCGCCCGGCGGCTCGCCGCGACGACGTCGCTCTCGCCGTACGTGGTCGAGGAGCTCCGCCCCGGCGCGGCCGTGCAGGGCGACGACGAGCTGCTCGCGTTCGCACGCGCGTACGGCGCGACGATCTTCCATCCGTCGGGGACCTGCAGGATGGGCCACGACGCGATGGCGGTCGTCGACGACCGGCTGCGGGTGCGCGGCATCGGCGGCTTGCGCGTCGTCGACTGCTCGATCATGCCGACGCTGGTCTCCGGCAACACGAACGCACCGGTCGTGATGATCGCCGAGAAGGCGAGCGACATGATCCTCGAGGACGCCGCAGGCTGACCGCGCAGCACGGTGTGCGGCGAGCGCCGCGCCGCGCTATGCTACGCGGCCCGCGCGACCGACGGGCTCCAGCGAAGGACAGGCGATGGCCGTCACGACGATCGAGGTGTCCGAGCTCGCGATGTTCGTCCTCGCGATCGTCGCCATCCTCGTCGGCACGGCGGTCAACGGCCGCGTCGCCTCGTTGCGCACCTCGGGCATCCCCCCGGCCGTGACGGGCGGGCTCCTGTTCGCCGCGCTGGCCTGGGTGCTGCGCGCCTGGCCGGGCGTCGAGTTCGCCTGGCCGGGCACGATCCGCACGCTGCTGCTGCTCGTGTTCTTCTCGGGCCTCGGCCTGTCCGCGAAGTTCGCCGGACTGAGGCAGGGCGGCGTGCAGGTCGCGCTGCTCTGCGTCGCGATCGCACTCACGATCGTCATGCAGAACGCGGTCGGCATCGTACTCGCGCGCGCGTTCGGGCAGCCGGCCGCGCTCGGCCTGTTCGTCGGCAGCATCCCGTTCCTGGGCGGCCATGGGACGGCGGCCGCATGGGCGCAGACCCCGGAAGCGTCGACGCTGCCCGCGGCCTTCGAGCTCGGCATCGCGGCCGCGACGCTGGGACTGATCGTCGGCGGCGTCGTGGGCGGTCCGGTCGCATCCCGCCTCGCGCGCCGTGCGCGATCGTCCCCGGCGACGGTCGCCGACCTGCCCGCGGCGCCGACGGCGACGGACGAGGGGCGCACGCTGGGCGACGTGCTCTCGTCGGACCGCTGGCTCAAGGCGCTGCTGCTGATCGCGACGTCGCTCGCGATCGGCGAGATCCTCCAGCACCTGTCGCGCAACGCGAGCCTGAACCTGCCCGCGTTCCTCACCGCGATGTTCGGCGGCATCCTCATCACCAACCTCGCGGACGTCGTGCGCCGCCCGGTCGACCACGAGCTGGCCGAGCTGGTCAGCACGATCGCGCTGCGCCTGTTCCTCGCGATGAGCATGCTGTCCCTCAAGCTGTGGGAGCTGATCCCGTTCGCCGGCCTGCTCGCCGCGGTGATCGTCGCGCAGGTGGCGCTGATCGTCGCGCTCGCGGCGTTCGTGCTGTTCCCGGTCCTGGGGCGCGACCGCGACGCGGCGATCGCGTCGGGCGGCTTCATCGGCTTCGCGATGGGCGCGATGCCGGTGGGGCTGGGAACGATGCGCCGCCTCGCCGAGACGCTGGGTCCCGCGCCGCATGCGTTCCTGATCATCACGCTCGCGGCCAGCCTGTTCACCGACACCGCGAACGCGATCGCGATCCAGGCGCTCCTCGACTGGCTGAACTAGGGCTGCCCGGGGAAGCTCCGCGTAACCCGCGGAGGCGCGCCGCGCCGACCGGGGACGATGGCGAGGCTGCGCGCGCCGCGGGGCTACGCGGGGATGGCCTGCTGCTGCGCCCGCGCGCCGAACGTCGCGCCCAGCGCGTCGGCGGCCCGCTGGAGCGCGGGCACGTGCTCGATCGCGCGGTCGAGCGTCATGCGCGCGACCGGCGCGTGCACGGCGACGCAGGCGACGGTGCGCCCGTCGTGCGCGGACACCGGCACCGCGACGCACACGAGTCCCGCGAGGTATTCCTCGTTGTCGGTCGCGCGGCCTTCGCGGCGGATCGTCGCGAGCTCGGCGTCGAGCGCCTTCGCGTCGGTGATCGTCTGGTCGGTGTAGCGGGGCAGCGGCAGCTCGGCGACGATGCGGCGCCGCCGCGCGGCGGGCAGCAGCGCGAGCAGCAGCTTGCCGCTCGCCGTGCAGTGCAGCGGCACGTGCGAGCCGGGCTGCAGCGTCATGCGCAGCGGCCACTCGGTCTCGACGCGGTCGAGGTAGACGACCTCGCTGCCGTCGAGCATCGTGAGGTTCACCGTTTCGCCCAGCTCGTCGGCGAGCCGCTTCAGGATCGCGTGGCGCGGCGCGCGCACGGCCGCGGAGAGCTGCACGTCGAGCGCGAAGCGCATCAGGCGCGGGCCCGCGGCGATCCGTCGCCCGTCGGGCTCGCGGGTCACGAGCCCGGCGGACTCGAGCATCGCGAGCATCCGGTAGACGGTGGGCTTGGGGAGCCCGGCGTCGGCGGCGAGCTCCTGGAGGGCGACCGGGCCGTCGGCGCTCGCCACGCGCTCGAGCAGGCCGAATGCGCGGAGGAGGGGCGGGACACGATCATGCTTGGCAGCCATGGCCGTAATCATAATCGGAATATGGAACGCTGCAAGCCATATTTCGATTGTTCATGTTGCCTGGAGCGCCCCGCTGTGGAACACTTCGCGCTCATCGCCAGCCGAGCGAATCCCGGAAGGACCCCGTCATGAACAAGCCCGCCGATCTGCCCACCCCGATGCCCACCGCCGTGACCGGACGCCACAAGATGACGCCGTCGGAGGCGTTCGTCGAGACGCTCGTCGCCCAGGGCGTGAAGGACGTCTTCGGTATCGTGGGGTCCGCGTACATGGACGCGCTCGACCTGTTCCCGCTCGCCGGCATCCGCTTCATCTCGGTCGCGCACGAGCAGGGCGGCGGCCACATGGCCGACGGCTACTCGCGGGTGTCGGGACGCCACGGCGTTTGCATCGCGCAGAACGGCCCCGGCATCACGAACTTCGTCACGTCGACGGCCGCCGCGTTCTGGGCGCACTCGCCGGTCGTCGTCATCACGCCGGAAACCGGCAGCGCGACGCTCGGCCTCGGCGGCTTCCAGGAAACGGAGCAGCTGCCGATCTTCTCGAAGATCACCAAGTACCAGGCGCACGTGAACAACCGGGCGCGCATGGCCGAACTGACCGCGCGCGCGTTCGACCGCGCCCACCTCGAGCTCGGGCCGACGCAGCTCAACATCCCGCGCGACTTCTTCTACGGCGACATCGAGTGCGAGATCCCGCGCCCGCTCGCGATCGAGCGCGGTGCCGGCGGCGAGAAGAGCCTGGCCGAGGCGGCGGAGCTCCTCGCCGGCGCGAAGTTCCCGGTCATCCTCGCGGGCGGCGGCATCGTGATGGCGAACGGCCAGCCCGAGGCGATCGCGCTCGCCGAGCTCCTGCAGGCGCCCGTAGCGGTCTCGTACCTGCACAACGACGCGTTCCCGGCGAAGCACGCGCTCTGGTGCGGCCCGCTCGGCTACCAGGGCAGCAAGGCCGCGATGAAGCTCATCGGCCAGGCGGACGTCGTGCTCGCCCTGGGCTCGCGCCTGGGCCCCTTCGGCACGCTGCCGCAGCACGGCCTCGACTACTGGCCCAAGAACGCGAAGATCATCCAGGTCGACGCCGACCCGACGATGCTGGGCCTCGTCAAGACGATCTCCGTCGGCATCTGCGGCGACGCGAAGGCGGCGTCTCTCGCGCTCGCGGCGCGGCTCAAGGGGAAGCAGCTCGCCTGTCACGCGAACCAGGCGGACCGCCTCGCGAAGGTCAGGGCCGAGAAGGCCGCGTGGGAGGCGGAGCTCGACGGCTGGGCGCACGAGAAGGACGCATGGTCGCTCGAGGTGGCGAAGGGCACGTCGCTCATGCACCCGCGCCAGATGCTGCGCGAGCTCGAGCGGGCGATGCCGGACGGCGCGATGGTGTCGACCGACATCGGCAACATCTGCTCGGTGTCGAACAGCTACCTGCGCTTCGACGAGCCGCGCTCGATGTTCGCGGCGATGAGCTTCGGCAACTGCGGCTACGCGTTCCCGACGATCATCGGCGCGAAGGTCGCGGCGCCCGAACGCCCGGCGATCGCCTACGTCGGCGACGGCGCCTGGGGCATGAGCTTCGGCGAGATCCTGACCTGCGTGCGCGAGAACATCCCCGTGACGGCGGTCGTCTTCAACAACGGCCAGTGGGGCGCGGAGAAGAAGAACCACGTCGACTTCTACGCGAACCGCTTCCTCGGCGTGAACCTGGACAAGCAGCCGTCGTGGGCGGCCGTCGCGAAGGCGATGGGTGCCGAGGGCGTGCGCATCGAGAAGGCGTCGGACGTCGGTCCCGCGCTGCGCGCGGCCGCCGCGGCGCAGAGGGACGGCAAGACCACGGTGCTCGAGATGATGGTGACGCGCGAGCTCGGCGACCCGTTCCGGCGCGATGCGCTCGCGATGCCGACGCGCCACCTCGCCAAGTACAAGTCGACCGAAGCTCCTCGATAGCCGGCATTTCCTGCGGCTCGCTCCGCGCAACTCGCCACGAACGAACACGCGGACGGCGTTCGGGCAGCTTGACTCGGCGCACGGCGCCGCGATACTCCCTCTTCCCTCGGCGGGAAGGGGGCCGCAGCGAGAGGCAAGCCCGCGCAAGACGGGCTCACGGCAGGAGGAGAGCGCCATGAAATCGTTCCGTCACGCGGCGAGCGCGGTGTTCGCGTTCGCGCTGGTCGCCGGTCTTGCGCAGGCGCAGGACTGGCCGTCGAAGCCGATCCGGATGATCGTCCCCTACCCGCCGGGCGGTGGGACGGACGTCGTCGCGCGCATCGTCAACGAGAAGCTCTCGCCCGAGCTCGGCCAGACGATCGTGGTCGACAACAAGGGGGGCGCCGGCGGCAGCGTCGGCACCGAGCTCGCGGCGAAGGCGCCGTCGGACGGCTACACGGTGCTGATGACGCTGTCGTCGCACACGATCAATCCGAAGCTCTACACGAAGCTCGCCTACGACGTCGAGCGCGACTTCATCCCGGTGAGCCTCGCGGCGATGATCCCGCAGATCGTCGTCGCCAACCCGTCGGTGCCGGCGGGCAACATCCAGGAGCTCGTCGCGCTCCTGAAGGCGAATCCGGGCAAGTTCAACTACGCGTCGGTCGGCATCGGGTCGCCGGGGCACATCGCGGGCGAGCTCTTCAAGCTCAAGACGGGCGTGCAGATGACGCACGTGCCCTACAAGGGAGGCGGGCCGGCGGTCACCGACACGATCGGCGGGCAGGTGCAGCTCCTGTTCGTCTCGATGCCGGCGGCGTGGCAGCACGTGAAGAGCGGCCGCCTCAAGGCGCTCGCGGTGACCAGCGCGAAGCGCAGCATCGCGGCGCCCGACCTGCCGACGATCGCCGAGCAGGGCGTGCCGGAGGTCGTCGTCGACTCCTGGTACGGGCTGCTCGTGCCGGCGAAGACGCCGGCGCCGGTCGTCGCGAAGCTCAACGCGGCGATGGTCAAGGTGCTGCAGACGCCCGAGGTGCGCGAGAAGCTGCTCGCGCAGGGGGCGGAGGCGGCGTCCTCGTCGTCCGCCGACTTCGAGGCGCTGATCCGCGACGAGCTGAAGAAGTGGGACTACGTGATCCGCGAAGCGAAGATCACGCCGGAATGAGCGATCGCGGGGCGGCTGTCGGGCAGGACCCGGCGCGCGTGCGTGTCGAGGTCGCGGCGCTCGTCGCCCGGGCGCGCGCGGCGCAGCGCGAGATCGACGGTTGCGACCAGGCCCGGGCCGACGAGCTCGCGGTCGCGGCCGCCTGGGCGATCGTCGAGCCGACGCGCAACCGCGCGCTCGCCGAACTGGCGGTGCGCGACACCGGCATGGGCGACGTCGCCGACAAGTTCGCCAAGAACCGGCGCAAGACGATGGGCCTCCTGCGCGACCTCGCGGGGATCCGCACGGCCGGCATCGTCGCCGAGGACCGCGAGCGCGGCCTGATCGAGATCGCGCGGCCGGTGGGCGTCGTCGCCGCGATCACGCCGTCGACCAACCCCGGCGCCACGCCGGCGAACAACATCGTCAACGCGCTGAAGGCCCGCAACGCGATCGTCCTCGCGCCGTCGCCGAAGGGCGCGTCGACGCTCGCCCTCCTCATCGAGTACGTGCACGCCGAGCTCGACCGCATCGGCGCGCCGCGCGACCTCGTGCAGATGCTGCCGATGCCGGTGTCGCGCGAGCACACGCGGGAGCTGATGCGGCAGGCGGACCTCGTCGTCGCCACCGGGTCGCGGAACAACGTGCGCGCGGCCTACGCGAGCGGCACGCCCGCGCTCGGCGTGGGCGCCGGCAACGTGGCCGTCATCGTCGACGAGTCGGCGGACGTCGCAGACGCAGCCGCCAAGATCGCGCGGTCGAAGACGTTCGACAACGCGACCTCCTGCTCTTCGGAGAACAGCGTGATCGCGGTCGAGGCCGTGGCGGACGCGCTCATCGCCCAATTCGCGAAGCACGGCGGCGTTCGGCTCACCCCCGACGAGTCGGCGTTGCTCGAGCGCGCGATGTTCCCGGACGGCAAGCTGGCGCCGGCGTATGTCGCGCGGTCGGCGCCGGCGATCGCGGCGCTCGCCGGGCTCGAGCGCGACGCGTGCCGGACGGCGCGGTTCCTCGTCGTGGACGTCGACGCCGTCGGCCCACAGACGCCCTACTCGGGCGAGAAGCTCTCGCCGGTGCTCGCGTTCTACCGCGCGGCGGACTTCGAGGCCGGCGCCGTGCGCGCCGCTCAGCTCCTCGCTTACGAGGGCGCCGGCCACTCGGTCGGGCTGCACACGCGCCTGCCCGAGCGCGCGACGCGGCTCGGCCTCACGCTGCCGGTGTGCCGCGTCATCGTGAACCAGGCGCATTGCTTCGCCACCGGCGGCGCCTTCGACAACGGCCTGCCGTTTTCGCTGTCGATGGGCTGCGGCACCTGGGGCGGCAACAGCTTTTCGGACAACCTCAACGTGCGCCATTTCATGAACGTCACGCGCGTCGTCCAGCCGCTCGCACCGGAGCGCGTGCGCGAGCCGAGCGAGGACGAGCTCTTCGGCGAGTACCGGCGCCGCTACGGTCTCTGATGGAGCCGTCGGGCGACTTCCGCGCGGTGCTCGAGGCGCGGGCCGCCGACGCGCCCGACGCGCCGTTCCTCTGCGCCCCCGAGTCGGGCCAGGTGCTCTCGTACGGCGCGCTGACGTCGACGTCGGACGCGCTCGCGGCGCACTTCGAGCGCCTCGGCGCGCCGGAAGGCGCCCGCATCGCGTTCATGCTGCCCAACGGGATCGCGGCCGCGGCGGTGTTCGTCGGCACGATGGCCGCGGGTCGCATCGTCGTGCCGGTCAACCTGCTCGCGCAGGACGCGCATCTCGACCACACGCTCGCGCACGCGGAGCCGAGCATCGTGTTCGCGTCGGGCGAGCACGCCGCCCGCGTGCGCGAGTCGCTCGCGCGCATCGGATCCTCGCCGGCGCTCGAGGTCGTGGACGCGGACCGCCTCGACCTGCCGCGCGCCCCCGCGCCCGCGCTCGCGGACCGCGATCCCTCGCGTGCGTCGATGCTCATGTACACGTCGGGGACGACCGGCCTGCCCAAGGGCGTGCTGCTGTCGCACGCCTCGATGCTCCACGCGGGCAGCGCGGTCGCGAGCCACCATGGCCTCGGTCCGGCGGACCGCGTTCTGTCGTCGCTGCCGCTCTACCACATCAACGGCCAGTGCATCTCGACGACGGGCACGCTGTGCTCGGGCGGCAGCATCGTGATGCCGCACCGGTTCTCGGTGTCGCAGTGGTGGTCGCTCGTCGAGCGCTGGCGGCCGACCTGGCTGAACCTCGTGCCGACGATCGTCGCCTACCTGCTGAACGCGCCCGACCCGACGCCCGCCGAGCGCGAGGCGATGCGGGGCGTGCGCTTCGCCCGTTCGGCGTCCGCGCCGCTGCCGCCCGAGCAGCAGCGCGCGTTCGAGGAGCGCTTCGGCATCCCGATCATCGAGGCGATGGGGCTCACCGAGTGCGCGTCGGTCGCGTTCTGCAATCCGATGGAGCTCGCGCGAGCGGCGCATCGGCAGCCCGGGACGGCCGCTCGCGATCGAGGCGCGCGTGGTCGACCGCGAGGGGCGCACGCTGTCGGTCGGCGAGCGCGGCGAGATCCAGTTGCGCGGTCCCGGCGTGATGCTGGGCTACTACCGTGCGCCCGAGCTCACGGCGGCGAGCCTGTCGGACGACGGCTGGCTCGCGACCGGCGACCTGGGCTACCGCGACGACGACGGCTTCTATTTCGTCACCGGGCGATCGAAGGAACTGATCATCAAGGGCGGCGAGAACATCGCGCCGCGCGAGATCGACGAGGCGCTGCTCAGGCACCCGGCGGTGCTCGAGGCCGCGGCGGTCGGTGTGCCCGACCGCGACTACGGGCAGGAGATCCTCGCGTGCGTCGTCGTCAAGCCCGACCGGACGCTCACGCGCGACGAGCTCGACCGCCATTGCCTGCGCGAGCTCGGCCGCTACAAGTCGCCGCGCTACGTGCGCTTCGTCGACGCGCTGCCCAAGGGGCCGTCCGGCAAGGTGCAGCGGATGAAGCTCGCCGAGGGCTTCACGCCCTGACCGGCGCGGCGGGCGGGCGCGCCGGCGCGGGGCCCGAGCCGGCCGCGAGCGCCCCCGGGTAGAGCCGGTCGAGCACGTCGCGCGCCGCGGCGGCGAGCAGCCCCGTGAGCCCCTGCGTGATCTCGTCGGCGTCGCACGCGGGCTCGCGCCGCGACCACAGCCCGGCGAGCGCGTCCCGGCGACGCTCGACCGCCTCGGCGACGATCGGCGGCCAGAACGGCGGATACTCGGTCTCGGTCCAGTCGCCGCGGCCGCGTCCGTAATGCGCGACCGCGAGGTAGCGCAGCAGCGCCGACGCGACGAGGCCGGACAGGAATGCGTCTTCCCAGCGCAGCGCCGCCCCGGACTTGCCGCGCGCGAGATTGAGGCCCCGCGCGATGCCCGCGCCGCCGAGCGCGCCGAGGACCGCGCCGGTCAGCATGCCGGCGCCGAACGTGAAGCCGCCCGCAGCGAGGTCCGCGGCGAGCCCGGTGAGCGCGCCGGACACGACGCCGCCCATCATCGCGGCCTTGCGCTCGTCGACCGGCGCGTCGAGCGAGACGCCCGCCGCGAGTCGGGCGAGCACCTCGCCTTTCGCGCTGCCGTCGAGCCCGTGCAGCGCGATCAGCCGGTCGGTGCTCGCGCGGAGCGCGTCGTCGAGGCGCGCGGCCATCGCGCGCGACGCGCGTGCCTTCCCGTCCTCCGCGTCGTCGCGACCGATGCCGAGGCTGCGACCGATCCCGCGCAATGCGCCGCCGACCCCCGCGTCCGGCAACGGCTCGCGATCGCACGCGGCGTACGCGATCGGCGCCGCGAGCGCGGCCATTGCCTCGTCGAACTGCGCGAGACGCCGCGCCTGCCACGCGTCGGCCAGGCGGCCGAACGGCGCGCGCCGCGCGTCGGGCAGCGCGTCGCGGACCAGGTCGAAGAGCGCGATCTCCTGCACCCAGCAGCGCGCGAACGCGTCGAGCGTCGTCACCTCGCGAATCGTCGGATGCGATCCCAGCGCGGACCGCCAGCGCGCCTCGTCGGCCTGCTCCTCGTCGCGCGGCCGCGGGCGGCCGGTCTGGTTCAGCAGCACGATCACCGGCTTGCCGATCCAGTCGAGCACGGCCATCTCGGGCGCGAGGTAGCCCGCGTCCTCCGGCGCC
Organism: Betaproteobacteria bacterium; assembly: GCA_016704895.1. Lineage (GTDB taxonomy): Bacteria > Pseudomonadota > Gammaproteobacteria > Burkholderiales > Casimicrobiaceae > VBCG01. The sequence continues at coordinate 86,316 of JADIZG010000001.1, forward strand.
TCGGACGCGTTGACCAGGTAGAGCACGGCGTCGGCCTGCTCGCGCACGTTGCGCACCGCCTGCTGCGACAGGTAGAACGCCCGGTCGCGGAAGCGGTCCCACACCTGCGACAGGAACCAGCCGACCGGATTGCCCTGCTGCGCGAGTCGCCGCGCGAGCCTCGCGCTGTCGCCGAAGCCCGGCGTGTCCCACAGGACGAGCGCGTCGCCCTCCGGCGTCTCGACGAGCGGGTAGGCGGCAGCCTCCTGCGTGACGTGCTGCGCGTCGCGCACCACGCCGACGTCGCGACCGAGCAGCGTGCGCGCGAGCGTCGTCTTGCCCGCGTTCGTGTGCGAGATCAGCGACAGCGCGATCGAGGCGGTCCCGCTCACGCCGGGTTCTTGTCGCCGATCGCCGCATCGAGCGCGGCGTCGGTCGCCGCGAGATCCGGGTTCGCGAGGTCCGCGAACACGACGCTCACGCGGGCCTCGTCGCACAGCTCGCGCCACGCGGCCCGGCGATTCCCGGTGCGCGTGGGGTCGCTCCCGAAGCGCTCGAGCCACGGGCCTTCGTCGACCAGCGCGAACAGGGCTTCCACGCTCTCGCGCTGCTGCGCGAGCGCGGCGAGGAAGGCGCCGTGCGCCTCGCGCTCGGGCGTCGCCGTCGCGTTGAACAGCGCGACGAGCGTGCTGCCGGCCACGGCGTCGGCCGCGGGCGCGTCCTCGGCGCCGTAAGCGACCGGCGGTGCGACGAGCAGGGCGGCGCTCCCGCCGAACGACCGCGCGACGATCGCCTCGAGGCCCGCGATCGCCGCGGGCGTCGCGGCATAGCTGTACGGGACCACGCGCACGCGTGCCGGTCCGCCGCGGTAGCCGCGAAGGAGCCGCCGGAAGTACGGCTCGTCGAGCGGCAGCGCGAAGCGCGTCGCGCGATGGCGCTCGACCAGCCATGCGCCGAGCGCGAGCAGGAGCCTCGGCGCGACGACGACGACAGCAACCGTCGCGGCCATCAGGTGCAGCCAGCGCGCGGCGTTTTCGCCGGCCGGCGCGCGGATCGCAGCGACCTCGGCGAGCGTCGGCACCGGGACGCCGGTGAGCAACGCGCCGGGCAGGTAGGCGATCGCGGCGATCGAGCGCACGACGGACGCGTCGAGGAACGTGCTCTCCCAGCTCGCCCGGTATTCCAGCGCGAGCCCGCGCACGTAGAGGCCGGCGAGCACGCCCGCCGCGAGCATCGCCGCCGCGAGATGCAGGATGCGCACGGCGCGGATGCCGTGGAGCGGGGCGGAACGGCGGGCCCATTCCTCGCTGAACGCAACGATCGCGTCGCGCATGCCGCCCTCGCCGCGCGGACGCCCGCCGCCGCCGGCGTAGCGCCGGATCGCGGCGGCGAACGGTCCCGGCCGTCCGGCCTCGCCGTACCGGACGACGTACCCGACCGCGATGACGAGGTAGACCGCGACGTTCCAGACGATCAGCCCCAGCACCGGCGGCGCGAGGATGTTGACGCGATGCGCCTGGTCCACCTGGTCGAGGAAGGCGCCGAGCGCGAACGCCAGCGCGACGACGGCAGTGCCGACCCATGGCCGCCAGCGCAGCGCGCGCACCGCACGCGGGAGCGCGGGATCGCGCTCGCCGATCCGCTCGACGGCGAGCGCCGCGCGGCGCGCGAGGTACGCGTCGGGCGTCGCGTCCGCGCCGACGACCTGCGCCGCCGCCCGGCTCGCCCACGCGCGGTCGGCCTCGCTCCACGACGCGCGCGCGCCGTCGGCGGTCTCGACCGCGCGCACCGCGACGACGTCCATGGCAGCGGATTCGTCCATCCTGCCGGCGATTCTACGCGGCGCCCCGCCGAAGCAAGCGCCCCGCTTGCCCGGATCCGGCTACGATTGGTGCGATGGGTCCTGCGATTCCGGTCGTCACGAGCGAAGTGCTGGCTGGCGCGGGCGCGGGCGCACGCGCGCTCGTCGCGCTCGCGGACCTCGGCGCGACCTACGCCGGATGGACGCCGGTGGCCGCGCGACCGGCGCTCGCCGCGGCCGCCGGAGCGGGCCTCGCGCTCTTCGTCGTCGGGGCGATCGCGACGGTCGTTGGGCGGGCGCGGTTCGTCGCCTTGCAGAACGTTGCCGGTCAGCTTCGCCCCTCGTGGGCGACGCGCGCGGCCCCGGTCGCGCTCGCCCTCGTGCTCGCGGCGAGCGCCTACGTTGCCGTCCTCGCGCTCGAGGTGCGTCCGCGCCGCGTGTGGGCGCTTCCGACGGTGGCGATGCTTCTCGCGTGGGCGGCCCTGACGTTCGGGGCGAGGGTCCGTCCCGGTGCGGCGGCGTTCCCGTACGTCGTGTGCGGCCATGCGGCGGGCGCGGTGCTCGTCGAGGCCATCGTGCGGCCGTCGGTGGGTCCGACCTGGGTCGCCGCGGCGGGCCTGGGCCTCCTGGTCGCGGCCTGGCTGACCTGGGAACGGACGCGGCCTGCGGATCGACGCTGGCCGGCGGGCATCGGAGCCATCGCGTTCATCCTCGCGATCGGCATCCCCGCCTTGTGGCTCGTGGCGGGACTGGCCGAGCCGGGTGCCGGCCTCCTGGCATTCGCGTCCTCGGTCGCCGGTTTCACGCTGCTTCGGTCCGGAGCGCGTGGGCAGCGGACCGGCGTCTCCGGGGGGAGGATCCTGGCCGAGAACGACGGCCCGCGGGGCGCGCGACGATCGTGACCGCCACCTGAAACGGGCCTGTCGAGGGTCCCGTCGGCAGGGGCATTGGGCGGCGCCGCGGCGATCCCCCCGGCTCGTGGCGCACTCAAGCGATTGATCCGTAGGGTGTTTTCGTGCGAGCCCCTCTGTCGAGTGCTGTCATGTCGCGTCAACGCGCCGTCACAATCGCGTAACAGGCGCCCGTTAGGCTTCGCGGGTCGGCAATCCGATACCCAAGGAGCAGTCCATGCGATTCAAGCCTCAATTCCTCGCGGTCGCGCTCGCGGCCGCGTTCTCCGCGCCCGCGTTCGGCCAGGGCACGCTCGTCAAGATCGACGGTTCCTCGACCGTCTACCCGGTCACGGAAGCCGTGGCCGAGGAGTTCCAGAAGGCCGAGAAGAACGCGATCAAGGTCACGGTCGGCATCTCCGGCACCGGCGGCGGCTTCAAGAAGTTCTGCCGCGGCGAGACCGACATCAGCGGCGCCTCGCGCCCGATCCTCAAGTCGGAAATGGAGCAGTGCGCCAAGGAAGGCATCACCTACTACGAGCTTCCGGTGGCCTTCGACGCGCTGACCGTCGTCGTGAACCCCAAGAACACGTTCCTCGACAAGGGCATCACCGTCGAGCAGCTGAAGCGGATGTGGGAGCCCTCGGCGCAGGGCAAGATCACCAAGTGGAACCAGATCGACCCGTCGTGGCCGGACGCGCCGATCAAGCTGTTCGGCGCGGGCGCCGACTCGGGCACGTTCGACTACTTCACCGAGGCGATCGTCGGCAAGTCCAAGTCGTCGCGCGGCGACTTCACGGCCTCCGAGGACGACAACGTGCTGGTGCAGGGCGTCCAGCGCGACGCGAACGCGATCGGCTACTTCGGGTACGCCTACTACGCGGAAAACCAGGGCAAGCTCAAGGCGGTGCCGATCATCGAGAAGGCCGGCAAGCCCGGGGTCTCCCCGTCGATGAACACGGTGCTCGACGGCAGCTACCAGCCGCTCGCGCGCCCGATCTTCATCTACGTGAACGCGAAGTCGCTCGATCGTCCCGAGGTGAAGAAGTTCGTCGAGTACTACATGACGCACGGCTCCAAGCTCGCGCGCGAAGTCAAGTACGTGCCGCTGCCGGACAAGGCGTACGTGATGAACAAGGAGCACCTGGCCAAGGGCAAGAAGGGCACGGTGTTCGGCGGCGTGGCCGAGGTGGGCGTCAAGATCGACGATCTGCTCGCCCGCGAAGCGAAGCTCTGATCCGTCCGCTGCCGGTACGGCCCCGCGCGGCGGGGTCGCGCCGGACCTCGAGGCACGCGTCTCCGGCGCGCGCGGCCCCCCGGCCGGCGCGCCGGACGTCCGATGCGGGAGCCGTATAATGAATTCGTCGACAACGTTGCGCCCGCCCCTCGGGGCGAGGCTCCCACCCGTGGTCAGCGAGCGCCTCGCGAAGAAGTTCTCCCGGAACCTCAAGGAACGGGCGATCGAGGCGGTGCTCTTCCTCGCGGCCTTCGTTTCCGTCGTCACGACGGCCGGGATCGTCTACATCCTGGTGAAGGAGAGCGTCGTCTTCTTCGCCGAAGTGCCGCTCTGGCTGTTCCTCACCGACACGCAGTGGACGCCGCTGTTCGACGACGCCCACTTCGGCATCATGGTGCTGCTGTCGGGCACGATCACGAGCTCGCTCGTCGCGCTCTGCGTGGCGATCCCGCTGGGCACGACGATCGCGGTCTACCTGTCCGAGTTCGCGTCGCCGAAGGCGCGCGAGATCGCCAAGCCGATCCTGGAGCTCCTCGCCGGCGTTCCGACGATCGTCTACGGCTATTTCGCGCTGCTGTTCGTCACGCCGCTCCTGCAGGCGATCTACCCGTCGCTGCCCGGCTTCAACCTGCTGTCCGCCGGCATCGTGATGGGCATCATGATCGTTCCCACCGTCGCGTCGATCTCCGAGGACGCGATGCGCGCGGTGCCGATGTCGCTGCGCGAGGGCTCGTTCGCGATGGGGGCGACGCGGCTGCAGACGGCCGTCAACGTCGTCGTGCCGGCGGCGATCTCCGGCATCGCCGCGGCGTACATCCTCGGCGTCTCGCGCGCGGTCGGCGAGACGATGATCCTCGCGGTCGCCGCGGGCATGCAGCCCAACCTGACGTTCAACCCGACGGAGCCGGCGGCGACGATCACCGCCTACATCGTCCAGGTGGCGCTGGGCGACCTGCCGCACGGCAGCGTGGGCTACCAGACGATCTTCGCCGCGGGCCTGACGCTGATGCTGCTCACGCTGTTCTTCAACCTGATCGGGTTCTGGATGCGCAAGCGATACCGGGAGGCCTACTGACATGGCGGCCAACGCGCCCGAGTCGACTTCCGCGACCGCGCCGGCCGTCAGGGGCACGACCGGAGACATCCGCAGGCTCATCGCCAGGGCGAAGCGCTGGGACGTGATCTTCATCGTGCTCGGCATCCTCGCGCTCGGGGTCGGGTTCCTCACGTTCCTCGCGCTGTTCCTCGACATGCTGATCGACGGCTGGGAGCGCCTCCGGCCGGAGTTCTTCACGCAGTTTCCGTCGCGCCGCGCGAGCCAGGCAGGCATCCTGTCGGCGTGGGTCGGGACGACGCTGGTGATGATCGTCACCGCGGTGGTCGCGGTGCCGCTCGGCGTGGCGGCGGGGATCTACCTCGAGGAGTACGCGCCCAAGAACTGGGTCACCGACGTCATCGAGATCAACATCACCAACCTCGCGGGCGTCCCGTCGATCGTCTACGGCCTGCTCGCGCTCGGGCTGTTCGTCTACGCGTTCGGACTGGGGCAGAGCGTGCAGACGGCGGGCCTCACGCTCGCCCTGCTGATCCTTCCCATCGTCATCGTCTCGACGCGCGAGGCGATCCGCGCGATCCCGGCGATGATCCGCGAAGGCGCCTACGCGGTCGGAGCGACCCGGTGGCAGACCGTCAAGGACCACATCCTGCCGTACTCGATGCCGGGCATCCTGACCGGCGTGATCATCGGGCTCTCCCGCGCGATCGGCGAGACCGCCCCGATCATCACGATCGGCGCGCTGACGTTCATCGCGTTCCTGCCGCCGTCGCCGGTGACCGCGGACTTCCCGTTCCTCTCGTTCGAATGGCTCCGGGCGCCGTTCACCGTGATGCCGATCCAGATGTTCAACTGGACCTCGCGGCCGGACGAGGCGTTCCACGCCAATGCGGCCGCGGCGGGCGCGATCCTCGTGTTCATGACGCTGACGATGAACGGCCTCGCGATCTGGCTGCGCTACCGGCTGCGCAAGAACATCAAATGGTGACCCCGATGGAACCTCGTGCCCAGTCCCGTTCCCACGCCGCGATGCTCGGCAGCGGGAACGCCGCCGCGATCGCGCCGGCCCACGTCGACGCGCCCCTGCCGCCGCTGAAGGCGGAGACGCGCGACCTCCACTTCCACTACGGCAAGTTCCAGGCGCTCAAGGGCGTCGAGATGCCCGTCTACGAGAACAAGGTCACGGCGCTGATCGGCCCCTCGGGTTGCGGAAAGTCGACGCTGCTCCGCTGCTTCAACCGGATGCACGACCTCTATCCGGGCAACCGCTACGACGGCCAGATCATCCTGCATCCGGACAACACCGACCTGCTGGCGGACGACGTCGACCCGATCGAGGTGAGGATGCGCGTCTCGATGGTGTTCCAGAAGCCCAACCCGTTTCCGAAGTCCATCTACGAGAACGTCGCCTACGGCCTGCGGGTTCGCGGCATGAAGGGCAAGAACGCGCTCGACGAAAAGGTCGAGGAGTCGCTCAAGGGCGCGGCGCTGTGGGACGAGGTCAAGAATCGCCTGAACGAGGTCGGCTCGAACCTGTCGGGCGGGCAGCAGCAGCGCCTGTGCATCGCCCGGGCGCTCGCGACCGACCCCGAGATCATGCTGTTCGACGAGCCGACCTCGGCGCTCGACCCGATCGCCACGGCGAGCATCGAAGAGCTCGTCACCGAGCTCAAGAAGAAGGTCACGATCCTGATCGTCACGCACAACATGCAGCAGGCGGCCCGTGTCTCGGACTACACTGCCTACATGTACCTCGGCGAGCTGGTCGAGTTCGGCCAGACCGACCACCTCTTCTTCAAGCCGAAGAAGAAGGAAACCGAGGACTACATCACCGGTCGCTTCGGCTGACGCCGGGCAGGCAACGGGAGACAGGCGCGCTCGGGGAGGACGAAGACCCGCGCCTGATCGACGCGGTCGGCGCCGACGAGCGGGTGATCAACCAGAGCCAGGTCGACATCGACCAGCTGTGCGCGCAGATCATCGCGCGGCGGCAGCCGACGGCGGTCGACCTGCGCATGATCCTCACCGTCAGCAAGATCGTGAACGACCTCGAGCGCATCGGCGACGAGGTGAAGAAGGTCGCCTACAAGGCGGCCACGATCCGCGGCAGCGAGCGCCTGACGCGCATGCGGTACTACGACGTCGTCCGCGTGGCGCAGGGCGCGCAGAGCATGCTGCACAAGGCGCTCGACGCGTTCGCGCGGCTGGACGTGGACGCGGCCGCCGAGGTCGTCGACGAGGACGACGCGATCGACCTCGCGTTCAACGCGATCATGCGTCAGCTCATCAGCTTCATGATGGAGGATCCGCGCACGATCTCGAGCGCGCTGGAAGCGGTCTTCATCGCGAAATCGATCGAGCGCATCGGCGACCACGCCAAGAACGTCGCCGAGTCCGTGGTCCAGGTGGTGAAGGGCAAGGACGTCCGCCACGCGTCGGCGGAGCAGATCCGCGCCGAGGTGGCCGGCGAGTGACGATGCCCACGATCCTCGCCGTCGAGGACGAGCCGGCGATCCTCGAGCTGCTCAAGGTGAACCTGCACGACGCCGGGTTCGAGGTCATGACCGCCCCGGACGCGGAGTCCGCCCAGCAGCTGCTCAGGGATTCCCTTCCGGATCTGCTGCTGCTCGACTGGATGCTGCCGGGACAGTCGGGGCTCGCACTCGCCAAGCAGCTGCGCGCGGACGCGCGTACGCGCGAGCTGCCGATCATCATGGTGACGGCGCGCACGGACGAGGCCGACCGGGTCGCCGGGCTGGAGGCCTGGGTCGACGACTACGTGACCAAGCCGTTCTCGCCCCGCGAGCTCAAGGCGCGCATCAAGTCCGTGCTGAGGCGCCGCGCGCCGGAGGCGGCGCAGGAGCCGCTTCAGGCCGGTGCGCTCCGGATGGATCCGATGACCCAGCGCGTCACGGCCGACGGGGCGTCGGTGCACCTCGGCCCGACCGAGTTCCGGCTGCTGCGCTTCTTCCTCGCGAGACCCGAGCGCGTCCACTCGCGCACCCAGCTGCTCGACCAGGTGTGGGGCGACCACGTCTACATCGAGGAGCGCACCGTGGACGTGCACATCCGGCGCTTGAGGCTCGCGCTCGAGCCGTACGGCCTGGACTCGCTGATCGAGACCGTCCGGGGGAGCGGCTACCGCCTCGCCGTTCCGCGATGAGCCATGCGTTCCGGAGCGGCCTGATCGCGCCGGCGGGTGTCGCGGTCGCGACGCTCGTCACATGGGCAGCCGCAGGGGCGGCGTGGGCGCTCGCGGTGCTGGCTGCAGGCGCGCTCGCGATCATCGGCATCCACCTCTGGCACATCCACCTGGTGACCGAGTGGGCCAGGGGACCGCTCGACGCGCTGCCGCCGGAGGGGCGGGGCGTCTGGGCAGACGCGTGCTCCGCGATCTACCGCAGGACGCGACTGCGCTCCGCGTACCAGCGCGACCTCCAGCTGACGATCGACCGCTTCCGCAAGGCGGCCGAGGCGATTCCGGACGGCGTCATCGTGCTCGACGCCGCCGGCCGCATCGAGTGGGCGAATCCCCGCGCGCAGGCGCAACTCGGCCTCGATCTGGACCGCGATCGAGGCCAGCCGATCGTCAACCTGATCCGGCAGCCGGAGTTCCATCGCTACCTCGACGCCGGCGACTACGGCGAGAGCATCGTGGTCGAGTGGAGCCAGGGGGGCGTGCGCCGCGCGCTCGCGCTCCAGGCGGTTCCCTTCGAGGTCGACGAGCGCCTGCTGCTGTCGCACGACGTGACGCAGATCGAGGCGGTCGCGCGCATGCGCCGCGACTTCATCGCCAACGTGTCGCACGAGCTCAAGACGCCGCTCACCGTGATCGCCGGCTTCGTCGAGACGATGCAGGACCTCGACCTCGACGCGCGCCAGCGGTCGCGCTTCCTCGGCCTGATGCAGGAGCAGGCGCGCAACATGCAGCGCCTGGTCAGCGACCTGCTGACGTTGTCGGCGCTCGAGAGCGAGCACAACGCGATCGCCGACGAGCGCTTCGCGGTCCTGCCGCTCGTCCTCGAGCTGTCGGCCGAGGCAAAGGCGCTTTCGGGAGGCCGCCACGTGGTCGAGCTCGACGTGGGCGAGCCCGCGACGATCACCGGCAGCCGCGACGAGCTCCGGAGCGCTTTCTCGAACCTCGTGTCGAACGCGATCCGCTACACGCCGCCCGACGGGACGATCGGGCTGGCGTGGCGCGTCGAGCCGTCGGGCTGCGGCGTGTTCGCGGTGACCGACTCCGGCATCGGCATCGCGAAGGAGCACCTGCCGCGCCTGACCGAGCGCTTCTACCGCGTCGACCGCTCGCGCTCGCGCGCGACCGGCGGCACGGGCCTCGGCCTCGCGATCGTCAAGCACGTGCTGCTGCGGCACCAGGCCGAACTCGTCGTCGACAGCACGCCGGGAAGCGGCAGCACGTTCTCGGTCCGCCTGCCTGCGAAGCGCGTGCGCCTGGAGCCCGTCGCCGACGCGGCCGCGGGGGAGGACGCGCCCGCCCCTACCAGTACCTCAGCGCGGAGCGGAACAGGCGCTTGAGCTCGTCGCGCCCGATGTCGACCGGCGCGTTCCTGATCACCCGGTACTGAGGCTCGGCGCCGGTCGCGAGCGCGTCGACGTGCGACTCGTCGAAGCCCAGCGCGTTGAGCCCGTTGGGCATGCCGGTCGCGCGCATCATCGCGATCACGCGCGTAGCCAGCGCCTCGCCCGCGAACTCCGGTCCGGCGCCCCGCACGTCCGCGCCGAGGCAGTGCGCGCAGTGCAGGTGCCGCTCGGGGCTCGCCGGCGCCGTGTGCCGCCAGACGGACGGGTTGTTGAGCACGACCGCCATCCCGTGCGGGACGAGCGAGGCGCCCTCCGGGTAGCCCGGCACGTGCCAGTTCTTCGTGAGGCCCGACACCGCGTAGGATAGGCCGTGCGGCAGGTGGCAGCCGGCCGCGTTGAACGCGATGCCCGCGAGCATCGCCGCGTACATCATCTCGGTGCGCGCCTCGGTGTCGGACGCATCGCGCACCGCGCGCTCGAGGAACGCGCCGACGAGCTCGAGCGCCTTCGTCGCGAGCATGTCCGAGAACGGGTTCGCGCCCTGCGACACCGGACGCAGCACGCCCTTCGCGGGATTGAGCCTGCGCGGATACGCGCGCGCCGTGATCGACTCGAGCGCGTGGCTCATGCAGTCGAAGCCGGTCGCGGCGACCGCGGCGCCCGGCAGCGAGCGCGTGACGTCCGGGTCGACGAGCGCGATCGACGGGATCAGCCGCCGGGAGATGATGCCGGTCTTCGCGTTGATCGAACGCAGCGTGAAGATCGCGATGCCGGTCGTCTCCGACCCGGTGCCCGAGGTCGTCGGGCACGCGATGTGCGGCCTGACCGCGCCGGGCACGCGCCGCCCTTCGCCGATCGGCGCGTTCACGTACGCCATGAAGTCCGCCGGGTGCTCGGCGTAGAGGTTCGCGACCTTGCAGGTGTCCATCACCGAGCCGCCGCCGACCGACACGTAGCCGTCGAAGCGACCGCCTGCGGCGAAGCGGGCGGCGTCCTGGAACGACGCGTCGTCGGGCTCGATCTTCACCGCGTCGTAGACCGCGACGTCGACGCCGGCCGCGGCGAGCGACGCGCGCACCTTCGCCACGTGCTCCCCCGAAACGAGCCTCGTGTCGGTGAACAGGCCGACGCGCGTCATCCCGAGGTCGCGGGCGTTGTCGCCGGCCTCCGCGAGCACCCCGGGTCCGAACGTGAACGTCGGCATCCCGACGGTGAACCCGCGGTCGCTGCCCTCGACGAGCGCGAAATCGGCATGGCAGCAACGCATTCCCGACCCTCCAGTTCGTTGTCCCGGCGCCCGGATTATGCCGCGCCGGCCGGGGGCGGGATCGGGACGGCGGGCCGCAGAAATCCGGCATGCCGATCCGCGGGACGAGGGCGCCCGCAGGAAAGTCTGCGGCGCCGGCGCCGTAACCCGTTGATTCCAATGGAAACCGTGCGACGTTGTGCACCGCAGGCCGGGATTCCGGCCGGTTTGACGCCAAGGCCCTTCGGCTGCTAGAATTTCGAGTTTCGCGGAGGGGTTCCCGAGCGGTCAAAGGGAGCAGACTGTAAATCTGCCGGCTCTGCCTTCGAAGGTTCGAATCCTTCCCCCTCCACCAATTCAGGAGTCAGTTGACAGTTGGCAGTCGCGGCAGGGCCAGGCCGGGCGTCGAAGGATGGCTGCTCAGCGGCGTCACGGCCAACCGTCAACTGCCGACTGGCTCATGACCCCCGCGGGTGTAGCTCAATGGTAGAGCAGAAGCCTTCCAAGCTTACGACGAGGGTTCGATTCCCTTCACCCGCTCCAGCGCCTGCCGGCTGGCGCAACGGACGGGAAGCCGTGACGAGGAAGGGCGAAGGCGGGGAAGAAGGCGGGAGTGGCGCACCCTGACCGGCGTGCCGTGCGAGACGACGACACGCCCATGTAGCTCAGTGGCAGAGCACTCCCTTGGTAAGGGAGAGGTCGCGCGTTCAATCCGCGCCATGGGCACCAACAGCGGACGGCGAGAGGGGCACCCGCCCACTCGCCGCAGGAATCAACCGGGATTCGACGGCGGATCCCGGCGGTAGAGCCGACGAGTACCAACGAGACAGCTGGAGAGAGCGATGGCAAAGGGCAAATTCGAGCGCAAGAAGCCGCACGTGAACGTGGGGACGATCGGTCACGTGGACCACGGGAAGACGACGTTGACGGCGGCGATGACGCTGGTGCTGTCGAAGAAGTACGGTGGGGAGGCGAAGGCGTACGACCAGATCGACGCGGCGCCGGAAGAGAAGGCGCGTGGGATCACGATCAACACGGCGCACGTGGAGTACGAGACGGCGAACCGGCACTACGCGCACGTGGACTGCCCGGGGCACGCGGACTACATCAAGAACATGATCACGGGCGCGGCGCAGATGGACGGGGCGATCCTGGTGGTGTCGGCGGCGGACGGACCGATGCCGCAGACGCGGGAGCACATTCTGCTGGCGCGGCAGGTTGGGGTGCCGTACATCGTCGTGTACATGAACAAGGCGGACATGGTCGACGACAAGGAGCTCCTGGAGCTTGTCGAGATGGAGGTTCGCGAGCTGTTGTCGAAGTACCAGTTTCCGGGGGACAAGACGCCGATCGTGATCGGGTCGGCGAAGCTGGCGCTGGAAGGGGACAAGAGCGACATGGGGGAGGGGTCGATCTTCAAGCTGGCGGAGGCGCTGGACGCTTACATTCCGCAGCCGGAGCGTGCGATCGACGGGCCGTTCCTGATGCCTGTGGAGGACGTGTTCTCGATTTCGGGTCGCGGGACGGTGGTGACGGGGCGTGTGGAGCGCGGGATCGTGAAGGTGGGGGACCCGCTGGAGATCGTGGGTCTGAAGCCGACGCTGCAGACGGTGTGCACGGGCGTGGAGATGTTCCGGAAGCTGCTGGACCAGGGGCAGGCGGGGGACAACGTCGGGGTGCTGCTGCGCGGGACGAAGCGTGAGGAAGTGGAGCGTGGTCAGGTGCTGGCGAAGCCGGGGTCGATCACGCCGCACACGAAGTTCAGCTGCGAGGTGTACGTGCTGTCGAAGGACGAGGGCGGTCGTCACACGCCGTTCTTCCCGGGGTACCGGCCGCAGTTCTACTTCCGGACGACGGACGTGACGGGGAGCTGCGAGCTGCCTGCGGGGACGGAGATGGTGATGCCCGGGGACAACATCGGGATGGTGGTGACGCTGATTGCGCCGATCGCGATGGAAGAGGGACTGCGGTTCGCGATCCGCGAGGGCGGCCGGACCGTCGGCGCGGGCGTCGTCGCCAAGGTCGTCGAGTAACCAGGAGTCGGATGACGGTTGACAGATTGGCAGTGCCAGGCGCGCGGCGTCGCGGTGACCGCCAAACCGGCATGTCGACGACCACTGAATAGGCCAGTAGCTCAATTGGCAGAGCGGCGGTCTCCAAAACCGCAGGTTGGGGGTTCGATTCCCTCCTGGCCTGCCACGAACCAGGTGGCAGGAGTCAGTTGGCAGTTGTCAGTGGAAGCATCGCGATGGGCGGGGTTTTCACTGTCAACTGCCAACTGCCAACTGAAAACCGAGACATGGACAAACTGAAGATCGCGCTGGCGTTCGGTTGCGTCGTCCTGGGCGTGTGGGGCTACTACGCGTTTCCGGACATCGCGCTCGTGCTGCGCGTGCTGATGGTGATCGGCGGCCTGCTGGCGGCCGGCGGCGTCGCGTGGCTCTCCGCCCCGGGCAAGACGTTCTTCGCCTTCGCGCAGGACTCGTGGGCCGAGGCCGGGCGCGTGGCGTGGCCGAACCGCAAGGAAACGATGCAGATGACCGGCGTGGTATTCGTCTTCGTGATCATCATGGGACTGTTCTTCCTCTCGGTCGACACGCTCCTCGCGTGGGTCGTCAAGATGATGACGGTGACGGTGCGGGGGGGATGGCCGATGACAAAGCGCTGGTTCGTCGTGCACGCGTACTCGGGATTCGAGAAGAGCGTCCAGCGGACGCTGACCGAGCGCATCAAGCGCTCGGGCATGCAGGAGCAGTTCGGGCAGATCCTCGTGCCGGTCGAGGAGGTCGTCGAGATGAAGGGCGGCCAGAAGTCGACGTCGGAGCGCAAGTTCTTCCCCGGCTACGTGCTGGTCGAGATGGAGATGACCGACGACAGCTGGCACCTGGTGAAGAGCACGCCGAAGGTGACCGGATTCGTCGGCGGGACCGCGAACAGGCCCACGCCGATTTCGCAGAAGGAAGTCGACGCGATCCTGCGGCAGGTGCAGGAAGGCGCCGAGAAGCCGCGTCCGAAGGTGCTGTTCGAGACCGGCGAGGCCGTGCGCGTCAAGGAGGGCCCGTTCACCGACTTCCACGGCAACGTGGAGGACGTGAACTACGAGAAGAGCAAGCTCAAGGTGTCGGTGTCGATCTTCGGACGGTCGACGCCGGTGGAACTGGATTTCTCGCAAGTCGAGAAGGCTTGATATTCCGTCACGCGCGCGTCTCGGGCGCCCCTTTGTCCACGTGGAGCGTCGCGATGCGACGCTCAACGTCGGACGAGGCCCCGCTGACCGCGGGGACCTGGAAGAGTCAAGGGCATCGAGGGAGAGAGCCGCGGTGGAAAGGGGCCGCAAGGCGCCCGCGTGAACGGGGAGGGTGGAGACACCCGCTAGCACCCACAGGAGACGAAGATGGCGAAGAAAGTCGTCGGTTTCATCAAGCTTCAGGTGCCGGCAGGCAAGGCGAATCCCTCGCCGCCGATCGGCCCCGCGCTCGGCCAGCGCGGCCTCAACATCATGGAGTTCTGCAAGGCGTTCAACGCGCAGACCCAGAAGATGGAAGCCGGGCTGCCGATCCCGGTCGTGATCACGGCGTACGCGGACAAGAGCTTCACGTTCGTGATGAAGACGCCGCCGGCCACCGTGCTGATCAAGAAGGCCGCGAAGGTCGACAAGGGCTCGCCCCGGCCGCACACCGACAAGGTCGGCAAGCTCACGCGCGCGCAGGCCGAGGAGATCGCCAAGGCGAAGCAGCCCGACCTGACCGCGGCGGATCTCGACGCGGCGGTGCGCACGATCGCCGGCAGCGCCCGTTCCATGGGCATCACGGTCGAAGGGGTGAAGTGATCATGGCCGAACAGAAGACTCCGCGCCTCTCCAAGCGCATGAAGACGGTCCTCGGCAAGGTGGACCGCAACAAGTTCTATCCGGTCGACGACGCGCTGAAGCTCGTCAAGGAGACCGCCGTCGCCAAGTTCGACGAGTCGGTGGACGTCGCCGTGAACCTCGGCGTCGACGCGAAGAAGTCCGACCAGACCGTCCGCGGCTCGGTCGTGCTTCCCGCCGGCATCGGCAAGAACGTGCGCGTCGCGGTGTTCGCGCAGGGCGACAAGGCGAAGCAGGCCACCGACGCCGGCGCCGACGTCGTCGGCTTCGACGACCTCGCGGCGAAGATCAAGGAAGGGTTCATGGACTTCGACGTCGTCATCGCGTCCCCGGACGCGATGAAGGTCGTGGGCCAGCTGGGCCAGATCCTGGGCCCCCGCGGCCTGATGCCGAACCCGAAGGTCGGCACCGTGTCGGCCGACATCGCCGGCGCGGTGAAGAACGCCAAGGCGGGCCAGGTGCAGTACCGCACCGACAAGGCCGGCATCGTCCAGTGCACGATCGGGCGCGCGTCGTTCACGCCCGAGCAGCTCAAGTCCAACCTGACGGCGCTGATCGACGCGCTCTCCAAGGCGAGGCCGCAGGGCATCAAGGGCATCTATTTCAGGAAGGTCAGCGTCTCGTCGACGATGGGCGCGGGCGTGCGGGTCGACACCGCGAGCCTGAACATCGCGCAGTCGGCGACGCACTGATCGGCAGTCGGTCGACAGTCGACAGGTCGGGCAGCGCGAGCTGCCGGTACGAAAGCAGCGAATTGAGGGAAGGCCGCTTCGCAAGAGGCGACCAGCCGTCAAAGACCGCGGGAGCGAGAGCTTAATCGGTCGATGGATCAGGATGGCGGGTGGGAGGGGTCTCTGACTCCTGCCAACCCGCGCCTGAATCCTGACTCCCCGCGCAGATGGTGCCCTTAGGACAGGACATTCCTGGACGCAAGGTCACCGCAAGGCGCAAGGGACGAGCGGGAACGCGAGTCCGGCGCGCGTAGGTGGGAGTCCGGCGACGCGGTACGCCGGGTCTCGGTCTCCCGGAAGCATGGAGGTGAGCTTGAGTCTCGATCTTCAGAAGAAGGAAGCGGTAGTCGCGGAAGTCGCGAAGCAGGTGTCCACGGCGCAGGCGATCGTGCTTGCGGAGAACCGTGGCATGCCGGTCTCCGACATGACGCAGCTCCGCGCGAAGGCACGGGCGTCCGGCGTCTACTTCAGGGTGGTGAAAAACACCCTGGTGCGCCGCGCGGTCGTCGGCACGCCGTTCGAGAAGCTGTCCGACCAGATGGTCGGACCGCTCACGTACGGCATCGGCGCCGACCCGGTGGCCGTGGCGAAGGTGTTGAACGACTTCGCCAAGGGCTACGAGAAGCTCGTGATCATGGCTGGCGCGATGCCGGGCCAGGTGATGTCCGCCAAGGACGTCGCCGCCCTCGCCTCGCTCCCCTCGCGCGACGAGCTGATTGCGAAGCTGATGGGCACGATGCAGGCGCCGGTGGCGAAGTTCGTCCGCACGCTGAACGAGGTCCCGGGCAGGTTCGTCCGGACGCTCGCGGCGGTGCGCGATGCGAAGTCCGCCGCCTGACGCGTTCCGCCCGCCGATTCCACCCGATCCCATTCATTCACGAATCAGGAGTCCACGATGTCCGCTGTCCAGACTGAAATCCTCGACAAGATCTCTTCGATGACCGTCCTCGAGCTCTCCGAGCTCATCAAGGCGATGGAAGAGAAGTTCGGCGTCTCCGCGGCTGCCGCGGTCGCCGTCGCCGCCCCGGCGGCCGGCGGTCCCGCCGCCGCCGTCGAAGAGAAGACCGAGTTCGCGGTCGTCCTCCTCGCCGCCGGCGAAAACAAGGTCAACGTGATCAAGGCGGTCCGCGAGCTCACGAGCCTCGGCCTCAAGGAAGCGAAGGACCTGGTCGACGGCGCGCCGAAGCCCGTCAAGGAAGGCATCCCGAAGGCCGACGCCGAAGCCGCCAAGAAGAAGCTCGAGGAAGCCGGCGCGAAGGTCGAGATCAAGTAGTAGAGAGGTCAGAAGGCGCGCGAGGCCTTCCGGCCGCGCGCCTTGGAAGAATCACCGAGCTGACAGCCTGACGTAGAGGCTGATCAGGCGGAAATCGCGGGCGAAGCCCGACGATTTCCGTAGGGTCGAAGGCCCGGGCGCCGGTGGGGAACCTGCCGGGCGATCGGTTCGAGCCATGGGCGGGACGGCGGCGCGTGCGGCCGTTTCGCGCGTCGTTCCCTTGGAAACGAGGGAGCGAAGCACAGCGGTTTTTCGCGAGACCGCTGTGCTTCGTTTTCCGACGCGACTGCGGAAGACGGGTTTGGTCGGGCGTTCCCCCGCAACGGGGCACGTCGTCCGCCAGCGGCTGGTAGAGGCCAGCCACCAGGCCAGGGGCGCAACGCCCCCGGACAGTCGAAGTGAGCGACCGCACGGCGTCATGCCGTCCGCGGTCCGCGCGGCGGCAACCCGCCGCATGCAGGATTCGCACGAAGGATCGATCCAGGCCATGGCGACCACCACTCCGTCTCATCAGTACACGTTCACCGAGAAGAAGCGCATCCGCAAGAGCTTCGCGAAGCGGGCGAGCGTGCTCAAAGTCCCGTTCCTGCTGGAAACGCAGCTCGCGTCGTACCGCGCGTTCCTGCAGTCCGACACCGCGCCCGATGCGCGCAAGACGGAGGGTCTGCAGGCCGCGTTCGCGTCGATCTTCCCGATCTCGAGCCACTCGGGCAACGCCCGGCTCGAGTTCGTGAGCTTCTCGCTGCTCCCGCCGGCGTTCGACGTCGTCGAGTGCCAGCAGCGCGGGCTGACGTTCTGCTCGGCGCTCCGCGCGAAGGTGCGCCTGATCCTCATGGACAAGGAAGCGCCGAAGCCGACGATCAAGGAGGTGAAGGAGCAGGAGGTCTACATGGGCGAGATCCCGCTCATGACCGAGAACGGCTCGTTCATCATCAACGGCACCGAGCGCGTCATCGTCTCGCAGCTGCACCGCTCGCCGGGCGTGTTCTTCGAGCACGACCGCGGCAAGACGCACAGCTCGGGCAAGCTCCTGTTCTCGGCGCGCGTGATTCCCTACCGCGGCTCGTGGCTCGACTTCGAGTTCGACCCCAAGGACTTCCTGTTCTTCCGCGTCGACCGTCGCCGCAAGATGCCGGTCACCACGCTGCTCAAGGCAATCGGCCTGACGAACGAGAACATCCTCGCGACGTTCTTCGACTTCGACGCGTTCCATTTCGGCACCCGCGGCATCGAGCTCGAGCTCGTGCCCGAGCGCCTGCGCGGCGAAGTGGCGCGCTTCGACGTCGCCGGCAAGGACGGCAAGGTGATCGTGCAGAAGGACAAGCGCATCACCGCGCGCCACGTGCGCGAGCTGGTCGACGGCGGCGTCAAGCGCATCGTCGTGCCGGCCGACTACGTGCTCGGCCGCACGATCGCGAAGAACGTCGTCGACAAGTCGACCGGCGAGCTGGTCGCGAAGGCCAACGACGAGGTGACCGAGGAGCTCCTGAAGAAGCTCGCCGACGCCGGCGTGCAGGAGATCAGCACGATCTACACGAACGACCTCGACCACGGCCCGTTCATCGCGCAGACGCTGAAGAGCGACGACACGCCCGACCAGTACGCGGCGAAGGTCGCGATCTACCGGATGATGCGCCCGGGCGAGCCGCCCACCGAGGACGCGGTCGAGGCGCTGTTCCACGGGCTGTTCTTCAACGAGGAGCGCTACGACCTGTCGGCGGTCGGCCGCATGAAGTTCAACCGCCGCGTCGCCCGCGAGGAGCTCAAGGGCACCGGCACGCTGACCAACGACGACATCATCGCCGTGATCCGCATCCTGGTCGAGCTGCGCAACGGCCGCGGCGAGATCGACGACATCGACCACCTCGGCAACCGCCGCGTCCGGTCGGTGGGCGAGCTCGCCGAGAACCAGTTCCGGTCGGGCCTCGTGCGCGTCGAGCGGGCGGTCAAGGAGCGCCTGGGCCAGGCGGAGAGCGAGAACCTGCTGCCGCACGACCTGATCAACGCGAAGCCGATCTCGGCGGCGATCAAGGAGTTCTTCGGCTCGTCGCAGCTGTCGCAGTTCATGGACCAGACGAACCCGCTCTCCGAGATCACGCACAAGCGCCGCATGTCCGCGCTGGGACCGGGCGGCCTCACGCGCGAGCGCGCCGGCTTCGAGGTGCGCGACGTGCACCCGACGCACTACGGGCGCGTCTGCCCGATCGAGACGCCGGAAGGCCCGAACATCGGCCTCATCAATTCGCTCGCGCTCTTCGCCCGCACCAACGAGTTCGGCTTCATCGAGACGCCGTACCGCAAGGTGGAGGACAGCAAGGTCACCGACCACATCGACTACCTGTCGGCGATCGAGGAGAGCCAGTACGTGATCGCGCAGGCGAACGCGAAGGTCGACGCGAAGGGGCGCCTCACCGACGAGCTCGTGAGCTGCCGCAACCGCAACGAGTTCATGCTGTCCTCCGCCGACAAGATCCAGTACATGGACGTCGCGCCGAGCCAGATCGTGTCGGTCGCCGCGTCGCTGATCCCGTTCCTCGAGCACGACGACGCGAACCGCGCGCTGATGGGCTCCAACATGCAGCGGCAGGCGGTCCCGTGCCTCCGGCCCGAGAAGCCTCTCGTCGGCACCGGCATCGAGCGCACCGCGGCGGTCGACTCCGGCACGGCGGTGATGGCGCGCCGGGGCGGGAAGGTCGACTACGTCGACGCGAGCCGCATCGTGGTGCGCGTCAACGACGCGGAGACCGCGGCCGGCGACGTCGGCGTCGACATCTACAACCTGGTCAAGTACAAGCGCAGCAACCAGAACACGAACATCAACCAGCGTCCGCTCGTGAAGGTCGGCGACCAGATCGCGCGGCACGACGTCATCGCCGACGGCGCGTCCACCGACCTGGGCGAGCTCGCGCTCGGGCAGAACATGCTCGTCGCGTTCATGCCCTGGAACGGCTACAACTACGAGGACTCGATCCTGATCAGCGAGCGCGTCGTCGGCGACGACCGCTACACGTCGATCCACATCGAGGAGCTCTCGATCGTCGCCCGCGACACCAAGCTCGGGCCCGAGGAGATCACGCGCGACATCAGCTCGCTGGGCGAGTCGCAGCTCGGCCGCCTCGACGACGCGGGCATCGTCTACATCGGCGCGGAGGTCGAGGCAGGCGACGTGCTGGTCGGCAAGGTGACGCCGAAGGGCGAGACGCAGCTGACGCCGGAGGAGAAGCTGCTCCGCGCGATCTTCGGCGAGAAGGCGTCCGACGTGAAGGACACGAGCCTGCGCGTGCCGTCCGGCATCTCCGGCACCGTGATCGACGTCCAGGTCTTCACCCGCGAGGGCATCGAGCGCGACAAGCGGGCCCAGCAGATCATCGAGGACGAGCTCAAGGGCTACCGCAAGGACCTGAACGACCAGCTCCGCATCGTCGAGAACGACGCGTTCGCGCGGATCGAGAAGCTGCTGGTCGGCAAGACCGTCAACGGCGGGCCCAAGCGGATCGCGAAGGGCACGAAGATCGCCAAGGACTACCTCGAGGGCGTGAACCGGCACGACTGGTTCGAGATCCGCCTCGCGGGCGAGGAATCGGCGCAGCAGCTCGAGGCGATGAAGGACTCGCTCGTCAAGCTGCGCGAGCAGTTCGACGCGATGTTCGAGCTCAAGAAGAAGAAGCTGACGCAGGGCGACGAGCTGCCGCCGGGCGTGCAGAAGATGGTGAAGGTGTACGTGGCCGTCAAGCGCCGCCTGCAGCCGGGCGACAAGATGGCGGGCCGTCACGGCAACAAGGGCGTCGTCTCGAAGATCGTCCCGGTCGAGGACATGCCGTACATGGCCGACGGCACGCCGGTCGACATCGTGCTGAACCCGCTCGGCGTGCCGTCCCGGATGAACGTCGGCCAGATCCTCGAAGTGCACCTCGGGTGGGCGGCGAAGGGTCTCGGACGCAAGATCGACGACGAGCTGAAGCGCAACGCGAAGGTCGGCGAGGTGCGCAAGCTGCTCGAGCGCATCTACAACACGACCGGCCATCCCGAGCCGCTCGACAAGCTCGACGACGACGACATCTTCATGCTCGCCGAGAACCTGCGCGGCGGCGTGCCGTTCGCGACGCCGGTGTTCGACGGCGCGACCGAGGAGGAGATCCGGGGCATGCTCGAGCTCGCGGGGCTGCCGACGTCGGGGCAGGTCGTCCTGCACGACGGGCGCACGGGCGAGGCGTTCGACCGGTCGGTCACGGTGGGCTACATGCACATGCTGAAGCTGCACCACCTGGTCGACGACAAGATGCACGCCCGCTCGACCGGCCCGTACAGCCTCGTGACGCAGCAGCCGCTCGGCGGCAAGGCGCAGTTCGGCGGCCAGCGCTTCGGCGAGATGGAAGTCTGGGCGCTCGAGGCCTACGGCGCCGCGTACACGCTGCAGGAGATGCTGACGGTCAAGTCCGACGACGTGAACGGCCGCACCAAGGTGTACGAGAACATCGTCAAGGGCGAGCACAAGATCGAGGCCGGCATGCCGGAGTCCTTCAACGTGCTGGTGAAGGAAATCCGTTCGCTCGCCATCGACATGGACATGGAAAGGGACTGAGGTTGAGCGTTCCGCGCCGCGCATGAAGCGCGACGCGGGACGCCGCGGGACATTCGCCCGACGCTCGACGCTCAACGCCCAACCAAGGAGTCGTGATGAAAGCATTGCTCGATCTGTTCAAGCAGGTCACGCAGGAAGCGGAATTCGACGCGATCAAGATCGGGCTCGCCTCGCCCGAGAAGATCCGCTCGTGGTCGTACGGCGAGGTCAAGAAGCCGGAGACGATCAACTACCGCACGTTCAAGCCCGAGCGCGACGGCCTGTTCTGCGCGAAGATCTTCGGGCCGGTCAAGGACTACGAGTGCCTGTGCGGCAAGTACAAGCGCCTGAAGCACCGCGGCGTGATCTGCGAGAAGTGCGGCGTCGAGGTGACGCTCGCCAAGGTGCGGCGCGAGCGCATGGGCCACATCGAGCTCGCCTCGCCGGTCGCGCACATCTGGTTCCTGAAGAGCCTGCCCTCGCGCATGGGGATGGTGCTCGACATGACGCTGCGCGACATCGAGCGCGTCCTGTACTTCGAGGCGTTCGTCGTCACCGACCCGGGCCTGACGCCGCTCAACCGTGCCCAGCTGCTGACCGAGGACGACTACCTGGCCAAGGTCGAGCAGCACGGTGACGACTTCCAGGCGTCGATGGGCGCCGAGGGCATCCGGGAGCTCCTGAAGAGCCTCGACGTCAACCACGAGATCGACAAGCTCCGCAAGGAGCTCGAGACGACGGGGTCGGACACCAAGATCAAGAAGATCGCGAAGCGCCTCAAGGTGCTCGAGGCGTTCTACAAGTCGGGCATCAAGCCCGAGTGGATGATCCTCGAGGTCCTCCCGGTGCTCCCGCCGGAGCTGCGGCCGCTCGTCCCGCTCGACGGCGGCCGGTTCGCCACCTCGGACCTGAACGACCTGTACCGCCGCGTCATCAACCGCAACAACCGCCTGAAGCGGCTGCTCGAGCTCAAGGCGCCGGACATCATCGTCCGCAACGAGAAGCGGATGCTGCAGGAAGCCGTCGACTCGCTGCTCGACAACGGCCGCCGCGGCAAGGCGATGACCGGCGCGAACAAGCGTCCGCTCAAGTCGCTCGCCGACATGATCAAGGGCAAGGGCGGCCGCTTCCGCCAGAACCTGCTCGGCAAGCGCGTCGACTACTCGGGGCGCTCGGTCATCGTCGTCGGCCCGCAGCTCAAGCTGCACCAGTGCGGCCTGCCGAAGCTGATGGCGCTCGAGCTGTTCAAGCCGTTCATCTTCAACAAGCTCGAGACGATGGGGCTCGCGACCACGATCAAGGCCGCGAAGAAGATGGTCGAGAGCCAGGAGCCGGTGGTCTGGGACATCCTCGAGGACGTGATCCGCGAGCACCCGGTGCTGCTCAACCGCGCGCCGACGCTGCACCGGCTGGGCATCCAGGCGTTCGAGCCGGTCCTGATCGAGGGCAAGGCGATCCAGCTGCACCCGCTCGTCTGCACCGCGTTCAACGCGGACTTCGACGGCGACCAGATGGCCGTGCACGTGCCGCTGTCGCTCGAGGCGCAGATGGAGGCGCGCACGCTGATGCTCGCGTCGAACAACGTGCTGCTGCCGTCCAACGGCGAGCCGTGCATCGTGCCTTCGCAGGACATCGTGCTGGGGCTCTACTACGCGACGCGCGAGCGCATCGGCGCCGCCGGCGAGGGCATGCGGTTCGCCGACGTGGCGGAGGTCGCGCGCGCCTACGAGTCGCGCCAGGCCGAGCTGCACGCGAAGATCACCGTGCGCATCCGCGAGATCGGCAAGCGGGCCGAGGACGGCACGCGTCCCGAGACGCTGACGCGCTACGAGACCACGGTCGGCCGCGCGCTGCTCTCCGAGATCCTGCCGCCGGGCCTCGCGTTCGAGAACATCAACAAGCCGCTCAAGAAGAAGGAGATCTCGCGTCTCATCAATTCGAGCTTCCGCCGCTGCGGACTGCGCGAGACCGTGATCTTCGCCGACAAGCTGATGCAGGCCGGCTACGGGCTCGCGACGCGCGGCGGCATCTCGTTCGCCGCCGGCGACATGCTGGTCCCGATCGAGAAGAAGGCGATCATCGAGAAGTCCGAGAAGGAAGTGAAGGAGATCGAGGCGCAGTACACCTCGGGCCTCGTCACGCAGGGCGAGCGCTACAACAAGGTCGTCGACATCTGGGGCCGCGCCGGCGACGAGATCGCCAAGGCGATGATGAACCAGCTGGGCGAGATGGAGACGGTCGACCGCGAGGGCAACAAGGTCCGCCAGCCGTCGTTCAACTCGATCTTCATGATGGCCGACTCGGGCGCGCGCGGCTCGGCCGCGCAGATCCGGCAGCTCGCCGGCATGCGGGGCCTGATGGCGAAGCCGGACGGCTCGATCATCGAGACGCCGATCACCGCGAACTTCCGCGAGGGCCTCAACGTCCTGCAGTACTTCATCTCCACGCACGGCGCGCGCAAGGGCCTTGCCGACACGGCGCTCAAGACCGCGAACTCGGGCTACCTGACCCGCCGCCTCGTCGACGTGACGCAGGACCTGGTCGTGACCGAGGACGACTGCGGCACGAGCAACGGCGTCGCGATGAAGGCGCTGGTCGAGGGCGGCGAGGTGATCGAGCCGCTGCGCGAGCGCATCCTCGGCCGCGCGGCCGCCGCGGACATCGTCAATCCGGAGTCGCAGGAGACGCTGTTCGAGAAGGGCACGCTGCTGGGCGAGGACGAGGTCGACCGCATCGAGGCGCTCGGCATCGACGAGGTCAAGGTGCGCACGCCGCTCACCTGCGACACCCGCTACGGGCTGTGCGCGACCTGCTACGGCCGCGACCTCGGCCGCGGGCACCTGGTCAACGTCGGCGAGGCGGTCGGCGTGATCGCCGCGCAGTCGATCGGCGAGCCCGGCACGCAGCTCACGATGCGTACGTTCCACATCGGCGGCGCCGCGTCGCGGACCGCGGCGGCCTCGCAGGTCGACTCGAAGTCGGCCGGCACGGTGCGCTTCTCGGCGCTGATGCGCTACGTCACCAACGCCAAGGGCGAGCAGGTCGTGATCGCGCGCTCGGGCGAGGTGATGATCCACGACGACAACGGCCGCGAGCGCGAGCGCCACAAGGTGCCGTACGGCGCGACGCTGCAGGTGAAGGACGGCGACGTCGCGAAGGCCGGCAAGGTGCTGGCGCAGTGGGACGCGACCGCGCGCCCGATCGTCACCGAGTACGCGGGGCGCGTGAAGTTCGAGAACGTCGAGGAGGGCGTGACCGTCGCGAAGCAGGTCGACGACGTGACCGGCCTCTCGACGCTGGTCGTCATCGACCCGAAGCGTCGCGCGACGACCTCGGCGAAGGGCGTGCGCCCGCAGGTCAAGCTGCTCGACGAGTCGGGCAGCGAGATCATGCTGGCCGGCAGCGACCACCCGGTCAACATCACGTTCCAGCTGGGCTCGATCATCACGGTGAAGGACGGCCAGCAGGTGTCGGTCGGCGAGATCCTCGCGCGCATCCCGCAGGAGACGTCGAAGACGCGCGACATCACGGGCGGCCTGCCGCGCGTGGCGGAGCTGTTCGAGGCGCGCTCGCCGAAGGACGCCGGCATGCTCGCGGAGGTCACGGGCACCGTGTCGTTCGGCAAGGACACGAAGGGCAAGCAGCGCCTGGTCATCACCGACCTCGACGGCGAGGCGCACGAGTTCCTGATCCCGAAGGACAAGCACGTCACCGTGCACGACGGCCAGGTGGTCAACAAGGGCGAGATGATCGTCGACGGCCCGGCGGATCCGCACGACATCCTGCGCCTGCTCGGGGTCGAGCAGCTCGCGCGCTACATCACCGACGAGGTCCAGGACGTCTACCGGCTGCAGGGCGTGAAGATCAACGACAAGCACATCGAGGTGATCGTCCGCCAGATGCTGCGTCGCGTGCAGGTGGTCGAGCCGGGCGACACGAAGTTCATCCCCGGCGAGCAGGTCGAGCGCTCGGACCTCCTCGACGAGAACGACAAGGCGACGGAGGACGGCAAGCAGCCCGCGAACTTCGAGTACATGCTGCTCGGCATCACGAAGGCGTCGCTGTCGACCGACTCGTTCATCTCGGCGGCGTCGTTCCAGGAGACCACGCGCGTGCTCACCGAGGCCGCGATCATGGGCAAGCGCGACGACCTCCGGGGCCTCAAGGAGAACGTCATCGTCGGCCGCCTGATCCCGGCGGGCACGGGCCTCGCGCATCACAACGCGCGCAAGCGGCAGAAGTCGCTGGGGCCGGAGGCCGCGCTGATGGAAGCGACGGCGGAGGCGGAGGACAAGGCGGCTGCCCAGGCCGCGGCGGAGGCGTCCGCGAACGCCGCCTGACGCATCGTCGGGACGTCGATCGAGGGGCCGGCGGGAGACCGCCGGCCCTTTCTTTTCGCGGGCCCCGTTGACGGGCCCTAGCCTGCCGTCACCTCGTTCGCCGCGGCAACGCCGGCCCGGTCGTCGTTCCACGTGTCGGCGACGAGCGCGACGAGCGCCGCGATCGCCGGCTCGCCGGTCCGTTCGCGGGCATGGATGAACTGCAGCGTCGTCTCGAGCCGCGCATCCGGCCAGACGGCGACCTCGCCCGCGCGCTCCGCGTCGAGCGCGAGGTCCTCGCGCATCAACCCGGCACCGACGCCCGCGACGACGAGGGAGCGGACGACCGACTCGTTGTCCGCCTCGACGATCGTCTCGGGCGTCTGTCCGCGGGCATGGAAGAGCTCCGAGGCGAGCGCATGGTGGGAGCTGATCGCGGGAGTCATCACCCACGGGAGCGAGGCGACGCGCGCCCAGTCGCTCCCGGCGATCCGTGCGCGCCAGGCTGCGGGTACGACGACACGGTAGGCCATCGGCCGCAGCGTGAGCGCCGATACCGACGGATGGTGCAGGGGGCCGTAGTAGAAGCTCGCGTCGAGCTCGCCGTCCCGGACCTTCGCAAAGGCGGCCCCGGTGACCTCGTGGCGCAGATCGAGGTGAAGAAGCGGGTGGCGCTCGACCGCGCGCGCCAGCAGGTCACCGAGACGCAATGTCTCCGGGTCGGCGAGCGTGCCGATCCTCACGTGTGCCGCCACCTCGCCCTTGAGCGAACGGGCCCGGCTCTTCAGGTCCGCCGCGGCCCCGATCACGCGGAACGCCATCGGCAGCAGCTTCGACCCCTCCGGGGTGAGGGTCATTCCGGTGGCGCCACGGTCGAACAGCGGTACCCCGAGCTCGTCCTCCAGCGCACGGATCTGGGCGGACACCGCCGGCTGGCTCACGTGAAGCCGCTCGGCGGCCCGGGTGAGGTGGCCGTGTTCGGCGACGGCGGCAAAGCTGCGCAGCTGGTAGAGCTCCATGTCGTGCGGGGACCTTTCTGCCTTTCAGTATGGTTGCTGCTATGCAGCATTACAAGGCCTTCCGATCAATGGATGTTATCTCGTTGATCCAAATGCATGATTGGAATTTACCTGATGGAACCGCGACCATGTTTTGGTGCGTTGCGGTATCGCCGCGCCACGTTCCGATCCGCCCACCAGCAAGAAAGGAACTGCGATGAAGCACTCACTCACGACGACAGGCTCGTACGCGGCGATCGTCGATCTCCGGGCCGCGATGCGCGCTGCCCGGGATCCGGCCCGGACGACGTCGATCCGGCCGGCCGCGGCAGCGGCCTCGCGCTCGCTGCTCGATCGCCTCGAACACGCCCTTTGGCGCGCCCGCCAGCGCGACCTCGATCGCTACCTGGCTCAGGCGGTCGATGCCGCCGACCTGGAAGACCGCCAGCGCCGCATCGATCGGTCGATGCTCGGCCGCTACTACTGATTTCCCCCGGCCCCGGAAAGACCGCGGAATCCCGGCCGCGGCACGCGGGGTCGCCGGCCGACGCTTTCGGCGCGTAAGACCGTTGACGCACCGCGCCAAATGTCTCTATAATCGCGGTCTTTTCGCCCCTCGGCGGCCATGAACCCGGCCGGCGGGCGGCGTACCCGGCGCGCCGGGGTGCCCGCAATGGCCGTCGCGGGTGACTCCGGGCTGCGTCGTGGCGCGATGCGGTGGCCCGGCGTCGGCAGCAGTTTCTCGCGCGCCCGGGCCACTTTGATTTGCTGCAAGCACGATGAGCCCTGCGGCCCGGGCCCGGAGCACGCGACGCCGGGCGGACGCACACTCAGGACAACTGGCGGAAGACCTTAGATGCCCACAATCAATCAGCTCGTGCGGAAGGGCCGCAAGCCCGTCGTGACGAAGAGCAAGGTGCCTGCGCTCCAGCAGAGCCCGCAGAAGCGGGGCGTGTGCACTCGCGTGTACACGACCACGCCGAAGAAGCCGAACTCCGCGCTCCGGAAGGTCGCGAAGGTTCGCCTCACCAACGGCTTCGAGGTGATCAGCTACATCGGCGGCGAGGGCCACAACCTGCAGGAGCACTCGGTCGTGCTGATCCGCGGCGGCCGCGTGAAGGACCTGCCGGGGGTGCGCTACCACATGGTGCGCGGCAGCCTCGACACCGCAGGCGTGAAGGATCGCAAGCAGTCGCGCTCGAAGTACGGCGCGAAGCGGCCGAAGGCCGCGTAAACGGTACCACTGTCGCGACGGATCGGCGGGCCGGGCCCGCGATCCGTCGGTAGTCCACTCCGGCGAGAGCGGGTTCGACCCCTTCGCCCCACGGAGCCGATATGCCCCGACGCAGAGAAGTCCCGAAGCGCGACATCCTGGCCGACCCGAAGTACGGTTCGGTGGAGCTCGCGAAGTTCATGAACGTGCTCATGACCGCCGGCAAGAAGTCGGTGGCCGAGCGCATCGTCTACGGCGCGTTCGACGCGATCACGAAGAAGGGCGGCAAGGATCCGCTGGAAGTCTTCACCCAGGCGCTGCAGAACACCAAGCCGATGGTCGAGGTCAAGAGCCGTCGCGTCGGTGGCGCCAACTTCCAGGTCCCCGTCGAGGTCCGCCCGGTCCGCCGCGTCGCGCTCGCGATGCGCTGGCTGCGCGAAGCCGCGCGCAAGCGCGGCGAGAAGTCGATGGGCGCGCGCCTCGCTGGCGAGCTGATCGACGCGTCCGAAGGGCGCGGCGGCGCGGTGAAGAAGCGCGAGGAAGTCCATCGCATGGCCGAGGCCAACAAGGCCTTCTCGCACTTCCGGTTCTGACCGGCGCTGCGCACGCACACGAGACAACGACAGACACACGCGACAGGACGGCCTAGCGCCGCCGCCACGGGCGATCCCGCGGCGGCGTCGAGCCGAAAACGACAGTGCCCCGAATCACCCCGATCGAACGGTACCGGAACATCGGCATCAGCGCGCACATCGATGCCGGCAAGACCACGACCACCGAACGCATCCTCTTCTACACCGGCGTCTCGCACAAGATGGGCGAGGTGCACGACGGCGCGACCGTCATGGACTGGATGGAGCAGGAGCGCGAGCGCGGCATCACGATCACGTCGGCCGCCACCACCTGCTTCTGGAAGGGGATGGAGGGCAAGTATCCCGAGCACCGCATCAACATCATCGACACGCCCGGGCACGTCGACTTCACGATCGAGGTCGAGCGCTCGATGCGCGTGCTCGACGGCGCGTGCATGGTGTACGACTCGGTCGGCGGCGTGCAGCCGCAGTCGGAGACGGTCTGGCGCCAGGCGAACAAGTACAACGTGCCGCGGCTCGCGTTCGTCAACAAGATGGACCGCGTCGGCGCGAACTTCTTCAAGGTCTACGACCAGATGAAGTCGCGCCTCAAGGCCAACCCGGTGCCGATCCAGGTGCCGATCGGCGCCGAGGACAAGTTCGAAGGCGTGGTCGACCTCGTCCGGATGAAGGCGATCTACTGGGACGAGAAGTCGCAGGGGATGAAGTTCGAGACCCGCGACATCCCGGCCGACCTCGCCGACCTCGCGCAGGAATGGCGCGAGAAGATGGTCGAGAGCGCCGCCGAGGCCAACGAGGAGCTGATGAACAAGTACCTCGAGGGCCACGACCTGAGCCCCGAGGAAGTCAAGCGCGGCCTGCGGCTGCGCACGATCGCGGGCGAAGTCGTCCCGATGCTGTGCGGCTCGGCGTTCAAGAACAAGGGCGTGCAGGCGATGCTCGATGCGGTGATCGACTACATGCCGGCGCCGACGGACATTCCGCCGGTCAAGGGCGAGCTCGAGAACGGCAAGGAAGGCGAGCGCAAGCCCGCCGACGACGAGGCGTTCTCGGGCCTCGCGTTCAAGATCATGACCGACCCGTTCGTCGGGCAGCTCGTGTTCTTCCGCGTCTACTCGGGCGTCATCAATTCCGGCGACACCGTGTACAACCCGATCAAGGGCCGCAAGGAGCGGATCGGTCGCATCCTGCAGATGCACGCCAACCAGCGCGAGGACATCAAGGAAGTGCGCGCCGGCGACATCGCCGCGGCCGTGGGGCTCAAGGAAGCGACGACCGGCGACACGCTGTGCGACCCGCAGAAGATCATCACGCTCGAGAAGATGATCTTCCCGGAGCCGGTGATCCACGTCGCCGTCGAGCCGAAGACGAAGGCCGACCAGGAGAAGATGGGCATCGCGCTCAATCGCCTGGCGCAGGAAGACCCGTCGTTCCGCGTGCGGACCGACGAGGAGTCGGGCCAGACGATCATCTCGGGGATGGGCGAGCTGCACCTCGAGATCCTCGTCGACCGGATGAAGCGCGAGTTCGGCGTCGAGGCGAACGTCGGCGCCCCGCAGGTCGCGTACCGCGAGGCGATCCGCAAGCCGGTCGAGATCGAGGGCAAGTTCGTCAAGCAGTCGGGCGGCCGCGGCCAGTACGGCCACGTGTGGCTCAAGCTCGAGCCGAACGACCAGGGCAAGGGCTTCGAGTTCGTCGACGCGATCAAGGGCGGCTCGGTTCCGCGCGAGTTCATCCCGGCGGTCGAGAAGGGCCTGCGCGAGACGCTGCCCGCCGGCGTGCTGGCGGGCTTCCCGGTCGTCGACGTGAAGGTCACGCTGTTCGATGGCTCCTACCATGACGTGGACTCGAACGAAAACGCGTTCAAGATGGCCGCGTCGATCGGCTTCAAGGACGGGATGCGCAAGGCGAGCCCGATCCTGCTCGAGCCGATGATGGCGGTCGAGGTCGAGACGCCCGAGGACTTCATGGGCAACGTGATGGGCGACCTGTCGTCCCGTCGCGGCATGGTCCAGGGCATGGAGGACCTGCCGACGGGCAAGGCGATCAAGGCCGAGGTGCCGCTCGCCGAGATGTTCGGCTACTCGACGACGCTGCGCTCGCTGTCGCAGGGCCGCGCGACCTACACGATGGAATTCAAGCACTACACCGAGGCACCGAAGAGCGTGGCCGAGGCCGTCATCAACAAGAAGGCGTAAGGACTCCGATCATGGCAAAGGGCAAATTCGAGCGTAAGAAGCCGCACGTGAACGTGGGGACGATCGGTCACGTGGACCACGGGAAGACGACGTTGACGGCGGCGATGACGCTGGTGCTGTCGAAGAAGTACGGTGGCGAGGCGAAGGCGTACGACCAGATCGACGCGGCGCCGGAGGAGAAGGCGCGTGGGATCACGATCAACACGGCGCACGTGGAGTACGAGACGGAGAAGCGTCACTACGCGCACGTGGACTGTCCTGGGCACGCGGACTACATCAAGAACATGATCACGGGCGCGGCGCAGATGGACGGGGCGATCCTGGTGGTGTCGGCGGCGGACGGGCCGATGCCGCAGACGCGGGAGCACATTCTGCTGGCGCGGCAGGTTGGGGTGCCGTACATCATCGTGTACATGAACAAGGCGGACATGGTCGACGACAAGGAGCTGCTGGAGCTTGTCGAGATGGAGGTTCGCGAGCTGTTGTCGAAGTACCAGTTTCCCGGGGACAAGACGCCGATCGTGATCGGTTCGGCGAAGCTGGCGCTGGAAGGCGACAAGAGCGAGATGGGTGAGGGGTCGATCTTCAAGCTGGCGGAGGCGCTGGACGCGTACATTCCGCAGCCGGAGCGTGCGATCGACGGGCCGTTCCTGATGCCTGTGGAGGACGTGTTCTCGATTTCGGGTCGCGGGACGGTGGTGACGGGGCGTGTGGAGCGGGGATCGTGAAGGTGGGGACCCGCTGGAGATCGTGGGTCTGAAGCCGACGCTGCAGACGGTGTGCACTGGGGTGGAGATGTTCCGGAAGCTGCTGGACCAGGGGCAGGCCGGGGACAACGTGGGCGTGCTGCTGCGCGGGACGAAGCGTGAGGAAGTGGAGCGTGGTCAGGTGCTGGCGAAGCCGGGGTCGATCACGCCGCACACGAAGTTCAGCTGCGAGGTGTACGTGCTGAGCAAGGAAGAGGGCGGGCGGCACACGCCGTTCTTCCCGGGGTACCGGCCGCAGTTCTATTTCCGGACGACGGACGTGACGGGGAGCTGCGAGCTGCCGGCGGGGACGGAGATGGTGATGCCGGGGGACAACATCGGGATGGTGGTGACGCTGATTGCGCCGATCGCGATGGAAGAGGGGCTGCGGTTCGCGATCCGCGAGGGCGGCCGGACCGTCGGCGCGGGCGTCGTCGCCAAGGTCGTCGAGTAAGGGCGGTGGCGCAAAGCAGACAGCTGCTTTGCGCCGACAGGGCCATTCAGAACGAAAAGCGCCGGGCGGCCGAGCGCTTTTCGGTAGACGAACCCGGCCGAAAGCAGGGTTTCACTTTCGGCCGCAGAGGGCACCATGCAAAACCAGAGAATCCGCATCCGTCTCAAGGCGTTCGACTACAAGCTGATCGACCAGTCGGCGCTCGAGATCGTCGAGACGGCGAAGCGATCGGGCGCCGTCGTCAGGGGCCCGGTGCCGCTGCCGACGAAGATCGAGCGCTTCGACGTGCTGCGCTCGCCGCACGTCAACAAGACGTCGCGCGACCAGTTCGAGATCCGCACGCACCTCCGGCTGATGGACATCATCGACCCGACGGACAAGACCGTCGACCAGCTGATGAAGCTCGACCTGCCGGCGGGTGTCGACGTCGAGATCAAGTTGCAGTAGGGCAGCACCGGTTGAGGGCAGGCATTCGCGCCCCCAACTCGTTTGATTGGCCGGCCAATTGAAGCTGGCACCCCGCGAAAGCCGGGGTAACCAAGAAGAGAGATGACCATGTCACTCGGACTTGTCGGTCGCAAGGTTGGCATGACCCGCGTGTTCACGGACGACGGCAGCGCCGTGCCCGTGACCGTGCTGGACGTCGCCAACAACCGCGTCACGCAGATCAAGACCCCCGAGACCGACGGCTATGCGGCCGTGCAGGTCACCTACGGCAAGCGCCGTCCCTCGCGCGTGCCCAAGCCTCAGGCCGGGCACCTGGCGAAGGCGGGCGTCGAGTCGGGCGTGATGCTGAAGGAATTCCCGGTCAGCGCGGACGCGCTCGCCGGCCTCAAGCCCGGCGACGTCGTCGGTGCGGACACGTTCGAGCCCGGGCAGTTCGTCGACGTGACCGGCACGACGAAGGGCCACGGGTTCACGGGCGTCGTCAAGCGCCACCACTTCGGCGGCAACCGCGCGTCGCACGGCAACTCGGTGACGACGCGCGCGCCGGGCTCGATCGGCATGGCGCAGGATCCGGGGCGCGTCTTTCCTGGAAAGCGCATGGCCGGCCAGCACGGCAACGTCGCGCGCACGGTGCAGATGCTGACGGTCGTCCGCGTGGACAAGGAGCGCGGCCTCCTGCTCGTCAAGGGCGCGGTCCCGGGCGCGGACGGCGGCGCGGTGATCGTGCGTCCCTCGGTGAAGACGCCGGCGAAGAAGGGGGCGTGACGATGGAACTCAAGCTGATCGACGAGCAGGGCCAGCCGGCATCGACGCTGGCCGCCTCGGACGCGCTGTTCGCTCGCGACTATAACGAGGCGCTGGTCCACCAGGTCGTCACCGCCTACCAGGCGAACGGGCGGCAGGGCACGCGCGCGCAGAAGTCGCGCGGCGAGATCAACAAGTCGCACAAGAAGCCGTGGAAGCAGAAGGGCACCGGCCGGGCCCGCGCGGGCCAGGCCAACAGCCCGCTGTGGCGCGGCGGCGGCCGGATCTTCCCGTCCTCGCCCGACGAGAACTTCACCCAGAAGGTCAATCGCAAGATGTACCGGGCCGGGATGGCGTCGATCCTGTCGCAGCTCGTGCGCGAAGAGCGCCTCAAGGTGATCGAGTCGATCGCGGCGGACACGCCGAAGACCGGCCAGTTCGCGAAGAAGATGAAGGGGCTGGGCCTCGAGGGCACCGTGCTGGTCGTCACCGACCGGCTCGACGAGAACGTGTTCCTCGCGTCGCGCAACCTGCCGAACGTGCTGGTGCTCGAGGCGCGCGAGGTGGATCCGGTGAGCCTCGTCCGTTTCAACAACGTGCTGCTCACGAAGGCGGCCGTCGGCCAGTTCGAGGAGATGCTCGGATGAACGCGCCCCGCACCACCGCTACCAAGTACAGCCAGGAGCGCCTGATGACGGTGCTGCTCGCGCCGGTCATCTCCGAGAAGGCCACGCAGATCGCGGACAAGCACGACCAGGTCGTCTTCCGCGTCGCGCCGGACGCGACGAAGCCCGAGGTGAAGGCCGCCGTCGAGCTGATGTTCAAGGTCCAGGTCGACAGCGTCCAGATCTCGAACGTCCATGGCAAGGAGAAGCGCTTCGGCCGGTTCATCGGGCGTCGCCGCGGCTGGAAGAAGGCGTACGTGTGCCTGAAGCCGGGCCAGGAACTCAACTTCGCGCAGGAGGCCTGATCATGGCACTGGTCAAAGTCAAGCCGACCTCCGCCGGGCGCCGGGCGCTCGTCAAGGTCGTCAACCCGCATCTGCACAAGGGGCGCCCGATCGACGCGCTCACCGAGAGCCAGAAGCGCGGGTCGGGCCGCAACAACAACGGCCACATCACCGTGCGCCACAAGGGCGGCGGTCACAAGCACCACTATCGCATCGTCGACTTCCGTCGCAACAAGGACGGGATCCCGGCGAAGGTCGAGCGCCTCGAGTACGACCCGAACCGCAGCGCGCACCTCGCGTTGCTGTGCTACGCCGACGGCGAGCGCCGCTACATCATCGCGCCGCGCGGCGTCGCGGTGGGCAGCGAGCTGCAGTCGGGCATCGACGCCGGCATCAAGCCGGGCAACTGCCTGCCGCTGCGCAACATCCCGGTCGGCACGACGGTGCACTGCGTCGAGATGCAGCCGGGTCGCGGCGCGCAGCTCGCGCGCTCGGCCGGCGCGGCGGTCCAGGTGCTCGCGCGCGAAGGCATCCATGCGCAGCTGCGCCTGCGCTCGGGCGAGATCCGGAAGGTGCACGTCGACTGCCGCGCAACGATCGGCGAGGTCGGGAACGAGGAGCACAGCCTGCGCTCGATCGGCAAGGCGGGTGCGAACCGCTGGCGCGGCATCCGCCCGACGGTGCGCGGCATCTCGATGAACCCGGTGGACCACCCGATGGGTGGCCGCACGAACGGCGGCGGCGGCTGGCACCACCCGGTGTCGCCGTGGGGCACGCCGGCGAAGGGCTACAAGACGCGCTCGAACAAGCGCACCGACGGGATGATCGTGCGCCGCCGGCGTGCGACGAAGGGGTAAGCGGGATGGCACGTTCGATCAAGAAGGGACCGTTCGTCGACCAGCACCTCGTCGCCAAGGTCGAGGCCGCGCGGGCGACGAACGACAAGAAGCCGATCAAGACCTGGTCGCGCCGCTCGACCGTCACGCCGGACTTCGTCGGCCTGACGATCGCCGTGCACAACGGCAAGCAGCACATCCCGGTCTACGTGTCCGAGAACATGGTCGGCCACAAGCTCGGCGAGTTCGCGATGACGCGCACGTTCAAGGGCCACACGTCGGACAAGAAGTCCGCCGCGCCCTCGAAGCCGCCGAAGAAGAAGTGAGGAGCCCGTGATGGAAACCACAGCCACGTTGCGAGGCGTCCGCCTGTCGGCCCAGAAGGGCCGGCTGGTCGCCGACCAGATCCGCGGCCTGCCCGTCGGCAGGGCGCTCGACCTGCTCGCGTTCTCGCCGAAGAAGGGCGCTCGGATCATCCGCAAGGTCCTCGAGAGCGCGATCGCCAATGCCGAGCACAACGACGGCGCGGACGTCGACGAGCTCAAGGTCACGACGATCTACGTCGACAAGGCCGAGACGCTGAAGCGGATGAGCGCTCGCGCCAAGGGCCGCGGCAACACGATCGGCAAGCAGAGTTGCCACATCCACGTCGCGGTGGGCGACGGGAAGGCCAAGTAAGGGATCCCATGGGACAGAAAATCCATCCGACCGGCTTTCGCCTGGCGGTGACGCGCAACTGGTCGTCGCGCTGGTACGCGAACAGCAAGAACTTCCGCGCGACGCTCGGCGAGGACATCCGGGTCCGCGAGTACCTGAAGCGCAAGCTCTCCCACGCGTCGGTCGCCCGCATCACGATCGAGCGTCCGGCGAAGAACGCGCGCATCACGATCCACAGCGCGCGTCCCGGCGTCGTCATCGGCAAGAAGGGCGAGGACATCGAGACGCTGCGCTCCGACCTGCGCCGCATGATGGGCGGGGACGTCGGCCTCAACATCGAGGAGATCCGGAAGCCCGAGATCGACGCGCAGCTCGTCGCGGAGTCGATCGCCCAGCAGCTCGAGAAGCGCATCATGTTCCGCCGCGCGATGAAGCGCGCGATGCAGAACGCGATGCGGCTCGGCGCGCAGGGCATCAAGGTGATGAGCTCCGGCCGCCTGAACGGCGCCGAGATCGCGCGGCGCGAGTGGTATCGCGAGGGTCGCGTCCCGCTGCACACGCTGCGGGCCGACATCGACTACGGGTTTGCCGAGGCGCGCACGACCTACGGCAAGATCGGCATCAAGGTCTGGGTGTTCAAGGGCGAAATCCTGGCGCACAACGCCGAGCCGACGGCGGCGCCGGCCCCGGCCCCCGAGGCGCCCAAGCGGCCCCGCCGCGCAGGAGTGAAGAATGCTGCAGCCAGCTAGAAGGAAGTACCGCAAGGAGCAGAAGGGGCGCAACACGGGCCTCGCGACGGTCGGCGCCAAGGTCTCGTTCGGCGAATTCGGCCTCAAGGCGACGTCGCGCGGGCGTCTGACCGCGCGCCAGATCGAGGCGGCGCGGCGCGCGATGACGCGCCACATCAAGCGCGGCGGGCGGATCTGGATCCGCATCTTCCCCGACAAGCCGGTCTCCAAGAAGCCTGCCGAGGTCCGCATGGGCAACGGCAAGGGCAAACCCCGAGTACTGGGTCGCCGAGATCCAGCCGGGCAAGGTGCTCTACGAGATGGACGGTGTCGACGAGGCGCTCGCCCGCGAGGCGTTCGCGCTCGCTGCGGCCAAGCTGCCGCTGCGGACGACCTTCGTCCATCGCCTGGTCAGCTGACGGAGACGACCATGAAGCGATCGGAAGCGAAGAAGGCGCTCAAGGCGAAGTCGGCGACGGAGCTCGGCACCGAGCTCGCCGCGCTCTACAAGGAGCAGTTCGGGCTGCGCATGCAGAAGGCGACGCAGCAGCTCCAGAATCCGGCGAAGCTCAAGGAGGTCCGGCGCGGCATCGCCCGGGTCAAGACCCTCATCGGACAGAAGGCGGGGCAGGCATGACCGAACAAGCGACCGAAGGCGCCTCGGGCAAGGCGACCGGCCACACGCTGACCGGGCGGGTGGTGAGCGACAAGATGAACAAGACCGTGACGGTGCTGGTCGAGCGCCGGGTGCGGCATCCGCTCTACGGCAAGACCATCACGCGCTCGGCGAAGTACCACGCGCACGACGAGGCCAACGAGTGCAAGGAAGGCGATCTGGTCGAGATCGAGGCGACCCGGAAGCTCTCGAAGACCAAGGCCTGGCGGGTGTCGCGGCTGATCGAGCGGGCGCCGCGGCCTGACGGCGCGGCCGGGTGCCCGTTGCCACCCGGGGGGTTGCCAGAATCGGCGATCCCTGCCATAATTTTCGTTTACCTCCGCGCGAGGGGCCCGAACAGCCACACCGGGCGTCGCGCGCGGCACATCCCCGAACGGGGTCCAAAACTGGCCGTCGCGAAGTCCTGCGCGGCCGCGCAGGGGCGGCGACAGACCCCCGGGCGCGGCCCGAGAGCGCGGTTCAAGTTGGAGAGGCTTCAAGTCATGATCCAGATGCAATCGGTGCTGGACGTCGCCGACAACACGGGCGCGCGTTCGGTCATGTGCATTAAGGTGCTCGGCGGCAGCAAGCGCCGCTACGCGCACATCGGCGACGTGATCAAGGTCAGCGTCAAGGACGCGGCGCCGCGTGGTCGCGTCAAGAAGGGCGAGATCTACAACGCCGTCGTCGTGCGAACCCGCCAGGGCGTGCGCCGGGACGACGGCGCCCGCGTCCGTTTCGACACGAACGCGGCGGTCCTGCTCAACACCAAGCTGGAGCCGATCGGCACCCGCATCTTCGGGCCGGTGACGCGCGAGTTGCGCACCGAGCGCTTCATGAAGATCGTGTCGCTCGCGCCCGAGGTCCTGTAAGGAGCGGCGCCATGCGCAAGATCAAGAAGGGCGACAACGTGGTCGTGGTCACCGGGCGCGACAAGGGCAAGCGCGGCGACGTCGCGCGCGTCGTGGACGCCGAGCACGTGGTCGTCAACGGAATCAACACGGTGAAGCGCCATACGCGTCCGAACCCGCTCAAGAACCAGCCGGGCGGGATCGTGACGAAGGAGCAGCCGATCCACGTCTCGAACGTGGCGATCTGGAACCCGGTCACGCAGAAGGCGGATCGCATCGGGTTCCGGACGCTCGACGACGGACGCAAGGTTCGCTACTTCAAGTCCAATGGCGAGCAGCTCGGGGCGTGAGGAGACAGATATGGCCCGCCTGAAGGATTACTACCGCAAGGAAGTCGTGCCCGCGCTGGTCAAGCAGTTCGGCTACGCGTCGGTGATGCAGGTCCCGCGCATCGAGAAGATCGTCCTCAACATGGGCGTCGGCGAGGCGACGGGCGACAAGAAGCTGCTCGAGAACGCGGTCGGCGACATGCAGAAGATCGCGGGCCAGAAGCCGGTCGTCACGAAGGCCCGCAAGGCCATCGCGGGCTTCAAGATCCGCGAGGGCTACCCGATCGGCTGCATGGTGACGCTGCGGCACGAACGCATGTACGAGTTCCTCGACAAGCTGATCGCGATCGCGCTGCCGCGCGTCCGCGACTTCCGCGGCGTGTCCGGCCGCGGGTTCGACGGCCAGGGGAACTACAACATGGGCGTCAAGGAACAGATCATCTTCCCGGAGATCGAGTACGACAAGATCGACGCGCTCCGCGGGATGAACGTCACGATCACGACGAGCGCGAAGACCGACGCCGAGGCGAAGGCGCTGCTTTCCGCGTTCCGTTTCCCGTTCAAGAACTGAGACCCCAGCCATGTCGAAACTGGCCCTGATCAACCGCAACGAGAAGCGCAAGAAGCTCGTCGCGAAGTACGCGAAGCGGCGCAATGCGCTCGTCGCGATCGTCGAGAACGCGAAGGCGTCCGACGAGGAGCGCTACGCGGCCCGGCTGAAGCTGCAGCAGCTGCCCCGCAACGCGAACCCGACGCGCGTGCGCAACCGCTGCGCGCTGACCGGCCGCCCGCGCGGCGTGTACGCCAAGTTCGGCCTGGGACGAAACAAGCTGCGCGACTACATCATGCGCGGCGAGGTTCCCGGCGTCGTCAAGGCCAGCTGGTGATGAACTCCCTCACCCCCGCCCCTCTCCCGCACGCGGGCGAGGGGAGATTCGAGGTGCCTGAGGCACCCAAGATGGTTCGAGGTGAAGCATGAGCATGACTGATCCCATCGCCGACATGCTGACGCGCATCCGGAACGCGCAGATGATCGAGCGGTCCACCGTCGAGATGCCCTCGTCGAAGGTCAAAATCGCGATCGCGAAGGTCCTCAAGGACGAGGGCTACATCGACGGCTTCAAGCTCGGCGGCGAATCCGCCAAGCCGATGCTGGAGATCGCGCTGCGCTACCACGCGGGCCGGCCGGTGATCGAGCGGATCGAGCGCGTCTCGTCCCCGGGCCTGCGCATCTACCGCGGCAAGGACGACATCCCGCGCGTGATGAACGGGCTGGGCATCGCGATCGTCTCGACGTCGCGCGGCGTGATGACCGACCGCAAGGCGCGCACCCAGGGCGTCGGCGGCGAAGTGCTCTGCTACGTCGCCTGACGGAGGATCCATGTCCCGCATCGGAAATCAACCGATCACGCTCCCGGCCAAGGTCGAAGTGGCCATCTCGGGCGGCGAGATCACCGTGAAGGGCCCGCTGGGCTCGCTGTCGCGGCGTGTCGCGGAAGGCGTCACCGTCGAGAAGAGCGGCGACACGCTGGTCTGCAAGGTCGAGCGTCCGGAGTCGCGAGCGCTGCACGGGACGACCCGCGCGCTGCTCGCGAACATGGTCCGCGGCGTGTCGCAGGGCTTCGAGAAGAAGCTCTCGCTGGTCGGCGTCGGCTATCGCGCGCAGGCGCAGGGCGACAAGCTCAACCTGTCGCTCGGATTCTCGCACCCGGTGGTTCACATGATGCCCAAGGGCGTCAAGGCGGAGACCCCGGTGCAGACCGAGATCCTGGTCAAGGGAATCGACAAGCAGGCGGTCGGCCAGGTGGCCGCCGAGATCCGCGCCTACCGCCCGCCGGAGCCCTACAAGGGCAAGGGCGTGCGCTACGCGGACGAGCGCGTCGTCATCAAGGAAACGAAGAAGAAGTAAGCGGCCTGACGGCAGAGGGACACGATGAACAAGAAGGATGCACGCACTCGCCGCGCCCGCCAGACGCGGCTGCGCATCGCCGAGCAGCGGGCGACGCGGCTGGTCGTGAGCCGCTCGAACTGCCACATCTACGCGCAGATCGTGGCGCCGGAAGGCGACCGCGTGCTCGCGAGCGCGTCGACCCTCGAGGGCGACATGCGCAAGGACGTGAAGAACGGCGGCAACGCCGCGGCGGCGGTGATCGTCGGCAAGCGCATCGCGGAACGCGCGAAGGCGATCGGGATCGAACGCGTGGCGTTCGATCGCTCGGGCTTCCGCTTCCACGGGCGCGTCAAGGCGCTCGCCGAGGCGGCGCGCGAAGCCGGCCTCAAGTTCTAGGAAACGGACCATGGCGAACCCACGCAGCAACGCTCCCAGGCAGCAGCAGTCGGACGACCGCGGCGACGGCCTCCGGGAGAAGATGATCAGCATCAACCGCGTCACCAAGGTGGTGAAGGGCGGCCGCATCATGGGCTTCGCGGCGCTCACCGTCGTGGGCGACGGCGACGGTCGCGTCGGCATGGGCAAGGGGAAGGCGAAGGAAGTCCCCGTCGCCGTGCAGAAGGCGATGGACGAGGCGCGGCGCAACCTGCGCAAGGTCCGCCTGAACAAGGGCACGCTGCACCACGCGGTCGAGGGCCGGCACGGGTCGACGCGCGTCTACATGCAGCCGGCGTCCGAAGGCACCGGCGTGATCGCCGGCGGCGCGATGCGCGCGGTGTGCGACGTCGTCGGCGTCACGAACGTGCTCGCGAAGTGCCACGGCCCGACCAACCCGTACAACGTCGTTCGCGCGACGCTGAACGCGCTCGAGGCCGGCAGCGCCCCCGCGGACATCGCCGCGAAGCGCGGCAAGTCGGTCGACGAGATCCTGGGAGCCTGACGATGTCCGCAGCGAAGAAGATCACGGTCAAGCTGGTGCGCGGCGTCCCGCGCACGCGCCACGACCACCGCGCGACGGTGCGCGGGCTCGGCCTCAAGTGGACCAACCACACGGTCGAGCTCGAGGACACGCCGTCGGTGCGTGGCATGGTGACGAAGGTCAACTACCTGGTGAAGGTGGTCGGCGAATAGCCGCGGCGCGACGATGCCGGCGATCCCCGCGGGGAAGCCGGCGGCGCCAGGACAGGGATGCGGATTCCCGCTCGATGCGGGAACGACGAACGAAGCGGAAGGCAACACCATGCGACTCAACACGATCAAGCCCGCCGCGGGCAGCAAGAAGCCGAAACGGCGCGTCGCGCGCGGCATCGGCTCGGGCCTCGGCAAGACCGCGGGCCGCGGCCACAAGGGGCAGAAGTCGCGCTCGGGCGGCTTCCACAAGGTCGGCTTCGAGGGCGGCCAGATGCCGCTGCAGCGCCGGCTGCCGAAGCGGGGCTTCGTTTCGATGTCGCGCGACGACACGGCGGAAGTCCGTCTCGCCGACCTCGCGCGGCTGCCCGTCGTGGAGATCGACCTCCTGGCGCTCAAGGCCGCGGGGATGGTGCCCGCGACGGCCAAGACCGCCAAGGTGATCAAGACCGGCAAGCTCGAGAAGGCGGTCAAGCTCTCGGGCGTGCTCGCGACCAAGGGTGCCAGGGCGGCCATCGAGGCCGCCGGCGGCAGCGTGGCCTGACGCGGTCGGGACACGGGAAAAGGCGATCGACGTGGCAACGGTCAATCCGGCCCTGAAGACGGGTTCGCGGTACGCCGACCTCAAGCGGCGACTGTGGTTCCTGCTGGGCGCGCTCGTCGTCTACCGGATCGGGACGCACATCCCGGTGCCGGGCATCAACGCGTCGGTGCTCGAGGACCTGTTCCGCTCGCAGCAGGACGGGATCCTCGGCCTGTTCAACGTGTTCTCGGGCGGCGCGCTGTCGCGCTTCTCGATCCTCGCGCTCGGGATCATGCCGTACATCTCGGCGTCGATCATCATGCAGCTCGCCACCGTCGTGGTGCCGTCGCTCGAGGCGATCAAGAAGGAAGGCGAAGCGGGCAGGCGCAAGATCACGCAGTACACGCGCTACGGCACGCTGGTGCTCGCGCTGTTCCAGGCGCTCGGCATCTCGGTCGCGCTGGAATCGCAGGCCGGGCTCGTGCTCGATCCGGGCCTCGGGTTCCGTGTCGTCTCGGCGGTCACGCTGGTCACGGGCACGATGTTCCTGATGTGGCTGGGCGAGCAGATCACCGAGCGCGGGCTGGGCAACGGCATCTCGCTCATCATCTTCGCGGGCATCGCCGCCGGCCTGCCGAACGCGATCGGGCTGACGCTCGAGCAGGCGCGCACGGGCGCGTACTCGATCCCGCTGGTGCTCGGCATCGCCGTGCTGATCGTGGCGGTCACCGCGTTCGTCGTGTTCGTCGAGCGCGCGCAACGGAAGATCCTGGTGAACTACGCGAAGCGCCAGGTGGGCAACCGTGTGTACCAGGGACAGACCTCGCACCTGCCGCTCAAGCTCAACATGGCCGGCGTGATCCCGCCGATCTTCGCGTCGTCGATCATCCTGTTCCCCGCGACGATGGCGCAGTGGTTCGGCGCCGGCGAGGGAACGATCTGGCTGCGCGACATCGCCGCGGCGCTCGCCCCCGGCCAGCCGGTGCACGAGATCCTGTACGCGGCCGCGATCATCTTCTTCTGCTTCTTCTACACGGGGCTGCAGTACAACCCGAAGGAGACGGCGGACAACCTGAAGAAGAGCGGGGCGTTCATCCCGGGCTACCGTCCGGGCGACCAGACGGCGAAGTACATCGAGAAGATCACGCTGCGCCTCACGCTGATCGGGTCGCTCTACCTGGTCGTCGTGTGCTTCATCCCGAACTTCCTGATCGCGTGGAAGAACGTGCCGTTCTACTTCGGCGGGACGTCGCTCCTGATCATCGTGGTCGTGACGATGGACTTCATGACCAGGTGCAGGCGTACCTGATGTCGCAGCAGTACGAGAGCCTGCTCAAGAAGGCGAACTTCAAGGGCGGAGTGCCGAATCGATGAGAGCCGTGCGGGCCCCCCGCCCCTCTCCCCGCGGAAGAGGGGGGATTCGCGAGTCGCTTCGCGACTGAGGACGGGGCCGAATGTCCAAGGAAGACACGATACAGATGCAGGGGGAGGTGGTGGAGATGCTGCCCAACGCCACCTTCCGCGTGAAGCTCGAGAACGGGCACCTGGTGCTGGCACACATCTCCGGGAAGATGCGGATGCACTACATCAAGATCCTTCCGGGCGACAAGGTGACGGTCGAGTTGACGCCCTACGACCTGTCCCGGGCGCGGATCACGTTCAGGGCGAAGTGATTCAGTAGTCAGTTGACGGTTGACAGAGACGCCGGTGTCACCGGTGGCGCGCCACCGAAGGCGCGATGGGATGTCGGCGAGGAGAGCGAAATGAAAGTACTGGCATCGGTGAAGAAGATGTGCCGCAACTGCAAGATCATCCGGCGCAACGGCGTCGTGCGAGTGATCTGCAGCGACCCCCGCCACAAGCAGCGGCAGGGCTGAGGCGGCCGGACACGCTAGGACAGGACAGGAACGATCATGGCACGTATCGCAGGCGTCAACATCCCGAACCACCAGCACGCGGTCATCGCGCTGCAGGCGATCTACGGCATCGGCCCGACTCGCGCGAAGGCGATCTGCGCGTCGACCGGCGTCGTGCCGTCGACCAAGATCAAGGACCTGTCCGACGCGCAGATGGACAAGCTGCGCGAGCAGGTGGGCCGGTTCACGGTCGAGGGCGACCTCCGCCGCGAGACCACGATGAACATCAAGCGCCTGATGGACCTGGGCTGCTACCGCGGCACGCGGCACCGCAAGGGATTGCCGGTGCGCGGCCAGCGCACGCGGACCAACGCCCGGACGCGCAAGGGCCCGAAGAAGGGCCGTACGGTCGCGCTGTCCAAGGGCGTGACGAAGTAAACGCAAGGAACCTCGACGATGGCACAGCAACCGTCACAGAAGCAGGCCGCCGCGGCCCGCGCGCGCAAGAAGGTCAAGAAGAGCGTCTCGGAAGGGATCGCGCACATCCACGCGTCGTTCAACAACACGATCATCACGATCACCGACCGGCAGGGCAACGCGCTGTCGTGGGCGACGTCGGGCGGCGCCGGATTCAAGGGCTCGCGCAAGTCGACGCCGTTCGCGGCGCAGGTCGCCGCCGAGGCGGCGGGACGCGCGGCGCAGGAATGCGGCGTGCGGAACCTCGAGGTCCGCATCAAGGGACCCGGCCCGGGCCGCGAATCGGCGGTCCGCGCGCTGAACGCGCTCGGCTTCAAGATCGCGTCGATCTCGGACGTGACGCCGGTGCCGCACAACGGTTGCCGTCCGCCGAAGCGCCGCCGCGTCTGACCGAACACGAACTCATCACACTGGATAGCTAAAGTGGCTCGATACATCGGACCCAAGTGCAAGCTGGCGCGACGGGAGG
Source organism: Betaproteobacteria bacterium (assembly GCA_016704895.1). Lineage (GTDB taxonomy): Bacteria > Pseudomonadota > Gammaproteobacteria > Burkholderiales > Casimicrobiaceae > VBCG01. The sequence continues at coordinate 130,559 of JADIZG010000001.1, forward strand.
GGACCGACCTCTTCCTGAAAAGCGCGCGTCGATCTCTCGACTCCAAGTGCAAGCTGGAAGTCAAGCCGGGGCAGCACGGACAGAAGTCCGGGATGCGCATGTCCGACTACGGCAACCAGCTGCGCGAGAAGCAGAAGCTGCGCCGCATCTACGGCGTGCTCGAGCGTCAGTTCCGCCGGTACTTCGCCGAGGCGGCCCGCCGCAAGGGCTCGACCGGCGAGAACCTGCTGAAGCTGCTCGAGTCGAGGCTGGACAACGTCGTCTACCGGATGGGCTACGGCTCGACGCGCGCCGAGGCGCGCCAGCTCGTGACGCACGGCTCGATCCTGGTCAACGGCAAGCGTCTCAACGTCCCGTCGGCGTTCTGCCGCGCGGGCGACGTGATCTCGGTCGCCGAGAAGTCGAAGCCGCAACTGCGGATCGTCGATGCTCTGCAGCTCGCCGAGAAGGTCGGATTTCCGTCGTGGGTCGACGTCGACCCGAAGAAGATGCAAGGCACGTTCAAGGGCGCACCGGACCGCTCGGAGTTCGGCCAGGACATCAACGAAAGCCTGGTCGTCGAACTGTATAGCAAGTAAACCGGACGGACGTCGGCCGCACCGCGAGAGCGGCAGGCGGTCGGCGTTTCCATTGGACGTTTTCCGAGGTTCCGCATGCAAAGCAACGCCTTGTTGAAGCCGCGCATCATCGACGTGCAGAGCATGTCGCCGTTCCACGCCAAGGTGGTGATGGAGCCGTTCGAGCGCGGGTACGGGCACACGCTCGGCAACGCGCTCCGCCGGGTGCTGTTGTCGTCGATGCCCGGGTACGCGCCGACCGAGGTCCGCATCTCGGGCGTGCTGCACGAGTACTCGGCGCTCGACGGCGTTCAGGAGGACGTGGTCGACGTCCTGCTGAACCTGAAGGGCGTCGTGCTCAAGCTCCACAACCGCGACCACGTCGTGCTCAAGCTCGCGAAGTCGGGCGAGGGCCCGGTCACCGCCGCGGACATCGAGCCCAACCACGACGTCGAGATCATCAATCCCGAGCACCTGATCGCGCACCTCACGGCGGGCGGCAAGATCGAGATGGAGATCCGCGTCGACAAGGGCCGCGGCTACCAGCCGGCCACGGCGCGCGTGAAGCCCGAGGGCGGCCGGACGATCGGCTCGATCCTCCTGGACGCGTCGTTCTCGCCCGTTCGCCGCGTGAGCTACGCGGTCGAGAGCGCCCGCGTCGAGCAGCGCACCGACCTCGACAAGCTCGTGCTCGACATCGAGACCAACGGCGTCGTCGAGCCGGAGCAGGCGGTCCGCTATGCCGCGAGCGTCCTCGTCGAGCAGCTGTCGGTGTTCGCCGACCTGAAGGGAACCGACGTGCCGGTCGCCGAGCGCGCCTCGCCGCAGGTCGACCCGATCCTGCTGCGCCCGGTCGACGACCTGGAGCTCACGGTCCGCTCGGCGAACTGCCTCAAGGCCGAGAACATCTACTACATCGGCGACCTGATCCAGCGCACCGAGACCGAGCTCCTCAAGACGCCGAACCTCGGCCGCAAGTCGCTGAACGAGATCAAGGAAGTGCTCGCGTCGCGCGGCCTGTCGCTCGGCATGAAGCTCGAGAACTGGCCGCCGGCCGGGCTCGACCGTCCGTAACGGACGAACGCAGCGGCGCCCGCGCCGCGCGAGAGACCAAGAAACGAGCGCTGTGCGAAGCGGCGCCACTGGACCGAAGGACGAACTGCCATGCGTCACCGTCACGGACAACGCAAGCTCAACCGCACCAGCAGCCATCGCGTCGCGATGCTGCGGAACATGACCAACTCGCTGTTCACGCACGAGGCGATCAAGACGACGCTGCCGAAGGCGAAGGAGCTGCGCCGCGTCGCCGAGCCGCTGATCACGCTCGCGAAGGAAGCGACGCTCGCGAACCGCCGCCTCGCGTTCGACCGCCTGCGCGACCGCGACGTCGTGACGAAGCTCTTCAACGAGCTGGGCCCGCGCTACAAGACGCGTCCGGGCGGCTACCTGCGCATCCTCAAGTTCGGCTTCCGCCAGGGCGACAACGCGCCGATGGCGTTCGTCGAGCTGGTCGACCGTCCGGCTGCGTCCGCAGCCGCCGAGGGCGACAAGGGCGAGTAGCTCTCCGGAAGGCCACTCGTGACCGAAGGCCGGGCCGTCCGCCCGGCCTTCGCGTTTTCCGGCGCCGAGTTGCGAGGGGATCGGGCGCCCGTCGTGTAGGATTCGGCCCCATGGACGGCAAGATCCTCGTCACGGGCGGAGCGGGCTACATCGGCTCGCACGTCGTCTGCGCGCTCGCGCAGGCCGGCTACACGCCGTTCATCCTCGACAACTTCGCCAACAGCTCGCGCGACGTCGTGCCGCGGATCTCCGAGCTCTGCGGCATGGCGATCGACGTGATCGAGGCGGACGTGCGCGACCCCGAGGCGCTCCGCCGGACGTTCCACGACCATCCGATCATCGGGGTCGTGCATTGCGCGGGGCTCAAGGCGGTCGGCGAAGGCGAGGAGCGGCCGCTCGCGTACTGGGACGTCAACGTCGGCGGCACGATCGCGCTCGCCGAGGTGATGGGCGAAGCCGGGGTCGCGCGGCTCGTGTTCTCGAGCTCGGCGACCGTCTACGGGCAGCCGGACGCGCTGCCGGTCGCGGAGGACGCCCCTCTCAAGCCGCTCAGCGTCTACGGTCGCACGAAGCGCACCGCCGAGGACTTCCTGCGCGACCTCACGCGCGCCAACGCGAACTGGCGCATCGCGATCCTGCGCTACTTCAATCCGGCGGGCGCGCATCCCTCGGCCCGCATCGGCGAATCGCCCGCCGACCGGCCGCAGAACCTCGTGCCGCTCCTGTGCAAGATCGCGGGGGGCGAGATCGGCGAGCTGGCGATCTTCGGCAGCGACTGGCCGACCGAGGACGGCACGGGCGTGCGCGACTACCTGCACGTGCAGGATCTCGCCGAAGGGCACGTCGCCGCGATCCGCTACCTCGGTTCGACCGCCCGGCGCGACGACGCTCAACCTGGGCATGGGCCGCGGCTGGTCGGTGCTCGAGGTCGTGCGCGCGTTCGAGCGCGCGTGCGGGCGCAGGATCGCCCGGACCTTCGTGCCGCGGCGTCCCGGCGACGTGGCGTGCTGCTACGCGGACCCGTCACGGGCCGAGGCGCTGCTCGGGTGGCATGCGCACCGCGACCTCGACGCCATCTGCGCCGACGCGTGGCGCTGGCAGCAGGCCGGCGGGACCTACTGAGGTCCCGCGGCGCGCCGGTAGCGCGCGAGCTCGCCGGCGAGCCACGCCTTCGCGGTCGATTCCCCGTCGCCGCAGCGCACGCGGTAGGGCTCCCCCGTCAGGCTGCTCGCGCTGGCGACGCGGTCGACGAACGCGTCGGCGCTGCCGATCAGCGGCCGCGCGACGTCGAGCTTGCGCGCGAGATGGTCGCGCGCCTCGCGTGCGTCGTGCTCGACGCCGCCGCGCACGAAGCGGCACGCCGACGACGCGACGAACGCGAGCAGATGGTCGATCTCCCGTTGCGCGTGCGCATCGGGCGCCGCCCGCGCGGGCGCTGCGAGCAGCGCCGCGAGCGCCACGGCGGCGAGGAGGATCCGGAGCGTCATGGCGCGGCGAAGCGCAGTGTCGCGCGGATCGGCACGTGGTCGGACGATTCGACGCGCTCGACCCAGACGTCGTCGACGGCGAGTCCGCGAACGAACAGGTAGTCGGCGGGCCTGCCGAGGAAGCTCGAGCGGGTGCCGCGCCGCGGAACCGCCTCCGCGAAGCCGGCGCGCGCGGCGACCTCCGCGAGCACGGCCGCGCGATCCGCGCTCCACGTATTGAAGTCGCCTGCCAGGATGGCCGGGCCGCGATGGTCCGCCAGCAGTCCGGCGACGGCGTCGAGCTGCTTCCGGTATGCGACGGTGTCGAGCGTGAAGGCCACCGAGTGCACGTTCGCGACGGCGAGCGTCTCCGCGCGCCCCTCGATCCGGTACCAGGCGACGAGCGCGGACTTCGGCAGGGCGAGGAGGGGCTCCGTCGCACGCAGGACGCACGCGGCGCGGGGCTGCTCGGCCGACGCAATGAGCACGCCGGTGACGACGCCGTCGAACGACCAGGCGTCGGCCTGCGCCCAGTGCCGGCCGGCTTCGCCGAGCCGCTCGCGCAACTCCCGCGTCAGCGCCGTCTCCTGGAGCAGCACGAGGTCGCTCGCCGCCGCGAACGTCGCGAGGTCCTGCGCCCAGCCCGGGTCGCCGTTGCGGTGGATGTTCCAGACCACGACCGACATCGGGCGGTCCGTGCGGAGCGTGCCCGGATCGCCGGGAAACGGCGCGGCCGGCGGGCAGGCGAGCAGGATCGGCGCGGGGCCGTCGCCGCGCGCGATCCAGGCGCGGTCGTCGGCCGCGACGCTTGCGCAGCCCGATGCCGCGAGCGCGAGGAACGCGACGAGCGCGGTCGTCGACGCGCGACCCGCGATCCGGTCAATCGCCGGGGAGCGCCGCACCCTCGACCTTGAGCGCCTCGGCGCGGATCTCCTCGGTGAGGCGCGCCTTGAGCGACGAGAACGCCGGCGTCGTCTTCACCGTGTAGAGGCGCGGGTGCGCGATCGGCACGGCGACGTCCGCCTTGATGCGGCCGGGGCGCGCGCTCATCACGACGACGCGGCTCGCCATGAAGATCGCCTCCTCGATGTCGTGCGTGACGAACAGCACCGTGGTCTTCTCGCTTTCCCAGATCGCGAGCAGCAGCTCCTGCATCAGCCCGCGCGTCTGGTGGTCGAGCGCGCCGAACGGCTCGTCGAGCAGCAGGATCTTGGGCGCGTTGGCGAGCGCGCGGGCGATCGCCGTGCGCTGCTGCATGCCGCCCGACAGCATCTTCGGATAGTGGCGCTCGAAGCCCTCCAGCCCCACCTTGCGGATCCAGTGCCGCGCGATCGATGCCTGCTCGGCGACCGGCAGGCCCTTCTCGCGCAGCCCGAAGCGCACGTTCTCCTCGATGGTGAGCCACGGGAACAGCGTGTAGCTCTGGAACACCATGCCGCGGTCGGCGCCGGGGCCCGACACCTCGGCGCCGTCGAGCAGCACGCGGCCCTCGGTCGGCCGGTCGAGCCCCGCGACGATCCGCAGCAGCGTGGACTTGCCGCAGCCCGAGGGTCCCAGGATCGTGATGAAGTCGTTGTCGGCGACGGCGAGCGAGACGGGCGTGAGCGCGAGCGTCGGCGCGCCGCCGTGCACGCCCGGGAAGGTCCGGCCGACGCCGTCGATGACGAGCTTGCTCACGCGGCCCTCCGCGCGGCCGGCGTCAATGGAGCGCCCACGGGTACATCCGCTGGTTCGCCCACTTGAACGCGAAGTCGGACACGAGGCCGATGAGGCCGATCATGATGATGCCGAAGATGATCTGGCCGGTGTTGAGCAGCGCCTGGCTGTCGGTGATCATGTGGCCGATGCCCGAGGACGCGCCGATCAGCTCGGCGACGATCACGTAGGTCCACGCCCAGCCGAGCACCAGCCGCAGCGTCTCGGCGATCTGCGGCGACGCGCTGGGCAGCAGGACGCGGCGCACGATGCCCCGCGGCCCGGCGCCCAGCGTGTAGGCGGCCTCGACGAGGTCGCGTCGCGTCGATCCGACGGTGACCGCGACCATCAGCACGATCTGGAAGAACACGCCGATGAAGATCACGAGGAGCTTCTGCGCCTCGCCGATGCCGGCCCACAGGATCAGGAGCGGGATGAACGCGGAGGCGGGCAGGTAGCGCGCGAACGAGACGAACGGCTCGAAGAACGCCTCGACGGGCTTGAACGCGCCCATGGCGATGCCGAGCGGGACGCCGAAGAGCGCGGCGAGCACGAAGCCCCCCAGGACGCGCCACACGGTGATGCCGACGTCGTAGGCGAACCCGTGCTTCGCGAACAGCTCCCAACCCTCGACGAGCATCGTGAGCGGATCGGCGAGGAACGTCTTCGACACGAATCCGCCGAGCGTCGCGACGCTCCACGCGGCGACGAAGACGACGAAGAAGGCGATGCCGAGCGCGACCTTGCGCGCCCGGCTCACGGGGACGAGCGGCTTCATGTCCCTGCGGGTCGGACTTCAGCCCGACGACCCCTGCGGTCGTCGGCCCGAAGGCCGGCCTACATGATGAAGCGCGTGTCGGCGAGCTTCGACAGGTCGGGGATCTGCTTGATGATCCCGATCTCGAGCAGCAGGTTCGCGGCTTCCCGGCTGAATTCCGCGTGCGGGCCCGCGAAGAACGCGCGGTTCGCCGCGCGGTCCTGCCATCGCAGGTACTTCTGCGACGCCTCGAACTGCTCGGCCGACTGCTTCACGTCGGCGCCCATGATCTCGAAGCTCCGCTTCGGCTCCTTCGCGATCATGTCGAGCGCCTCGAAGTAGCTGTCGGCGAGCGCCTTGGCCGCCTTCGGGTTCTCGGCGAGGAACTTCGGCGTGCAGCCGAACGTGTCCATGATCATCGGGTAGTCGAGGGTCGTCGCGATGATCTTGCCGGCCTGCGGATTCGCGCGCACCGTCGACAGGTAGGGCTCGTAGCTCATCGCGGCGTCGTTCTGCCCGGCGACGAACGCCTGCGCCGCCGGCGCCGGCTCGAGGTTGACGACGGTGACGTCCTTGACCGACAGGCCGTTCTTCTTCAGGAACCACGCGAGCGTGAAGTAGGGCGCCGTGCCCGGCGCGGAGGCGGCGACGGTCTTGCCCTTCAGCTCCGAGATCTTCTGGACGTGGTTGCGCACGGCCATGCCGTCGGCGCCGTAGCTCTTGTCGAGCTGGAAGATCTGCGTCGTCGCGACGCCGTTCGCGTTCCAGATGATCCAGGTCTCGACCGTGGTCGCGGCGCACTGGACGTCGCCGGACGCGATCGCGAGATGGCGGTCCTTCTGCGGGATCTTCTTGAGCGACACGTCGAGGCCGTTCTTCCTGAAGATCCCGGCCTCCTTCGCGAGCGTGAGCGGCGCGAAGCCGGTCCAGCCGGAAAGGCCGATCGCGACCTTGGTTTCCTGCGCGGCGGCGGGATTGGCGAGGGCGAGGGTTGCGGCGACGAGCGAGAGCGTGACGATGGGGCGACGCATGCGATGCTCCGGAAGCAGGGAAAACGGGCATCTTGGCCGGGCATGGCCGGCCTGTCAACGCCGGGGTGCCGGCCGCAGCCGATGGCATACAATGCCCGCGTTACGCCCCGGCGCGGTGCACGGCCGCGGCGACCGCCTTCCGCCACGATGACCTCCCATCGCCTGCTCTCGCCCCGCGACTTCCGGCGCATGCCCTGGAAGAACGGCGGCGGACGCACGGCGGAGATCGCCGCCTGGGCGCGCGAGCCCGGTACGGAACCGTTCGCCGGGCGCGTCTCGATCGCCGAGATCGAGCAGGACGGCCCGTTCTCGGCGTGGCCGGGCATCGACCGCACGTTCGTGCTGCTCGACGGCGCCGGCGTCGTGCTGACGCAGGGTGGCATCGACGTCGAGGTCGTGGCGCGCCACGAGCCGGTGCGCTTCGCCGGCGACGAGGCATCGTCGTGCCGACTGGTCGACGGGCCCGCGCGCGCCTTCAACCTGATGGTCCGCCGCGGCCATGCGCGGGGAGACGTCGTCGTCGCGGACGGCGAGGCGACGATCGCGGGGCCGTTCCGCTTCGGCGTCTGCTACGCGGCCGAGGGGGCGAGCGAGTGCCTGCTGCCGGGCCGCGCGCCGATCGCGGTCGCCGCGGGACACGCGCTGCTGGTCGACGGCGAGGACCGGCTGGCGTCGATGCACGTGAACCCGATCGACACTGGCGCCGTCGCGATCGTGGCGGCGCTCGATGCGGACGCCTGAACCGGCGACGATGCCATGACGACCCGCCTTCATGCGCCGTGGGCGCTGCTTCCGTCGGGGTGGGCGCGCGACGTGGCGGTCGAGGTCGACGACGACGGCGCGATCGCGCTCGTCGCGCCGGGCTCGCCGCGCGGCGATGCGGACGACGCGGGCGGCCCGCTCGTCCCCGCGATGCCGAACCTGCACTCGCACGCGTTCCAGCGCGGCGTCGCCGGCCGCACCGGGCACGCCGGGTCGAGTGGCGAGGACAGCTTCTGGACCTGGCGGCAGGCGATGTACGCGTTCCTCGAGCGCCTCGACCCCGACGGCTTCGAGGCGATCGCCGCGCAGGTGTACGTCGAGATGGCGAAGGCGGGCTACGGCGCGGTCGCCGAGTTCCACTACGTGCATCACGACCCCGCGGGCCGCCCGTACGCGGATCGCACCGAGATGGCGAAGCGCGTGCTCGCGGCGGCGCGCAGAGCGGGTACGCCGCTGACGCTGCTTCCGGTCTACTACGCGCACGGGGGGTTCAACGCTGCGCCGCCTTCGCCCGGCGCAGCGCCGGTTCGTGATGTCGACCGACGAGTTCGCCTCGATGATCGATGCGCTCGCGCCCGAAGCGCGCGCGCAGTCCGCCGTGCTGGGCATCGCGCCCCACAGCCTGCGCGCGGTGGCGCCCGGCGAGCTCGATCGCGTGGTCGCCGCGGCGCCGCCGCGCTCGCCGGTGCACATCCACGTCGCCGAGCAGACGCGCGAGGTCGAGGAGTGCGTGGCCTGGTCGGGCCACCGGCCGGTCGAGTGGCTGCTCGCGCACGGAACGATCGACGCGCGCTGGTGCCTCGTGCACGCGACGCACATGGTGGAGCGCGAGGTGCACGCGCTCGCCGCGAGCGGCGCCGTCGCGGGGCTCGCGCCGACGACCGAGGCCGACCTGGGCGACGGCACGTTCCCGGGCGTCGCCTACGCGGGCGCCGGCGGCCTGTGGGGCGTGGGCAGCGACTCGAACACGATCGTCGATCCGTTCGACGAGCTGCGCCAGCTCGAGTACTCGCAGCGCCTCTTCTGGCGCAGGCGCAACCTGATGGATCACGGCCACGACGCGTCGGTCGGCGCGGCGATGTGGCTCGCGGCGGCGCGCGGCGGCGCGCAGGCGTGCGGGCGCAGGACCGGCGCGATCGAGGCGGGCGCGAGCGCCGACCTGGTCGTGCTGAATGCCGACGATCCCGCGCTCGTGGGCCACGGCGGCGACACGTCGCTCGACGCGGCGATCTTCGGGCCGTGCCGCACGCCGGTGCGGCACACGATGCTCGCCGGGCGCTGGGTCGTGCGAGACGGTCGGCATCGCGACGAGGAGGCGGTGCTCGAGGGCTTCCGGCGCGCGATCGCCAGGATCGCGAACGGCGTGAAGTGAACGCACCCGCCCGTTTCGACGTCCTGCTGACCGGGCTCAACCTCGCGACGCTCGACGGCGAAGGCTGGGGAATCGTGCGCGACGGCGCGATCGGCGTCGTCGGCGAGCGCATCGCGTGGATCGGGCCGCAGCGCGAGCTGCCGGCGGGCGTGTCGTCGTCGCAGCGGCACGACTTCGGCGGGGCGTGGGCGACGCCGGGGCTGGTCGACTGCCACACTCACCTCGTCTACGCCGGCAATCGCGCGGGCGAGTTCGAGCGGCGCCTGCGCGGCGCGACGTACGCGGAGATCGCGCGCGAAGGCGGCGGCATCCTGTCGACGGTGCGCGCGACGCGGGCGGCGGACGCAGGCGCGCTCGCCGACGCCAGCCGACCGCGCCTGGCCGCGATCGCCGACGAGGGCGCGACGACCGTCGAGGTCAAGTCCGGCTACGGTCTCGAGCGCGAGGCGGAGCTGAAGCAGCTCGCGGTGGCGCGCGCGCTCGGGCGCGAGCTCGGCGTGGACGTGCGCACGACGCTGCTCGCCGCGCATGCGGTGCCGCCGGAGTTCGCCGGGCGCGCCGACGCGTGGATCGACGCGGTGTGCGCGGACATCGTCCCGGCCGCGGCGAGCGCGGGGCTCGCCGATGCCGTGGACGCGTTCTGCGACACGATCGGCTTCACGCGGGAGCAGACGCGGCGGGTGTTCGACGCCGCGCACGCGCACGGATTGCCGGTGAAGCTGCACGCGGAGCAACTGTCCGACCAGGACGGCGCCGCGCTGGCGGCGGAATACGGCGCGCTGTCCGCCGACCATCTCGAGTGGCTCTCGCCGCGCGGCATCGACGCGATGGCCGCCTCGGGGACGGTCGCCGTGCTGCTGCCCGGCGCGTTCTACGCGTTGCGCGAGACGCGCCTGCCGCCGGTCGACGCGCTGCGCGAGCGCGGCGTCCCGATGGCGGTCGCGACCGACTGCAACCCGGGCACTTCGCCGACGACCTCGCCGCTCCTGATGCTCAACATGGCGTGCACGCTGTTCCGCCTGACGCCGCAGGAGGCGCTCGCCGGGATGACGCACGTCGCCGCGCGCGCGCTGGGGCTCGCCGACCGGGGACGCCTGCGCGCGGGCATGCGCGCCGACGTGGCCGTCTACGCGATCGACGAGCCCGCCGAGCTCGCGTGGCGGTTCGGCGGCAACCCCTGCCTCGGCACGCTGCGCGCGGGCGTGCCCCATTTCCGGAGCGCACGATGAACCTGTGGGAGCTTTCGCGCGGCGACTCGCCGCTGGTGATCGACGTGCCGCACGCGGGGACGCACGTGCCGGACGCCATCGCGGCGCGGTTGACCGACGCCGCGCGCCCGGTGCCCGACACTGACTGGCACGTCGAGAAGCTCTACGCGTTCGCGCGGGACGCGGGCGCGACGCTGATGGCGGCGACGCATTCGCGCTTCGTCGTCGACCTCAACCGCGACCCGGCCGGCGTCGCGCTCTACGCGGGGGCGGACAACACCGAGCTCGTGCCGACGCGCACGTTCGACAACGAGCCGATCTGGCTTCCTGGCGCCGGACCCGACGCGGCCGAGGTCGAGGAGCGCGTGCGCACGTACTTCACGCCGTACCACGACGCGCTCGCCGCCGAGGTCGAGCGCGTCCGTGCGCGCCACGGTCACGCCGTGCTGCTCGACGGGCACTCGATCCGGGCGCAGGTGCCGCGGTTCTTCGCCGGCCGATTGCCCGACTTCAACCTGGGCACGGCGGACGGCGCGAGCGCCGACCCCGCGCTCGAGCGGATCGCGTCGGGCATCCTCGCCGCGAGCACGCCGTTCACGTCGGTCGTCAACGGTCGCTTCAAGGGCGGATGGATCACGCGGCGCTACGGACGCCCGGGTGCGGGCGTGCATGCGCTGCAGCTCGAGATGGCGCAGGCGGCGTACATGGACGAGGCGCCGCCCTACCGGTGGGACGCGCAGCGGGCGGCGCCGTTGTCCGCGGTGCTGCAGAGACTCGTCGGTGCGCTGGCCGCGTGGCGGCCGGGTCGCGGCGCGGCGTGAAGCGGCTCTTCAGCGCCCAGGCGCGGGTGGATGCATGGCTGCTGCGCGACCGGCTCGCGCACGCGAACATCGACGCGCACGTGTTCAACGAGCACATGCAGTCGATCGTGGGCGACGTGCCGCCGGACCTCGCCGGCCCGCAGGTGTGGGTCGACGACGAAAACTACGCCCGCGCCTGCGAAGTGCTGGAGGCGTTTCGTGCCGAGCGCGAGCGCGCAGGCAGCGTCGCCTGCTCGCGCTGCGGCGAGGAGAATCCCGCGACGTTCGACCTGTGCTGGAAGTGCGGGGGGGCGCTGTAGAGGCGTCGGCCTGAAGGCCGACCCACAGGGAGGGCCGCGAAGTTGTGGGTCGGGCTTCAGCCCGACGGGTTTCGCCGCATGAAAGCAGAGGCGTCGGCCTGAAGGCCGACCCACAGGGAGAGCCGCGAAGTTGTGGGTCGGGCTTCAGCCCGACGGGTTCGCTGCGACGAAAGGAAAGCGTCGGCCTGAAGGCCGACCCACGGAGCCGCGGGGTGGGCTCAGCCCGAGGGTTGCGGGGGGGGGGAAGGCCGACCCACGGGAGCTTGGCCTGAAGGCCGACCGGCGGGGGTCCGGCTTCAGCCGGACGATTTTTCATCCAGCAGCGCGCGAGCGCGTGCGGTCGCGTCCGCGGAAGTCGCGGGCGTGCCCGCGTCGGTGGACGCGTCCTGCCGGCGGCGCCGCCGCACGATCGCGAGCCACGCGACCACGCCTCCGCCGAGCAGCAGGAACGGCCCGAACCACAGGAGCCAGGTCGATTCCTTGACGGGCGGGTCGTAGAGGACGAAGTCGCCGTATCGCGCGACGAGGAACGTGCGGATCTCGGCGTCCGACTTGCCCGACAGCGCGAGCGTCCGGACCTCGCGGCGGAGGTCCTCGGCGAGCGGCGCGTTCGAGTCGGCGAGCGTCTGGTTCTGGCAGACGAGGCAGCGCAGGTCGGCCTCGAGGCGCTTCAGTCGCGCCTCGAACGCGACGTCGGGGGCGCTCTGCTGAGCGAACGCGGCGCCGGCGGCGAGCGCCAGCGCGAGCGTCAGGCGGGTGAGGAGCCGCGGGGTCATGACTGCTGCAGCTTGCGCACGAGCGGCAGGATCGTCTGCTGCAGCGACTCGGCCGTGACCGGGCCGATGTGCTTGTAGCGGATCACGCCGGCCTTGTCGACGACGAAGGTCTCGGGCACGCCGTAGACGCCCCAGTCGATGCCGACGCGCCCGTCGGCGTCGACGACGGACAGCGTGTACGGGTCGCCGTGCTGCGCGAGCCACGCGAGGCCTTCCGCGTCCTTGTCCTTGTAGTTGAGGCCGATGATGGGCACGGCCTTCGACTTCGCGAGCTCGACGAGCAGCGGGTGCTCGACGCGGCACGACACGCACCACGACGCCCAGACGTTCAGCAGCCACACCTGGCCCTTGAAGTCCGACGTCGCGACCTTGCGCCCGGGCTCCCGCAGGTCGGCGAGCGAGAACGCCGGCGCGGGCTTGCCGATCAGCGGCGACGGCACCTCGCGCGGGTCGCGGTAGAGCCCGACGAACAGGAATCCGACGAGGACCGCGAAGATCGCGAGCGGGATGCCCAGGCGAAGCGCTTTCATCTCGAGTGCCCCTATGGTCCGGCTACGCGCGGGCCGCGGCGAAAGCCGCGCCGACGCGCTCCCTGACCTTGATCCGGTAGCGGCGGTCGGCGATCGCGAGGAAGCCGCCGAGCGCCATCAGCAGGCAGCCGCCCCAGATCCAGTCGACGAACGGCTTCACGTAGATGCGCACGCCCCACGCGCCGGCGACGCCGTCCGGCGTCACGGGCTCGCCGAGCGACACGTACAGGTCGCCCGTCAACCGCGTGTCGATCGCCGCCTCGGTCATCGACTGCCCGCTCGCCGTGTAGACGCGCTTCTCGGGCCTCAGCACCTCGACGAGCGCACCGCCGCGGCGGACCTCGACCGTGCCGACGAACGCCTGGTAGTTGGGGCCGGGCTCGGGCTCGATGCCCTTGAACGTGAACGTCCAGCCGCTCACCTCGGTGCTCTGGCCCGGATCGAGGCGCACGTCGCGCTCGACCTGGTAGCCGTTGACCATCGTCACGCCGACGATGAACACCGCGATGCCGAGGTGCGCGACGAGCATCCCGTACCACGACGACGAGTTCGCACGGAGCTTGCCCGCGAGCGTCGGCTGCGGCGCGCCGCGCAGTCGCTGCACGACGGCGGCCACCGTCGCCCCGACCACCCACAGCGCGAGGAACAGGCCGCCCGCGACGAACGGCGACCAGCGGCCGAGGACGAACGGCAGCAGCACCGCGGCGACGATCGCGACGGCGAGCGCCCACCTCAAGCGCATCCACAGGTCGGGCAGCTCGGCGCGCCGCCAGGCCGCGACCGGTCCCACGCCCATCAGGAACACGAGCGGCGCCATCAGCGGCGCGAACACCGCCTCGAAGTAGGGCGGGCCGACCGAGATCTTGCCCGCGTTGAGTGCGTCGAGGAACAGCGGATAGAGCGTGCCGAGCAGCACGCTCGCCATCGCGACGACGAGCAGGATGTTGTTCGCGAGCAGCATCGATTCGCGGGACACCGGATCGAACGACGCGCCGCCGCCGACCGCGCCGGCGCGCGCCGCGTAGAGCGCGAGCGACCCGCCGATCACGATCACGAGGAAGGCGAGCACGAACACGCCGCGCGCCGGGTCGGTCGCGAACGCGTGCACCGACGTGAGCACGCCGGAGCGGACGAGGAACGTGCCGAGGAGCGAGAGCGAGAACGCGAGGATCGCGAGCAGCACCGTCCAGCTCTTGAACGTCCCGCGCTTCTCGGTGACCGCGAGCGAATGGATGAGCGCGGTGCCGACGAGCCACGGCATGAACGACGCGTTCTCGACCGGGTCCCAGAACCACCATCCGCCCCAGCCCAGCTCGTAGTACGCCCACCAGCTGCCCAGCATGATGCCGAGCGTCATGAAGCACCAGGCGACCGTCGTCCACGGCCGCGACCAGCGCGCCCACGTGGCGTCGAGCCGGCCGCCCAGCAGCGCGGCGATCGAGAACGCGAACGCGACCGAGAACCCGACGTAGCCCATGTAGAGGAGCGGCGGGTGCAGCACCATGCCGGGATCCTGCAGCAGCGGGTTGAGGTCGCGGCCCTCGGCGGCCGCCGGCACGAGGCGCTCGAACGGGTTCGACGTGAGGAGCAGGAACAGCAGGAAGCCGACCGCGACGAGGCCCATCACCGCGAGCACGCGCGCGAGCATCGGCGCGGGCAGGTTCTTCGACCGCAGCGCGACCGCGCACGACCAGCCGCCCAGCATCAGCGCCCACAGCAGCAGCGAGCCCTCGTGCGAGCCCCAGGACGCGGCGAGCTTGTAGGGGGCGGGGAGCGCCGAGAACGAGTTCTGCGCGACGTTCGCGACCGAGAAATCGCTCGCGAGGAAGCTCGCGGCGAGGCAGCCGAAGGCGAGCGCGACGAGCGCGAACTGCGTGATCGCGGCGGGCCGCGCGAACGCCATCAGCGTCGCGTCGCGTCGCGCGGCGCCTACGAGCGGGACGACGCCCTGCACGGTGGCGACCAGGAGCGCCAGGACGAGCGCCAGCTGGCCGAGCTCGGGAATCATCGCTTGCGACCTCCGCGTGTCACTTCGACGACTTCATCTGGCCGCCCTTGTGCGCCTGCTCGATCGCGGCGGCGGCCTCGGGCGGCATGTAGTTCTCGTCGTGCTTCGCGAGCACCTCGGTCGCGGTGAACACGCCGTCGGGACCGAGCGAGCCTTGCGCGACCACGCCCTTGCCCTCCTTGAACAGGTCCGGCAGGAGGCCCGTGTAGCGCACCGTCACGTTCTGCGCGGTGTCGGTCACGACGAACCGCACGGTGAGCGAGTCCTTCTCGCGCTGGAGGCTGCCCGACTCGACCATCCCGCCGATGCGGAACGGACGGCCGACCGGCGCCTCCTTCGAGAGCACCTGCGAGGGCGAGTAGAAGAAGACGAGGTTCGACTGGAACGCGTTGAGCACGAGGCCGACCGCGACCCCGATGGCGACGAGGCCGGCGGCGATCCAGGCGAAGCGGCGGTGGCGGGCTTTCATCGTGCTGTCTCCATGCGTTCGGGCGCGGGCTCGACGCCGGCGGCCTTCGCGTCCGCGAACGCGCGGCGGTGGCGCGCGCGCAGCGCGACGACCTCCGCGACGACCGCGACCGCGCACGCGCCGTACGACATCCAGACGTACCAGCCGTAGCCGCCCATCGCGAAGAACTCGTTCACTAGTTGGCCTCCCCAGGCTAGTCGCTGACGCGCGTCGCGCACCTCGAAGGAGGAGGCGAGCGGAGGCCCTTCGGACCCTGCCCTGGGACGCCGGCGCTCCGCCCCATCCCGGGCAGCGTCGCGACCCACGCGGACCCGCGCTCGCGCTCGAGGATGATCGCACGCACGCGCCACAGCGCGGCGGCGATGCACCACGCCCACGCGGCGAAGCTCATCACGAGCATGCCCGACAGCATCAGGCTCGCCATCTTGGGCGCGGCCGTGAGGCTCACCGACGCGCCCTGGTGGAGCGTGTTCCACCAGCGCACCGAGAAATAGATGATCGGCACGTTGACGGCGCCGACCAGCGTGAGCACCGCGCAGGCGCGGTCGGCGCGGCGAGGGTCGTCGATCGCGCTGCGCAGCGCGATCACGCCGAGGTAGAGGAACAGCAGGATCAGCGTCGAGGTCATGCGCGCGTCCCAGGCCCAGTAGGTGCCCCAGGTCGGCCGGCCCCAGAACGCGCCGGTCCACAGCGCGAGCGCCGCCATCAGCGCGCCGGTGGGCGCGAGCGCCTGCGCCATCATCGCCGACAGGCGCGTGTTGAACGCGAGCGCGAGCGCGCTCCAGAACGCCATCACCAGGTAGACGAACATCGCCATCCACGCGGTGGGGACATGGATGTAGATGATCCGGTACGCCTCGCCCTGCGTGGCGTCGGTCGGCGCGAGCCCGAAGCCGATCCACAGCCCCGCGGCGGCGAGCAGCGCCGCGATCGCGGCGAACCACGGCGCCAGGCGTCCGGCCAGCGGATAGAACGTCACCGGCGAGGCGTAGTGGTACCAGTTGGTCGCCATGGGATAGGGTCGTCAGTCGAGCGCGATGCGCACTGCCGCCGCGGCGGCGAACGGGCTGCCGAGCGCCGCGACGATCAACCCTGCCCCGAGCAGGGACAGGTTGGCGTCGACCGCGATGCCCGCCCGCACCGCGTCCACCGCGCCCGCGCCGAAGATCAGCACCGGCACGTAGAGCGGCAGCACGAGCAGCGCCACGAGCCCGCCGGCGCCGCGCACGCCCAGCGTGAGCGCCGCGCCGATCGCCCCGAGGAGCGACAGGATCGGCGTCCCGAGCGCGAGCCCGGCGACCAGCACGCCGATCGCGATGCCGTCGAGCCCGTACTGCAGCGCGGCCAGCGGCGCCAGCACCACCACCGGCAGGCCCGTCGTCAGCCAGTGAGCGAGTATTTTACCGGACACGATGGCCGGCAGCGGCCACGGCGACAGCGCCATCTGCTCCAGCGTGCCGTCCGCTTGATCGAGCGCAAAGATCCGCGGCAGCGACAGGAGCGACGCGAGCAGCGCGGCGACCCACAGCACGCCCGGACCCATCGTCGAGAGCAGCGTGCGCTCGGGCGTCGTCGCCAGCGGAAAGAGCGTCACCACGATGGCATAGAACAGCAGCTGGACCGCAAGTTCCGAGCGCGTCCGGAACGCGAGCTTGAGGTCGCGACGCAGCGCCCAGGCGAGGCCGGCGAGCGCGCCTCCCGTCTCGCCGTCGTCGTCGCTCCGCGGGGCCGGGGTCGTCATCAGTCGAGCGAGAGCGCGCGGACGCGGTCCGGGGGCAGTCCGAGGGGCGCGTGCGTGGCGGCCACGGCGAGGCCGCCGCCGTCGAGGTGATGGGCGACCAGGTGGGCCAGCAGCGCGGCGCCCGCGGCGTCCAGCGCGGTGACCGGCTCGTCGAGGATCCAGACGCGACGGCGCGACAGCGCGAGCCGCGCGAGCCCGATGCGGCGGCGCTGGCCCTGCGAGAGCACGCGCGCGGGCAGCGACCGGCGCGATCCGAGCGCGACCCGCTCGAGCGCCGCGTCGATCTCCGCGTCGGCCGCCGGGGCGCCGGAGAGCTCGACGAGCGACGCGAGGTTCTCGCGCGCCGAGAATTCGTCCTTGAGCGCCAGCGCGTGGCCGGCGAACGCGACGGCGTTGCGGAGCGCCGGCGAGAACGGCTCGACCGCGGCGCCGTCGAGGCGGATCTCGCCCGATTCCGGCATCGACAGGCCCGCGAGCATGCGCAGCAGCGTCGTCTTGCCTCGCCCGTTCGCGCCGGTCACGACGAGGACGCTCCCCGCGTCGACGCGAAAGCCGAGACCGGCGAAGAGGCGCGCGGTGCCGCGCCGCGCGGCGAGGTCGTGCGCTTCGAGCATGGCGATCGTGAGGGAGGCGGGGCGCGCGGAGCGCGAGTGGGGCCGGACGATCGATCGGCCGGCAGGCGAATTATAGCGGCCGCGACCCGCTCGCCGCCGCCCCCGCGAGGACGGGCCGACGCTATCATCCGGGATGCCCGCCAACGTCCTGGCCCGTGCCCGGCCCCCGATCCGTCCATGACGCTCTTCCGCTGCCGCCTGTCGTTTCCCGGCCTTCGCGTCGCCTTCGCGGCGCTCCTCGTCGCGCTGGGAGGCATGCTGGCGCTCTCCGCGCCGGTCGCGGCGCAGTCCGGCGGCCTCGGGGCCACCATGCAGTTCGCGCCAGCCACGATCGCGTCGGGCAAGCCGACGAAACTGCGCATCCGGCTCCGGAACGAAGCGGTCGAGTCGACGATCGGCGGCATATCCTTCGACGTGGTGTTCCCGGACGGGATGCGGTTTCGCGGAAGGCCGGAGACGAGCCAATGCGGCGGCACGCTCACGCAGGGGGCGAACGGCTACCAGTTCCGCCTGGGATTCCTCGGGGTCGACGAGACTTGCCTGGTCGACGCGACCGTGACCGTCGATTCCGACGCTTCGGTCACCGTGACGCTCGTGGTCGGCCCGATTTCCTCGCGAAACGGCGGCTCGGTGAAGAGCGTCCAGGCGTCGCTCACCGTGAACGGCGGCATCCCGCCGAAGATCACGTCGCCGCCGCTGCCCGCGCAGGGGATGCTCGGCATCGACTACTCGCACCAGGTGACGGTGACCGGCACCGCGCCGGTCGTCGTGACCGCCGACGGGCTGCCGCCCGGGCTCGCCTACGACGACTCGACGCGGCGGATCAGCGGCAAGCCGACGCTCGCGGGCATCTACACGGTGGGCCTTCGCGCGATCAACGGCGTGCCGCCGGCCGACGCGCAGATCTCGACGGTCGAGATCCGCAACCCGCCGCTGCAGATCGTCACCCCCGTGCCGCTGTCGTCGACGCCGCTGATCATCGCTGCGCCCGTCTCGCTCGTCGTCGAGGCGACCGGCGGGCTCCCGCCCTACCGGTTCGAGATCACCGAGGGCGCCCTTCCGCCGGGGCTCGCGTTGTCGGAGAGCGGGCAGATCACCGGCATGCCGACGACGTCGGGAACCTTTCCGTTCACCGTGCGCGCGCGCGACGTGCTGTTCAACCTGGATTCGCGCGCCTACGAGCTCGTCGTCACCAGGATCGCGACGACGCTCAAGCTCGGTCTCGCGCCGAATCCGGCGGTCGCGGGCCAGGTCGTCGTGCTGAACGCGACGGTCGAGCCGTCGTCGGGGCGCCGCCTGCCGGGTGCTGGACGCCTGGGTGGCGGGCGCCGGGCACGCGCTGCCCCGATCCGTTCGAGAGCGGCCCCGATCCCGTCACGTCGAACGCGAAGAGCGCCGCGGTGACGGGAGGTGTCGCGCAGATCGCGTTCCCGGACCTGTCGATCGGGCGCTTCCGCGTCTGCGCACGCTACGGCGGCGGGACCGTGCACCAGCCGTCGACGGCCGGACCGGTCGACCTGTTCGTGATCAAGGGCATCCTGCTGCCGTCGCCGAAGCTGTCGCTCGACGTGCCCGCGCACGCCGCGCCGGGGGCGACGATCGCCGGGCGCGCGGTCGTCGACGCAGCGGGCGTCGCGTCGAAGCCGGGCGGCACCGTGCGCGTGCGCGCCGGCGCCCGCGACCTGGGCGAGATCCCGATCGTCGACGGCGTGGCGGCATTGTCGGTCGTCGCGCCCGCGGAGCCCGGCGTGATGACGCTGACCGCGAGCTACGCCGGCGACGCCGCGTTCTCGCCGGCGGCGTCCGAGCCCGCCTACGTCGCCGTGACGAAGGTGATCGCGACACAGCCGATTCCGACGCTGGGCGAATCGGCGGCGTCGATGCTCGCGCTCGTGCTCGCGGCGCTCGCCGGCGCCCGCCTGCGGCGCCGCCGCAGCCGCTGATCCTTCGCGGTCGGCCCCGACGTGGCGCGACCGCTCGCCCAGCGCCTCGCGCTCGCGCTCGGGGGCGCGCCGCGCTGGACGGTGGGGCTCGCGATCGTCGCCGCGTCGACGCTCGTGCCGCTCGTCGGCGTCGAGCGCGTCCCGGTGATCGCCAAGCTCGAGGCGATGGCCTACGACGCGCGCCTCACGCTCGCGCCGCGCCGCGCGCCCGATCCGCAGGTCGCGATCGTCGACATCGACGAGGCGAGCCTCGAGCGCGTCGGCCGCTGGCCCTGGCCGCGCGATACGATGGCGCGGCTCGCCACGGCGCTCTTCGATCGTCATCAGGCGCGGCTCGTCGCGTTCGACGTGCTGTTCCCGGAAGCCGACCTGTCGGGCAACGCGGCCGCGCTCGACGAGCTCGCGCGCCGGGGACTGCGCGACACGCCCGACGCGCGCGCAGCGCTCGCCGAGCTCAAGTCGCGCGCCGACCACGACGCCCAGTTCGCGACCGCGCTGTCGGGGCGGCCGACGGTCCTCGGGTTCGGCTTCACCGCGAGCGCGCAGGCGTCCGGCATGTTGCCCGCGCCCGCGTTCACGCAGGCCGACCTCGCGGGGCGCACGATCCCGATCGCGCCGGAGACCGGCTACACGGCGAACCTGCCCGCGCTGCAGCGCGCGGCGACGGCCGGCGGCCATCTCGATCCGGCGTTCGACGCCGACGGCCTCGTGCGCCGGGTGCCGATGGTGAAGCGCTATCGCGACGGCTACCATCCCGCGCTCGCGCTCGCGACCGTCGCGGCCGCCGTCGAGGCGAAGTCGATCCGCCCGCGGTTCGACGCGAACGGCGACCTCGAGGCGATCGACGCGGGCGGACTCGTCGTGCCGGTCGCGCACGACGGCACGGCGCTCGTGCCGTTCCGCGGGCCGCCGGGCGCGTACCGTTCGTTCTCCGCGGCCGACATTCTCGATGGTCGCATCGCGCCCGATGCGTTCGCGGGCGCGATCGTCCTCGTCGGCACGTCCGCCAAGGGCCTGCAGGACCTGCGCTCGACGCCGCTCGCGCCGGACTTCCCCGGCGTCGAGATCCACGCGGGCCTCGTATCCGGCATGCTCGAGGGCGACATGATGAGCGTGCCCGCCGGCGCGCGCGAGATCGCCGCGCTGATCGTCCTCGTGGCCGGGCTCGTCGCGGTCTTCGCGCTCCCGTGGCGTCGCCCGGTCGCCGGCATCGCGGGCATCGTCGTCCTCGCCGCGGCGGTCGTGGGCGTCGCGTCGTACTTCTGGACGCGCCAGAACGCGGTCGTGGGCGTCGCGCCCGCGCTCGTGATGCTCTCGCTGCTCCTGATCTGGAACCTGCTGTCCGGATTCCTGCGCGAGGCGAGGGAGACGCGCGCGCTCGCGGGGATGTTCGGCGAGTACGTGCCGCCCGAGCGCGTGGCGCAGATGCGCGCGAGCGGCCAGCGCTTCTCGCTCGAGGGCGAGAGCCGCGAGATGTCGGTGCTGTTCTCCGACATCCGCGACTTCACCGCGCACTCGGAGCGGCTCGCGCCGCGCGAGATCTCCGCGCTCCTCAACGACTACCTGTCGTCGATGACCTCGGCGATCCACGACCGGCGCGGCACCGTCGACAAGTACGTCGGCGACGCGATCATGGCGTTCTGGGGCGCGCCGGTCGCGAACGCGGAGCACGCCGCCGACGCGGTCCGCGCGGCGCTGGCGATGCAGCGGGCGATGCCGGCGATCCGCGAAGGCTACGCCGCGCGCGGCTGGCCGGCGATCGCGATGGGCGTCGGCGTCAACACCGGGACGATGAGCGTCGGCGACATGGGCTCGCGCTTCCGCAAGGCCTACACGGTGCTGGGCGACGCGGTGAACCTCGCGTCGCGCCTCGAAGGGCTCACGAAGGTCTACGGCGTGCCGATCCTGTGCGGCGAGGCGACGCGCGCCGCCGTCCCGGACGTCGTGTGGCGCGAGATCGACCGCGTGCGGGTCAAGGGCCGCGCGAGCGCCGTGGCGATCTTCGAGCCGCTCGCCGAGGCGGGCGACGCGCCTGCGCAGGCGCGCGCGTCACGCTGGGAGGCGGCGCTCGCGCTCTACCATGCGCAGCGCTTCGACGAGGCGCGCACGGCGTTCGACGCGATCGCGCAGGATGCGGCCGACCACGCGCTCGCGACGCTGTTCGCCACGCGCTGCGTCACGTTCGCGGCCGCGCCGCCCGAACCGGACTGGGACGGCGCCTGGAACTTCCTCGCGAAGTGAGGCGGCGGATGTGCGGGTCGCCTGCGCGACGGTCGCGGGTCAGCAGTTGCCCGGCGAGGCGCAGCGGCGGTAGCCCGCGACGCCTTCGATCACGCCGCTGCGCGTGTTGAAGTAGTAGTCGAGGCCGAGGCCCGCGCCGCCGGGTCCCGCGAGGAAGCCCGCGAAGTTGCCCGCGACGACCGGCTGGCACGCGGCGCCGGCGCAGCTCGTCGTCGCGCCGGTGCCTCCCGTCGAGAAGAGGGGCCCGAGCAGGCTCGCGGTCCCGTTCATCGTGTAGGTCGCGTTGTCGAAGCCGACCTGCAGGTTGTTGAGCGTCACCTGCGCGATCGTGAAGTTGACCGCGATGCGCCCGCCCGAGATCAGCGTGCCGACCTCGCCGGTCGACGAGTCCGTCGGCCGGGTGCCGCCGACCGGCGCGTACTCGACGAGCCCCGAGGTCGGAAGGTCGGTCGCGAGGACGCCGTAGACGTAGTGCAGGTTGCCGCCGTCGTTGTGGACGACGGTGCCGTTGGGCAGCTGCTGCGTGATCGTCGAGCCCGGGCCTTCCCAGCGGCCCCAGTTGAGCGCGGCGCCGGCGGACGGATGCGAGCCGGTGTCGACGACGCTCGCGGTCCCGAGCGTCGCGACGAGCGCCCCGGTATCGATCGCGATCAGCTGCCCGGCCGCGTCGAGCTGCGTGCGCTCCGCGCCGAGGTTCACGGCGAACTCGAGCGTCGTCTCGTCGGAGCCGATGATGCCGATGATCGGCGTGTCGAACGAATCGAGCTGCGTGAGGTCCTGCGGCGACCGGTATCTGAACGCATATTGAACGACGTTCCACGGCGGGTTCCCGATGCCGAACGGGATCTCCGGCACCTTGCGGAAGCCGATCTCCGAGGGACGCTTCTCGCCGCGAGCTGCTTGCCGACGAGCCGGCTCGACAGGAACGACGGCGGGCCGATGAGGCGCGCGGGCACGCCGCCATCGGGCACGACGAAGAACTCGCGCGACGCGAAGATCGCCGACGCGGCGGGCGTGATCGCGATCACGCTCCCGTCGTAGACGCCGCCGTAGAGGCCCGGCGCGGCCGGCGGCTCGTCCGGCGTTTCGCGGCACTGGCCGGGCTCGCAGATCTCGAGCTGGTAGTGCGTGCCTCGGATGCCGATCGTCGCCTGCGTCGTCAGCACCTGGTAGGTGTCGCGGTTCACCTGGCCGATCTGGCCGGTCAGCGTGCGGAATCCGCCGCGGACGAGGCGGAACACCGCGCGCTCGCTGCCGTCGGCGCGTCCGGCGAACGCGTACGCCTCGATGCGGAACTCGCTGCCCGGCTTGATCGCGACGAGCGCCTCGTCGGAGAAGCGGATCTGCGCATGGCCGTCGGCGCCGGTGACGATCGCGTCGCCGACGCCCACCGACGCGCCGGCGGACAGTCGCACGCGGTCGGCGCCGCGGACGGCGGCGACGTCGCCGACCGCGAGCACGACGCGGCCGGCCTGCGCGAGCGCGGCGCCGGAGGCGAGCAGGGCGGCGAGCGCGACGAGCCAGGCGAGGACGAGCCTGGCCGGCATACGGGCGATGGCGCGGGCGGCATGCATCGGATCCCCCGTCACTTGAAGTCGTAGCGGAGCTTCGCCGCGACCACGTAGCGGTCGTACTGGTAGAGCGCCACGTTCGAGTCGTTCTGGAAATACTGCGCCTCGACGCGCGCCGAGAGCTGGCGCGTGAAGAAGTACAGCGCGCCGATGCCCGCGACGTAGTTGTCGTCGCGACGCGCCATGCCGAGCAGCGGGATGTGGCCGAGGTAGGAGCTGCGCACGAACGAGCCCGAGGCGTTGAGCGCCCACTGCGGCGCGGGCGACACGGTGATGTCCGCCGCGGCGCCGAACAGGTCGCGCCCGAGGTCGGGGCGGTCGTTGTCGTTCTCCTCGCGGCCGCCGAGCGCCGAGACGTTCAGCACCGGCTGCCAGCTCACGGGCCAGATCCGGCGCGCGGAGACGCCGATCGAGTAGAACGTGCTGTCGCGGACCTCGTTCAGGCCGTCGTAGGAGAACCACGTGACCTGCGGCGCGACGCTCAGCGTGATGAACTCCGACTCCGCGTAGCGCCAGTCGAACGACACGCCGTTCGAATTCCGGTAGCGATCGCCGCCGACGGCGAGCTCGGCGTACGTGTAGGTGCCGTAGAAGGTGTGGCGCCCGACCTGCCGGCTCGCGCCCAGCGTCGCCGCGCCCTGCGCGATGTTGAAGTCGCTCGCGCCCGCGTTGAACTGGCCGTTGGCGACCAGGCCGCCGTAGACGCTGACGCCCGGCGCGACCGGATGGGTGACCTGCACGCTGCCCGCGAGCCAGCCGAAGCCCGCGCTCTGCTCGACGCCGAAGCTCGCGACCGACACGATCCCGAGCACGGGCAGCGCGATGTCCGCCTGCGCGACGCCGGCGTTGACGTTGCTGTCGTAGCCGGCGCCCACCTCGACGACGCCGAACACGCGCGTGCGGTATTGCGCTTCGCGCGCCTGGAGCGCCTCGAGGTAGCGGTCGATGCCGGCGCGCACGTCGGCGGGCGGATCGCCCGCGCGCACCGCCTCGAACTCGCGCCGGGACGACACGTCGTCGCCGGCGTAGAAGTAGGCGCGCGCGAGCTCGAGTCGGGCGCGCACGTCGTCCGGGAAGCGCAGCACGTAGCGCTCGATCGCGAGCACGCCCTCGCCGGGGAGGCCCATGTCGACCGCGGCGACGCTGCACCAGAGGTCGGCCTCGGGATGGGCCGTGCGGTCGATCTCGACGCACACGGGCCAGGCGGCCGACGAGCGTCCGCGCTCGACCTGGCCCTTGATCTCGTCGACCGTCCACCCCGGCACGTGAGCCGCGGTCGCGATCGTGCTTGCCGCGAGGGCGGCGACCATGACGAGAAGGCGGTGTCGGAGGGCGCCATAGGGGTTTGCGGGGCTCGTCGAGCATAGC
>JADIZG010000002.1 GCA_016704895.1 Betaproteobacteria bacterium
CGGCGATGCCCGCGTTGCCGAGCGCGCCGCCGAACAGCCGGAACAGCGCGGTCGCGACGAGCGCGAGGATCACGAAGGCGACGAGCACCTCGAGCAGCGAGAAGCCCCCCTGCGCGCGCGCGCGGTGCCGTTCGCCCGCCGCGGGCGGTGAACGAAGCGAATCGCGGATGCCCGTCATGGCCCGTCGAGGATCGCGACGCGGCCGGTGAGCCAGTCGACGTCCACCTCGTACTTGCGCTCGCCCGACGCGACCGTGATGCGCCCGCCGTTGCTGCCTCCGTCGGGAAAGAACCGGATCGAGCCCTGCCGCTCGTCGACGAGGTCGGACTGCGCCGTGAAGAGCTTGAGCTCGACCTTCGCCGGCAGCTCGATCTCGCGCGCCTGCTTCGCGACGCGGAAACTCCGCTTCTCGAGGTCGAGCGTGAGCACCGTCTCGTGCCGCTGCGTGATCGCCTCGCTCCGCGCGAGGCGCAGACCCGCGGCGAGCTGGCGCGCCGCGGCCGTGCGGTCGCCCGTCGATACTCCCGATCCCGCGACCATCGGCACGACGATCGGGGCCGAGCGCCACGGGGGGGCGCGGCAGCCGAGCCGCCGTGATCGACAGGCACGACGAGGATCTCGATCATCGGCGGGAAGCGCCGGGCCCGGCGTCGGACTGACGGGCACGATGCCAGGAAGCGGCTGCCCGGCACAGCGCGCGATCGCTGGCATCGGTGACATGGCGGAAGGTCGCGTCGAGGGACCGGCGTCAGTCCGCGCTCGCGATGTCCTTGTTCGCGCCCTCGCCGCCTTCCTTGCCGTCGGCGCCGAGCGAGAGGATGTCGTACGCGCCCTTCTGGCCCGGCGACGTGTATCGGTAATCGTTGCCCCACGGATCCTTCGGGATCTGCGACTTCTTCCAGTACGGGCCGTTCCAGTTCGACGCGCCACCGGGCGCGGTGACGAGCGCCTGCAGGCCGTCCGAGGAGGACGGGTAGCGGCCGGTCTCGAGCTTGTAGAGGTCGAGCGCCTGCCGATCTGGCCGATCTCGATCTTCGCGGCGTCGGCCTTCGCCTTCTCGCCGCGGCCGATGAAGTTGCCGCCGACGATCCCGAGCACGATCCCGATCAGGACCAGCACGACCAGGATCTCGATCAGCGTCATGCCGTGTTGTGCAGTACGGAAGCGGTGCGTGCGTTTCATGATTGTCACCAAATGGAGACAGCGGGCACGATTGCCCGTGCTCGCGGCAAGGGTTAGACCGGGTTCAGCCGACAAGTTCGCTCATGCCCATCACGCCGAGCAGGATCGAGAACACGATGCCGCCGATCAGGACGGCGAGTCCGAGGATGAGCGCGGGCTCCAGGATCGCGAGGAAGCGCTTGATCGCCACCTGCACTTCCCGGTCGTAGACGTCCGCGACCCGTCCCAGCATCTCCTCGAGGCGGCCGGATTCCTCGCCGACGAGAATCATCTGCGTGGCGAGCCTCGGCCACACGCCGGTCTCGGCCAGCGGCCGCCCGAAGCCCTTGCCCTCGCGCAGGTGGGCGGTCACGCCCTCGAGCGAGGCGCCGAGCACCGCGTTGCCCATCGTCTCCTTGACGATCGACAGTCCCGCGAGCAGCGTGACGCCGTTGCCGAGCAGCGTCGCGAGCGTCCGCGAGAAGCGGGCGACCTCGACCTTCGCGACGAGGTCGCCGACGAGCGGCAGCGTGAGCATCCGTGCGTCGAACCGCCCCCGGAACGCCTGCTGCGCCAGCTTGCGGCGGAACCAGAGCACGGCGAGCGCGACGCCCGCGATCAGTGCCCACCACCATTGCTTGAGGAAGGTGCCGACCCAGATCACGACGAGCGTCGGCAGCGGCAGCGCCTTGCCCGCCTGCGAGAACGTCTGCTGGAACTGCGGCACGACGTAGATCAGCAGGATCATCACCGACGTGACCGCGACGCCGATCAGGATGACCGGGTAGATGAGCGCGCTCTTCACCGTGTCGCGCAGATCCTTGTTCCGCTCCATCGTGTCGGCGAGCCGCGTGAGCACGGTCGCGAGCGCGCCGCCCGCCTCGCCCGCGCGCACGATGTTCACGTAGAAGCGCGAGAACACCTCGCGCCGCGCGTCGAGCGCCTGCGACAGCGCCTTGCCGCCGCGCACCTCGTCGCGGAGGCCCTGCAGCAGCGCGTTCACCGCCGGCGTCGGCGCGAGCCCGATCAGCGTCTCGAGCGCGCGGTCGAGCGGGAGTCCCGCGCGGAGCAGCGTGGCGAGCTCGCGCGTGAGCGCCATCAGCTGGTCGGCCGTGACGCGCCTCGACTCGAACCATCGGCGCCTCGGCGCACGCGAAGCGCGGGCCGGCGCGGCGTCCGACGGGGCGCCCGTGACCGGCGCCACCTGCATCGGCATCAGGCCCTGGTCGCGCAGCCGGTCGAGGATCTCGGCCTCGTTCGCGGCGGAGAGCTCGCCCGTCGATACCGCGCCGCCGGGAGCGACGGCCTTGTAGCGAAAGAGCGGCACGCGGCGGGGCGCCCCGGCCCGCCCCCGGGGCTGCGCGCCCCCGCCGGCGCCCGGCGCCGGGCCGCCGGCCCCCCCCCCGGCCGGGGGGGGCCCGCCCCCCGCCGCCGCCCCGCCGGGGGCGCCCGCGGCCCGCCCCCCCCCCCCGGGCGCGCGGGGGCCCTTTTCGCGCCGCGGCCCCCCCGCGCCCCGCCGCGCCCCTCCCCCCGCCAAGGGGGGGCGCCCTCCGCCCTCCCCCGGCGGCGCCGCGCCTTTGATCAGTCCTCGCGCGTCGCGCGGAGGACTTCCTCGACCGTCGTGATGCCGGTGACGGCCTTGCGCAGGCCGTCCTCGTACATCGTGACCATGCCGTCGCGCACGGCCTGCGCCTTCAGCTCGGTCGACGTCGCGTGCTTCATCACGAGCGCGCAGCGCGTCGGTCATCGGCATCATCTCGATGATCGACACGCGGCCCGTGTAGCCCGTGTGCGAGCACTGGCCGCAGCCCTTCGCGTGCCACAGCGTCACCGGCCCGCTGCCCGCGAAGCGCCCGATGCCGGCGTGCTCGACCATCTCGGGGAGCGCCGTGTACGGTTCCTTGCAGTGCGGGCACAGCGTGCGCACGAGGCGCTGCGCCTCGATGCCGACGACGGTCGACGTGAGCAGGTAGTCCTCGACGCCCATGTCGAGCAGGCGGTTGATCGTCCCCGCCGCGTCGTTCGTGTGCACGGTCGACAGCACGAGGTGGCCGGTGAGCGCCGACTGCACGGCGATCTGCGCGGTCTCGAGGTCGCGGATCTCGCCGATCATGATCACGTCCGGGTCCTGGCGCACGATCGAGCGCAGCGCGTTCGCGAACGTGAGGTCGATCTGCGGCTTCACCTGGATCTGGTTGATCCCCGCCATCTGGTACTCGACCGGATCCTCGACCGTGAGGATCTTCACGTCCGGCTTGTTGAGCTCGTCGAGCGCCGTGTAGAGCGTCGTCGTCTTGCCCGAGCCCGTCGGCCCCGTGACGAGGAGGATGCCGTTGGGCTGCTTCAGCGCCTGGAGGAAGCGCCTCCGAGCGTGTCGTCGAGGAAGCCCAGCTTCGCGAAGTCGAGCGCGACGCCGCCCTTGTCGAGGATCCGCATCACGACGCTCTCGCCGTGCATCGTCGGCACCGTCGACACGCGCAGGTCGATCTCCTTGCCCTGCACGCGCAGCCGGATGCGCCCGTCCTGCGGCAGCCGCCGCTCGGCGATGTCGAGGTTCGCGAGGATCTTGACGCGCGAGATCACCGCGGCCGACAGCCTGCGCGGCGGCGTCTCGATCTCGTGCAGCACGCCGTCGATCCGGTAGCGGACGACCAGCCGGTTCTCGAACGGCTCGATGTGGATGTCGGATGCGCGCGCGGCGAGCGCGTTGGTGATGAGCAGCGACACGAGCCGGATCACCGGCGCCTCCGACGCGAGGTCCTTCAGCCGCTGACGTCGGCGTCGAACGCGATCTCGTCGCCGCGCATCCTGGACGTCGTCGCCGACGATCTGGCCCATCGCGCTCTTGCCGCTGCCGTAGAGCCGCTCGAGCGCCGCGTCGAGCTCCCCGGGCACCGCGACCATCGGTCGCACGCGCCGCCCGGTCACCATCGCGAAAGCGTCGATCGCGTACCGGTCGGTCGGATCGGCCATCGCGAGGACGAGCTCGTCGGCATCCTCGCGCACCGGAAGCGCGTGGGCGTCGCGCAGGAACCGCGGCGACACGCGCTCCTCGAGAATCGGCAGCTCCGGATAGCCCGCGACGTCGAGCATCGGCAGCCCGAGCTGCGCGGCGAGCGCCTCGGCGACGTCGCGCGGCGCGATGAGCCCGAGCGTCACCAGGAGGGGCGCCGAGGCGCTCGCCGGAATCCCGCTGCAGTCTCCAATGCGCGATCGAGCGAACCCGCGTCGAGCTTGCCCCGCTCGATCAGGAGCTCGCCCAACCGCTTTACCGGGGTCGACATCGGCGGGTCGGTCGTGGGGAGGACGGTTCGATCCGCGCGATGCGGTCCGAGTTCATTCATTCTAGCAGACCGGGGGCAAAAACGGAAAATGCTTGCATAACCACGAATCCCAAAGAGGCCGGCGGCATCGGCGTCGCGCGCACCCGGCTGCCCCCAGTTGACCGGGGATAGACCCGGGTTTCAGGGTTGCCGCGCTGGCCGCAGGGCGTCGTTGTTCGCTCGCTTGTGGTGTGCGGCAAGCACACGGTCGCACTCTCGCCTGGCCCTGCGGCCAGCGCGGCACCGGCGCGAGTGCCCCGCTAACGCTGACAGGCCCTAGCCCGTCTCGTTCCGCATCGCGCCCGTGGCGCAGCGCTCGGCGACCGCCAGCGCGCGGCGGGCCCCGTCCTCGTCGCCGCCACGGTGCAGGAGCGCGGCGAGCGCACGGTGCAGGTACGCTTCGTCGGGCATCAGCGCGAGGCCGTTCTCGATGGCTGCGCGGGCCGCTTCCGCATCGCCCGCCGCGAGCGCGATCTCCGCGTAGGCCACGACGGGCTCGGGATCGTGCGGCAGCACGGCGTGCGCCTGCGACCACAGTGCGGCGGCCTCGGGCAACCGTCCCGCGCCCGTGACCTCGCGCGCTCTCGCCTTCAGCGCCTCGTAGCTCGACTCGAGCGCCGCGCGACGCGAGGCGTAGCGTCCGCGAACGATCCCCTCGTGCGTGCGCAGGACCGGGTCCGCGTCCGGCGAGTTGTGGTGCCAGACCCCGGAGGTGGACAAGCCCAGCCGGTAGACGGCGAGCGTCTCGCGCACGTGCAGGAAGGACGTGTGCGCGGACATCTGCAGCCAGAGATCCCAGTCGTCGAACCAGTCGAGCGCGAGGTCGTAGCGCACCCCGTGGTCCCGCACGAGCGACATGTCGAACAGGCCGCCGTTGGGCGGAAACAGGTTGCGGCGCAGGAGCATGAGCTCGGAATACTCGAATGCGTAGAGGCCGGTGACGTCGGGCCGGTCGGTCTCGACGCGCACGTCGCAATAGCCGACGAGGACGTCGGGACGCTCGTCGAGCCCGCGCGAGATCTGCTCGACGTAGCGCGGCAGCAGGAGGTCGTCGTCGTCGAGGACGGCGATCCGGCTGCCCTGCGCGTGATCGAAACCGAAGTTGCCGGCGCGCGACCGGAGCATCGGCTCGCCCGACGACACGACGCGCACCGGCACGTCGCCGGCGGGAGGGACGTCCACGCCGCGGCCCGACGCATCGACGACCAGCCACTCGATCGGCCGGTAGGTCTGCGCCGCGACGCACGCCGCCGCGTCGGCGAGGCAGGGCCGGCCGAGCGTGCGCGTGAGGATCGTGACGAGCTTGCCCATGGCGCGGTGCCCCTGCCCTCGACGCGTGTCACGCGCCGGCGAACGCGCGCTCGGCCTTGCGGATCGTCTCCGCGATGTCGTCGTCGCCGTGCGCCGCCGACACGAAACCCGCCTCGTAGGCGGACGGCGCGAAGTAGACGCCGGCGTCGAGCATCGCGTGGAAGAAGCGGTTGAACCGCTCCTTGTCGCAGGCCATCACCTCGGCGTAGCTCGCGGGGACGCGGTCGGCGAAATACAGGCCGAACATGCCCCCCACGGCGTTGGCGCAGAACGAGACGCCGGCGCGCTTCGCCGCCGCGGCGAGGCCGTCGGTCAGCGCGCGCGTCTTCGCCGCCAGGCGATCGTAGAAGCCGGGCGCCTCGGTGAGCGCGAGCGTCGCCAGGCCGGCCGCGACCGCGACCGGATTGCCCGAGAGCGTCCCGGCCTGGTAGACGGGGCCGAGCGGCGCGATCTTCTGCATGATGTCGCGCCTTCCGCCGAACGCGCCGACCGGCATGCCGCCGCCGATCACCTTGCCGAGCGTCGTCAGGTCCGGCGTGATGCCGTAGAGGCCCTGCACGCCGCGCGGATGCACGCGGAAGCCGGTCATCACCTCGTCGAAGATCAGCACCGCGCCGTGGCGGTCGCAGGTCGTGCGCAGCGCCGAGAGCCACTCGCGCGACGGCACGACGAGGTTCATGTTGCCGGCGATCGGCTCGACGATGATGCCGGCGATCGCGTGCGCTTCCGCGCGGAACGCGGCCTCGAGCGCATCGACGTCGTTGTACGGCAGCACGACGGTCAGGTTCGCGATCTCGGGCGGCACGCCCGCCGAC
This sequence comes from Betaproteobacteria bacterium, assembly GCA_016704895.1. Lineage (GTDB taxonomy): Bacteria > Pseudomonadota > Gammaproteobacteria > Burkholderiales > Casimicrobiaceae > VBCG01. The sequence continues at coordinate 6,611 of JADIZG010000002.1, forward strand.
GACGGCTGGCCGAACGTCAGTGCGCCGGAGCCCGCCTTCACGAGCAGGCTGTCGCCATGGCCGTGGTAGCAGCCCTCGAACTTGACGATCTTCGGACGGCCGGTGAAGCCGCGCGCGAGGCGCAGCGCCGACATCGTCGCCTCGGTCCCCGACGACACGAGGCGCACGAGCTCGATCGACGGCAGCCGGCGCACGAGCGTCTCGGCCATCTCGATCTCGACTTCGGTCGGCGCGCCGAACGACAGCCCGCGCGTCGCCGCGTCCTGAACCGCGCGCACGACGTCGGGATGCGCGTGGCCGACGATCGCCGGCCCCCACGAGCCGACGTAGTCGATGAGGCGCCTGCCGTCCGCGTCCCACGCGTACGGCCCCTCGCCGCGCGTGAAGAAGCGCGGCGTGCCGCCGACGGAGCGGAACGCGCGGACCGGCGAGTTGACGCCGGCGGGGATCGTGCGCTGGGCACGCTCGAACAGTTCGTCGTTGCGGGTCATGGCGATCCGTGTCTTCCTTCGTCCTGTCTCATCGTAGCGCCGCCGGCGGCTCAGGCGGCGTCGCGCGGCCGGGTCGCACCGGCGTCCCCGCTGCCCGGGTCGAGCAGGATGCGCAGGCTTTCGCGCAGGCTCGGCTCGTCGGGCAGCCGCGCGATGCCCGCCTCCAGCACCTGCCGCGCGACCGCCCGGTCGCCGGCGCGGAACGCGAGCTCCGCGTAGCGGGTGATCGGCTCAGGATCGAACGGGTCGGCGATGTGCGCCTCGTTCCACATCGCGGCGCTCGCGGCGAAGTCGCCGCGCTTCGCCGCACCGACCGCTGCGCCGATGCGCGCACGCTGCGCGGCGCCAAGCCGTTCCCGGTCGTCGCGATAGCGTTCCCGGATCGTCGCCGAGTCCCTGGCCAGCCGCGGGTCGGCATCCGCGCGGCCGTGCGCGTGGATGCCGGACTGCGACAGGTAGGTCCGGTAGATCGCCGTGCACTGCGGGCTGTGGACGAAGCGCGTGAGCCGCGCCGCGGCGAGCCAGAAGTCCCAATCCTCGAAGAACTCGAGGCCCTCGTCGACGCGCAGGCCGCGCTCGCGCACGAGCGACGCGTCGAACAGCGCGGCGTGCGGCGGGAAGAGGTTCTGCCTGCACAGCAGCAGGTGGCTGAACGGCGGCGCGTGGCCGCCCCAGCGATCGGCCTCGTTCACGCGCGCCTCCCAGTCGCTGTAGGCGAGGCGCGCGTCGGGATTCGCCGCGAGCGCCTGCGCGAGATGGGCGAGGTGGCCGGGCAGGATCAGGTCGTCGTCGTCGAGGACGAGCAGGAGGTCGCCGCGCGCGGCGTCGAGCCCCGCGTTCGCCGCGAGCGAGCGGGGCAGGCGCCGGCCCGTGGACACGACGCGCACCGGCACGTCTCCCGCGGGTGGCGCGGCGAGGCCGCTCCCCGCGGCGTCGACGACGACCCATTCGGCGGGACGCAGCGACTGCGCCGCGACGCTCGCGCCGGCTTCCGCGAGGCAGTCGCGACCCAGCGTGCGCGTGATGACGGAGATGCGCGGAGGCTGCGCCCGCATCGCAGCGCGACCGGCGGCGTCCGCGCTCACCCCTTCGCTCCCCTGCCGGGCGGTCGCACGATCGACGATCGCGAGGTTCCGCAGCAGCGCCGGCTCGCCGGGCATGCGGGCGAGCGCCTCCGCGATCACCCGGCGCCCTTCGGCCCACGCACCGGCGGCGCACGCGGCCTCGGCCTCGCGCAGCACGGCGTCGACGTCGTAGGGATCGATGCGTCCGGCCTCGCGCCAGGCGGCGAGCGCGCGATCGGCGTCGCCCGCGTTGCGCGCCGAGCGCGCCTCGGCCTTCAATTCGTCGACGCGACGCTGGTACCGGTCGCGCAGCGCGGCGAGACGCTGCGCGACCTTTTCCCGATCGCGAGCGATGCGCGGGTCCGCGGACGGCGACTCTTCCCCGGTTACGCCCGACTCCGACAGGTTCGCGCGGTAAACGGCGGTGATGCCGGGAACGCGGAGGAAGTCGGTGTGCCGGGCGACCTGGCGCCAGAAGTCCCAGTCCTCGAAGAAGTCGAGCGTCTCGTCGACCGCGCATCCGTGCTCGCGCACCAGTCGCGCCGAGAACAACGCCGCCATCGGCGGAAACAGGTTGTCCTTCGAGAGCAGCAGCGGCGAATACGGCACGTCGAACACGTGCGCACGCTTGCCGTCGGCGAGCCACATCTCGACGTCGGCGTAGTCGAGCAGATAGCCGGGCGCCGCGACGTCGGCGTACGCGATGCGGTGGCCCGGCTCCGCGGCGACGGCCTCGACCAGCCGCGCGACGTGTTCCGGCCGGATCAGGTCGTCGTCGTCGAAGAGCATCAGCCACTCGCCTCGCGCCGCCCGCATGCCGGCATTCGCGGCGGGGCCCCGCAACAGCCGCTCGCCGGTCGACACGACGCGCACCGGCACGTCGCCGGCCGCCGGCGGCACGAGGCCGGTCCCTGCCGCGTCGACGACCACCCACTCGAGCGGACGCCAGGTCTGCGCGGCGACGGCGGCCGCCGCCTCGGGAAGCGTCGACCGCCCCAGCGTGCGCGTGATGACCGACACGAGCGGGCGCGCGGGAGCCTCGCCCGGACCCGCCGCGGCCATGATCCCTCCGGCACGGATGTCGCTTGCGTCCCCGCGGAGGGTGTTGCGATCGCGGACGCGGCGGAGGCGCTCGCGCCGCGAACGCGGCGACAATGCGACGCGATGCGGCGACCATGTCGCGCGGATCATCGTGCGCGAACACCGCGCTTATCACCGCGACCGCATCGACGCCGGCGTCGACGAGCTCGCGGACGTTGTCGGCGTCGATGCCGCCGATCGCGACGATCGGCACGCCGAGCGCGCGCGCTCGCGGTACGAGGTCGAGCCCGGCGCGGCGCGCGCCCGGCTTGGTTCCCGACGCGAAGAAGCTTCCGAAGGCCACGTAGTCGGCGCCCTCCGCCACCGCGTCGACCGCGCGCGGCAGCGCGTCGTAGCAGGAGGCGCCGACGATCCGCGCCGGGCCGACGATCGCGCGTGCCGACGCGACGCCGCCATCCTCTTCGCCGACGTGCACGCCGTCCGCGCCGACGCGCTCGGCGAGCGCGGCGTCGTCGTTCACGATCGAGAGCGCGCCGCGCTCCCGGCACAGCGCGACGATCGCGCGCGCCTGCGCCTCGCGCAGCGCGGCGGACGCCGTCTTGTGCCGGTACTGGATCGCGCGCGCGCCGCCGTCGATCGCGGCCGCGCACTTCGCGACGAGCGCGGCGGTGTCGTCCACGTCGGGCGTCACCGCGTAGAGCCCCGCGAGCCGCGCGGTCCGCGCGGCGCGGTCGTCAGTGGCTGCCACGGGCGTCGGCGGGGCGCGGCGGCTCCGCCTCGTCGTCGCCGCGCGCGTCGCTCTCCTCGCGCGCCCAGAACAGCCGGTCGGGCAGGAAGTGCCCCATCCCGGGCCGGTAGGCCTTGCGCAGCGCGTTCCACGTGTAGTCCTGCGCCTCGCGCACGGCATCGGAGAGCTCGAGGCCGTTCGCGAGCATCGCGGCGATCGCGGACGCCAGCGTGCAGCCGGCGCCGACGAAAGGGCCGGGGAGGCGCGCCCACGTGTCGGTGCGCACGACGCCGCCCTTGCCGTAGAGCGTGTTCACGATGTCGCGCGTCCCCTCGTGGGTGCCGGTCACGAGCACGAACTCGCAGCCGGCCGAGACGAGCCGCTCGGCGCAATCCGCGGCCGACGGATCCTCGTCGTCCTCCTGCTCGGCGAGCAGGCGGAGCTCGTGGCCGTTGGGCGTCGCGATCGTCGTCTGCGGGAGCAGGAGGTCGCGCAGCGCGTGCGTCATCGCGTCGGTCGCGTGCGTGTCGCCGCGCCCGGTCGACAGGACCGGGTCGAGGATCAGCGGCACGTCGGGATAGTCGGCGAGGATCTCGGCGATCGCGGCGATGTTCTCGACGCTGCCGAGCGCGCCGATCTTGAACGCGTCGACCGGCATGTCCTCGAGGAGGCAGCGCGCCTGGTCGGCCACCCATTCCGCCTCCAGCGGCAGCACGCTCTCGACGCCGGTCGTGTCCTGCACGGTGATCGCGGTGACGACCGACAGCGGATGGCAGCCCATGCTCGCGAGCGTGAGCAGGTCCGCCTGCATCCCGGTGGCGCCCGACGGATCGGAGGCCGCGAAGGTCAGCACCACGGGCGGGGCACCGTGAACGGGTTCGTTCGACATCGTCGGTCGGCAGGGAGGGCGCGCGGTGCGCGCCGAGGCGGGATGCGCATCATGGTACCCGATGCGCGCGATCGGTCCGGTGTCGGGCTTACGCCGGCGGAGCCGGGACGGAAGCGGCCGGCCCGGCCGGTTTCTCCGGGCGGCAGGCGGGGTCCGGCGCTAGGCCACGCGGGGCGTGCACTCGAGGTACATGCTGATCGCCTCGTCGGGCTTGCGCAGGTCGATGCCGCGCATCGCCGGATGCCGGCTCTCCCCGTAGGCCGACACGACGGTATCGAGACCCGCGCGCGCCGCGATGCGCGTGAACGACTCGACGTCGTACTGCCATCGGCCCGCGAGCTTCATGCCGAGGTTGAGCACGTCGCCCGCGGTGCCGCTGGGCAGCGGAACGCCCACCGCCGTCGTCCAGAGGCGGATCAGGTGCTCCGGATCGTCGAGGTAGGTGCGCGCGAAGCGCCTCAGGTCCGGCGTCAGCACCCGCAGCGTGCCCGCCGGCTTCAGCATCCGGCGGCACTCCGCGAGGAAATACGCGAGCGCGTCGGGCTCGAGCTGCGCGACGAAGTCCTCGGTGAAGATCGCGTCGGCGCACCCGTCAGCGAAGGGCAGCGCGCGCGCGAGGTCGGCGACGACCTCCGGGCGACCCGCCGCGTCGAGATCCACGTTGATCCAGCCCGCGAGCGGATACGGGCCGGAACCGAAGTTGACGAGGGTCATCGCGGGCGCCACGGATCGCGGGACGGGCGGGATGCCGCGCCTTCGCACCCTATAATTCTGCCTCAGCCGGACGCATGCCGCGCCGGCAGCGCATCGTCACGGGGACCCGCGTTGAAAAAATACATGTGCCTGATCTGCGGCTTCATCTACGACGAGGCCGCGGGCCTTCCCGACGAGGACATTCCCGCGGGCACGAAATGGGAGGACGTTCCGCCGAACTGGACCTGCCCCGAGTGCGGCGCGCGGAAGGACGATTTCGAGATGGTCGAATTCTGAGGAACGATCGACATGCGCCTCCTCCACACGATGCTCCGCGTCGGCGACCTCGCCCGGTCGGTCGACTTCTACACGAACGTGCTCGGCATGCGCGTGCTGCGCACGACCGACCGCCCCGACCAGAAGTACTCGCTCGCCTTCGTCGGGTACGGCGACGAGCGCGAGCACGCGGTGCTCGAGCTCACCTACAACTACGGTGTCGAGCGCTACGAGCTCGGGACGGCCTACGGGCACGTCGCGATCGAGGTCGACGACGCAAAAGCGGCGTGCGAGGCGGTGCGCGCGAAGGGCGGCAAGGTCACGCGCGAGGCCGGCCCGGTCAAGGGCGGCACGACCGTCATCGCGTTCGTGGAGGACCCCGACGGCTACAAGATCGAGCTGATCCAGAGGTGACTTGCATGTGAATTGGGGTCAGAGCTGTAACATTCGCCCGCACTGATATTCGGGGGCACCGCTTTCGTCGGCGAATGTTACAGCTCTGACCCCAATTCACAATTCACGATGCGAGCAGCAGCCTGAGGTCGTGCGCGAGCACGTCGGGCGGCTGGCCATGGCCCTCGTAGACGCGCAGGCGCCCCGCCGGATCGAACAGGAAGATGCCGGCCGAGTGGTCGACCGTGTAGGTCTCCGGCGTGCGGCCCGGCACCTTCTGGAAGATGATCCGGAACTCCTTCGCGACGGCCTCGGTCTGCGCCGCGTCGCCTCGCAGGCCGACGAAGCGGGGGTCGAACGCGGGCACGTACTGCTTCAGGAGCTCCGCGGTGTCGCGCTCCGGGTCGACCGTGACGAACACCCCCTGCACGCGGTCCGCGTCGGGGCCGAGCTGCTTCATCGCCTCGGCGAGCGTCGAGAGCGTCGTCGGGCAGACGTCCGGGCACTGCGTGTAGCCGAAGAACAGCACGACCGCCTTGCCGCGGTAGTCCGCCAGCGTGCGCGGCTTCCCGTCGACGTCGACGAGCGCGAAGTCGCGCCCGAACGCGCTGCCGGTGACGTCCGATCCCTTGAACTTCGGCGTTGCGGGACCGCAGGCCGAAAGCGCCAGCGCGGCCGCGAGCAGCGCGACGAGGACGCCGAACGTCCGGGCGGCCGGGAACCGCATCGGTGGCAGGGCAGGCGTGCGCGCGTAAAGGGGCATGGCGGGGAAGGCGGCTCGAGACGCTGCGCTCGGACTCGAAGTCAGCGCCAGTAGTGATCGACCAGCAGCGCCGAGAACAGCGCGGCCAGGTAGGCGATCGAGTAGGCGAACGTCCTGCGCGCCAGCGCGTCCGAGTAGCGGACGTACAGCGCGATCGCGTAGGCGAGGAAGACCCCGCCCAGCACCAGCGCGCTCGCGAGGTAGAGGAGCCCGCTCATGCGGATCGCGTAGGGCAGCAGCGTCACCGCGACCAGCGCGAACGTGTAGAGCACGATCATCAGGCGCGTGTAGCGCGACCCGTGCGTGACCGGCAGCATCGGCAGGCCGGCGCGCGCGTAGTCGGCCGTGCGGTAGAGCGCGAGCGACCAGAAGTGCGGCGGCGTCCAGACGAAGATGATCAGGAACAGGATCAGCGCCTCGGGCGCGACCTCGTTGGTGACGGCCGCCCAGCCCAGCACCGGCGGCATCGCCCCGGAGGCGCCGCCGATCACGATGTTCTGCGGCGTCGCAGGCTTGAGCAGCACCGTGTAGATGACCGCGTAGCCGACGAAGGTCGCGAGCGTGAGCCACATCGTCAGCGCGTTGACCCACCGCCCGAGGATCAGGAGCCCGATGCCGCCGACGAGCGACGCGAACAGCAGCGTCTGCCGCGACGTGAGCTCGCCGGCGGGCAGCGGACGCGCGCGCGTGCGCTGCATCTTCGCGTCGATCTTCTGCTCGACGAGGCAGTTGATCGCCGCGGCGGCGCCGGCGACGAGCGCGATGCCGACCGTGGCGGCGAAGACGACCGTCGCGTTCGGGAGCCCGGGCACCGCGAGGAACATCCCGATCACCGCGCAGAACACGATGAGCGACACCACGCGCGGCTTGGCGAGCGCGAGGAATTGCTTCAGCCGGGTTTCGGCAAGGGCGAGCGAGGTCATCGTAGGTTCCAGCCGGAGCGCGATTTTACCTCGTCGCCGCGCGCCGGCCCGGCCCTATCGCGGACATGGGAATCGGCTCATCCGATCCGTGACGCCTTGAGCAGCCGCGAGAGGTCCCGCGCGACACCGCGGACGTCGGGGTTCGACGGCCACGCGAGCACCTGGTTGCCGAGCGGGTCGACGAGGTAGATTGCGTCCGAGCCTCGGGGCATGCGATCGAGCGAGCGCGGATCCGCCCGCACGACGGCAATGTCCGGATGCTCCCCGGTCCGCGCGGCGGACGGCGCGCCGTCGCCGGTCACGAGCCAGACCCGCGCGAGCCGCTCGTGCTCGCGCCCCTGCATCGTCCGCGCCTGGCGCGTCGCGTACAGCCGGGCCGCGCACGAGTCGTCGCACGCGGCCGGCGCCACGACCACGATCGTCCAGTGGCCCTTCTCGCCGTCGAGCGTCCACGCGGTGCCGTCGGCGCGCGTTCCGGCGAGCGGGGGCGCCGGCTGCGTCGGCAGGAGCTCGCCGTAGCTGGCCGGCTCGCGCGCCGGCATCAGGTAGTAGGCGGTGTACGACGCGACGAGCGGCGCCGCGCACACCGCGAGGATGAGCCACAGCGTGCGCGTGCTTCGCTTGCCCGGCGCGGCCATCAGCGCCGCCTCCGCCCGCGCATCGCGCGGCGCACCGCGAAGCCGATCCACAGCCCGGCCGCGAGCGCGGCGAACGCGTACCACTGCATCATGTAGACGCGGTGCGTGTCGACGCCGGTGTCCGGCGCGGCCCACGCCCGGACGAGGCCGTCGGCGGGCGCGCCGGCGGCGTCCTGCTCGACGACGACCGGCAGCAGCGGCAATCCGCTGGCCGCCGCGATGCGCGCCGGGTCGAGGTTCTGCCAGACGCGGCCGGCGCTCGCGCCGCCGTCCAGCTCGACGTAGCGCGCCGGTGGCACGGCGATGCGGCCGTCGACGGTCGCCCTGCCGGCGGGCGCCGCGACGTCGGGCACGCGCGTGGCGCCGGCGGCGGCGATCCAGCCGCGGTCGACCAGCACGACGCGGCCGTCGCGAAGCGCGAGCGGCGTGACGACGTGGAATCCCGCGCGCCCGCCCTGCACCTTGTTGTCGATCAGCACCTGGGCGCCGCCGCGCCAGTCGCCGGTCGTGGTTACGCGGCGGTAGCGCCACGGCGACCAGTCGTCGGTGCGCGGCAGCGGCACGGCGGGAAGCGCAGCGGCGGCGTCGAGCGCGGCACGCGCGGCCTCCTTCGCATGCATGCGGTCGCGCTGCCAGTTGCCGGCCGCGACGAACAACGCGATCGCCGCGACGGTCGCGGCGGCGACGACCGCGCGCCACGCCGGCGACGTGCGCCTGTCGTCCCGGGCCTCGCGCGTCTCGAGGGTCGCCGTCATCGGGAGTGCTAGACTCGCCACGCGCCGCATTCGCGCCCCTGCGGGTTCATGAAGATCATCGTCATCCTCGGCCTCGTCGCCGTCGTCGTCGCGCTGTTCACCGCGCTCGTCTTCCTCTACCGCGATCGCGGCGTCGGCCACCGCGTCGTGACCGCGCTCGCGATCCGCGTCGGCCTGTCGATCTCCGTCGTCGCCTTCCTGCTCTTCTCGTACTGGATGGGCTGGATCAGCCCCAACGGGCTGCGCTGAACTCCCCGCCGCGCGGAAACAAAAGGCCGCACGGTGCGCCCGTGCGGCCTCTGGTCGCGCGCGGGACCGGTCAGAGCCAGTACACCAGCACGAACAGCAGCAGCCACACCACGTCGACGAAGTGCCAGTACCAGGCGGCGGCCTCGAACGCGAAGTGGTGCTGCGCGTCGAAGTGGCCCTTCAGCACGCGACCGAGCATCACCAGCAGCATGATCGCCCCGATCGTCACGTGCGCGCCGTGGAACCCGGTGAGCATGAAGAACGTCGATCCGTACACGCCGCTCGAGAGCTTCAGGTTGAGCTCGCTGTACGCGTGCATGTACTCGTAGATCTGGAACCCGAGGAACGTGAAGCCCAGCGCGACCGTCGCGAACAGCCAGAACGCCAGCGACCCGCGGTGACCCGCCTTTAGCGCGTGGTGCGCGATCGTGAGCGTGACGCCCGACGTGAGCAGGATGATCGTGTTGAGGAGCGGGATCCCGATCGCGCCCATCGGCGTGAACTTCTCCGCCACGTAGGGGCCGGCGGTCGGCCACTGCGACGCGTAGCCGGGCCAGAGCGTGTTGCCGGTGACCGAGCCGGCGCCCAGATCCGGCACCGAGAGGTTCCGGACGTAGAACAGCGCGCCGAAGAACGCCGCGAAGAACATCACCTCGCTGAAGATGAACCAGCTCATGCTCCAGCGGAACGACATGTCGACGCGCTTGCTGTAGAGCCGCGCCTCGGACTCGCCGATGACGGTGCCGAACCAGCCGAACAGCATCACCAGCAGGATCACGAACCCGGTCCCGACCATCCACGGACCGGCGGCGACGCCGTTGAACCAGAACGCCGCGCCCATCCCCATCAGGAGCAGCGCGACCGACCCGGTGATCGGCCAGTGCGACGGCTGCGGGATGTAGTAGGCGGGCTGGCCGCCTGTCGTCGTCGAACCCATCGTCTCGCTCCCTTTGACCTGCCTGTTGCCTGTCGTTTCCGCGCCGCGCCCGGGTCAGGACCCGCGTGCCGCGCTCCCCTTCCGGTCGCCCGCCGAACCGCCCTCGACCTCGAAGAACGTGTAGGACAGCGTGATCGTGTGCACGTCCGCGGGCAGCTCGCCGTCGAGGACGAACACGACGGGCATGCGCCGCCGCTCGCCGGGCTGCAGCGTCTGCTTGGTGAAGCAGAAGCAGTCGAGCTTGCGGAAGTACTCGGCGGCGTTGCGCGGAGCGTAGCTCGGGATCGCCTGTCCGGTCACCGCGCGCCCGGTCTCGTTGACGATCTCGTACTCGACCTGGTTCAGGGCGCCCGGATGGACGTCGATCGACGCCGCGAGCGGCTTGAAGCGCCACGGCAGCCCGCGCGTGTTCGCGTCGAGCTCGATGCGCACGTTGCGCGTCGCGTCGACCTGCGTGTTGCTCACCTCGTCCGGGCGGCCGATGTCGCGCAGCCCGGTCACGCGGCAGATCTGCTCGTAGAACGGGACGAGCGCGTAGCCGAACGCGAACATCGCGGCCGCGATGACGACCAGCCGCACGAGCAGGCTGCGGTTGTCGGCGCGAACGGCGGTGTCGGCGGTGCTCCCCCCAGGGGGGCGCCGGCGGGGCGGCCCTCGGTCGCCGGAGGCGGGCGGCGCGGAGGCGCCGCCCGATGCCGAGCAGCAGGAACAGGAACACCGCGGCCCCGACGACCGTCATGCCGAGGCTCTGGTCGCCGAACGCCCGCGACAGGAACACGCCGGCGAAGAACACCGCCGCGATCGACGCGAGGATGATCGCCGTGCGCCGGATGCGGGCGCGCGTCTCCGGGTCGTCGGCGGCGTGGCGTTCTTGGATGTCGGTCATCGGTCGGCCCCCGGTTCCGGGACGCGCTCGCGCGCGTCCCGCATGCCCGTCACTTGACGACGGGCGGCGTCTCGAACGTGTGGTACGGCACCGGCGAGGGAAGCGTCCACTCGAGCGTCGTCGCGCCTTCCCACGGCTTCGCCGGGGCCTTCTCGCCGTCGCCGCGGACGCACTTGATCACCGCCCACAGGAACACGAGCTGCGACAGGCCGAAGCCGAACGCGCCGATCGACGAGACCATGTTCCAGTCGGTGAACTGGGTCGCGTAGTCCGGGATGCGGCGCGGCATGCCAGCCAGCCCCAGGAAGTGCTGCGGGAAGAACGCGACGTTGAAGAACACGAGCGACAGCCAGAAATGCCACTGGCCGATCTTCTCCGAGTACATCGTGCCGGTCCACTTCGGGATCCAGTGGTAGACGCCGCCGAAGAACGCGAACAGGCTGCCCGCCACCATCACGTAGTGGAAGTGCGCGACGACGTAGTAGGTGTCGTGGATCTGGATGTCGACCGGCATGATCGCGCAGACCAGGCCGGTGAAGCCGCCCATCGTGAACAGGAACAGGAAGCCCAGCGCGAACAGCATCGGCGTCTCGAACGTGATCGAGCCCTTCCACATCGTCGCGAGCCAGTTGAACACCTTCACGCCGGTCGGCACCGCGATCAGCATCGTCGCGTACATGTAGAACAGCAGGCCGGCCGTCGGCATGCCGACGGTGAACATGTGGTGCGCCCAGACGATGAACGACAGGATCGCGATGCCCGCGACCGCGTAGACCATCGACGCGTAGCCGAACAGCGGCTTGCGCGAGTAGACGGGCAGGATCTCCGAGATGATCCCGAACGCCGGCAGGATGATGATGTAGACCTCGGGGTGGCCGAAGAACCAGAAAATGTGCTGGAACAGCACCGGGTCGCCGCCGCCGGCCGCGTTGAAGAACGACGTGCCGAAGTGGCGGTCGGTCAGGAGCATCGTCACGGCACCGGCGAGCACCGGCATCACGGCGATCAGCAGGTACGCGGTGATGAGCCAGGTCCAGCAGAACAGCGGCATCTTCATCAGCGTCATGCCCGGCGCGCGCAGGTTCAGGATCGTCGTGATGATGTTGATCGACCCCATGATCGACGACGCGCCCATGATGTGGACCGCGAAGATCACGAGGTCCATCCCCATGCCCGCCTCGATCGTCAGCGGCGGGTACATCGTCCAGCCGGCCGAGACCGAGCCGCCCGGCACGAACAGCGAGGTGATGAGCAGGATCGCCGCCGGCGGGAGCAGCCAGAAGCTCCAGTTGTTCATCCGCGCGAACGCCATGTCCGGCGCGCCGATCAGCAGCGGGATCATCCAGTTCGCGAACCCGACCGCGGCCGGCATGATCGCGCCGAACACCATGATGAGGCCGTGCAGCGAGGTGAGCTGGTTGAAGAACTCGGGGTGGACGACCTGCAGGCCGGGCTGGAACAGCTCGGCGCGGATCGTCAGCGCCATCACGCCGCCGACGAGGAACATCGTGAACGAGAACCACAGGTACAGGGTTCCGATGTCCTTGTGGTTGGTCGTCGTGACCCAGCGCATGATCCCGCTCGGGCGGTGATCGTGCGCGTCGTGGCCGTGGCCGGCGACGTGATCGTGCGGAATGCTGCTCATCGCGTTCTCCTGGAATCGGCGTTCGGTCGGGGCGCGGCGCGCGTCACTTGCGGGCGGCCTGGATTTCGGCGGGCTGGATCGCCTGGCCGGTCTTGTTGCTCCAGGCGTTCCGCGTGTAGGTGATCACCGAAGCGAGATCGGTGTTCGAGAGCTGCTTGAACGACGCCATCGCGGTGCCGGCCTTGCCGTTCAGCACGAGCGCGATCTGGGCGGCGGTCGGGCCAAGCACGAGCTTCGAGCCGTCGAGCGCCGGGAACGCGCCCGGCACGCCCTTGCCGGTGGCCTGGTGGCAGGCGGCGCAGTTCGCCGCGAAGACCTTCTCGCCGCGCTCGGCGAGCGCCTTCTCGTCCCACACCTTCGACGGGTCCTCCGCGGCGGAGGCGACCTTCGCCTTCTGCTCGGCGGCCCACTTCGCGTAGTCCTCCTTCGACTTCACCTCGACGACGACGGGCATGAAGCCGTGCTCCTTGCCGCACAGCTCGGCGCACTGGCCGCGGAACGTCCCGACCTTCTCGGCGCGGAACCACGAGTCGCGCACGAAGCCGGGGATCGCGTCCTGCTTGACGCCGAACGCCGGCACCCACCAGGCGTGCAGGACGTCGCCCGCCGTGATCAGCACGCGGACCTTGGTGTCGACCGGCACGACCATCGGGTTGTCGACCTCGAGCAGGTAGTGCTCGCCCTTGGGCTCGCGGTTCTCGATCTGCGCGAGCGGCGTCGTGAGGTTCGAGTAGTAGCCGAAGCCGTCCTGCAGGTAGTCGTAGTTCCACTTCCACTGGTAGCCGGTGACCTTGATCGTCAGCTCGGAGGCCGTGGTGTCCTTCATCGCGAGGATCGTCTTCGTCGCCGGGTAGGCCATGAAGAACAGGATCAGGAACGGGACCACCGTCCACACGATCTCGACCACGGTGTTCTCGTGGAACTGCTCGGCCTGGTGGCCGACCGACTTCCGGTGCTTGAACAGCGAGTAGAACATCACGCCGAACACGCCGACGAAGATGATCACGCAGATCCAGAAGATGAACGTGTGCAGCTCGTACTGCTGGCGCGCGATCTCGGTGACCGGCGTCTGGAGGTTCCACTCGCGCGCGGCGAGCGCGACGCCCGGCAGCCCCGACAGCGCGGCGAAGGTTGCGGCGGCGAGGCGTTGGCCCCGGATCCCCTTGGAAGTGCGCTCCATGCTGTCCTCGACCCCTGCGTGGTTCTCGAATCCCCGATGCCCGGCCTCAACGCGCGCCGAGCATGCCCCTGATCCTGCGGGCGAGCGCGATCCGCTCGCTGGCCGGGACCGTCTCGCCGAAGCGCAACGCGTCCCTTCCGCTTCTCAGCACGAGCCGCGGCTCGCGCGTCCAACGTTCCCGGTCGACCTCGACGCGGACCCACTGGCGGTTGAACTCCCGCCGGATCGCCCGCCCGCCGCGCTCCTGCTCGACCACGACCCGGTCGCCCACCAGCGTCAGCCGGTCGACGTCGCGCGCGCGTCGCTCCAGCCACGCGAACGCGGCGGCGAGGCAGGCGAGCTCCAGCACCGCGAACGGCAGCACCGGCCACACGCCCCCCGCCGCGAACGAGAACGCCAGCGCGAGACTGCCGGCCGCGAACGCGCCGTAAAGGTTCCAGCGCTGGCGCGGCGCCAGCGATACGCTGCGGCGAGCGACGACGCTGTGCTGCGCGTCGGTCTGCGGGAGGCTGTCCGTGACGGGCATCGCGGGAGATTCGTGGCCGCGGTGCCACGCCGGACGAACCGGCGCGCAACGGACCCCGAATCGGGCGGCCCTCGCCGGTGCGTGCTGGCGGGGCAGCTCGCGGAACCCGCGAAATATTAACATGGATCAAGAAAACGCCGCGACGGCGCGGGGCGCGGGCGTGGAGCCGCCCGGAATCGACGCCGCGGGATGGCGGTTTCAGCCCGCGGTCGACCCTCGGCGCCGTGCCCGATCCAGTCGGTCCGGCGAGGCCGGCGATCACGGCGTGCGTCCCGTCCGGGCGCATCGTCCGGCCCGAGTCCTGGCGCGGGGACCGGCGGCCCGTTCAGCCGAACCCGAGCCGGGCGAGCACCATCGATCCGGTTGAGGCTGCGCCCCACGCAAGGTCGGCGATGCGCGGCGCCGGCAACCTGGCGTCGAGCGAGGCCACCGTCTCGCCGGCGGCCTCCATGGCCGGGTCGATCCGGTTCGCGACCCATCCCGCGAGCTCGAGACCGCGGGAACGGATCGCAAGCTCGGCGGCAAGCGCATGGTTGAGGCATCCGAGTCGCACGCCGACCACCAGCACGACCGGCACGCGGAGCCGCCTCGCGATGTCGAGCATGTCGTGGCGCGCGCCGATCGGAACGAGCGGGCCGCCGGCCCCTTCGACGACGACGACGTCCGCGCGCGCGGCAAGGCGCGCGTACGCCCCGGCGATGCGTTCGAGGTCGATCGCGACGCCGGCCCGCGCGGCGGCGACGTGCGGGGCGATCGGCGGCGAGAACGCGTACGGGTTGCGCTCGGCGAGCGGCGCGTCGACGTTGCCCGCGGCGTGGAGGGCCGCGACGTCGGCGTTCACCTGCGCACCGTCGTCGACGCCGGCGGACACCGGCTTCATCCCGACCGCCCGCCGCCCGGACGCGACGAGCGCCCGCAGCAGCGCCACCGCGGCGACGGTCTTGCCCACGCCGGTGTCGGTGCCGGTGACGAACAGGCCGCGGGTCATGGCAGGAGGGGACCGGGAGCTAGCCCCGATTCCGTCGCTCGACCTTCACGATCGGCAGGCCGTCCTGCGTGCGCTTCGGCTCGCCCTTCCACGCGTGGCCGTAGACGACCTCGAACGTCGCGGGGATGCGCCCGTCCTGCGCGAGCTTCCGGAGCACGTCCTCGAGCGCCGCGCGGCGGCTGCGCCCGGTGAGGCCGCGCGGCCGGTCGCGCGTCTGGTTGGTCGCGCCAATGGCCTTGAGCTCGGCAAGCAGCGCGGCAGGCGACGGATAGGTCACGGTGACCTGCTCCCGGTCCATCACCGGGTCGGCGAATCCGGCCTGCACCAGCATGTCACCCAGGTCGTGCATGTCGACGAAACGGCTGACGTGCGTATGGCCGTCGATGCGGGCGAACGCCCGCGCGAGCTCCTTCAGCGTGTCCGGCCCGAACGTCGTGAACGTGAGGAGCCCGCCGACCCTGAGCACGCGCCGGAACTCGGCGAACGCGCGCGGCAGGTCGTTCACCCACTGCAGCATCAGGTTCGACCAGACGAGGTCGACGCACACGCCCGGCAGCGGAAGCGCCGTCCCGTCGGCGCAGACGAACGCGGGCGCCGGCGCGCCGCCGCGCCCCAGCGGGCCGAGCATCCGGGCGAGCAGCGAGCGGCCGTGCGCCGACCGCGTGCGCGCCTGTTGCAGCATCGGCAACGCGGCGTCGAGCGCGAGCACGCGCGCCGACGGATAGCGCGCCGAGAGCTCGCCGATCGCCTCGCCGGTCCCGCAGCCGACATCGAGAATCGTGCCGGGGGTGAGCTTCACGACGTCGAGCCGCCCGGCGAGCCTCGCGCTGACCTCGCGCTGGAGCACCGCGGCCCCGTCGTAGGTCGCCGCCGCGCGGCCGAACGCGCGCCGCACCGCGCGCGGGTCGATCTCGCGCGGATCCGGGGCGGGGAAGCGCGGCTCAGCGGGCATCGAGGAATCCGTCGAGCGCGCGGTCGAACGCCCCGCGGTGGGACAGGAACGGCGCGTGCGCCGCGCCGTCGATCCGCGCGGAGCTCGCGTGCGGGAGCGTGCGGGCGAGCCACTCGCCGGCGGCGGCGGGCGCGAGCGTGTCGCGCTCGCCGGAAATGACCAGCGCCGGCACCGCGATCCCGGGAACCTCGCCGCGCAGGTCCGTCGAGGCGAGCACGTCGAGCGCGTCGTGCAGCGCGTCGGGCGACGGATCGCCGCGCGCATGGAGGTGGTGGCGCATCAGCGCGAGCGTGGCGCGCCCCTCCTCGCTGCCTTGCACCTGCAGCGTGAGGAATCGCTGCAGCGTCGGCCGCCATGCCACCTCGAGCTCGTCGCCGAAGCGCGCGAGCGTCCCGGCCGCCATCGCGTGCGGCCAGTCCGGTCCCGCGACGAAGCGCGGCGACGTCGTCACGAGCACGAGGCGCGAGACGCGCGCGGGATCGCGCGCCGCCCAGCGCATCGCGACGAGCCCGCCCAGCGACCAGCCGAGCACCGCGAGCGGGCCGGGCGCGCTCGCGAACGGGCCGGCGACCGCGTCGACCATCGCGTCGAGCGTGCAGGGCACGACCGGCGCGCTGCGCCCGTGCCCGGGCAGGTCGACCGCGTGGACACGGTAGCGCCGAGCGAGCGCGGGCAGCAGCGGGGAAAAAAATCCCGCGTGCAGACCCCAGCCGTGCAGCAGCACGAGCGGCGGTCCGGCGCCGACGGACTCGACGTGGACGGCGGGCTTCGCGGGAGTGGCGATCCCGGGATCGTTCATCGCGAGTCCCGAGCCGCTTCCGCCAGCGCGCGCAGCAGCGCGTCCACGTCGTCGTCCCGGTGCGCCGCCGAGAGCGAGACGCGAAGCC
Source organism: Betaproteobacteria bacterium (assembly GCA_016704895.1). Classification (GTDB taxonomy): domain Bacteria; phylum Pseudomonadota; class Gammaproteobacteria; order Burkholderiales; family Casimicrobiaceae; genus VBCG01. The sequence continues at coordinate 23,514 of JADIZG010000002.1, forward strand.
GCGACGTGCCCTCCGGCACGGTCGGCGGCCGGATCGCCGGCACGAACACGCCGCGGCGCTCGAGCGCCTGCGAAAGCCGCGTCGCCTCGATGGCGTCGCCGACGACGAGCGGCTGGATCGGCGTGCGCGAGTCGCCCAGGCGCCAGGGCAGGTCCGCCGCGCCGGCGCGGAACCGGGCGACGTGCCGCGCGAGCCGCTCGCGGCGCCACGCGTCGGCACGAACGAGCACGAGGCTCGCGCGGAGCGTCTCGGCCAGCATCGGCGGTGACGCCGTCGTGAACAGGTACGGGCGCGCCGTCTGCACGATCGTCTCGACGACGGCCGGATGCGCGGCGACGAACGCGCCCGCCACGCCTGCCGCCTTGCCGAGCGTGCCCATCAGCACGATGCGCGGCGACGCGACGCCCAGCTCCGCCAGCGTGCCCCGGCCGCCGCCCAGCACGCCGAAGCCATGCGCGTCGTCGACGACGAGCCACGCGTCGTGCGCCTGCGCGAGCGCCGCCAGCGCCACGAGCGGCGCGACGTCGCCGTCCATGCTGAACACCGCGTCGGTCGCGATCAGCTTGCGGGGCGCGTCCGAGGACGCGAGCCGCCGCGCGAGCGCACCCGCGTCGCCGTGCGCGTAGCGGACGAGCCGCGAGCGCGCGAGCAGCGCGCCGTCGTTGAGGCAAGCGTGGTTCAGCCGGTCGGCGAACACCTCGGTCTCGCGGTCGGCGAGCGCCGAGACGATGGCGAGGTTCGCGAGGTACCCGGTCGAGAACGTGACCGCCCGCGCGCCCGCGCACGGCGCGACCCACTCGGCGATCTCGCGCTCGAGCGCCTCGTGCGCCGCGTAGTGGCCGCACAGGAGGTGGGACGCGGTCGCCCCCACGCCCCAGCGCCGTGCGGCGACCGCGGCGGCCTCGGCAAGCGAGGGTTCGCCGGCCAGGCCGAGGTAGTCGTTGCCCGCGAACGAGACCAGCTCGCGCCCGTCGACGACCGCCCGCGGGCCCGCGCGCGACTCGACCACGCGGCGGCGGCGCCCGAGTCCCGCCGCTTCGCGCTCGGCGAGCGCCCGTTCGAGCGAGTCGATCAGCGGATCGGTCATCCGGTGGGCCGCGCCCGGGGCAGCGCGAGCGCTACGCAGGCGTGATCCCGAGCTTCTCGAACAGCATCCGGTCGGCGTCGACGTCGGGGTTGCCGGTGACGAGCAGGCGGTCGCCGTAGAAGATCGAGTTCGCGCCGGCCAGGAAGCACAGCGCCTGCACCGCCTCCCCCAGCTCCCGCCGTCCCGCGGACAGGCGCACGAACGACGACGGCATCGCGATGCGCGCGGCGGCGACCGTGCGCACGAACTCGAGCGGGTCGATCGCGCGCTCGCCGTGGAGCTTCGCATGGAGCGGCGTGCCCTCGACCTGCACCAGGTGGTTGATCGGCACGGATTCGGGCGGCGGGTCGAGGCTCGCGAGCTCGGCGATCAGCGCCGCGCGTGCGCGGCGCGACTCGCCCATCCCGACGATGCCGCCGCAGCAGACGTTGATGCCGGCGTCGCGCACGCGACCGAGCGTGTCGAGGCGGTCGCCGTGCCCGCGCGTGGACACGATCTCGCCGTAGAACTCGGCCGACGTGTCCAGATTGTGGTTGTAGAAATCGAGGCCCGCTTCCGCGAGCGCTTCGGCCTGCCCGTCCTTCAGCATGCCGAGCGTGCAGCAGGTCTCCAGTCCGAGCGCCTTCACGCCGCGCACCATGTCGAGCACCGGGGCGAGGTCGCGATCCTTCGGACCGCGCCACGCGGCGCCCATGCAGAAGCGCGTCGCGCCGGCTTCCTTCGCGCCGCGCGCCGCGTCGAGCACCGCGTCCAGCCCGAGCATGGCCTCGTTGCCGACGCCGGTGGCGTGGCGCGCAGCCTGCGGGCAGTAGCCGCAGTCCTCGGAACAGCCGCCGGTCTTGATCGACAGCAGCGTCGACAACTGCACCGCGTTAGCATCGTGGTGCGCGCGGTGGACCTGCTGCGCCCGGAACAGGAGGTCGGCGAACGGAAGCTCGAGCAGCGCGAGCACCGCCTCGGGCGTCCAGCGCGGCGAGTGCCGAGAGCGCTCGCCGGCGCCCTGGCCGGGGGAACGGGCGGAAGTCGGTTCGTCGAGCATCGGGCGCGGTATCGGTCGAACGTCGGATCGCCGCGCAGGTCGCGGCACCACTACAATCGCGGCGAGTGTCGAGGGGCCCCGGTGCGCTTGTCAAATTCCGCGAACGCAGCGCTTTACAAGTGGCGGGCCGCCGCCACGGGCGGCGCGCGCGCCGCGGTCGCCTTCGCGCTGCCGCAGCGCTGCGCGCTGTGCGCGTGCGCGGCCGGGGACGCGTGCCTGTGCGGCGCCTGCCTCGACGCGATCGCGACACGGACGCCGGCGTGCCCGCGCTGCGCGCTGCCGTCGCCCGGGGGCGAAGCCTGCGGACGCTGCCTCGTCCATCCGCCGGCATGGGACGCTGCGGTCGCCGCCGGGTTCTACGCGTTCCCGCTCGACCGCCTCGTGCAGCGACTCAAGTACGGCGGCGACCTGCCGCTGGCGTCGGCGCTCGGGGGGCTGCTCGCGGACGCCGTGCTGGCCGCCGGCACGACGTCACGCGTCGACGCGATCGTGCCGATGCCGCTCGCCGCGGCGCGCCAGCGCGAGAGGGGGTACAACCAGGCGCGAGAGATCGCACGCGCCGTCGCGCGCGCGACGTGCCTGCCGTTGCACGGCGGCCTCGAGCGCTCGCGCCACGCCGTTCCCCAGGCCGCGCTGCCATGGCGCGAGCGCGTGCGCAACGTGCGCGGCGCGTTCGCGACGTCCGGCGCGCTCGCCGGCGCACGCGTCGCCCTCGTCGACGACGTGATGACCAGCGGCGCAACGGCCGCGGCGGCGGCCGCGGCGCTGCGCAGGGGAGGCGCCTCGCGCGTCGAGGTCTGGGTCGTGGCGCGCACGCTGCCGGCCCGGGGGTGACCGATGTTCGCGATCGTGCTGGTCCATCCGGAGATCCCGCCCAACACCGGCAACGTGATCCGGCTCGCGGCGAACACCGCGACCGACCTCCATCTCGTCGAGCCGCTGGGCTTCACGCTCGCCGATCGCGAGCTCAGGCGCGCCGGCCTCGACTACCACGAGTACGCGCGCGTGCACGTCCACCGCGACTTCGCGGCCTGCCGCGCGGCGATCGACCTGCCCGCTCCCCGGCGCTGGTTCGCGTTCGCGACGAAGGCGACGCGCTCGCTCTACGAGACGGCGTTCGCGAAGGGCGACGTGCTCGTGTTCGGCCGCGAATCCGCGGGACTGCCGGACGAGGTACTCGCCGCGTTCGCGCCGGAGCGGCAGCTGCGCATCCCGATGCGCCCCGGCATGCGAAGCCTCAACCTGTCGAATGCCGTGGCGGTGGCGGTCTACGAGGCGTGGCGACAGAACGGATTCGCCGGCGCGAGCGGGCGCGAGGGCGACCCTTGAGTGACGAGCCGCGACGCTCGGCGCTCGCGACCGCCGCCCCGCCCTCCGCGGTTCATCCGTCGCGCTCCTGGCGCGGCTCGCGCTTGAGCAGTCCCTCGACCGCCTCGCGCACCGGGAGTCCCTCGTCGAGCACGCGCGCGATCGCCTCGGCGATCGGCATCTCGATGCGGTGGAGGCGGGCGAGCGCGCGCGCCGCGCGCGCCGCGTGCACCCCTTCGGCCACGTGCCCGAGCGACGCGAGGATCGAATCCAGCGTTCGTCCCTGCGCCAGCCCGAGACCGACCCGCCGGTTGCGGGACGCGTCGCCCGTGCACGTGAGCACGAGGTCGCCCAGGCCGGCGAGGCCCATCAGCGTCTCTCGCCGCCCCCCTTCGGCGACCGCGAGCCGCGACATCTCGGCCAGCCCGCGCGTGATCAGCGCCCGCGCGCGCGTTGTCGCCGTACGCGAGCCCGTCGGAGAGCCCGGCGGCGATCGCCAGCACGTTCTTCACGGCGCCGCCGACCTCGACGCCTACCAGGTCGTCGGAGCCGTAGACGCGCAGCGTGTCGCCGCGCAGGAGCGCCGCCACGCGCTCCGAGACGTCCCGATCCGTTGCCGCGGCGACGAGCGCGGTCGGCAGCCCGCGCGCGACCTCGCCGGCGAAGCTCGGGCCCGAGACGACGCCGACCGGCGCGCGCCAGCGCAACGCGATGCGCCGGTGCGCGAGCGCGACGCCGGCAGGCTCCCCGGGCGCGGCGACGAACCCCTTGGACAGCCACACGAGGGGCGCGCGCACGCCGGCGGCGTCCAGCGCAGCGGCGAGGCCGTCGAGCGCGCCCACCGGCGTCGCCGCGATCACGATGTCCGCGCCCGCGGCGGCTTCCGGCCGGTGGTCGACGGCGAGCGCCCCGGGCAGCGCCACGCCGGGCAGGTAACGGTCGTTGCGACGATCGCGCGCGATCTCACCGGCACGATCGGCCGACCGCGCGACGAGCACGACCTCGGGCTTCGCGTGCGCACGCGAGGCCAGGTGGCACGCGAGCGCCGTCCCCCACGCCCCGGCGCCGACGACGGCGATCCTGGCGCGTGCGCCGCTCATCGGTGGCTCAGAGCCCGAAGACCTGGGACACGCGTACGTAGCCGACGAGGCCGTCGCGGTGCTTCACCTTGACCCACCCGGGCGACGCGGTCGTGCCGGGCGAGGACGCCGGCTCGGCGAGCTCGAGCAGCACGCTCTCCGCGGCGCGGAACGAGAGGGGGGCGGCGTCGTCGGGGCTCGCGCGCACGTCCGCGGACGCGACGCGGACCTGCAGCACCCGCCGCTCGGCGAGCGACTTGTTCGCGATCCACCCGATCGTGCCCGAGACGTCGCGCACCTTGGTCCAGCCCTCGACCGAGACGAGCACCTCGAGCGGCACGTCGCGCCCGAAGACGAACTGCGGGCGCGCCTTGGCGGACGGCGCGTCGTAGAGCACCGTCGGAGCGTCGGCGGTCGTGCGGAAGTCGGCGGCGTGGAGCGGTACGGCGAGCACCGCCGCACCGACGGCGGCGATGGCGATCGCGGCCGTGCGACGGATCATGCGCGTCAGGCGGCGGCGGGCGCGCCGGCTTCGCCCTTCTGCAGGAGCTGCTGGGCGTAGAGCGCTTCGAAGTTGATCGGCTGGAGATGCACCGGCGGATAGCCGGCGTTCATCGTGGCATTCGCGATCGACTGCCGCGCATAGGGGAACAGCATCGCTGGGCAGTGCATCGCGAGGATCGGCTGCAGCGCCTCGGGGGACGCGCCCTGCACCGTGAAGATCCCCGCCTGCGCAACCTCGACCAGGAACACCGTGCGCTCGCCCGCAGTCGCCGTGACCGTGACCGTCATCACGCATTCGTAGACGTCCGGCTCGATCTGCTCGGCGCGCGTGCGCAGGCCGATCTCGATCGACGGCCGCTCGTTGAGCTTGAACGACTGGGGCGCGCCGGGATTCTCGAGCGACAGATCCTTGACGTAGATCTTCTCGATCGAGACCTGGACGGCATTCTGGGATACGAGGGTTTCGGCCATGGCGATCCTGAATGGGGTGACATGAAAAGCCGCCGATTATACCGGACAGGGTGCGATGCTTCGGCACAGGTGCGCTCGCGGCAGGGCCTCGCGAGCGGCACGGCCAAGCGCGCGTGGCCACCTCCCCGGCCGCCGGTCGCCGGGCCATGGAGTTGCGCGGCGTAGCGCGGTGTAGCGCGGTGTTGTGCGAGATTGCGCGGATTTCTCGGAGGTGCGCTCAGGCCTTGGCGAGCAGCGGATCGAGGCCGCCCGCCCGGTCGAGCGCGACCAGGTCGTCGTAGCCTCCGACGTGGACGTCGCCGACGTAGATCTGCGGAACGGTCCGGCGGCCGGTGCGCTCCATCATCTCCTGCCGACGCGCGGGTTCCAGGTCGATGCGCACCTTGTCGATCGAGGCGACGCCCCGGGCGGCGAGCAGGCGCTCCGCCTGCTGGCAGTACGGGCACACGGCCGTCGTGTACATCGTGACGCGGGCCATGGGGGTCACTTCTCCACCGGCAGGCCGGCGCCGCGCCAGGCGGCGATGCCCCCGGTCAGGTGGTAGATGTCCTTGAACCCGGCCTTGGCGAGCGTCGCTCCCGCCATGCGGCTGCGCCGTCCGCTCGCGCAGTAGACGATCACCGGAAGGTCGTGCTTGCCCTTCACCTCGCCGATGCGCCCGGCGAGCTGTGACAGCGGGATGTGAAGCGCGTTCGGCAATCGGCCCTGCTCGAATTCGTTCGTCTCGCGCACGTCGAGGAGCAGCGCGTCCTGGTTGAGCAGCCGCGTCGCACCGAGCGTCCCGAGGTCCTTGACCTGCGAGAAGCGCCGCTGCACCAGCGGCCAGAGGAGCATCGCGCCCGACACGAACGCGACGGCGACGAGCATCCAGTTCTTTTCGAGGAAGGCGAGGACCGACATGGCGTGCCGCGCGGGGGCGCGGAAGGGGCAAAGGTAGAATTATAGGTGAGTTGGCGCGGCCGCCCGCCCGCCACCGTTCGCAAGCCCCCGCCGATGGCCGATCCCGCCCCTGCCCGTCCCTCCCGCCCTCCCCGCCCGGTGGTGCTGCTGATCCTCGACGGGTTCGGCTCGCGCCCGGACGCTCCCGACAATGCGGTCACGCGCGCGCGGATGCCGAACTGGACCGCGCTGCTCGCGAAGCACGCGCACGGCACGATCGACGCGTCCGAAATGCACGTGGGGCTGCCCGAGGGACAGATGGGCAACTCCGAGGTCGGGCACCTGAACATCGGCGCCGGGCGCGTCGTCTACCAGGACCTGACCCGCATCGACCACGCGATCGCGACGGGCGAGTTCGCGTCGAACCCGGTGCTGATCGACGCGCTCTCCAGCGCCCGCGCGAGCGGCGGCGCGCTCCACGTGCTGGGCCTGCTCTCGCCCGGCGGCGTGCACAGCCACGAGAAGCACGTCGCGGCGATGGTCGCGATGGCCGCCGGCGCCGGCGTGAAGCGTGTGCTCGTGCACGCGTTCCTCGACGGGCGCGACACGCCGCCCAAGAGCGCTGCCGCGTCGATCCGGTTCATGGACGGCGAGTGCGCGAAGCACCCGGCTGCGCGCGCATCGCGACGGTCATCGGCCGCTACTACGCGATGGACCGCGACAAGCGCTGGGAGCGGGTGCAGCCGGCCTATGCGACGCTGGTCGACGGGCGCGCGCCCTTCACGGCGCCGAGCGCGATGGCGGCGCTCGACGCGGCGTATGCGCGCGGCGAGAGCGACGAGTTCGTGCAGGCGACCGCGGTGACCGGCCCCGACGGCCGCGCCGCGACGATGGACGACGGCGACGTCGTCGTGTTCATGAATTTCCGCGCGGACCGGGCGCGGCAGATCACGCGCGCGCTGACCGACCCGGCGTTCGACGGCTTTCCACGCGCGCGACTGCCGACGTTCGCGGCGTACGTGTGCCTCACGCGCTACGGCGACGAGTTCGCGCGCCTGCCGGTCGCCTTCGGGCCGCAGAGCGTCGACAACGGCCTGGGCGCGTGGCTCGCCAGCCACGGGAAGACGCAGCTGCGCATCGCCGAGACCGAGAAGTACGCGCACGTCACGTACTTCTTCAACGGCGGCGTCGAGGACGCCTACCCGGGCGAGGACCGCATCCTCGTGCCCTCGCCGAAGGTCGCGACCTATGACCTGAAGCCGGAGATGAGCGCGGTCGAAGTCACCGACAGGCTCGTCGACGCGATCGCCGGCGGAAAGTACGACGCGATCGTCTGCAACTATGCGAACGGCGACATGGTCGGCCACACCGGCGTGTTCGCCGCGGCGGTCAAGGCGTGCGAGACGCTCGACGCGTGCATCGGGCGCGTCGTCGAGGCCGCGCGCCGTGCCGGCGGCGAGGTGATCATCACGGCCGACCACGGCAATGCCGAGATGATGCACGACGCATCGACCGGGCAGCCGCACACGGCGCACACGCTCGACGTCGTACCCTTCGTCTACGTCGGGCGACCGGCGACGGTCGCGCCGGGCGGCGCGCTCGAGGACATCGCGCCGACGATGCTCGCGCTGATGGGCCTGCCCCAGCCGGTCGAGATGACCGGGCATCCGCTGGTCACGCCTGGCTGACCGGCATCGCCGGCCCCGCCAGGCACCGCCGCCGACCCAACGGCCGACCGCTCGGCGCCGACCGGTGGTCGAATCGAAACTCGATCCCGCAGCGCGGCAAAGACGTATGCGCTTACTCTCCCGGCGTCGATTGACTGGCGTGGCTTTCAATGCCGCCGCTCCGCCCGTCGCCGAGCGTGCGAGCGGGCTGCGCGCAGCCGCCGGGGCGGCCGCGGACGGCACCTGGAGCCCCGGTCGGCGTGTCGAGGCGGTCGACCGTTCCCGGCAGGGAACTTGCAGGGCAGGCGGGGGCCCAATCGACGGTACGAGGCAGGCGCCAATGAAGACCGGTGTCCAGGCCGCGCGGCCGGCGGCACGGAAATGCCGGGCGTATACTTTTCCGGCAGGCGGGGGCGTTCGCGCCTCCGATTCGCGCGAGGCGGCGCGTCAGACGAGGAACACGATGGACAACGGCTGGAAGAAGGCAGGACTGATCGGGCTCGGCACCGTGCTCGGCGCGCTCCTGACGCTCAATTTCTCGGCGGTCGCGCAGCGCGAGGCGAAGCTCCCGATCCCGTACGAGGACCTGCAGCTGCTGGCCGCGGTGTTCGGCAAGATCAAGAGCGACTACGTCGAGCCGGTGTCCGACGAGAAGCTCATCCGCGAGGCGATCAACGGGATGGTCCACGGGCTCGACCCGCACTCGGACTTCCTCGACGCCAACGCGTTCAAGGAGCTGCAGGTCAGCACGCAGGGCAAGTTCGGCGGCCTCGGCATCGAGGTCGGCATCGAGGACGGCGTCGTTCGCGTCGTGTCGCCGATCGAGGACACGCCGGCGTTCCGCGCGGGCATCAAGTCCGGCGACCTGATCGTCAAGATCGACGAGACCGCGACGCGCGGCATGCCGCTCAACAAGGCGGTCGAGCTGATGCGCGGCAAGCCCGGCACGACGATCACCCTCACGATCGTGCGGAAGGACGCCGAAGGGCTCCTCACGTACCAGCTCGTGCGCGAGGAGATCAACGTCAAGAGCGTGCGCTCGAAGATGCTCGAGCCGGGCTACGGCTACGTGCGCGTGCGGAACTTCCAGGAGCGCACCGGCCAGGACCTCGCGGCGGCGCTCAAGGACTTCTACAAGCAAGGCGAGCTCAAGGGTCTCGTGCTCGACGTGCGCGCCGACCCGGGCGGACTGCTCAACCAGGCGGTGGCCGTGTCCGCGGCGTTCCTGCCGAAGGACGCGCTGGTCGTCTACACGGACGGGCGCACGCCGGACGCGCGCATGCGCCTCACCGCGAGCCGCGACAACTACCAGCGGCGCGGCGAAGACTGGTTCCGCGACCTGCCCGCGGGCGTCAAGAAGGTGCCGATGGTCGTGCTCGTCGACGGCGGCACCGCATCGGCGTCCGAGATCGTCGCGGGCGCGCTGCAGGATCACAAGCGCGCGACCGTCATGGGCGCGTCGACGTTCGGCAAGGGCTCGGTGCAGACGATCCTGCCGATCGGCACGAACGCGGGGCTCAAGCTCACGACGGCGCGCTACTACACGCCGGCTGGCCGCTCGATCCAGGCGAAGGGCATCGAGCCCGACATCGCGGTCGACGACGGCCGCGACTCGGGCAACCGGATCCGCGAGGCGAACCTCGAGGGACATCTCGAGACGCCACGCACCACCGGAGCGGCCCCTGCGGGCGCGACGGCGCCGCCGAGCACGGTTCCACAGCCTCCCGCCGCGCCTAAGCCGGCCGTTCCGGCTCCGCGCTTCGACTTCGGGTCCGCCGAGGACTTCCAGCTCAAGCAGGCGATGAACCACCTGAAGGGTGAACCGGTGGTCGCGTCGATCCGGTCGGTCGCCGCCGCGAACACCGCGCCGACAACGGTTGCGCCGGCGAAGAAGTAACCCGCCCGCTCGGGGTCAAGCGAACGCCCGGCCGAGCGCCGGGCGTTTCGTTTCCGGCATCTGCGTTCCCGGAACCCCTTGGCGGGTCCGCACGGCCGGCGCGTAGCCGAGGCCTCCGATCGATCCGGACGCGCCAGCGGCCGACCGGCGAGACCGCCTGCGGAGGCGGCACTCAGTTGAGATCGCCGTCCTTGTAGTACTTCGTCCCCTTGGCCGTCAGCTCGGCCGCGAGCCCGTCGTCGGTGAGCTGGTAGACCCAGACGCCGGGCGAGACCGCCATCGCCCCCTGGAAGGAACCGCCCTTGTCGCCCGCCTTGGCCGCGACCGACGCCTGCCCGCCGAACTCCCAGCCGGAGTTGACGAACTGCTCCAGCGCCTGCTTCGACTCGAACACCCACACGAGCCGGAACTTCTTGACGCCGATCCCGAGCCCGGCCTGGACCTCGGCCATCTTCATGTACGTGGCCTTCTTCGACGCGTTGTCGACGGCGACGCCACTGCCTCCTCCGCCGCCGGCCACCAGGATCTTCATGCCGAAGTTGCTGAACACGGCGTAGCCCGCGGCCTTCTCGACAGCGCCCTTCGCTCCCGGAGAAGCCTTGTACAACCTCGCGAGCGTCTCGCTTTCCATCTTGCGGACGTCGGCCTGCTTCTCGGCCTTCGTCGCCGCAGCGGCGGAAAGCGGCAGGCACAGGAATGCACCCATCGCGAGCGCCGCAAAGACACGGTTCTTCATCGCCACCCTCCTCGCGGGCTTCGTTCGGATCGGTTCGTGCAGTCGCCCGTTGCCTGCAGTACCCGTGGCATCGCACCCACACGCCCCGCCACGCGGATCCAGTATAAGCCGCGTGCCGGGCGGCGTGCTCGAGAGACGTCAACCCGCGCCGGTCGCGCCATCCGCCGTGGAAACCCTGCAGGTCGGTCATCGCGCCGGCGCGTAGACCGTCCGCCAGTCGTTCCCGATGCTCACGACGACCCAGCCGCGCGTGCGCGCTTCGTCGAGCCCGCGGTCGAGCTTGCCGAAGGGACTCGTGCGGTCGTAGGCGAACTCCCGCCCGGCATCGTCGTGATGGACGAGGACGCCGAGACGCGGACCGGGACCCGTGGTCGTCCATTCGAGCATCTCGACATCGCCGTCCGAGTTGCCGAACGCCGCGATCGGCCGGCGGCCGATGAACTTGTGGATGCCGACGGGTTTGCCGGCCTTGTCGTCGATGAAGTCGATCTCCGGCAGTCGCACGATGACGGGCCCGCCGTCGCGCACTTCGAACCTGGTCCTGGATGCCCGAGCCGATCACCTGCTCGGGCGGCACGCCGTAGAGGTCCTCGGCGAACACGCGCAGGAACTCGACACCGCCGCCCGAGACGATGTACGTCTTGAATCCGTTCGCGCGCAGGTAGTCGAGCAACTCGCGCATCGGCGTGTAGGTGAGCTCGGTGTACGGGCGACGGAACGTCGGGTGCCGCGCCGTCTTCGCCCAGTCGCGGACGATCCGCGCGAACTCCTCGCTGGTGTTGCCGGCGTGAGTCGCCATCACCAGCTCGAGAAGCCGTGCTCGCCAGCCCGCGAGCGCCTTCATGGCGCCGCCAGGCAGGCCGGCGGAACGGCCTCGCGTCTTCCACTCCGGATGCGCCGGCGCGAGTGCCTTCACCCGATCGATCGCGAACGCGAGCTGGAAATACATCGGCTGCTCGGACCAGAGCGTGCCGTCGTTGTCGAACACGGCGATCCGGTCGGAGGGGGCGACGTAGTCCTTGCCGCCCTGCCCGGTCGTGGCCTCCACGAAGGCGACGATGCGCGCCTTCGCCGGCCCCTCGTTCCACGAGGCGAGCGGGCCGGCAGCTCGTACGGGCGCGGTCGCGACCGCCAGCACCCGGCGCGCGCGGGGTGGCCGCGTCGCGTCGCGACGAAGTCCGCAACCACGCGCGCGGGCCGCATCCTCTGCAACGGATGCGACCCCTGGAGCGCGTCTGGCCCTGCAGTCAGCCCGGAATCACTGCTTCGAGCCCGCCATCACCTTCTCCATCACGCGGTCGAGGTTGAAGCTGCCCGGCTTCTGGCGCGGCGGGAAATCCCTGAAGCTCTGCAGCCACTCCGCGATGAACGCGCCGGCCGGCGCGATCAGGAACATCCGCTCCAGGTACCAGCGCTGGAACCCCATCGCGTTCTCGTGCTCGGCGCGCTCGAACGGATCCATCCGCAGATTCGCTATCGTCGGCGCGCGCAGCTCGGTGAACGGCTGCTGCCAGACCTTGAGCCCTTCGTGCTCCTGCTTGAGGAACGTGACCTTCCAGTTGTCGTAGCGCAGCGCCGCGACGCTGCCGTCGTCGGTCCAGTAGAGGAACTCGCGCCGCGGCCACTTCGCCTCGCCCTTGAGCGCCGGACCGAGGTCGTAGCCGTCGAGATGGACCTTGTACGTGCGGTCGCCGATCGCGCGACCCTTGAGCAGGTCCTCCTTGGCCGTCCTGTCCCCCGCCGCGGCCACGAACGTCGTCAGCATGTCCTCGTGCGCGCCGATCTCGTTGATCACCGTCCCGGGCTTGATGACGCCGGGCCACCTGATCATCGTCGGCACGCGGTAGCCGCCCTCCCAGTTGCGTGTTCTTCTCGCCGCGGAACATCGTCGTGCCGCCGTCGGGCCAGGTGAACGTCTCGGCGCCGTTGTCGGTGGAGTACATGACGATGGTGTTCTCGTCGAGGCCCAGCTCCTTGAGCTTCGCCAGGACCTGGCCGACGTGCCCGTCGTGCTCGACCATGCCGTCGGCGTAGACGCCGAGCCCGGTCCTGCCCTCCGACGCCTTCTTCAGATGCGTGAAGATGTGCATACGCGTCGAGTTCCACCACAGGAAGAACGGCTTGTTCGCCTGCTTCGCGCGCACCATGAAATCGAGCGCCTTGACGGTTCACTTCCTCGTCGATCGTCTCCATGCGCTTCCGGGTGAGCGGGCCCGTGTCCGTGACGCGCCCGTCGGCGAAGCTGTGGATCACCCCGCGCGGACCGAACTTCTTCCTGAACTCGGGATTCGTCGGGTAGTCGGGGTTCTCCGGCTCCTCCTCCGCGTTGAGGTGGTAGAGGTTGCCGAAGAACTCGTCGAAGCCGTGGGCGGTCGGCAGCATCTCGTCGCGGTCGCCCAGGTGGTTCTTGCCGAACTGGCCGGTCACGTAGCCCTGCGCGCGCAGCAGCGTCGCGATCGTCGGGTCCTCCTTCTTCATGCCTTCCGGCGCGCCGGGCAGGCCGACCTTGGTGAGCCCGGTGCGGATCGGCGACTGGCCGGTGACGAACGCCGCGCGGCCGGCGGTGCAGCTCTGCTGGCCGTACCAGTCGGTGAACAGCGCGCCTTCCTTGGCGATGCTGTCGATGTTGGGCGTCCTGTAGCCCATCATCCCCTGGTTGTAGGCGCTGACGTTGAACTGGCCGATGTCGTCGCCCCAGATCACCAGGATGTTGGGCTTGCCCTGCGCGTAGGCACCGGTCGCCGCGGCAACCGCAACGATTGCGCCGGCGATGGCCCGGAAGAACCTGCTCGACATGCGTGGATACATGGAATGCGTCCTTGAGGTCGGAATCGAAGAAAGGCGCCTCGACCCGTCGTCGGCGCCCATGCGCGAGCGACCGGATCACGGCGATCGCGGAGTGTCCGATGAGCGCCTCGGAGCGTCCAATCGCTTCGAGTCATGGGTTTGATAACATTCCCGCATGGACTTCGACCTGAGGCTCCTTAAGCACGCCAGGGCACTGGCCGAGGAAGGGAGCTTCGCGCGGGCGTCGCGCGCCCTTCACCTGACGCAGCCGGCGCTCTCCCGCAGCATCCAGGAGCTCGAACGCCGGACCGGCATCAAGCTCTTCGACCGGAACCAGGGGCAGGTCGAACCGACCAACCTCGGCCGCGTGTTTCTCGCCCGTGCGCGCGAGCTCCTCGGCCACGCCGAGGCGCTCGACCGCGAGGTCTCCACGATGCGGGGGTCCGGAACCGGAAGCCTGGTCGTCGGGTCCGGCACGTTTCCGACCGAGATCTTCATGGGTGCCGCCGCTGGCGCGTTCCTCGGCAGGAACCCGGATGTCGGCTTCCGGCTGGTCGCCGACAACTGGATCATGCTGATCGCCGCGCTGCGCCGCCGCGAGCTGGACTTCGTCGTGGCCGCGCCCCCCGTGGGGGAGGAGTCGAACGGCCTCGAGGTGACGTGCCTCTCGGCGCGGCAGGGCTACTTCCTCGTGCGTCCGTCGCACCCGCTGCTCTCGAGGCCGGCACTCGCGCTGGCGGACGTCGCGGCATGCCCGATCGCCTGCGCCGGCCGGCTGCCGGCGACGATCACCGAGGTGCTGCTCGAGGCGCGCGACGGGCGCGGCGCCGGCCGGCCCGTTCCCGACGTCGCGTGCAACTCCCACGAATTGATGCGCCGCATCACCGCCACCACCGACCACCTGATGCTGTCGACGCTTTCGGCCAACACGGAGGCGCTCGCGGCCGGCGCGCTTGTCGCGCTCCCGCTCGTCGACCGCAGGCTCGCCACGACGTTCGCGATCCTCCGTCTGGAAGGGCGGACGCTGCCGCCCATCGCCGACGAGTTCGTCCGGGACGTGATCGCGGCCGATCGCGCCGCGCTCGTCGCCGAGCGCGAGCTCGCCGCACGCCTGTTCGAGCCTCCCCCCACGCGCGCGATCGTTGCCCGGCCTCCGAGGCAAAGGCGGGGTACGCTCGCCGCCACGGCGCGCTGAAGCGCCGCCGGGCCAGCGCGACACAGGCGCCCCGGGCGGCGCGTACCAGCCTCCGCTCCCACGATGGACGACACGCAACTCCTCCGCTACAGCCGCCACCTGCTGCTGAACGAGCTCGGTCCCGACGCGCAGGAGCGGTTCGCGGCGGCCCGCTCGCTCGTCGTCGGCGTGGGCGGGCTCGGCAACCCGGCGGCGCAGTTCCTGGCGAGCGCGGGCGTGGGCCGGATCACGCTCGTCGACGCCGACAGCGTCGACCTCACGAACCTGCAGCGGCAGATCCTGTTCGCGATGGACGACGTCGGTGCGCCGAAGGTCGAGGCAGCCGCGCGCCGCCTCGCGGCGATCAATCCGGAGCCGGACTACGTGCGTATCGCGCAGCGTGTCGGCCCCGGCGAGCTCGCGGCGCTCACCGCGGACGCCGACGTCGTGCTCGACTGCACCGACAACTTCGCGACGCGCCACGCGATCAACCGCGCCTGTGTCGACGCGCGCGTGCCGCTGGTTTCCGGCGCGGCGGTCCGCTTCGACGGGCAGGTCGCGGTGTTCGACGCGCGCGACCCCGCGTCGCCCTGCTACCACTGCCTGTTCGGCGAGGGCGAGGAACTCGAGGAGACGCGCTGCGCGACGATGGGCGTGTTCGCGCCGCTGGTCGGCGTCGTCGGCGCGATGCAGGCCGGCGAGGCCCTGAAGCTCCTCGCCGGTGCGGGCGCGTCGCTCGCCGGCCGGCTGCTGCTGTTCGACGCGCTCGCGGCGAGCTGGCGCGAGATGCGCGTGCCGCGCGATCCCGCGTGCACCGTGTGCGCGTCCCGCCGATGAGCGCGACCGGCGTCGCTGCCCGCGCGTTGGCGGCGCTCGCCGCCCTGGTGGCGGTCCTCGCGATCGCGCAGACGCCCGCGACGGAGAAGCTGCCACCCGCCGACTGGCTCGCGATCCGGTCGGTCGTCGAAGACCAGCGCGCAGCGCTCGTGACGGGCGACGCGCGACGCGCGTTCGCCTACGCGTCCCCGGGCCTTCGCCTGCGCTTCGGCAACGCGCCGACGTTCCTCGCGATGGTCAGGCGGTCGTACTCGCCGCTCGTCGAGGCGCGCGACGCGCATCTGCTCGAAGGCGCCGTCGTCGACGGCCGCGTGATCCAGCCGCTGCAGCTCGTGATGCCCGACGACACGGTGCTGGTCGCGCTCTACACGATGGAGCGCCTGCGCGGGGGCGCCTGGCGCGTCGCGGCGTGCCTGATCGCGCCGTCGACGCTGCGGGCGACGTAGTGTGATCCCCCCGAAGCTCGCCAAGCGAGCTTCCCCCCAGGGGGCCCGGCGACCTCGGGACGGCCCGTCGGTCGCCGTGATGTGATCCCCCCGAAGCTCGACGAGCGAGCTTCGGGGGGACACCTCAACCCCGCTACAGGAACTTCGCGTCCCTGGCCCGTTCGACGAGCTTCGCGCACACCGCCGGCTCGCCCATCGTCGTGGCGTCCTCGATCGCGCTCGCCTGGATCCGCCGCGCGGCCTCGCGGCTCCCCGCATCGCGATTGAGGCCTTCGATCAGCGCGAGCTTCGCGCCGTTGCATTCGAGGCTCGACGCCGACACGCGGTCGCGCTCGGCCGCGACTCGCCCCTGCTCGGCGGCGTCGGACGCCCAGCTCCACGCGATCGCGAGCCCGACGAGGCGCGCCGACCAGGTGTCCGCGCGCTCCGCCATCGTGCGCGCGAGCCTGCGGCACGATCCCCCGACCTCCTCGCCGACGCCGGGGGCGCCGCGCTGGCACATCGTCGCGGCCTCGTTCGCCGCGACGTCCGCGCGCAGCGAACCGAGCGCTGCGGCGGCGAACGGCGTCTCCGGCTCGCGCGCCACGGCGGGCACCGCCGCGAGCACGCGCCACACGACCGCCCCGCCCCGCTCGCGATACGAGTCGAAGCGGAGCCGCCCGGCGGCGTGCGCGAGCTGCTCGCGCATGCCGGGCGCGTCGCCGCGCTGCTTCGCGCGCTCCGCGAGCAGCACCCACGCCACCGCGTTGTCCTGGTCGCGCGACGCGAAGCGCGAGGCGGGATCGAGCGACGCGCAGTCGGCCCACGTGGGCACCGCGCGCAGCATGCACGCGTCGGCAAGGCTCGAGAGCAGCAGGATGTCGGCCGGGCGCAGGCGCCACGCCGCGGCGTAGTCGGCGATGCGCGCGCCGGGATCCATCGTGGCCTGCAGCCCGCGCACGAACAGCGCGTCCGCGTCGGCGGCGGTCGCCGCGCGCTCGCGCAGCGCGCGGTCGATGCGCTCGAACGAGGACTCGGGAAGCGACGGGATGCGCGGACCGTCGGGATACGGCGCCGACTGCGCGATCGAGGTGCCGCAGAGCGCGGCGAGGAGCGACGCGAACGCGAGGCGAAGCATCATCTTGCGTTCGCTCAGTCGAACAGGAACTTGCGCTGGCCTTCCCAGCCGTCCTGCGGCAGGCGCTTGAACCCGCTCTTCGCGAAGAGGAGCCAGCGGCCCATCACGAACGCGAACAGCGCCGCGGCGTCGGACGACGGGTCGCCGTGCCACGCGTTGGCCATCTGCGCGGTGCGCAGCGACTGGCGCAGCGTCGCCTCGAGCTTGTCGTACATCTGGTTCATGCGCGCCTGCAGGCGCTCGTCCTCGTTCACCAGCGCGTCGCCGACGAGCACGCGGGTCATGCCCGGGTTCTTCTGCGCGAAGCCCAGCAGCATCGAGACGATCTGCTCGGCCTGCGCGACGCCGTCGGTCTCGGCCGACTGCACCTTGTTCGCGAGCGTGAAGATCGTCGTCTCGACGAACTCGATCAGCCCCTCGAACATCTGCGCCTTGCTCGCGAAGTGCCGGTAGAGCGCGGCCTCGGAGACGTCGAGCTTCGCCGCGAGCGCGGCGGTCGTCACCTTCTCGCCGCGCGGGCTCTCGAGCATCGAGGCCAGCGTCTGCAGGATCTGCAGGCGGCGCTCGCCGGGCTTCGCGGCCATGGTCGGTCTTCCGGGTTCAGGCGCGCGAGGGCGCCGGGTCGTCGGCGCGGATCATCGTGCCGACGCCCTCGTTGGTGAGCACCTCGAGCAGCAGCGCGTGCTCGACGCGGCCGTCGATGATGTGCGAGCTCTTGACGCCGTTCCTCACCGCGTCGAGCGCCGACCCGATCTTCGGCAGCATCCCGCCGTGGATCGTGCCGTCGGCGAAGAGCCGGTCGATCTCGCTCGCGGTGAGCCCGGTCAGCAGCGTGCCGTGCTTGTCGAGCACGCCGGTCGTGTTCGTCATCAGCACGAGCTTCTCGGCGCGGAGCGTCTCGGCGAGCTTGCCCGCGACCAGGTCGGCGTTGATGTTGTAGGCCTCGCCCGCGTCGCCGACGCCGATCGGCGCGATCACCGGGATGAAGTCGCGCGAATCGAGCAGCTGGATCAGCTCGGGATCGATGCGCTCGATCTCGCCGACGTAGCCGATGTCGACGTCCGCGCCGGACGCGCCGTCGCGCAGCATCATCTTGCGCGCCTGGATGAACGCGCCGTCCTGGCCGGTGAGCCCGACGGCCTTGCCCCCGTGCTGGTTGATGAGGCCGACGATCTCCTGGTTGAGCTCGCCCAGCACCATCTCGACGACGTTCATCACGCGCTCGTCGGTGACGCGCATCCCCTGCCGGAACTCGCTCTCGATCCCCATCGTCTTCAGCAGGTCGCCGATCTGCGGGCCGCCGCCGTGGACGATCACCGGGTTCATCCCCACCAGCTTCAGCATGACGACGTCGCGAGCGAAGCCCGCCTTGAGCTTCGCCTCCGTCATGGCGTTGCCGCCGTACTTGACGACGATCGTTCGGTCGTGGAAGCGCCGGATGTAGGGCAGCGCCTCGGCGAGGATCTGCGCCTTCTGTGCGGCGGAAACGGCGTCGAGCGGCATGGGACGGGGCAAGCGGCGGGGACCGGCATTGTACCGTATCGTTCCCGCGGTCCCCGGGCCGCCTGTCCAGACGCGCCGCGTTCGCCCGCAACGCTTTCCCGGCGAGTGAGCGCTGACGGCGCAGGCGGGCCCGCGCGAATTTTGCTATCGTTCGCCTCCATGTCGAGCCCGCTCCCGGACGCCGTCCCGCTGGCCGAACTCAAGCGCGTGCTCGTCACCAAGCTGCGTCACCACGGCGACGTGCTTCTCGCCTCGCCGGTGGTCTCCACGCTCAAGGCGGTGGCGCCGCACGCCGAGGTCGACGCGCTCGTCTACCGGGACACGGCGCCGATGCTCGAAGGCCACCCGGCCCTCGCGCGCCTCCACACGATCGACCGCGCCTGGAAGCGCGAGGGGCTCCTGCGGCAGCTCTCCGCCGAGCGCGCGCTCGCGCGCGACCTCGCCGCGCGCCGCTACGACCTCCTCGTGCACCTGACCGAACATCCGCGAGGCATCGCGCTCGCACGGCGCCTGAAGCCGCGCTGGGCGGTGACGACCGCGCAGGTGACCGAGCGCGGGGCCGCCTGGCTGTGGAAGCGGCACTACACCCACTTCTACCGGCTGCCGCGCTCGACGGAGCGCCCGATGGTCGAGCAGAACCTGGATGCGCTTCGCCGGATCGGCATCGAGCCCCCCGAGGAGGCGCGCGGGCTCGTGATGGTGCCCGGCGCCCAGGCCGAGGCGAAGGTCCACGCGCTGCTCGCGAGCCGCGGGCTCGCGAGCGGCGCCTTCGTGCAGGCCCATCCGGGCTCACGCTGGTTCTTCAAGTGCTGGCCGGCGGATCGCGTCGCGGCGCTCGTCGAGCGGATCGTGGCCGATGGCCTGCCGGTCGTGCTCACCGCGGCGCCGGACGGACGCGAGCGCGCCCTGCTCGACGCGATCCGGGCGCAGCTCTCGCCGGCGGCGGCCGAGCGCGTCGCCGACCTGGGCGGGATGCTCTCGCTGCGCGAGCTGGCCGCGCTGACCGCGCGGGCGCGCCTGTTCGTCGGCGTCGACTCGGCCCCGATGCACATCGCGTCGGCGGTCGGCACGCCCGTGGTCGCGCTCTTCGGCCCGTCTTCCGAGATCGCGTGGGGTCCGTGGCGCGTGCCGAGCCGCCTCGTGACCTCCGTGCACCCCTGTCGCCCCTGCGGACTGGACGGCTGCGGCGGTAGCAAGGTGTCCGAGTGCCTGACGACGCTGCCGGTCGAGCGCGTGCACGCAGCGGTCCGCGACCTCCTCGCGGACACGGTCGCGTGCCAAGCGCCGCACGGCCGTCCCTGCGCCCGACGGGCCGTCCCGAGGGCGCGCCCCCCTCCGGGGGGAGGGTCGCAGAGCGACCCTCGGGGGGAAGTCATGCCGGCGCTCGCCCCCTCCTTCAGGAGGGGGGGCGCGAAGCCGCGTCAGCGACAAGCCTGGGGGAGGATGCGCAATGCGGCTCGCCGTGATCCGCCAGCGCTACACGCCGTACGGCGGCGCGGAGCGTTTCGTCGAGGGCGCCCTCGAGGCGCTGCTCGAGCGCGGCGTCGCGATCTCGCTCTACACGCGCGAATGGCCGGAGACGCGGCTGCAGCTGATCGAGCCGACGATCGTCGACCCGTTCCACGTCGGCCGGTTGTGGCGCGACATGAGCTTCGCCCGCGAAGTGTGTCGCGCGATCGGCAGCACGAAGGCCGACCTCGTGCAGTCGCACGAGCGCGTGACCTGCTGCGACGTGTTCCGCGCCGGCGACGGCGTGCACGCCGTCTACCTCGACGAGCGCCTCGCGGCGTCGGGGCCGCTCGAGCGGCTCGCGCTCCGCGCGAGCCCCTATCACCGCTACGTGATCGACGCCGAGCGGAAGCTGTTCGCGAGCCCGTGGCTCTCCGCCGTGATCTGCAACTCGGCGATGGTGCGCGACGAGATCCGCGAGCGCTACGGCTACCCGGCCGGGAAGCTGCACGTGATCCGCAACGCGGTCGATTGCGCGGCGTTCCATCCGGGGCTCCGCGCCGACCGCGAGCGCGCGCGCGCGGCGCTGCGGATTCCCGCGGGAGACACCGTGTTCCTCCTCGTCGGGTCCGGCTACGAGCGCAAGGGCGTTGCCGCGGCCATCCGGGCGCTGGCGATGCTGCCCGGGCCGACGCACCTCGTCGTCGTCGGGCGCGAGTCGCATCCGCAGCGTTACGCGCGGCTCGCGCGCTCGCTCGACCTCTCGGGCCGCGTGCACATCGCCGGACCGCAGACCGACCCGAAGCCGTACTTCGGCGCGGCCGACGCCTTCGTGCTGCCCACGGTCTACGACCCGTGCCCGAACGCGGCGCTCGAGGCCATGGCCTGCGGGCTGCCGGTGATCACCAGCACCAAGTCGGGCGTCGCCGAGCTCCTGACCGCGGGCGACGCCGGGCTCGTGTGCCCCTCGCGGGACGTGGAGGCGCTCGCTGCGCACATGCAGGCGCTGCTCGATCCCGCACTGCGCGAACGGATGGGCGCGAACGCCCGCACGGCGGTCGAGCCCCTGACGCCCGAGGCGATGACGCTCCAGCTGGTGCTCCTGTACCGGGAGCTGCTCGCGGCGAGCGTCGCGCGACGGCGCGGGTCGAGCGTCCCGGTCGCCGCGCCGCAAACGGCCCCGACCTCCGCGGCCTCGACCTCGCCGAGCTCCGCGGCACCGGATTCGCGCCCCCCAGCGCCCAAGGGCGAGGCCGCGCCTCCGGACGCGGACGGCTGAGCCGGGCGCTATACTCCGCGTCCGCTTCCGCCTGCGCGCTCGCGCGGCATGCCGCCCCGCCAGTCAGCCTCCTGCCCATCGCCTTCCCGATGACGGGTCCCACCCTCTACCGCCGCCTGCTGGGCTACGTCCGCCCCTACTGGTGGACGTTCGGCATCGCGGTGCTGGGCATGGTCGCGGTCGCCGCCGGCGACCTGCTGATGGCGTGGCTCGTGATCCCGGTCGTGCAGAACTTCCAGTCGCCGGACCCCGAGCGCTCGCGCTGGCTCCCGCTCGTGGTGGTCGCCGTGTTCGCGCTGCGCGGCATCGGCTCCTACGTGTCCGAGTACGGGATGGCGTACACCGGCCATCGCGTCGTCTACGACCTGCGCAGGCGCCTGATCGACAAGCTGCTCGCGCTGCCGACGCCGTTCTACGACCAGACCGCCGCCGGCGTCGTGCAGTCGAAGGTCACGTTCGACGCGCACCAGCTCGCGTCGGCGGCGTCGGGCACGATCACGACCGCAGTGCGCTCGTCGCTCACCATCGCCGCGAGCTTCGGCTGGCTCATGTGGCTCAACTGGCGCCTGACGCTGCTCACGTTCGTCGTTCTGCCGGTGGTCGGCGTCACGATCCGCTATTTCAGCCGGCGGCTGCGCCGCATCGCCCGCGACATCCAGACGCGCACCGGCGGCATGACGCACGTGCTCGAGGAGCTGATCGGCGGCCACCGGATCGTGCGCATCTTCGGCGGCGAGAGCTACGAGCGCGAGCGTGCCGGGCGCGCGGCCAACGCGTTGCGCGTCGCGATGACGAAACAGTCGGCCGCCAGCGCGGCGAGCTCGCCGCTCACGCAGGGACTCGCCGCGGTCGCCGTCGGCCTCATCATCTGGGCCGCGCTGGAACAGAGCCAGGACGGCAAGCTCGACCTGCCGACGTTCACGTCGTACGTCGTCGCGCTGATCACGCTGCTCGAGCGGCTGAAGGCGCTGTCGGGCATCAACGCCTCGATCCAGCGCGGGCTCGCCGCGGCCGAGAGCATCTTCGGCCTCCTCGACCGCGAGGACGAGCCCGACCACGGCGCCGTCGCGCTCGACGGCGCCCGCGGCGGGCTCCGGTACGAGCGCGTTTCGCTGCGCTACCCCGGGACCGACCGCGACGCGCTCGCCGACGTGTCGCTCGCGATCGCCCCCGGGGAGACGGTCGCGCTCGTCGGCGCCTCGGGCAGCGGCAAGACCTCGCTCGTCAACCTGATCCCGCGCTTCTACGAGCCCTCGTCGGGACGGCTCTTCGTCGACGGCCACGACATCACGACGCTCACGCTCGCGAGCCTCCGGCGCCAGATCGCGATGGTGTCGCAGGACGTGCTGCTGTTCGACGACACGATCGCCGCGAACATCGCCTACGGCACGATGGCGGGCGCCGCGCGACGCAGTGGAACGCGCCGCGGAGGCCGCGCACGCGCTCGAGTTCATCCGCGCGCTGCCGCAGGGCCTCGACACGCCGGTCGGCGAGCAGGGCGTGCGGCTGTCGGGCGGGCAGCGGCAGCGCATCGCGATCGCGCGCGCGATCCTCAAGGACGCGCCGATCCTGATCCTCGACGAGGCGACGAGCGCGCTCGACAGCGAGTCCGAGCGCCACGTCCAGGCCGCGCTCGAGGCGCTGATGCACGGGCGCACGACGATCGTGATCGCGCACCGGCTGTCGACGATCGAGCACGCCGACCGCATCGTCGTGCTCGACCGCGGCCGGATCGCCGAGCAGGGAACGCACGCCGAGCTGATCGCGCGCGACGGTCCGTACGCGCGCCTGCACCGGATCCAGTTCGCCAATCACGGCGGCGCCTGACCGCCCGCGCGATGCCTGCGCTGTCGATCGCGCACACCGAGGCCTCGATGGGCTGGGGCGGACAGGAGATACGCATCCTCACCGAAGCGCGCGGCTTCCTCGATCGCGGGCACCGCGTCAGCCTTTATGCCGCGACCGGCTCCCGCATCGCCGACGAGGCCCCGGGCTACGGCGTGCCCTGCACGGCGCTGCCGATCGGAAGGAAGCGTCCCGCGGGCGTGCTCGCGCTCGCCCGGGCGTTCCGCGCGGCGCGCCACGACGTCGTCAACACGCACAGCTCGACCGACAGCTGGCTCGCAGCGCTCGCGTGCCGTATCGTGCGCGATCCGCCGGTGATCGTCCGCACGCGCCACGTCTCGGTGCCGGTCCCGAACGACCGGGCGACGCGCTGGCTCTACGGCAAGGCCACGTCGCGCGTCGTCACGACCGGCGAGGCGCTGCGCGACCGGCTCGTGCGCGACAACGGCCTCGACCCGGCCCGGGTCGATTCGATCCCGACCGGCATCGACGCCGCGCGCTTCGGAGCGATCGCGCGCGACGAGGCTCGACGCACGCTCGGGCTGCCGGCGGACGCGCGCATCGTCGGCATCGTCGCGACGCTGCGAAGCTGGAAGGGCCACCGCCACCTCGTCGATGCCTTCGCGCGCCTCGACGATCCGCGCGCGCTGCTCGTCATCGTCGGCGACGGGCCCCAGCGCGAGGCCCTCGACCGGCACGTCGCGGCGCTGGGCCTCGGGCCGCGCGTCCGCTTCGCCGGCCAGCAGCGCGACGTCGCGCCCTGGCTCGCCGCGCTCGACGTCTTCGCGCTGCCGTCGACGGCGAACGAGGGCGTGCCCCAGGCGCTCCTGCAGGCCATGTTCGCCGGCGTGCCCTGCGTGACGACGACCGTCGGCGCGATTCCCGAGATCGCGAGCGACGGCGACACCGCGCTCGTCGTCCCCGCGGGCGACGCGGCGGCGCTCGCGGACGCGATCGGCCGCCTGCTCGCGGACCCGTCGCTGGGGCGCGCGCCTCGCGACCGCGGCGCGCGCGTTCGTCCTGCCGCGCTTCGGCCTCGACACGATGCTCGACCGGATGGAGGCGGCGTTCCGCCGCGCCATCGAAGGACGGCGCCGGTGAACGCCCGACGCTCGCGCCTCGGCGGCCGGATCGAAGTGGCCGCGCGCGCGCTCGCCGACCGGGCCGCCCGGCGCGCGCCGCCCGCGGACCCGCGCCGCATCCTGATCGCGCACCACCTGCTGCTCGGCGACACGCTGATGGTCACCGCGCTCGTCGCGAAGCTCTCCGAGCGGCATCCTGCCGCCGACATCGCGATGACCGTGCCCCGGGCGTCGGCCGGGCTCTACGCGACGCGGCCCTACGGCGTGCGCGCGATCGCGTGGGACACCCGCGCCCCCCCGCGCGCCCTGTTCGGCGAAGCCCCGTTCGACCTCGCGTTCGTTCCGGGCGACAACCGCTACGCGTGGCATGCGGCCGCGATGCGCGCTCGCTGGATCGTCGCGTTCGCCGGCGACCGGCCCGCCAACAAGAACTGGCCGGTCGACCGGCTCGTTGCGTACCCGGACGAGCCCGCCGCGTGGGGCGACATGGTCGCGGCGCTCGACGAAGGTCCGGCACCCGCGCCGTACTCGCCGTCACGCTGGCCTGCAGGGCCTGCGGCGCCCTTCGAGCTGCCCTCCGGACGCTTCGCCGTGCTGCACGTCGGCGCGTCCACGCCGCTCAAGCACTGGGCGCCGGATCGCTGGCGCGCGATCGCGGAGCGGATCGCCGCGCGCGGGATCGAGCCCGTGTGGTCGGGCGGGCGAGGCGAGGACCCGCTCGTGCGCGCCTGCGATCCCGAGGGAAAGCGTCGCTCGTACGCGGGGACGCTCGACCTGCCGCAGATGCGCGCGCTGCTGGACCGCGCGGCGCTGATGGTGTCGCCGGACACCGGCATCGCGCACCTCGCCCGCATCGCCGGCACGCCGTCCGTCACGCTCTACGGCCCCGGCTCCGCGACGATCACGGGCGCGGGGCGCTTCTACGCCGCGATGCCGTGGCGCGCGGTGACGGTCGACCCGTTCCCCTGCCGCGACCAGTCCGTGCTGTTCCGGCGCGAGATCGCGTGGGTGCGCCGCTGCGGGCGCTCGACCGCCGAGTGCCCGCACCCGCGCTGCATGGACGCGATCGGTGTCGACGCGGTCGCCGCCGCGATCGACGACGTGCTCGCGCTTCCCGATCCCCCGCGTGGCCGGAGCGGGGCGATGAGCCGCTGGCGCCCTGTCGCGCCGGATTCCCCGGGGCGCCGTCCGGTGACCGCCTTCGCCGGCCGCCCCCTCGGCGACCGGCTCGCCAGGGGCCCGCAGCGGGGGAACGAGCGGCGCACGCGCATCGTGTTCTTCTGGAACCGCGGGCTCGGCGACATCGCGCTGGGCCTCGTGCCGATGTTCGCGCGCGCCGCCGAGCGAATCCCGGGCGTGTCGATCGAGGTCGTGACGCGCGCCGACCTCGAGGAACCGTTCCGCCTCACCGCCGCGCGCGCCGTGCACGTCGTGCCGGGGCTCGCGCGCGGCGATCGCCTCGCCGCCGGCGACGCGTGCGCGCGCCTGCCCGCCGATCCGCGCGCGGGCGCGCTCGCGATCGACGCGCCCGACGCCACGCGCTGGCTCTCGGCCGCCCGCCGTCCCGCCCCGCCCCGGTTCCGCTGGGATCCCGCGTACGACGCGCTTGCCGGGTCGTTCGTCGATCGCGGCGACAGCCGCCCGTGGATCGCCGTGCACGCGAGCACCGAGACGGCGCAGCACTACGACTACGTGAAGGACTGGCCCGCCGACGCCTGGCGCACGCTGTTCCGGGAGACGGCACGCCGCCACGACGTCAGGTTCGTGCTGCTCGGACATGGCCGCGAGAGCGCCTTCGACGAACCGAACGTGGTCGACCTGCGCGGGCGCACGGGGTTTCTCGCCATGCTCGCCCTGGTGCGCACGCGCTGCACCGCGCTCGTGGCGCCCGACGGCGGCATCCTGAACGCCGTGTATTTCCTCGACGCCGCGTTCCCGATCACGGTCGTGTCGCTCTGGTCCGATCCGCGCCAGGGATTGCTCAAGGCAGGCGCGCGCTCGCCCAACCCGGGGCTCGTGCACGTGCCGCTGGTCGGCGCCGGGCACGACGTCGGGAGCATCGCGCCGACGGACGTGCTGGCCGCGCTCGAGATCGCGATCGCGCCCCGCGAAGGCAGCGCATGACCCCACCCGCGTCCCCGGCGAGGAAGGGCCGCAGCGCAGCGACGCGGCCCGGGCGACGCGTCCACCCGGCGACTCCGCGACGCGCTGGCGGTCCTCTGCGCGATCTACCTGGTCCTGCTCCAGACCAACCTGGCGCTCGCGCTTCGCTCCACCGTGTTCGGGGCGATCGCGCTCGTCGCGCTCGTGCTCGTCTTCCGGTCGGAGGCGCGCGCCGACGCCGCGCTCTCGCGCCCGGCGCGCGCCGCCGTCGCCGCCTACCTCGCCTGGGCCGCGTGGTCCGCCGCGTCGGTCGGCTGGTCGGTCGCGCCGCGCTACTCGGCAGGGGAGCTGTGGACCGAGGTCCTCGCGCTGGGCATCGGCGCCGGGGCCATCCTGCTCTCGGTGCGCGAGACCGTCGTCTTCCGGCGCTACGTCGCCACGGTGCTCGCGGCATTCGGCGCGCTCGCGGCGGCGGCGATCGCCCTCCGGCTGACGGCCGCGTCCTGGAGCGAGCAGCTGATGCAGCTCGCGCACCACGGCGTGGGCACGTGGTCGACGCACGTCGTGATCGTCGCGCCGCTGATCCTGCTCGTCCGCGCCCCCGAGCGGGCCGGCTGGGGGACGGGGCGCCTGCCGACCGCCGCAGCGATCGCGCTGCTCGTCCTCGCGCTCGCGAGCGCGAGGGCCACCGAGAACCGGATGGTGTGGCCCGCGCTGCTCGCGTCGCTCGCCGTCGTCGGCGCGGCGAGCGCGCTGCGCTGGCCCGCGTCCGGCCGGGTGCCGATCGCGCGACGGGCGATTCCCTACGTGCTCCTCGCGGCCCTGCTCGCGGGCACGCTGCTCGACGTCTCCTGGCGCAAGGCGGAGTCGACGCAGGCGCCGCCCCAGTCGATCGAGCGCTCCGTCGCCGAGGATCCGCGCCTCGCGATCTGGCCGATCGTGCGCGACAGGATCGCCGACCGGCCCTGGATCGGCTACGGCTACGGCAAGGGCATCCTCGGACCCGAGATCGCGCGCGAGATGGGCGACCCGACGCTCACGCACGCGCACAACGCGTTCGCGAGCGTCTGGCTCCAGACCGGCGCGATCGGCCTCGCGCTGTTCGTCGCGGCGCTCGCGGCGGTCGCGTGGCGCTTCGCGGGCTATGTGCGCGCGCGGGACGACACGCTCGCGCTCGTCGGCATCGCCGGGCTCGCGATCCTCGCGGGCGTCCTCGTCAAGAACCTGACCGACGACTTCTTCTTCCGCACGAACGCGCGCTTCATGTGGACGACGCTCGCGCTGCTCGTCGCGTTCGGGGAGCGTCGGTTGCGTACGGGGCTCGGAAGACCGGGGTCAGACCCCGATGACCCCGGGGTCAGACCCCTAGCGCCAGCGCGGCGCTCGCAACGGCGTCGGCGCACGTGCCTCGTCGTCCGCCGACGGTGCGGACGCGGGCAGCGGCTTGACGGGGGCGCCGGCGGGCGGCGCGTACTCGGCGATCCAGCTCTGCAGCCGCGCGCGAACCTCGGCGTCGCCCGCGGCCCGATCGCGCTCGCACAGCGCGATCATCTGGCCGACCGCGTCGCGGCTCGCCTGCCGCGCGCCCGCGATGCGGAGCTTGGGATGCGGGGTCGGCCGCGTCGCTTCCTCGGAGGCGAGCAACTCCTCGTAGAGCTTCTCGCCCGGCCTCAAGCCCGTGAACACGATCGGGATGCGGTCGGGGTCGGCGCCGGACAGCCGGATCATGTCGCGCGCGAGGTCGAGGATGCGCACCGGGTCGCCCATGTCGAGCACCAGGATCTCCCCGCTGCGTCCCATGAGGCCCGCCTGGAGCAGGAGCTGGGTCGCCTCGGACAGCGACATGAAGTAGCGCGTGATGTCGGGGTGGGTGACGGTGACCGGCCCGCCGCGGGCGATCTGCTCGCGGAAGCGCGGGATCACGCTGCCGGCGCTGCCGAACACGTTGCCGAACCGCACGACGACGAACGCGGTCCCGCCGCCCTGCAGCGTCTGGCACACGATCTCGGCGAGCCGCTTCGACGCGCCCATCACCGACGTCGGGTTGACCGCCTTGTCGGTGGAGACCAGCACGAACTTCTCGACCTTCGCGGCCACCGACGCGCGCGCGATCACCCAGGTGCCGTACGCGTTGTTGCGCACCGCCTGCCAGGCGTTCGTCTCCTCCATCAGCGGCACGTGCTTGTACGCGGCCGCGTGGAACACGACGTTCGGCTTCTCGCGCTCGAGCACGTCCTCGACGAGCGCCGCGTGCTTCACGTCGCCGACGACGGTCACCATCGGCAGCTGCGTGAACTCGTCGCCCAGCGCCGTCCGGATCTCGTAGAGCGCCGCCTCCGAGATGTCGAACAGCACGAGCCGCGCCGGCCGGAACCTCGCGATCTGGCGGCAGAGTTCCGCCCCGATCGACCCGCCGGCGCCGGTCACCATCACGACGCGGTTGCCGAGCCATTCGGCGAGCCCCGCGCTGTCGAGCACGACCGGGTCGCGCCCGAGCAGGTCGTCGAGCTCGATGCTGCGGATCGTGGTGAGCGCGTGGCTGCCGCTGATCAGCTCTTCGTAGGACGGGACGGTCAGCGCCTGGAGCCCGTGCTCGGCGCAAAGCTCCGCGGCGCGCCGGCGCACCGCGTGGTGCGCCGAGGGCAGCGCGACGATCACCTTGCGCACGCCGTAGCGGCGAGCCCATGCCGGGAGCTGGGCGATCGGCCCCAGCACCGCGATGTTGCGGATGTGGCGATGGTGCTTGCGCAGGTCGTCGTCGAGAAGGCCCACGACACGCCACTGGCGGCTGCGCGCCAGCTCCTTCGTGAGCCGGGCGCCCGCCTCGCCCGCGCCGACGACGAGCACCGGCTCGCCGAGCGCCACGAACGGGCTGTAGAGCCTGTGCTCCTTCCAGATCCGGTACGCGAAGCGGTTGCCCGCCATCAGGAAGATCAGCACCAGCGGGTAGAGCACCAGCACGCTCCGCGGCACGGACGCCTGCAGCTGCAGCATCACGATGACCAGCGGGATCACGATCGCGCCCAGGCCCGCCGACAGCACGATGCGCTGCAGGTCGAGGATGGAGGCGAAGCGCCACAGGCCGCGGTAGAGGCCGAAGCCCAGGAAGATCGCGGCCTGCACCGGCACAATCCACGCGAGCGACCACCCCAGGTCCGCGAGGTACGGCTCCGGCACGTCGAAGTTGAAGCGCACGCCGTAGAGCAGCGTCCAGGCGATGCCCGCCGCGCACACGTCGTGGGCGAACGCGAGGCCCGCGCGCCAGTTGATGTTCAGGGAAGAGTCAGCCACGTTGCCGCCAATGATAATCAATGCCGCCGAACACGAGGGCGACGATCGCAACCCAGGCGGCCAGCGCGAGGGGTCCGGCCTCGGTTCGCCAGGCGGCGCACGCCACCGCGGTCGCGCCGCAGCCGACCATGAGAGCGCCGTAAACGGCAAGCGTTCCCCGGTGCCCGAATCCCGCCCGGACCAGCCGCTGGTAATAGTGGCTCCGGTGAGCCTCCCACACCCGCTCGCCCGCGAGCGCCCGCTTCGCCAGCGTCACCGATGCGTCGGCCAGGAAAGGCAGGAACACCAGCACGGGGAACCATGCCGGCCAGGTGCCGGCCGCCGCGCCGGCCACGCCCGCAGCGCCCGCGAGAAAGCCCACCGGCGCCGACCCGGCGTCGCCCAGGAAGATCCGTGCCGGCGGGAAGTTGCGCGCGAGGAACGGCAGCGCCGCCAGCGCAAGGGCGAGCAGCGTGGCATGCGGAGCGCCCGCCAGTGCCGCACCTGCGGCGAGCGACGCGAAGCCGGACACGGCCATCGCGCCGGCGAGCCCGTCGCTGCCGTCCATGAAGTTGTAGCAGTTCGTCGCGGCGACGAGCACGAAAGACGTCGCGGCGACCCAGGCCAGTCCTTCGCCCCCGTCGCGCGACAGCATCGTCGCGACGAGGATCGCGCAGGCGACATGGACCGCGAAGCGCCACGCCGCACCGACGCCACGGTAGTCGTCGACGAGCGAGATCGCGAACAACCCCGCGATCGCGACGAGCACGGCGCCGAACGACGATTCGGACATGCCCGGCAGCGGGCCCGCGACGAGGGCGGCGACCGCCCAACCGCCGAGGACGGCCCATCCTCCCGCGCGCGGCACGACGCCCTCGTGCAGCGATCGCTCGTTGGCTCGATCGTGCGGCGCAATACCGGGATGCCGGGCGAGGATCGCGAGCACCAGCGCCGAAATGCTAAACGCTAGCGCGAGCGCAACCATGCGTTCCACTGTGACGCGCGCCGGAGGCCGCCCCCGAAAACTGTCAAAACCGCCAGCCGGTGCCCCGGATTCGGGCCGGTGAGGCAGGAAACCGCGCCGACGCGGCCGTCCCCCGTGCCCCGTGCTTGCCTTCGGGGCTGCGTCACACAATAATTCATGTTTAACATCATACAATTAGATTGGTCTTTTCGACCGAATTGGAAGCTGGACCGGCCCGGACGACCGCCCCCCGCTTGTTGCTTCGGCACAACAGGCCGGAGATGGGCGGGACCCCATTCTGACGCTTCCTTGCCAAGGATTTGGACGGTTTGGCACAATGGCTTCAACTTCTCGACTGACCTGAGAAGGTTGCCATGGCCGGGGAAAGCAACAGCTTCCCGGCCGACTTTTTCCGATAGAGGAGAGACTTCATGAATAAGAAGCTTGTCGCTCTCGCCGTCGCGGGTGTGCTGTCCGCCCCGCTGGCCGCGCAGGCGCAAACCGCGAACGTCACGCTGTACGGTCGCGTCAACATGACGGTGGAAGCGGTGCAGGTCCGCAGCCAGCCGGAAGGCGTCTCGGAGCCGTGGATCTACCGCGTGAACTCGAACTCGTCGCGCCTGGGCGTGCGCGGCACCGAGTCGCTCGGTGGCGGCCTGAACGCGATCTTCCAGATCGAGTCCAACGTGTCCGCGGACACGGGCGTCAGCGGTGGCCTGGGCAATCGCGAAACCTACGTCGGCCTGCAAGGCGGCTGGGGTACCGTGAAGATCGGTAACTTCCTCGCCCCGTACGACGACATTCACCCGATCTTCGGCAACGTCCCGACGCTGGCCACGACGATCATGTCGACCGCGTCGCTCTGGTCGCAAGGCGCGGTGCCGAAGGCGCTGGGTGGCTTCGACGCGCGCCTCGGCAACTCGATCCGTTACGACTCGCCGAACTTCAGCGGGTTCACGGGCAGCATCCAGGCGTCGCAGCAGACCGAATCCGTCCAACCGCAACGGCATGGTCTACTCGATGGGCGGCTTCTACAACAACGGCCCGTGGCAAGCCGGCCTGGCGTACGAGCGCAACCAGAACGTTCGCGCCACGAGCACGGTCGACCAGGCCTTCTCGATCGCCGGCGCCTACAACTTCGGCATCGCGCGCGTCGGGGCGGTCTACGAGCGCCTCGACTACGACACCCCCACCGGCGACCTGAAGCGCGACCTGTACGGCGCGTCGGTGACGGCGAACCTCGGACCGGGCCAGATGTATTTCGGCTGGATCCACGGCGACAAGGGCAAGGGCAGCTCGGCGGACGGCACGCAGGTCGGCGGCCTCGTCAAGGGCAACGACACGAGTTCGGACGAGTTCGTGGTCTCGTACACGTACCCGCTGTCGAAGCGCACGCTGACCTACGTCGGCTACGTCACGATCCTGAACCAGGACAACGCTCGCTACACGTTCAACATCAACCCGGTCAACCAGTCGGCGGCGACGGGCGGCCTGACGGGCCAGGGCAAGCCGCAAGGCCTCGTCGGCGGCATCGTCCACTTCTTCTAAGAAGCGCGACGATTCCCCCGGGTCTCTCCGACCGGGAAGGCAGCATCGGACGGGCGCCCTCGCGGGCGCCCGTTTTTTTTCTGCCGTCAGTGGATGGCCCCACTCGACGACCCGTCGCCGAGCGAGCTTCCTCTCAGAACGGCGCGACTCCAGGCCCGTCGCGCGTCGGGCGCCCGCATTGCGCTACCATTTGCGCATGGCCAGCCCGCTCCCGTCCCCTTCCATCGACGACCTGATCGCCGGATTCGACCGCGCGCTGCGCACGCTCTCCGGCGTCGCGACGTCGTCGCGCCCCGTCCCCGGGGCCGGCCTGCCGCCCCCGGAGCTCGACGAGACGGAGCGCCGGCACGCGGCAGGGCTGATGCGGGTGAACCACACGGGCGAGGTGTGCGCGCAGGCGCTCTACGCGGCGCAGGCGCTCGTCGCGAGGGATCCGGACGTGAAGGCGCGGTTCGCCTCGGCCGCGAGGGACGAGGAAGACCATCTCGCGTGGACGCAGTCGCGGCTCGAGGAGCTTCGCGACCGCCCGTCGCTCCTCAATCCGCTGTGGTACGCGGGATCGTTCGCCATCGGCGTCGCCGCGGGCCTCGCGGGCGACCGCGTCAACCTCGGCTTCGTCGTCGAGACCGAGAGGCAAGTCGAGGAGCACCTGACCGGCCACATGGATTCGCTGCCGCCCGCGGACGCGAAGAGCCGCGCGATCGTCGAAAGGATGCCCGACGACGAGTCGCGCCACGGCGCGATGGCGCAGGCCGCCGGCGCCGTCCCGCTGCCGCGGCCGGTGCGCGACGCGATGCGCGTCGCGGCCGGCATCATGAAGGCGGTCGCCTACCGCCTCTGAGGTCCGGTGGCGGGCGCAGGCCCCGCACGCCGTTCAACGCCCGGTGCTGCTGCGCCACCCGCGCAGCGCTTTGAGCCGCGCGTCGCGGATCGCCCGCTCCACGGTCGACGCGGGAGCCGAGCGTGCGATCGCGCCCGCATCGACGCCGCGCACGACGCCGAGGGCCCGGGCCAGCAACTCGCCCGGAGCGTCGCCATCATGCTCGCGGCCGGGGCGCGAATTGCGGTCCGCCTCGCACGCCTCGAGCAACCCCGACAGGCGCGCGGGACGCCGCAGCGCGTCGGCCGCGAGCAGCAGGTCGAGCAGCGTCGCCGGACGCAGCGCCTCCGCGCGCGCGACATCGGCGTGGTAGCGCGCGGCGAGGCGCGCGGCATCGCGGCAATCGACCGGAACGCGCAACCGCACCGACAGGCGCTCGACGAGCCGCAGGCTCTTCGCCTCGTGCCCGAGATGGCGCGGCCACGCGTCGCGCGGCGTGGCGCCCTTGCCGAGGTCGTGCCCGAGCACCGCATAGCGCACGGCCAGGTCGAAGCCGCGACCGGCGGCATAGTCGAGCGCCTGCGCGACGTGGACGCCGGCGTCGATCTCGGGATGGTGCGCGGGCGGCTGCGGCACGCCGAACAGGGCGTCGACCTCGGGCAACAGCGCCGCGAGCGCGCCGCACTGGCGGAGCACCGCGAGCATCCGCGACGGCCGCGACTCCATCAGGCCGCGCGCGATCTCCTGCCAGACGCGTTCGGCCGCGAGCGTCGCGAGCTCGCCCGAGCGCACGATCGCGCGCATCATCCCCTCGGTCCGGGGCGCGACGGCGAACCCGAAGCGCGCGGCGAACCGCGCGACCCTGAGCACGCGCAGCGGGTCCTCGGCGAACGCGGGCGACACGTGCCGCAGGAGGCCGGCCTCGAGGTCGCGTGCGCCGCCGTACGGATCCACGAGACCGCCGCGCTCGTCGCGCGCCATCGCGTTGATCGTCAGGTCGCGGCGCGCGAGGTCCTGCTCGAGCGTCACCTCGGGCGACGCGAAGAACTCGAAGCCGCGGTAGCCCGTGCCGTGCTTGCGCTCGGTGCGCGCGAGCGCGTACTCCTCGCGGGTCTCCGGGTGCAGGAACACCGGGAAGTCGCGCCCCACCGGCCGGTATCCCGACGCGATCATCGTCTCGGGCGTGGCGCCGACGACGACCCAGTCGCGGTCGGCCTGCGGAAGGCCGAGGAGCTCGTCGCGAACCGAGCCGCCGACCCGATAGGTGCGCACGGGCTGCGGAAGCACTCGCGCCATCGACGTCGCGTGGGCGCGTGCCGGAACGCCCGTCCGCCTCAGCGACCGGCCGACGCGCGCATCGCGTCGTACGGGCCTCGCCGCGCCTGGGGCGCAAGCCACGACGGCGCGACCGATTCCAGCGAGGCGGGCTCGATCCCGAACTCCGGCGGAAAGGGGCAGTCGCACACGCTGTCCTTCGACATCGACGCCAGGTTGTCGCGGCTCATGAGCTTGCCCGGCAGGTGCTCGAGCGCGAACGCCTGCAGCGTGGCGAGCGCCCCTCGCAGCGGAACGATGGGACGCACGGCGCCCGAGGTCTCCGCCGCGAAGCGGACGAGCTCGCGCAACGTGTAGACCGTCGGTCCGCAGAGGTCGAAGCGCCGACCCTCGGTCGACGGGAGGTCGAGCGAGCGGGCGAACGCGGTGACGACGTCGCCGACGTGTACCGGCTGGAAGCGCGCGTCGGGGGCGGCGAGCGCGATGACGGGGAGCGCCCGCGCGAGGCGCGCGAACAGCGTCAGGAAGCTGTCGCCCGCGCCGAAGATCACGCTCGGGCGGAAGATCGTCCAGGCGAGGCCGGACGCGACGACCGCGGCCTCCGCCTCGCCTTTCGACCTGAGGTAGCGCGACGGGCCTGCTGGATCCGCGTTGAGCGCGCTCATGTGCAGGAGGCGTCGCACGCCGCCGGCGCGACACGCGTCCACCGTGCCGCGCGTCAGATCGGCGTGCACGCGCTCGAACGTGGTGCGTCCGGACTCGTTCAGGATGCCGACCAGGTTCACGACGGCGTCGGCGCCACGCACGAGCGCCGCGAGCGTCGCGGGATCGTGCACGTCGGCCTCGACGACGTCGACCGTGGGCAGCAGGATCAGGTGGCGCGCGGGCGCGCGGCGCCGGACCGGAACGACGACGGCCTCGCCCTGCGCCGCCAGGCGCGCGACCAGCGCGCTCCCGACGAATCCGCTGCCGCCCAGGACGACGATTCTCCTCGCTGCCATTTTCATTCCCTCGCGGCGAGTGGCGCGCCGGCCGGTGCGCGCGGGCCGACCGTGCCCAGCCGCTGCCGGACGTCCGACGCCGGATCGCCCAGCGCGTGCGCGTAGTACACCGAGTTTGCCAGGACCTTCTTCACGTAGTCGCGGGTTTCGTTGAACGGGATCGTCTCGACCCAGATCGCGCCTTCGAGCGGCTCGGCGGGACGCCATGCCTGCGCGCGCCCCGGTCCCGCATTGTACGCAGCCGCGGCGAGCGCCGGCGACCCGTCGAGGCGATCGAGCCAGTACTTGAAGTAGAACGCGCCGAACTGCGTGTTGACGTCGAGGTCGTTGATCCGCGACGGCCTGTAGTCGCTGCGGCCCGACTGCTTCGCGACCCAGCGCGCCGTCGCCGGCATCAGCTGCATCAGCCCGACCGCGCCGGCGGACGACACGATCTCCGGCACGAAGCGCGACTCCTGCCGCGCGATGCCGAGGAGCAGCGCCTCCTCGACGGCGTTGTCGCGCGCGGCGGCCGAGAACTGCTCGCGCCACGGCATCGGGTAGCGAAGCGCGTAGTCGTGGCGCTCGCGCGTGAGGTTGGCGGTGTTGATCGAGCGGTCGTGCAGGCCGCGGCTCGCGACGTAGATCGAGGCCTGGTTGAGCGCGTCGTCGTCGAGCCCGCGCACGACCGCCCGCCACTCGCGCAGCGAATCCATGCGCAGGTCGAGCTCCGCGAGCTTGACGACGCGCGCGACGTCGTCGCGCGCGCCGAACTTCGCCTGCCACGCGGGATCCGGGACGACCCTGACGCTCTTCGGGTCGACGCAGGTGCCCAGCGCCTCCGCCGCGAGCAGGCCGTAGTAGTCGTGCTCGAGGGCGAGCGCCGTGAAGGCCGCGCGCGCCTCGTCCTCGCGGCCGGCCGCCATCGACGCGCGTGCGCGCCAGAAACGCCATGCCGGCTCGTCCGCCTGGGCGCGCGGCATCGCGTCGATCGCGGCGCCGACGTCTCGCCAGGCGCGCGCACGGAGCGCCGCTCGCACACGCCACGCGTGCATGTCGGCCGACATCGAGTCGGGCAGCGGCTCGCGCCAGACGTCGTTCGCCCAGGGGACGAGCTGGCGGGAGGCGTGGTAGGCGAGCCGCGCGTTGCCCCACGCCCGTTCCGATGCGGACAGCTTGCCCCGCCACTTGAGCCACCCCTCGCGAGCGCCCTCGGGATCGCTCCGCGCCGCGCGCTCCAGCGCGTAGAGCGCGAGCTCGTGGCCGTCCCGGTAGTTCCAGCGAAACCCGCCCTGCAGGAGCCGGATCGCCGGCTTCTCGTCGACGTGCTGGAACGACCTCGCGGGAATCCGGTCAGCGTTGGGCAGGTCGCCCGCGATCTGCTGCGCGAGGCGCAGGTTCCCCGCCTCGAGCGCCAGGCGGTAGCGCGCCCACCGGTCGTCGATCGTGATCGACCCGCGCGCGATCAGCGCCGCGAACAGCGGCTCGCACGCGTCCGGCGTCGCCTGGCCCGTGAACCAGAGCGGCTTCGCGGCGGCGAGCGCGGCGTCGCCGGACTGCTGGCGCGCGGCCTCGTGCGCGTAGCACTGGATCTCGACGTCCTCGTAGCCGCCGCTGCCGTAGGCAGCGGAGAAGCGCCCCCAGTCACCTTTCTTGCCCAGCGCCTTCAGCCAGTCGGCCTGGGCGCGCTCCGCGAGCGGGGTCGACGCGTTCCGCGCGACGAACGCGCGCACCGCCTCGGGCTCCGCCGTGTCGATGCCGAGCTTGAGGCGCCAGTAGTCGACGTAAGGCTCCAGCGGATGGCCCTTCGCGCGCGGCGCGATCGCGTCGAGGCGGGCGCGGTCGCCCCTGTCGAAGGCGGCCTTCGCGGCCAGGATGTCCGCATCGGTGCCCTGCGCCGCTGCGGTGAGCGCGTGGGCGAGGGCGAAGGCGGCGCCAACCCGCGCAGCCAGGAGGGAAGAAAAGGTCACGGAACCCGATTGTCGTCGTTCGGGAACCCCGCGACAACCGGACCCCGCCCCGATGGGACAGCGTCCGGGGCGTCGGGTTCGACGCCGGGAGCGTCGGTTGCTAGAATTCGTGCGCCGCGCCTGCAAGGGGGCCGAGAGCGACGAAGGGAGCGGTATTCCGATGGCACAGCGCAAGAGCGCCGCACCGCTGGTCGGCGTGGTGATGGGCAGCGAGAGCGACTGGGACACGATGAAGCACGCGGCCGCCCAGCTCGACGCGTTCGGCGTTCCCTACGAGGCGCGCGTCCTGTCGGCGCACCGGATGCCCGACGACATGTTCGAGTACGCAGAGGACGCGCTGACCCGCGGGCTGCGGTGCATCGTCGCCGGCGCGGGGGGCGCCGCCCACCTGCCCGGCATGCTCGCGTCGAAGACCACCGTCCCGGTCCTCGGCGTCCCGGTGCCGTCCAAGTACCTGCGCGGCGAGGATTCGCTGCTCTCGATCGTCCAGATGCCGAAAGGCATCCCGGTGGCGACGTTCGCGATCGGAGAGGCGGGCGCGGCGAACGCCGCGCTGTTCGCCGTATCGATGCTCGCGGCCACCGATCCGGCGATCGCCCGGAAGCTCGCCGCCTTCCGCGTCAGGCAGACCACGACCGCACGCGCGATGCGGGTGCCTCCCGAGCCGAAGCCGACCTGAGGCCCCCGCGGCCCGGCGGCGGGAGGTGCGCCGCCCGTCGCGAACGCTGAGCCCGAGATCATGACGTCGATTCCCCCGGGCAGCTGGCTCGGACTTCTGGGCGGCGGCCAGCTCGGCCGCATGTTCTGCATGGCGGCGCAGAGCCTCGGCTACCGCGTCGCCGTGCTCGACCCGGCCGCGGACGGCCCCGCCGCGAGCGTCGCGGACCGGCACATCCACGCCGACTACCTGGACGCCGCCGGCCTCGCGCGGCTCGCCGCGCTCGCCTCCGCCGCGACGACCGAGTTCGAGAACGTGCCGGCGGCGGCGCTCGAGTTCCTGTCCGCGTCGGCGCGCGTGACCCCTGCGGCCGCGAGCGTCGCGATCGCGCAGGACCGGATCAGCGAGAAGACGTTCCTGTCGGGGCACGGCTTCGGCGTCGCACCGTACAAGGTCCTGCGGACGTCGGAGGACGCCGCGAGTGTCGACCCGGCGCTCCTCCCGGGCATCGTCAAGAGCGCGCGGCTGGGCTACGACGGCAAGGGCCAGATCCGCGTCTCGTCGGTCGCCGGGATCGGCGCGGCGTTCGCCCGCATGGGCGGGGTGCCGTGCGTCCTCGAGCGCTTCGTCGACCTCGCCTGCGAGGTGTCGGTGATCGTCGCCCGCGACGATTCGGGCGCGTCGGTCACCTGGCCCGTCGCCGAGAACCGGCACCGCGACGGCATCCTCGACGTCTCGATCGCGCCGGCGCGCGTCGACGACGCGCTCGCGGACCGCGCGCGCGGAATCGCGACCGGCGTTGCGCGCGCGCTCGACTACCGCGGCGTGCTGTGCGTCGAGATGTTCGTCACGCGCGGCGGCGAGATCCTGGTCAACGAGATGGCGCCGCGGCCGCACAACAGCGGCCACTACACGATCGACGCCTGCGCGACGTCGCAGTTCGAGCAGCAGGCGCGGGTGCTCGCCGGGCTGCCGCTCGGCGACACGATGCAGCACACGCCCGCCGTGATGGTGAACGTACTCGGTGACGCCTGGTTCGACGGCCCGCAGGCGGCCGGTCCGCGCGACCCCGACTGGACGCGCGTGCTCGCGCATCCGCTCGCCAAGCTGCACCTCTACGGCAAACACGAGCCGCGCCGCGGCCGCAAGATGGGCCACGTCACCTGCCTCGGCGCGACGCTCGCCGACGCGATCGCGACCGCGCGCGCGGTGAAGCTCGATCTCGGCATCCCGGGCGCCGACGAACTGGCGTGACCGCGCCGACCCCATCCGACAGCGAGGCTCCCCTGCACGGGGTGCGCGTCCTCGACCTGACGCGGCTCCTCCCCGGCCCGGTCTGCACGCTGCACCTCGCCGACCTCGGCGCCGACGTGATCAAGGTCGAGGACACCGGCGCGGGCGATTACGCGCGCGCG
Organism: Betaproteobacteria bacterium; assembly: GCA_016704895.1. Lineage (GTDB taxonomy): Bacteria > Pseudomonadota > Gammaproteobacteria > Burkholderiales > Casimicrobiaceae > VBCG01. Next base: position 62,703 of record JADIZG010000002.1, read on the forward strand.
CTGGGCGCGAAGCCGGGCGCGACGAGCGCGTTCTTCCGGATGGTCAACCGCAACAAGCGCTCGGTCGCGCTCGACCTCAAGGACGCGCGCGGACGCGACGCGTTCCTCGCGCTCGCCCGGCGTGCCGACGTCGTCGTCGAGAGTTTCCGTCCCGGCGTCGTCGCGTCGCTCGGCGTCGACTACGAGGCGGTCCGCGCGGTCCGCCCGTCGATCGTCTACGCGTCGATCACCGGCTACGGCCAGACGGGCCCGCGCGCGAAGGCGGCCGGGCACGACATCAATTACCTGGGCTACGCGGGCGTCCTCGACCAGACCGGGACGCGCGGCGGCCCGCCCGCATTGTCGAACCTCCAGATCGCGGATCTCCTGGGCGGCGCGCTGACGGCAGCGGTGGCGATCCTGGCAGCCGTCGTCGCCGCGCAGCGCACCGGGCGCGGGCGCTACGTCGACGTCGCGATGGCCGACGGCGCGCTCGCGCACAACATCTTCTCGCTGCACGCGCTCGAGCAGGCGGGGCGCACGATGCCGCGCGGCGAGGACCTCCTCACCGGCGGCGTCCCCTGCTACGGCGTCTACCCGACGAAGGACGGCCGCTGGCTCGCGGTCGGCGCGCTCGAGGACAAGTTCTGGCGCACGGTCTGCACGACGATCGGGCGGCCCGACCTCGTCGCGGGACATCTCGCGGTCGGCGACGAAGGCGCCCGCGTGCGCGCGGAGCTCGACGCCGTGTTCGGCGCACGCACGCTCGCCGACTGGGTCGCGCGCTTCGGCGGGGTCGACGCGTGCGTCACGCCGGTCGCGACGCTCGACGAGGCGCTCCGCGACGAGCAGTTCGCCGCGCGCGGCATGGTCGTGACCGGCGCGGACGGTGCGCACTCGTACGCGCCGCCGTGGACGATATCGGGCCACGCGTTCCGCGTCGCTCGCGACGCGCCCACCCAGGGTGAGCACACGGCGGAGGTGCTGCGGGAGGCGGGGATCGACGGTGCCGAAATCGAAGCGATGTTCGCCGCGGGCGCAGCGCGACGCTAGCTAGCCCGCCGTGCCGACGATTCGCGTGCGCCGCTTCGCCGCGGCGCCCTTCGCGGGACGCGCGTCGCGCGACGCGCCGACCGGCAGCGAGGAAACGCGCGCGTACTCGGGATCGTCGTAGCGGCACCCGGCGAGCACGTAGTCGGCGGCCATCGCGGTCGCGTCGACGCCCCAGAACAGCTCGTCGCCGACCGCGAGCGTCGGCACGCCGAACACGCCGCGCGCGATCGCCTCGTCGGTGTTGCGCCTCAACTCGTCCTTGACCTCGGGCGACGCGATGCGCGCGTCGGCGTCGGGGAGCGCGAGGTCGTGCGTGAGCTCGGCCCACTCGATCGGCAGGTCGGGCAGGCGGCCGTCCTTCCAGACGAAGCGGAAGATCCTGTGCACGGCGTCGGGCGCGCAGTCGCACGCGATCGCGAGGCGCAGGAGCGGCAGCGGATTGAACGGGTGCTCGTGCGGGAACTTGAGCGGGATGCCGAGCTTGCGCGCCTGCCAGACGACGAACCGGTAGGTGAAGTTCCGCTTGGCCGTGATCTCGGCCGGCCCCTTCTGCCCGTTCGCGTCGAGCAAACCCGCGAACAGCACCGGGCGGAAGCGGATCGCAACGCGCGGCGGCAGCGACGAGAGCCGCTCGCTCTGCAGGTACGCGAACGGCGACACGAAGTCGAAGTACCAGTCGACGATCATGGCGTATCCCGCGCACGGCAAGCCATCGCTAGCATCCGCGCGCCACGATCTGCGCCTCGGCCTCGGCGAGCGCCCGTCGATCCGCGTCGGTGACCACAGGCTGCGGCCCGGGGGGCAAGTCGCCTCTCTCCGCCGCCGCCTTGCGGGCCCAGTCGGGATCCTCGGCCTGGGCGATCCGCCGCCGGTAGTGGTCGACCTGCTCCCTCAGGTCCTTGCAGATCATCGGCCTGATCTCCGCGTCGACCTTCGCCTTCCGGTCCGCTTGCTCGCGCGCGTCGGCCTCGTGGTCGAGCACTTCGTCTCGTAGTTCTGCTCGGCCTCGAGGACGCGTCGCCGCAGCTCCTCCAAGTTCACGGCGCCCGTGGTCCCGTCCGCGAAAGCCAGGAGGACGTCCATGTAGCCCTTGCACTCCGGGCTCAAGGCCCGGTACTTCGGCGATTCGTTCGCCGCCTCCCGGAACGAACGATTCGCGAGTCGGTGCTCTTCGTCTCGCCTGGCGTCGTCGGCGTCCGTCGTGGCGGCGACAGCGCCCGGCTGCGTCGGCGGGACGACGCCGGGACTGACGGCCTGCGCCATCGTCGCATCGCGCTTCGCGTCGAGGTAATGGTTCAACCCCCAGACGCCCGCCAGCACCGCAACGGCGACGACCGTGATCGCAAGGGATACCGCGGGCCACGACCTCCCGGCCTGCCTCATGTGCAGCTCGCGCCGAAACGCGACTCGGCTTCCTCGGCGCGCTGGCGATCGGCCGCCGAAACGTCGGGCTTGTCCGTCGCCTCGACGTAGGCGTCGATGAAGCCGCGGCACTCGGGACTGAGCGCGTTGTAGTGCTCGGTCCCGACCAACTGCTTCAGCCCCGAACCTCCGTGCCTTTCGGCAAATGCGCGAGCCTCCTCGTGCTCGCGCGCTTCGGCCGCCTTCGGGTCGAGCGGCCTCGCCGCCACGGTGTCGCCGCGTTGCGCGGCGGCTTCGATCTTTTCCGTGACGGCCCGCTCGGCGCGGTGCTTGGACGAACGCCACGCCACCATCGCCGCGAGCGCGACGGCGACGATCGCGAGCACCGCTACAGCGAACGTGGTGCCGCGACTTCTGGCCATGGCTACCCCTCCCTGTCCAGGATCTCCGGCGCGGCCAGCGCCAGCTTGCGCCCCGGAAGCGCCGCGACGATCGCGCGTCGCGCGTCGTCGTCGAGCACGCTCCACGCGGCGATCTCGTCGAGCGTGCGGTGGCAGCCGGCACACAGCCCGATCCGCGCGTCCATCACGCACACGGAAACGCAGGGAGAAGCGACGGCGCCCGCGGGGACCGGACTCATGTCGAGACCGGCGCGAGCGCCGCGTCCTTCGCGTCGAGCGCCCGCGCGACGCGCGAGTTCGTCGCGCGACCGAGGTGATCCGAGATGAATCGTCCCGCGGCGCGCAATCGCGTGAGGTCGATCCCGGTCTCGATCCCGAGCCCGTGGAGCAGGTAGACGACGTCCTCGGTCGCGACGTTGCCGGTCGCCCCCTTCGCGTACGGGCAGCCCCCGAGCCCCGCGACGCTCGCATCGAACGTCGCGATGCCGAGCTCGAGGCTCGCGTAGACGTTCGCGAGCGCCATCCCGTAGGTGTCGTGGAAGTGGCCGCTGACCTCGGCGACCGGATAGACCGCGAGCGCGGCTTCCATCGCGCGCTGCGTCGCGCCCGGCGTGCCGACGCCGATCGTGTCGGCGACGCCGACGTGCTGCACCCCGATGTCGTGCATCAGCCTCGCGACGTAGCCGACCGCCTCCGGCTTCACCTCGCCCTCGTACGGGCAGCCGAGGCAGCACGAGATCGCGCCGCGCACGCGCACGCCCGCGTCGAGCGCGGCGCGCGTCACCGGCCGGAAGCGCTCGATCGACTCGGCGATCGAGCAGTTGATGTTCTTCTGCGAGAACGCCTCGCTCGCGGCGCCGAACACGACGACTTCGTCGGCCTTCGCGACGAGCGCGCCCTCGAAGCCCTTCATGTTCGGCGTCAGCACCGCGTACGTGACGCCCGGGCGGCGGCGGATGCGCGCCATCACGTCGGCGGCGTCGGCCATCTGCGGCACCCACTTCGGCGAGACGAAGCTCGTCGCCTCGATCGACGGGACGCCCGCGTCCGCGAGCGCCTCGATCAGCGCGACCTTCACGTCGGTCGGAACGACGCCCTTCTCGTTCTGCAGCCCGTCGCGCGGGCCGACGTCGACCAGGCGGACGCGCTTCGGGAAGCAGGACGGCGCAGCCATGGATCAGTATCCTTTCGAGCGATCGACGACACCGGTCACCGGCATCCCGCGCTCGAGCGCGCGGAGCTTCGCGGCGACCTGCGCGGCCGCCTCGGCGACGAGCGTGACCGCGGACACGTGCGGCGTGATCGTGATCCCCGAATGATGCCAGAACGGGTGCGAGGGAGGCAGCGGCTCGTCGCGGAACACGTCGAGCGTCGCGTGGCCGAGATGGCCGCGATCGAGCGCCGCGACGAGGTCCGCCTCGACGACCAGGTCGCCCCGCCCCAGGTTCACGACGTGCGCGCCGGCGGGAAGCGCCGCGAACGCGGCCGCGTCGAGGAGACCGCGCGTCGCCTCGGTCGACGGCAGCAGCGCGATCGCCATGCGCGAGCGCGCGAGAAACGCCCGGAGCGCCGGCGGCCCCGCGAACGCCTCGGCGCCGGGAATCGCGCGCGCCGAGCGGCTCCAGGTGGCAAGCGGGAAGCCGAACGGCGAGAGCGCGCGCACGACGGCCTGCGCGAGCACGCCCGCCCCGAGGATGCCGACGCCGAACGCCGACTTGTCGCGCCGGTCGAGCGGCGACCAGTGGCCGGCCCGCTGCGCGCGCACGTAGTGGTCGGCGTCGCGGAACTCGCGCAGCACCGCGAGCACCGCGTACTCGGCCATCTGCACGGCCATGCCGGCGTCCTCGAGCCGCACGACGGGCACGTCCGCCGGGAGCGTCTCGATCGCGAGGAGCGCGTCGACGCCGGCCCCGAGGTTGAAGATCGCGCGGCGGACGCGCACGCGACGGAAGACCTCCGTCGGAGGCTTCCAGACCAGCGCGTAGTCGACCTCCGACGGCGCGTCGCCGGGCCAGCGGTGGATCCTCGCATCGGGCAGGAGCGCCGCGAACGCCCGGTGCCAGCGGTCCGCGCGGTCGGACCGCTCGGTGGCGGCGAGCAGGACGTTCACGCCGCGGGCGGGTCCTCGAGGTCGACCAGGTCGGCGCCTTCCGGCACCCGGTCGCCGACGGCGAAGTTGATCGCCGTCACGATGCCCGGCGCCGGCGCGGAGATCGTGTGCTCCATCTTCATCGCCTCGAGCACGATCAGCGGCGCGCCGCGCTCGACGCGGTCGCCGATCGTCACGTGCACGGCAACGACGGTGCCCGACATCGGCGCCGCCAGGTGGCCCGCGTGCTGGGCCTCCTCGCCGGCGTGCGCGAGCGGATCGAGGTAGGTGAGCCTTCGGCGCACGCCGGGCGCGAAGACGAGACGATCCTCGCCCAGCCGCACCACCGTCGCGTCGATGCGCTGCGTGCCGACGTCGAGGCGCCAGCGGCCGCCCTCGCGGACGGCGCGCACCGCGATGCGCTTGCCGTCGATCACGGCCGAGAGCGCCTCGAACGGGCCCGACAGCCGGACCTCGCCGCGCTCGTCGCCATCCAGGTAGGCGAACACCGCCGCGTGGCGCGCGGAGAGCGGCCACCACGCGTCGGTGTCGAGCCACGGCGAGTGCGGATCCGCGGCGACCCGCGCGGCAGGCTGCGTCGTCGCGCGCAGCGTCGCGAGCTCGTCGACCGCGGCGGCGACGAGCGCGAGCGGCGGCGTGCGTCCCGGCCGGGGGAAGAGCGCGGCGTGGTTCTTCTCGATCAGCCCGGTGTCGAGCCGCCCGGTCGCGAACGCCTCGTGCGCGACGGTGCGTTCGAGGAACGCGATGTTGGTCGTGACGCCGGCGATCTCGCAACCCGCGAGCGCGGCCAGGAGCGTGGCGCGCGCATGCTCGCGATCCTCGCCCCAGACGACGAGCTTCGCGAGCATCGGATCGTAGTAAGGAGACACCTCGTCGCCGGCCGAGAAGCCGGTGTCGATGCGCACGCGGGCGCTCGTCTCCGGCATGCGCCAGTGCGCGATCCGACCGATCGACGGCAGGAAGCCGCGGTCGGGGTCCTCGGCGTAGAGGCGCGCCTCGATCGCGTGGCCGCGGATCGCGAGCTGGCCCTGCGCCGCGGGCAGGTGCTCGCCCGAGGCGACGCGGAGCTGCCACTCGACGAGGTCCTGCCCGGTGATCATCTCGGTGACCGGGTGCTCGACCTGCAGGCGCGTGTTCATCTCCATGAAGTAGAACGTGCCGTCCTGGTCGGCGATGAACTCGACGGTGCCCGCGCCGACGTAGCCGATCGCCTGCGCGGCGGCCACTGCCGCGTCGCCCATCGCGCGCCGCCGCTCGGCCGTCATGCCCGGCGCGGGCGCCTCCTCGAGCACCTTCTGGTGGCGCCGCTGCACCGAGCAGTCGCGCTCGAACAGCGAGACCGCGCGCCCGTGCGCGTCGCCGAACACCTGGATCTCGATGTGGCGCGGCGAGGTCAGGTACTTCTCGATCAGCACGCGGTCGTCGCCGAACCCCGCCTGCGCCTCGCGCCGCGCGGAGGCGAGCGCACCGTCGAACTCGGCGGCCGAGCGCACGATCTTCATGCCCTTGCCGCCGCCGCCCGCCGCCGCCTTGACCAGCACCGGGAAGCCGATGCGCGCGGCCTCCTTCGCGAGGAGCGCCGGATCCTGGTCGTCGCCGTGGTAGCCGGGAACGAGCGGCACGCCCGCCTTCCCCATGATCGACTTCGCCGCGGACTTCGATCCCATCGCGGCGATCGCGGACGGCGGCGGCCCGATGAACACGACACCGGCGTCGGCGCAGGCGCGCGCGAACGCCTCGTTCTCGGACAGGAAGCCGTAGCCCGGATGGATCGCCTGCGCGCCGCAGGCGCGCGCGATCTCGAGGATGCGCGCCGCGTTGAGATAGCTGTCGCGCGGCGGCGGCGGGCCCAGGCGGTACGCCTCGTCGCAGGCGGCGACGTGCACCGCGCGCGCATCGGCGTCCGAGTAGACCGCCACCGTGCGGATGCCCATCCGGCGCGCGGTGCGCGCGACGCGGCAGGCGATCTCGCCCCGGTTCGCGATCAGGATCTTGGTGAACACGTCAGGCCCTTCGGTCGGCGTCGTTGCGCCGCGACGCTTCGTCCCGGGAGCGAAAGCGCGGTTCGTCGCGGGCAGTCACGTCGGGCTCCCGCCGCGGGGGCCGCCCGTCATGTCGCTGCGGACGCCACCCAGTCCCGCGACCCGGTCGAACATCCTGCCGATGAGCCGCACGAGCTTCGGGACGAGCCAGATCATCAGCAGGACGAGGAGGAGGAGCACGGCGAGCGCGACGTAGGGATGCTCCCACGCGAGCCACAGGACGACCCCGACCGCGAGGTCCTCGCCGAACGAGGCGGCCCAGTTCGAGAACGGCTCGGGCGACGTGTTGATCGCCATCCGGCTTCCGGCCTTCGTGAAGTGGCTGCCCGCGGCCAGCGTGCCGCCGAGGATCGCCGCGGCGAGCGCCGCCGCCGCCGACCCGTCGCCGAACACGCTCGCGGCGAGCGCGGCGCCCGCCGGGATGCGCACGAACGTCTGGATCGCGTCCCACACGGTGTCGACGCCGGGAATCTTGTCGGCGAAGAACTCGACGGCGAACATGAATCCCGACGCCGCGAGCACGAACGGATGCGTCAGCACCGACAGGCCGCCGGGCAGCGGCACCCATCCGAGGTAGCCCAGCCCCCCGACGATGAACAGCACCGCGTACAGGCGGATGCCGGACGCCCATCCCAGCGCCGCCGCGATCGCGACGAGCTGCCAGACATCGAACGGGGAATCGGCAGGCATCGGACGATCGCCTTCAGCGCTTGCCCTTCTTCGACCGCAGCGCCGCCGGCACCCACGCCGGCGAACGCTTCGCCAGGAACGCCGCAATGCCCTCGCGCGCCTCGTCCGACGCGCGGACCGTCGCGATGCGCTCGACGGTGTCGGCGATCACGCGCTCGTCGACGGGGCGGTCCGCGACCGCGCGGACCAGCGCCTTCGCCTCCCGTTGCGCGTTCGGACCGGCGACGAGGAGCGCGCCGAGGATCTCGTTCACGCGCTCGTCGAGCTCGCCGGGCAGCACGATGTCGTGCAGCAGGCCGATGCGGTACGCCTCGGCGGCGTCGAAGCGCTCGCCGGTCAGGAAATAGCGCCGCGCCTGCCGCGCGCCGATCGCCGAGACGACGTACGGACCGATCGTCGCGGGGATGAGGCCGAGCTTCGCCTCGGAGAGCGCGAACGTCGTGTCGTTCGCGCCGATCGCCACGTCGCAGCACGCGACCAGGCCGACGCCGCCGCCGTACGCCGGGCCGTGCACGCGCGCGACCGTCGGCTTCGGGCAGGTCGCGATCGTCGAGAGCATCGCCGCGAGCGCGCCGGCGTCGGCGAGGTTCTCCTTGCGGCCGTAGCCCGCCATCCGCCGCATCCAGTCGAGGTCCGCGCCCGCGCAGAAGCTCGAGCCCGCGCCGTGCAGCAGGATCGCGCGGACCGCCGGATCGTCGCCGGCCTCGCGCACGGCCGCCGTCAGCTCGGCGATCAGCGTCTCGTCGAACGCGTTGTGGACTTCGGGGCGCGCGAGCCCGATCAGCGCCACGCCTTCGCGCCGGAGGACCTCGATCGTCGTCCGTCCGCCTGCCGGCGCCGCGGCGCCGGAGGCCGTCTTCTTCTTCGCCATGCCCGTCCCTACATCCTGAATACGCCGAACCGCGTGGGCGGGATCGGCCGGTTGAGCGACGCCGAGATCGCGAGGGCGAGCACGCGCCGCGTGTCGGCCGGGTCGATGACGCCGTCGTCCCACAGGCGGGCGCTCGCGTAGTAGGGATGCCCCTCGCGATCGTACTGGGCGCGGATCGGCGCCTTGAACGCCTCCTCCTCGTCCGCGCTCCACTTGCCGCCCTTCGCCTCGATCGTGTCGCGCCGGATCGTCGCGAGCACGGTCGCGGCCTGCTCGCCGCCCATCACCGAGATGCGCGCGTTGGGCCACATCCAGAGGAAGCGCGGCGAGAACGCGCGGCCGCACATCCCGTAGTTGCCGGCGCCGAAGCTGCCGCCGATGATCACGGTGAACTTCGGCACCTGCGCGCACGAGACCGCGGTCACCATCTTGGCGCCGTCCCTCGCGATGCCGCCGGCCTCGTACTTCTTCCCGACCATGAAGCCCGTGACGTTCTGCAAGAACACGAGCGGGATGCCGCGCTGGCAGCACAGCTCGATGAAGTGCGCGCCCTTCTGCGCGGACTCGCCGTAGAGCACGCCGTTGTTCGCGACGATCCCGACCGGGTAGCCCCACAGGCGCGCGAAGCCGGTGACGAGCGTCGTGCCGTAGCGCGCCTTGAACTCGTCGAGCTCGCTCGCGTCGACGATGCGCGCGATCACCTCGCGCACGTCGTAGGGCTTGCGGATGTCGGCGTTGATCACGCCGTAGAGCTCCTCCGCGGCGTAGAGCGGCTCGCGCGGCGCGACGGGCTCGACCGCGGCGCGCCGCGGCGGCTCGAGCTTCGCGACGATCGAGCGCACGATCGAGAGCGCGTGGTGGTCGTTGAGCGCGTAGTGATCCGCGACGCCCGAGACGCGCGTGTGGACGTCGGCGCCGCCCAGCTCCTCGGCGGTCACGATCTCGCCGGTCGCCGCCTTCACGAGCGGCGGGCCGCCGAGGAAGATCGTGCCCTGGTCGCGCACGATGATCGACTCGTCGGCCATCGCCGGGACGTAGGCGCCGCCCGCGGTGCACGACCCCATCACCGCGGCGATCTGGGGGATGCCCTCGGACGACAGCGTCGCCTGGTTGTAGAAGATGCGGCCGAAGTGGTCGCGATCCGGGAACACGTCGACCTGGTTGGGGAGGTTCGCGCCGCCCGAGTCGACGAGGTAGATGCACGGCAGCCGGTTGTCGCGCGCGATCTCCTGCGCGCGCACGTGCTTCTTCACGGTCAGCGGGAAGTACGTGCCGCCCTTGACCGTCGCGTCGTTGCACACGATCACGCACTCGCGGCCCGCGACGCGGCCCACGCCGGTGACGATGCCGGCGGAGGCGATCGTCCCGTCGTACATGCCGTAGGCGGCCAGCGGCGAAAGCTCGAGGAACGGACTGCCCGGATCGACGAGTGCGCGAACGCGCTCGCGCGGCAGCAGCTTGCCGCGTGCGGTGTGCTTCGCGCTCGCGACCTCGCCGCCGCCCGCCTCGACCTCGGCGACTTTCGAGCGCAGGTCGGCGACGAGCTCGGACATCGCCTGGCGGTTCTTCGCGAAGACGGGGTCGCGCGGGTCGAGCCGGCTTTCGATGACAGGCATGGGTGGTCGGATTACGCCTGGGGACGCGGGTGGCCGGGCATGAGCGCGTACGGGTGCTTCCAGCGCGGCTCGGACTTGAGCCGCGCGAGCCACGCGTCGATCGCCGGGAACGCGTTCCAGTCTACCCCGATCTCGTCGTCGAAGAACAGGTAGCCGCAGATCGACAGATCGGCGATCGTGAGCCGGTCGCCGACGACGTAGCGGCGCCCGGCCAGGTGCGCGTCGAGCACCGTCCACGCGGCGCGGGCGCGCTTGCCGAACTCGGCCATCGCGCCGGGATCCGGATCCTTCGCGAGCGCGCGCATGAAGCGGTACGTCGCCGTGTAGCTGGTGAGCTTGTGGTTGTCCCACAGGAGCCAGCGCAGGATCTCGCGCCGCTCGTCGTCGTCGCGCGGGCCGTAGCGCCCGAGCGATCCCGCGAGATAGTCGAGGATCACGCCCGACTGCGCGAGCGTGCGCCCGCGGTGCTCGAGCACCGGGACCTCGCCCATCGCGTTCAGCGCGCGGTAGGCGGGCGTCTTCGTCTCGCCGCCGAAAAAGTCGACGAAACGCGGCGTCCAGTCGGCGCCCGCGAGCTCGAGCGCCAGCGCCGGCTTGTAGGCGTTGCCGGACTGGGCGAAGCAGTGGAGCGTGTAATCGGCCATCGTGCGGGCCTTCAGCGCGCTTGCCGGGCGAGCCGCGTCCACAGCTCGACCAGGTTGCCCGCGGGGTCGCGCAGGTGCGCCACGCGCTGGAGCCATGTCGGCTCGTCGTGCGGCTCGCGGACCAGCACGGCACCGCGCGCCCGCACCCGCGCTGCCGCCGCGTCGACGTCGTCGACCTGGAGGCAGGCGACGACCGCGTCGCCGGCGCGCGGCGGCGAGCGCCCGACGACCGCGCCCATCGTCGCCTCGCCGACCAGCGCGAGGCGCGCGCCCGCCGTGTCGAACTCGGCGTAGATGCCCGGGCACGTCGATGGCGAGCCTCAGTCCGAGCACGTCGCGATAGAACGCGATGCACGCGGGCAGGTCCGCGACCACGAGGCGCAGGTGCGACACCGCGCGCACGCGCCCTTCCTTCGGCGCGGCGGAGGCCAGGAACCAGTCGATCTGGTCGAAGCGATCGAGCCCCCAGAACGGCTCGCCGTCGACGATCACGAACGGCGAGCCGAACACGCCGCGCGCGAGTCCGGCCTCGACCTCGCGCTTCAGCGCGTCCTTCCACGCCGGATCGTCCACCGAGGCACGCGCGGCGGCCCGGTCGACGCCCGCCTCGCCCGCCACCGCCGCCGCGACGTCCGCGCTCGAGATGTCCCGGTCGTCGACCCAGTAGGCGCGGAACAGCGCCTTCGCGACGCGCGCCGCCGAGTCGGGATCGTGCGACTTCGCCCACAGCAGGATGCGCGAGGCCGCCTGCGTCGCGATCGGGAATCGCGACGGCAGGCGGAAGTCCTCGACCCCGTGGAAGCGGGCGCTCCGCGCGAAGTCGCGCTTCGAGTACTCGCCCTTCAGCGGGATCTCGGTGAGCGGTGCGGTCCCGGCGACCTTGAACACGACGCCGAGCAGGATGGGCCGCCAGTCCACCGTCCTGCCGTGGCGCGCCGCCAGCGCCTCGATGCGCTGCGCGGCGAGGTAGCCGTACGGCGAGCTGAAGTCGAACCAGAACTCGATCGGTGCAGTCACGTCACGTCCCTTCGCGAACACGGCGACCGAAGCCCCTCGCACGCGCCGGCGGGCTCACAATGCGCGGCCGATGACCAGCCGCTGGATGTCGCTCGTCCCCTCGTAGATCTGGCAGACGCGCACGTCGCGGTAGATGCGCTCGACCGGGAAGTCGGAGACGTAGCCGTATCCGCCGTGCACCTGGATCGCGGCCGAGCAGACGCGCTCGGCCATCTCGGTCGCGTAGAGCTTCGCCATCGACGCCTCCTTGAGGCAGGGCTCGCCCGCGTCGCGCATCGCCGCCGCGTGCCACACGAGCTGGCGCGCCGCCTCGATCTCGACCGCCATGTCCGCGAGCCGGAAGTTCACTGCCTGGTGCTCGACGATCGGCTTGCCGAACGCGACGCGCTCCCGCGCGTAGGCCAGCGCCGCGTCGAACGCAGCGCGCGCCATGCCTACCGCCTGCGACGCGATGCCGATGCGCCCGGCCTCGAGGTTCGCGAGCGCGATCCGGTAGCCCTGGCCCTCGTCGCCCAGCCGGTTCTCCGCCGGCACGCGGCAGTTCTCGAACAGGATCTGCGCGGTGTCCGAGGCGCGCTGTCCCATCTTGTCCTCGACGCGTGCGACGACGTACCCGGGCGTCTTCGTGTCGACGACGAATGCCGAGATGCCCCTCTTGCCGGCGGCGCGGTCGGTCACCGCGAACACGATCGCCACGTCCGCGTGCTTGCCGGTCGTGATGAACTGCTTGACGCCGTTCAGCACGTAGCCGTCGCCGTCGCGCCGCGCCCGCGTCGTGATCGCGCCCGCGTCCGATCCGACGTGCGGCTCGGTCAGGCAGAAGCAGCCGAGCTTCTCGCCGCGCGCGAGCGGAACGAGATGGCGCGTTCGCTGCGCATCGGTGCCGAACGCGGCGATCGGGCCGCACACGACCGAGTTCTGCACGCTCACGATCGTGGACGTCGCGCCGTCGCCGGCCGCGATCTCCTCGAGCGTCAGCGCGAGCGAGACGTAGTCGAGGCCCGACCCGCCCCAGCGCTCGGGCACGACGACGCCCATCGCGCCGAGTTCCCCGAGCGCGCGCAACTCCTCGCGCGGAAAATGGTGGTCGCGGTCCCAGCGGGCGGCGTTCGGCGCGAGCCGCTCCTGCGCGAACGCGCGCATCGTGTCGCGGACGAGCTTCTGTTCGTCGTTCAGCAGCATGCTGTCACCTCGCCGGGCCAGGCACGCGCCCCGTCATCGCCGGCTCTCGAGCACCAGCCGCACGGCCAGCGCGCCGAACACGCCGGCGAGCAGCCGCTTCGACCAGACCGCCCAGCGCGATGCCCCCGCAAAGCGGCGCTTCAGGTCGGCCGCCGCCAGCACGCACAGCGTGTCGCAACCCGCGACGATGACGATCTGCGTCGCCCCGAGCACCAGCGATTGGGCGAGCACGCTGCCGCGCGACGGGTCGACGAACTGCGGGAACAGCGCGAGCTGGAACAGGGCGACCTTCGGGTTCAGGACACTCGTCAGCACCCCCGCCCGGTACAGCGTCCCCGCCGACGCGGGGGCCGGCGCGCTTCCGCCGGCCAGCGGCTTCGCGTCGCGCCACGTCGTCCACGCGAGCCACGCGAGGTACGCGGCGCCCGCATAGCGGACCGCATCGTAGGCGACGGGGATGGCCGCGAGCAGCGCGGACAGCCCGAGCGCCGCCGCGAGGACGTGGCCCACGAATCCGGTCGTCGTGCCGGCCAGCGAGACGAGGCCCGCGCGGCGACCCTGCGCGACCGTGCGCGCGACGAGGTAGACGAGGTTGGGCCCCGGCGTGATCGCGAGCGCGACGCACGCCGCGGCGAACAGGAGCCAGGTGTCCAATGCGATCATCGTTCCCTCCTTCGGCCTCGCTCGCGGCCCGCCCGACGGGTCAGACGAGCTCGATCGCGAGCGCCGTCGCCTCGCCCCCGCCGATGCACAGCGATGCGACGCCGCGGCGCCTGCCGTGCTTGCGCAGCGCGCCGAGGAGCGTGACGACGATGCGCGCGCCCGATGCGCCGATCGGATGGCCGAGCGCGCACGCGCCTCCGTGGACGTTCATGCGCTCGTGCTCGATCGCGTGCTCGCGCATCGCCGCCATCGTCACGACCGCGAACGCCTCGTTGACCTCGTAGAGGTCGACGCTCTTCGAGGTCCAGCCGGACTTCGCGTGCACCTTCGCGATCGCACCGACGGGCGCGGTCGGGAAGTCGCCCGGCGCCGCCGCGTGCACCGCGTGCGCGACGATCACCGCCAGCGGTGTCAGCCCGCGCTGCTCGGCGGTCGAGCGGCGCATCAGCACCAGCGCCGCCGCGCCGTCCGAGATCGAGCTCGAGTTGGCGGCGGTCACCGTGCCGTCCTTGCGGAACGCGGGCCTGAGCGTCGGGATCTTGTCCGGCGTCGCCTTCGCGGGCTGCTCGTCCCTGTCGATCACGACTTCGCCCTTGCGGCCCGCGACCGTCACCGGGGCGATCTCCCAGCCGAACGTGCCGTCGTTGTTCGCCGCGAGCGCCCGCGACAGCGACGCCAGCGCGAAGCGGTCCTGCTCCTCGCGCGTGAACGCGAACTTCGTCGCGCAATCCTCGGCGTACGTGCCCATCAGGCGCCCCTTGTCGTACGCGTCCTCGAGGCCGTCGAGGAACATGTGGTCGGCGACGGTCTGGTGGCCCATCCGGTAGCCCGCGCGCGCCTTCGGCAACAGGTAGGGCGCGTTGGTCATCGACTCCATGCCGCCGGCGACGATCACGTCGTGGGATCCCGTCGCGAGCATGTCGTGCGCGAGGATCGCGGCCTCCATGGCCGAGCCGCACATCTTGTTGATCGTCGTGCAGGGGACCGACTGCGGGAGCCCGGCCTTGAGCGCCGCCTGGCGCGCGGGCGCCTGCCCCTGCCCCGCCGGCAGAACGCAGCCCATGATCGCCTTGTCGACGGCGCCCGGATCGAGGCCCGCGCGCTCGACCGCCGCGCGGATCGCCACCGCGCCGAGGTCGCTCGCGGCGAGCGACGCGAAGTCGCCCTGGAAGCCGCCCATCGGCGTGCGCGCCGCTCCGACGATTACGATTGGATCATTGAGCATAGGATGGCTCTCGGATGAACAACAGGCAATCGATACGGGACGCCGGCGCCTACTTGGTCTCGTTGAACAATTCGCGGCCAATCAGCATCCGGCGGATCTCGGACGTGCCCGCGCCGATCTCGTAGAGCTTCGCGTCGCGCCACAGCCGCCCGGCCGGGTACTCGTTGACGTAGCCGTTGCCGCCGAGGCACTGGATCGCCTCGCCCGCCATCCACGTCGCCTTCTCGGCCGCGTAGAGGATCGCGCCGGCCGCGTCCTTGCGCGCGCCGGTGCCGGCGAGGCCGCGGTCGAGCGCCTGCGCGACCGCGTAGACGTAGGCGCGCGACGCCTGCATCGTCGTGTACATGTCGGCGAGCTTGCCCTGCATCAGCTGGAACTCGCCGATCGGCTGGCCGAACTGCTGCCGCTCGTGCACGTACGGGACGACGACGTCCATGCACGCCTGCATGATGCCCAGCGGTCCGCCCGCGAGGACCGCCCGCTCGTAGTCGAGCCCGCTCATCAGGATGTTGACGCCTCGGCCGGGCTGGCCGAGCACGTTCGCGTCGGGAACGTAGCAGTCGTCGAACACGAGCTCGCAGGTGTTGCTGCCGCGCATGCCGAGCTTGTCGAGCTTCTGCGCGGTCGAGAACCCCTTCATGCCCTTCTCGATCAGGAACGCCGTGATGCCGCGCGCGCCCGCGTCCGGGTCGCTCTTCGCGTAGACGACGAGCGTGTCCGCGTCGGGGCCGTTCGTGATCCACATCTTGTTGCCGTCGAGCGTCCAGCCGCCGGGACAGCGCGTCGCGCGCGTGCGCATCGACACGACGTCGGAGCCCGAGCCCGGCTCGCTCATCGCGAGCGCGCCCACGTGCTCGCCCGAGACGAGCTTCGGCAGGTACCGGTGCTTCTGCTCGTCGCTGCCGTTGCGCCGGATCTGGTTGACGCACAGGTTCGAGTGCGCGCCGTACGAGAGGCCGACGGACGCCGAGGCGCGCGAGATCTCCTCCATCGCGATCACGTGCGCGAGGTAGCCCATCGCCGTGCCGCCGAAGTGCTCGTCGACGGTGATGCCGAGGAGTCCCAGGTCGCCCATCTTGCGCCAGAGGTCCATCGGGAACGCGTTGTCGCGGTCGATCGAGGCGGCGCGCGGCGCGATCTCGTCGGCGGCGAACTGCCGCACGGTCTCGCGCAGCATGTCGATCGTCTCGCCGTGGTCGAAATCGAACGATGGCAGGGTCGTCATCGGCATCTCCGTGGCTCGCGCGACGCGCTCACGCGTCGTCCTTGCCGTGCATCACCATGAGGGTCTGCTGCATGATCGCCACGAGCGTGCGCTTGCCGCCATGCTCGGCGTGGACCTCGCCGCGCGTGATGCACAGCGTACGCCCGGGCTTGACGACGAAGCCCTCGGCGACGAGGCGATCGCCGGCCGCGGGCGCGAGCAGGTTGACCTTGAACTCCACGGTCAGGACCGACGAGCCGGCCGGGAAGAGCGTGTAGCCGGCGTATCCGCCGGCGGTGTCGACGATCGCCGAGACGACGCCCGCGTGCACGTAGCCGTGCTGCTGGGCGACCTCGGGACGCGGAACCAGCGCGATCGCGCAGTAGCCGGGCTCGACCGCCTCGAGCGTCGCGCCGATCGTCGCCATCGCGCCCTGGCGCGCGAAGCTCGCGCGGATGCGCGCGGCGCCATCCGGCGTGCCGAAATGCCTGGTCGGGTGGGTCATCGGGGCGATCCTGAAGGTCGGGGGCGCCGGGGCGGGCAGGGGGCACCGATCATCCATTACGTTTACGTAAACGTCAACTCGTCGGGCGCGGGAACGGCCCGGCGTCAGCCGTCGCTTCCCCGGACCGGGGTCGCCGCGACCCGGCCGCGCGGCGCCGCGGGACGCGCCGGTCCGGCTTCCTTGAGCCGCCTGCGGCAATCGCGCTCGATCGCGCCGATTTCGTCGAGCAGCGCGTCGATGTCGCCGCGCTGGACCTCGAGCTGCCGCCGGCGATGGTCGAGTGCCTCGATGAAGCGCGCGAGCTGGCGCTGGTCGCCCTCGCGCGAGTCGTAGAGGTCGAGGATCTCGCGGATCTCGGCGAGCGCGAGGCCCAGCCGCTTGCCGCGCAGGATCAGCTTGACGCGCGTGCGCTCGCGCTCGCCGTAGATGCGCGACTGGCCGGACCGCCTCGGCGCGAGCAGCCCCTCGTCCTCGTAGAACCGGATCGCGCGCGTCGTCAGCGCGAACTCGGCGGCGAGCTGCGAGATCGTGTAGTGGACGTCGCGAGCCTGAGCGCCGGGCTCGGGCGTCGACGTGCGGCGGGATCCGGTCATCGGGCTTGGCGCGCGGGTGTCGCGCAGGTCGGGCCACGATACCATAGCGAATTGACGCCCCCGGCAGGATGGGCGATCATAGCGGTTTTGCTGCACCGCACAATAATGCTCCGCCCGACGCGAGGCGACGCGCGGGGAGGACAGGCTGCCGGTCCGCCCGCTTTTCGTCCGCCGACGCGCACGCACCGACCCGTGAACGCACCGCCGCCGAGCCTGCTCCAGTACCCGTATGCCGAGCCGCCGCCCCCCGGCGAGGCGGTCGAGGTCGCGCCCGGCCTCCTGTGGATCCGGATGCCGCTGCCGTTCGCGCTCGACCACATCAACCTGTGGCTCGCCCGCGAGCCCGACGGCCGCTGGACCGCCGTCGACAGCGGCTACGGCAACGACACAACGCGCGGTCTCTGGGAAGGCCATTTCGCGGCGACGCTCGAGCGCGCCCCGATCGCGCACGTCGTCGCGACGCACTACCACCCCGACCACCTTGGCAACACTGCGTGGCTCGCGAAGCGCTTCGACGCGCCGGTCAGCATGACGCAGGCCGAGTTCCTGACCGCGCACGCGCTCCTCGATCAGCGCGCGACGCACGCGCTCCCCGACACCTGCGCGCTGTTCATGAAGCACGGCCTCGAGCGCGACCAGGTCGAGGCCCTCGCCGCACGAGGCAACGCCTACGCGCGGGGCGTGCCCGAGGCGCCGCGCACGATCGAGCGGATGATCGCCGGCGACACCGTGCGCTTCGGCGGCCAGGACTGGACGGTGATCCCGGGGTACGGGCACTCGCCCGAGCACGCTTCGCTGCATTCGCCGTCCTCGGGCATCCTGATTTCGGGCGACATGCTGCTGCCGCGCATCAGCACGAACGTGTCCGTGTGGCCGGTCGAGCCGGAGGGCGATCCGGTGGGCCGCTTCCTCGGCTCGCTCGCCTCGTTCGAGCGCCTGCCCGGCGACACGCTCGTGCTTCCGTCGCACGGGATGCCGTTCCGAGGCATCGCCGCGCGCGTCGCCGAGCTGCGGGCGCACCACGACGCGAGGCTGTCGGAGCTCGAGGAAGCGCTGGCCGACGCGCACGCCCCCCGTTCAGCCGGCGACCTGGTCCCGGTGCTGTTCCGGCGCCCGCTCGACCTGCAGCAGCGATTCTTCGCGACCGGCGAGGCGATCGCGCACCTGAACCACCTGTGGCGCACCGGCCGCGCGACGCGCATCGTCGAACCCGACGGCGCCCTGCGCTTCGCCGCCTGATACCGTCCCTCCCGTCTCTCCACGCCCGCCCCGGATCCCCGCCATGTCCACGCCCTCCGCCTCCCCTTCGAGCCCGCAAGACGACGCGCGCCCGGCCTTCGATCCGATCGCCCTCGCCGAGTCGATGGCCTCGGCCGCCGAGAAGAGCGCGAAGCTCCTCGGCGACTTCGCGACGCGCCATGCCCAATCGGGCAAGAGCCTGTTCGCCGACGAGCTGGGGCTCGGCAAGGCGTTCATGGAGCTCGCGTCGAACATGCTCTCGAACCCGGCCCGCATGGCCGAGTCGCAGATGGCACTCTGGCAGCAGTACATGACGCTGTGGCAGAACTCGATGCTGCGCGACTGGGGCGCGCCGGTCACGCCGGTGGCAGAGCCGCACAAGGGCGACAAGCGCTTCAGGCACGAGGACTGGCAGGACCATGTGCTGTTCGACTACATCAAGCAGAGCTACCTGATCGCCGCGCGCTGGCTGCACGAGAACGTCGCGAGCGTCGAGGGCCTCGACGAGCAGACGCAGAAGAAGGTCGACTTCTTCACGCGCCAGTACATCGACGCGCTCGCGCCGTCGAACTTCGCGCTCACCAATCCCGAGGTGTTCAAGGAGACGATCGCGACCGGCGGGCAGAACCTCGTCAAGGGGCTGCACAACCTGCTCGACGACATCGAGCGCGGCAACGGCAAGCTGCGCATCTCGATGACCGACGCGAAGGCGTTCGAGCTCGGCGTCAACATCGGCACGACGCCCGGCAAGGTCGTCTTCCGCAACGAGCTGATCGAGCTGATCCAGTACGAGCCGTCGACGGCGAAGGTGCACGAGCGGCCGCTGCTCGTGATCCCGCCGTGGATCAACAAGTTCTACATCCTCGACCTGCGCGAGAAGAACTCGTTCCTGCGCTGGGCCGTGGCGCAGGGCCACACGGTGTTCGTGATCTCGTGGGTCAACCCGGACGGGAAGCTCGCCGGCAAGGACTTCGAGGACTACCTGACCGACGGAACGCTCGCGGCGATCGGCGCGATCGGGCAGGCGACCGGCGCGAAGGACGTCAACGCGATCGGCTACTGCCTGGGCGGCACGCTGCTCGCCGCGACGCTGGGATGGATGGCGGCGAAAAAGGACAGGCGCATCGCCAGCGCGACGTTCATGACCTCGCTCGTCGACTTCACGCACGCGGGCGAGCTCGAGGTGTTCATCGACGAGGCGCAGGTCGCGTCGCTCGAGCGCAAGATGCGGGAACGCGGCTATCTCGAAGGCAGCGAGATGGCCAGCACGTTCAACATGCTGCGCGCCAACGACCTGATCTGGACGTTCGTCATCAACAACTACCTGATGGGCCGCGACCCGTTCCCGTTCGACCTCCTGCACTGGAACTGCGACGCGACGCGCATGCCGGCGACGATGCACAGCTTCTACCTGCGCAACATGTACATGCGCAACGCGCTCCGGAAGCCGGGCGGCGTCACGCTCGACGGCATGCCGATCGACCTCTCGGCGTCGAGGGTGCCGACCTACTTCGTCTCGGCGATCGAGGACCACATCGCGCCATGGAAGACGACCTACGCCGGCACGTCGATCCTGGGCGGCCCATCGCGATTCGTCCTGTCGGGCTCGGGGCACATCGCGGGCATGATCAACCCGCCCGCGGCGAACAAGTACGGCTACTGGACCAACGCGAAGCTCCCGGCGACGCCCGACGCGTGGCTGGATGGCGCGAAGCAGCACGAGGGATCGTGGTGGACCGACTGGCAGGCGTGGGTCGGCGAGCGGACCGGCCGCGAAGTGGCGCCGCGCATTCCCGGCAAGGGCAAGCTCAAGGCGCTGGCCGACGCGCCGGGCACCTACGTCCGCATCCGCGCGGACGGGCGGTGATCCGCGCAACCATGGCGATGCGGCGTCCGAGTTGGTAGATTGACGCGAACGGCGAACATCCCGATCCTCCGGAGGTCTTCATGCGACTGATCCGCCTTTTCGCTGCGCTGGCCGCGCTCGCCGTCCTCGCGGTCGGCACCCACGGCGCGCCGACGGCGCACGCCCAGACGTCGAAGGCGACGTGCACCGACTGCGGCGTGATCCAGTCGATGCGCTACGTCGAGGAAAAGGGTCAGGGGACGGGCGTCGGCGCGGTCACCGGCGGCGTTCTCGGCGGCGTGGTCGGCCACCAGTTCGGCAGCGGACGCGGCAACACGGCGGCGACGATCGTCGGCGCAGGCGCAGGCGCCTACGCCGGGCCACCAGGTCGAGAAGGAAGTGAAGAAGAAGAAATACTGGTCGGTCAGCGTCCGCATGGACGACGGGACGGTTCGCAACCTGACCTACAGCGAGCGGCCGCCCGCCAACGAGGGCGAGCGCGTGAAGCTGCTCGACGGCGGACGCCGGATGGCGCTGGTCGCGAACTGAGGACATTCCCCCGAAGCTCGCCACCGAACTCGCGGGAATCGCGCGGAAGACGAAAACGCCGGGCATGCCCGGCGTTTTCGCTGTCGCGGCTCGGCGTCGGCGCCCGGGCCCGGCTCGTCGCCGCGTTCCTACTGCTGTCCCCCACCGCCTCGGCCGCCGCCTCCACCGCCGCCCCTGTCCGGCTGCGCACTGCGATTGCCGTCGGCGTGCGGCTTCGCGTTCCCGCCCGACGTCGACGATCGAGGGGGGGTCGGCGCAGCTGCCGGCGCCTGCTGAACCGCCGGTGGTGCCTGCGGCGCCGGACGCGCGACGGGCGCCTGCGTGCCACCGCCCTGCAGCGACGGCGACGACACGGGCGCGGTGCGCCGTTCCGTCGGCGCGGCCCCACGCTGCGGGCCCGGCTGCGGATACGTCTGCAGCGTGTCCCGCTGCACCGGCGCCGTGTAGGCGGGCGTGCCGCCGCGCAGCGCCTGCGTCGACCCGGACGGCACGGGCTTCGTGCCGGGCGCCGATAGCGCGGACCCCGTCGACGGCGCGGGGGCGACGGTGCCCTGGCTCACAGTCGGCGACGTTCCCCGGTACTCTCGCGTCACCGGCGCGCCCGCGGCGGGCGCCGAGCCCGGCTTGACGGCTCCCGGCACGGACGTGGTGACCGGCCGCTGACCCGACGATGCCCCCTGCGGCGCCGGGATGACGGCGCGCTGCGCCGGACTGCCCGTCTCGAGCGGCTTGGACATCGCCGCGCCGCCGCGTCCCGGCGGAACGTACGCCGACGCGGGCCGGGGTGTGTTCGCCGAGCCCGGCTTCACCATCGGAATGTGGCTGGCGCCCGGCCGCTCGACACGCGGAGCGGACGCGAGCATCGGCGCGCCGGCGACCTGGTTCGCGCTGACCGGAACGATGTTGCGCGACACCGACCGCGAGCCGGTGAACGCCGCGCCGGGCACGGCAGTGATGCCGCCCGGATGGTCGACGTTCCGGAATCGCGTCGGCTGTTCTCTCCAGGTGCGATCGTCCGTGCGCACCGCGTAGGGCCGGTTGAAGTGGGTCCAGCAGCGGTACGAGCAGTTGTTCCACCACGGGCGGAACGGCTCGCCCCAGGCGAGCGGCACCCAGCCGTAGACGGGCGCGCCGACCGACAGCGACACTCCCCAACCGGCGCCGCCCACCCAGCCGACCATCGCGGGCGACCAGAACGGCCGGGCGACCAACCCGCCCGGGCACCAGCCCCAGCGCCCGCCGATGAACGCCCAGCGACCGTAGTGGGAGGGCGCGAAGCCCCAGGGGGCCGCGTCGACCCACGTCCAGCCCCACGGCGTCATCCACGTCCAGTAGCCGTCGCGGAACGGCGCCCAGCCGGCGGCGACCGTCGTCGGGAACCAGACCGCGCCGTATTGCGTGTCGCTCTCCCACCGACCGTGCTCGTCCAGGTCGGCCGCGCCGATCATCTGGCTCGAAACGTAGGACGACGATCGGACGCGGTCGTAGCGCCGGTCCCGGTTCGCGCTCCAGGTGTCGAAGCCGTCGGTCGCGATGCCGTTCCGCACGTCGACGTACGTGGCGTCGAGGCCTTCGGCCAGGGCCGTCTGCCCCGGGAGCACCTGCTGCATGCCGCCCTGCGAGGGAAGCATCGCCTCGCCCTCGCGCACGACGACCACCGTCCGCTGCCGGTCGGGCAGCACGTCGATCCGGTAGAGACCGGGACGCGACAGGACGACCTGCGTGTTCGGCGTGTCGACGCGCGCGACCTCGCCCGGGTCGAGCACGCGCAGCCGCAGGATCGCCCTGCCCTGCGCGACGAAGAACGCCACCGTGCGATCGTCGATGCGCGAAACGTGGACGTTCGTCGCGCCGCCGAGCCGGATCTGGCCGGCGCCGAAGTCGATCTCGGCGCGTCCGCCGTCGGCGACCCACAGGTTGTCGCCCGTCGTGACCGGGAAGTTGAGACCGATCGTCGCCCAGTCGGACGCGCGGTCCTCGGGGGCGTGGAAGACTTCGCCGCCGATGTCGGCGATGCGTCCGACGCGCGCGGGCGGATCCTCCTGCGCGCGCGCGGGCGCGGGCATGACGCACAGCGCGAACGCCGACAGCAGGGCCAGCGACCAGGCGAAGTGCGGGTTGACGCGGCGCAAGAGTGCCGATCCGATCCTGTTCATCGCATGCCTCCTCGATGCTCCATCAACGCCATTCGCGGCCGTGCGGTTGACCCTCGGGCGCCGTCCGGCGGCGACGCGCTGCGTGCTGCAGCAGACTCGTCGATCCCGGCAACCTCGGTCCGCTTGCGCCCCCGGAGGTTTCCATGCGCAAGCTCCCCTGCCGTCCCTCGCCCCCACATGCATTGTCGCCCGTCGCAGGCGCGCCCGCGGCGCGAGTGCCCCGGTAGCGTTGACAGGCCCGTCTGCAGCGTCGGCGACAGCCTGTGGGACGTCGGCTCGTTCCGACCCCTCCCGACCTTCCCGTCCGACGCCGGGACCGCGACCACGAACCCGCAGCCGCTCCGGACCACGCGGCTCGCGCAGCGCTACGGCCTCGTTTCCAAGCCCGCCAACCAGGGCCGCGACGACTACGCCGAGGTCGGCGCGAGCAGGGACGTCGGCAGGGTCACCGGCTATCGCTCCGCGAGCGCCGCCGCGAGCAAGAGCGAAGGCGACTACGACGACGCGGTCACGCCGGGCGTGCGCATCCCGATCGCGTGACGAAGGCCGATGCGCGCGCTTCGCGATCCGGCGAAGGGCGCCGAATCCGGGATGAGGGAGGCCACCCCGGGGGCGGCCGCGTTCCGTCCGGGCCCGCGTCGTGGCTTTCACTTCTGCCGCGGCTTGCGCGGCGCCTTCGCGAACGCGAGATCGAAGATCGGCCGGGGCAGCATGCGCAGCAGGCCGCCGACGAGCGCCATCGGCCACGGCAGCACGTGGAAGCGCTTGCCGCGCGCGATCGCGCGCGCGATCGACGTCGCCGCGCGGTCCGCGTCCATGAGGAACGGCATCCGGTACGGGTTCCTCGCGGTCATCGGCGTCGCGACGTAGCCCGGGCACACGGTGACGACGCGCACGCCGCTCGCGCGCAGCTCGACGCGCAGGCTCTCGAGCAGCTTGATCGCCGCGGCCTTCGACGCCGAGTACGCCGCCGATCCCGGGATGCCGCGGAATCCGGCGACGCTCGCGATGCCGACGAGCGTCCCGCGCCCCGCGGCGCGCATCGGCCCGACGAACGGATGGAACGTGTGGACGATGCCCGCGACGTTGGTGTCGAACACCGCGCGGAACGCCTCGAGGTCCTCCGCGTGCTCGACCAGCGTTCCCCGCGAAACGCCGGCGTTGGCGATCACGATGTCGGGCACGCCGTGCTTCGCGTCGAAATCGCGCGCGGCGGCGATCATCGCGCCCGCGTCGCGAACGTCGACCGCGTAGGTGGAGACCGTCGCGGGCGCAATCGACCGCGCGACGCGATCGAGCTCCTCGCCTCGTCTCGCGACGAGTCCCAGCGTCGCACCGCACCGGGCATAGTGCCGGGCTAGCGCCTCGCCCAGCCCGGACGATGCGCCGGTCAGGAAGACCCGGAGCGGCACGTCGGCACGCATCGGCGCGCCCGGCGCGCCGGCGTCACTTCGGACGTTCGGCGCGCGCCACCGCGATCGCCGCGTCGAGCGCGCCGGGAACGCGCTCGTGCGTGCCGGCCGTTCCCGACGACACCATGAACTTGCCGTCGACGACGAGCGTCGGCACCGACTGGATGTTGTAGGTCTGCGCGGTCTGCTTGGCGCGGCCTATCTTGCCTGCGATCCCGAACGACTTGTAGGTGTCCTCGACCTTCTTGCGGTCGAGCCCCTTCGACGCGGCCCAGTCGAGGAAGCGCTGCTCCTGCGCGAGGTTGACGCGCGCGCCGCCGTGGATCGCCGCGAACACCTCGGGCGAGAGCCTCGCCTCCTCGCCGAGCGTGTCCAGCGTGTAGTAGACCTTGCCCAGGTTCTCCCACGCCGGCTGGAACGCCACGGGGACGCGCCGGAACTGCACGTCGGGCGGCAGGCGCTTGTGCCACGCGGCGAGGTGCGGCTCGAGATCCGCGCAGTGCGGGCAGCCGTACGAGAAGAACTCGATCACCTCGATCTTCTTGCCGGTCTGGACCGGGAGAGGCTGCTTGAATCGGAGGAACTCCTTGCCCTCGGCGTACTGGGCCGACGCGGGCCCCGCCATCGCGAGTGCGGCCGCGAAGGCCAGCGCGACGCGCGCGATGCCGCGGAATCCGGGGAGCGTGAAGGCAGCGGACATGAACGAAATCTCCTCAAGCGGGCCGCACGGCGGCCGGGGGTGGGGCGAGTGCCGGAATCAACGATCGAGGCCACGAACGCGCCGACAACGGGATGCGTGCGTCAGTACTTGATCACCGCGGCGTCGAAGCCCCGCTGCGCGAGCTGGGCCTTGATGCGGTTGAGCTCGTCGGCATTGTCGTAGGGGCCGAGTCTCACGCGGTAGCGCACGCCCTTGTCCGGCAACGTGCCGGACTGGACCTGTGCCTCCCAGCCCGCCAGCGCGAGCCGGGCCTTCAGGTTCTCCGCATCGGCTTCCTGCGTGAACGATCCCGCCTGCAGCCAGAACCGGTCGCCGGGTTTGGCGCCTTTCGCGGCGGAAGGTTCCGCCGCGGCGATCTTTTCCGACGGACGATCCGCCGCCTTCGGGACTTCCGCGGCCTTCGCTGACGCCTTGTCGGCCACCGCGCGGTCGGGACGATCGGGCGCCTTCTTCTCGGCGGCGATCTTCGGCTCCTCGCCGCCGGGGAGGATCTTGTAGAAATCGAACCGCGGCTTCTCCGGGGTGTCGGACTTCGACGGCTTCGCGTCGCGCTGCGCCACGGCTGCGTCCTGCGACTTCGTCGGCGCCCCCTGGCGCCCGCCCATCAGTGTCCAGGCGACACCCGCTGCGAGGGCCAGGCCCAGCGCGAGCCCGATGAAGATGCCGAGCAGCGTTCCGCCCGCGCCCGTGCGCGCCCGCGGCCGTGCGGGAGACGGGCTTCCTCGCCGTGCGCTTCGCGCCGTAGGCAGGCTTGCGCGGCGCCGGGCGACCGTGTGCTGTCATCGATTCAAGGCTCGGGCGACCCGTACGTGGGTTGGCCTCCCCACGCTCCGGCGCGCCCCCTCCCCAGGAGGGCGGCCGGGCCCGGGCGGCGCTCATTCGTTGGCCTCCCCCACGCTTGCCGCAGACGCGGCTTCGCGCTCCCCCTCCCCCAGGAGGGGGCGAGCGCCTTCGGGCGGCCGTGCGGCGCTCACATCTCGTCCGGCGCGCCGATGCCGAGCACCGACAGGCCGTTCTTCAGCACCTCGCCGGTCGCCACGACGAGCGCGAGGCGCGCATCCCGCAGCTTCGCATCATCGACGAGGAAGCGCTCGGCATTATAGTAACCGTGGAAGGCCTGGGCCAGGTCCTTCAGGTAGAAGGTGATCTGGTGCGGCGCGAACTCGCGCGCGGCGGCGGCGAGCTCGTCCGGAAAGTCGGCGAGGCGGTTCAGGAGCGTTCGCTCGTAGCTGCCCGCGAGCGGCGAGAGGTCCGTGCCCGCGTACCTCGCCGCGGCCGCGTCGCGCGCGACGCCGGCCTGGCGCAGCACCGACGCGACCCGCGCGTGCGCGTACTGCACGTAGTAGACGGGGTTCTCCTCCGACTGCGACCGCGCGAGGTCGATGTCGAACGTGAACTCGCTGTCGGCCTTGCGCGACACGAGGAAGAAGCGGACCGCGTCGCGCCCCACCTCGTCGATCAGGTCGCGCAGCGTGACGTAGCTGCCGGCGCGCTTGGAGATCTTCACCTCCTCGCCGCCGCGCATCACCGTCACCATCTTGTGCAGCACGTAGTCGGGGTAGCCCTTGGGGAATCCCGAGACCCATCGCCTGAAGGCCGGCGCGCACGCGCACGATCGTGCTGTGGTGGTCGGAGCCCTGCACGTTGATCACGCGCGCGAACCCGCGCTCCCACTTGGTCACGTGGTAGGCGACGTCGGGCACGAAGTACGTGTACCGCCGTCGGACTTGCGCATCACGCGGTCCTTGTCGTCGCCGAACGCCGTGGTCTTCAGCCACAACGCCCCCTCGCTCTCGTAGGTCATGCCCGACGACGCGAGCCGCGCCACCGTCGCGCCGACGCGGCCGTCGGTGTAGAGCGAGCTCTCGAGATAGTAGTTGTCGAAGCGCACGCCGAACGCCTGCAGGTCGCGGTCCTGCTCCTTGCGCAGCTCGGCGACCGCGAAGTGGCGGATCGCCTCGACGTCGTGGAGGTCGTGCCCGACCTCGTCGAGGTAGCGCTGCGCGAGCTCCCGGATGTACTCGCCCCGGTAGCCGTCCTCGGGGAACTCGCCCGACTCGCCCAGGATCTCCTTGGCGCGCGCGCGCACCGAGATCGCGAGGTTCTGGATCTGCTGGCCCGCGTCGTTGTAGTAGAACTCGCGCGTCACCGACGCGCCCTGCGTCTCGAGCAGCGACGAGATCGCGTCGCCGAGCGCCGCCTGCCTGCCGTGGCCGACGTGCAGCGGCCCGGTCGGGTTGGCCGACACGAACTCGACCATGATGCGCTCGCCCGCGCGCTCGCGCGTCCGCCCGAACGCGCCGCGCTCCGCGAGGATGCGCTCCACGACCGCCTGGCGCGCCGCCGGCGTCAGCCGCAGGTTGACGAAGCCCGGCCCCGCGACGTCGATCGCCTCGACGAGCGCGCGCACCGCGGCATCGGCCTGCGCGAGCGCGACGAACGCCTGCGCGACCTCGCGCGGCGCCCTTTTCTGCGCCTTCGCGCCCGCGAGCGCGACGTTGGTCGCGTAGTCGCCGTGCGCGGCCTCGCGCGGCCGGTCGAGCTTCACCTCGACGTCGGGAAGCTCGGGCATCACCGCGCGCGCGTGCCCGGTGAGCAGGCACTCGAGTTCGGCTTTCGGATCGGTCACGTCGGTCGTCTTCGTCATCGTGTCAGCCCGCTATTCTAGCCCGGCGCGCAGCACCGGCGATCGCGCGGGCTCACAGCGAGATCGGGTCGACGTCGAGCCCCCAGCGCACGCGCCGCCCGGGGAGAGCGGCCAGCGCGGGAAGCCAGGCGTCCAGGAATCGCGCGAGCTCGGGGCGACGCGATGCCTGGACGACGAGTTGCGCGCGCTCGTAACCGGCGCGACGGGCGAGGAGCGAAGGCACGGGCGAGTGCACCTCGACGTCGGCGCGCGCATGGTCGCGGGCGGCGTGCGCGTCGCGTTCGGCGGCGGCGAGGAAGCGGTCGACCTCCTCGCGGGACACCGCCTCCGCCGCCAGGAGCGCGAGGTGCGCGTGCGGAGGCAGCGCGGCGATGCGGCGCTCGTCGAGGAGGTCGTTCGCGAGCGCATCGTAGTCGTCCGCGGCGAGCGCGCAGTAGACGGCGTGCGCGGGGAACGAGGTCTGCACGACGACCTCTCCCGGCAGCGCGGCGCGCCCGGCGCGCCCGGCGACCTGGAACAGCAGCGCCGCGAGCCGCTCGGTGGCGCGGAAGTCGGCGCTGTAGAGCGCGTGGTCGGCGCCGATCACGCCGACGAGCGTGAGGCGCGGGAAGTCGTGGCCCTTCGCCAGCATCTGCGTTCCGACGAGGATGTCGATCCCGTCGGCGGCGACCTGCGCGCGCACCGCCTCGAACGCGCCGCGCGCGCGCGTCGTGTCGCGGTCGATGCGCGCGATGCGCGCTTCCGGGAACACGGCAGCCAGCGCCGCCTCGAGCCGCTGCGTCCCGAGGCCCCGCGCCTGCAGGTCGACGTTGCCGCACGACGGGCACGCACGAGGGACGCGTTCCGCGTGGCCGCAATGATGGCAGCGCAGGCGCGCCGGGTCGCGGTGGACGACGAGGCGCGCGCTGCAGCGCGGGCAGCCCGCCTCCCAGGCGCAGGCCGTGCACTTGAGCGACGGCGCGTAGCCGCGCCGGTTGACGAACACGAGCGACTGCTCGCCGCGCGCGAGCCTCGCGCGAATCGCGTCGAGGAGCGGCCCGCTCACGCCGTCGCATGCGGCGGGATCGTCCTCGGGGACGAAGCGGATCGCGGGCGGGCGGGCGCGGGGGTCGGCGCGGTGCGGAAGCAGGTGGCGCGCGTAGCGGCCGCCTTTCGCATGCAGCACGGTTTCGAGCGACGGCGTCGCGCTCCCGAGCACGATCGGCACGCCGCGCGAGCGGGCGCGCACGATCGCGACATCGCGCGCGTGGTAGCGCACGCCGTCCTGCTGCTTGTACGACGCGTCGTGCTCCTCGTCGACGATCGCGAGCGCGAGCCGCGGCAGCGGCGCGTACACGGCCAGACGCGTGCCGACGACGAGCGCCGCCTCCCCGGACGCGGCGGCCTTCCAGTGCTCGAGGCGCTCGCCGTCCGGCAGGCCGCTGTGGAGCGTCGCGATGCGCACGCCGGGCAGCGCGGCGGCGAGTCGCGCGCCGAGCTGGGGCGTCAGGTTGATCTCGGGCACCAGCAGCAGCACCTGCCCGCCACGCGCGATCGCTCGCGAGGCCGCGGCCGCGTAGACGTCGGTCTTGCCGCTCCCGGTCACGCCCTGCAGCAGCGTGACCGAGAATCGTCCGGCAGCGGCGTCGATCGCGTCGAGCGCGGCGCGCTGCGCATCGTTCAGCTCGACCCTGTGCGCCGGCGCCGCGGGTGCCGGCTCCTCGACCCAGCCGGCCGTGCGCCAGGCCGACAGCCGTCGCTGGTCCTGCGCCGGCAACGCGACGATCGAGTCGCTGTCGATGCCCGCTGGCGCGTCGCAGAGGCGTGCGTAGAGCGCGCGCATCGCCGGCGCCCTGGCAATGCGCGCGGCGAGCGCGACGCGCCCGCCGTCCGTGAGCCTGAGTGCCGAAGGAGGCGCGGGCGCGCGCCGGCGGACGCCCGAGCGCACCGGCGGCACCGCCTGCGCGAGCGCGAGGCCGACGGGTTCCCGGTAATAGGCCGCGACGAATTCCGCGAGGGCGACGACGTCTTCGGGCAGCGGCGGCAGCGCCAACACGTCGTCGACCGGCTGCACCCGTTCGCGTTCGACGTCCGAGGTCGCGTGCGTCCCGACGACGACGCCGACGCAGCGCCGATTCGCGAGCCGCACCCGCACGAGCGAGCCGCGCTCGATGCCCAGGCCGTCGGGCGCCCAGTAGTCGAAGGCCTGTCCGGTGGCGACCGGTACCGCGACGCGCGCGTAGGTCACGGCCGCGCTCGCGGGATGCGGTCTCGATCCCCACGACACGTTGTAGTGTTCGAAATCCTCATGACTGGTCGCAACTCATCGCGGCAAGTCCTTCATTTGACTAGGATCACGAAATTGTCCCCATCGAGTGTGGATAACTTTGTGAGCAATGCGCCGCAACGCCACAAGGCCGGCGAAAAGTCAAGGCGGCCCCCCGAATACCTCATGGCGAGGGCATATTTTTTCATGTTCAGGATCAATTGTTTGCGTTTGTCTAGCCCGGGAGATGCCTGCGCGCGGGCGGTGCGAGCGCCCGCTCCGCCGGCATGTGCATAACTCCCTCGGGGGCGGCGCATTTCGGGCTTTGTCAAGCCCTTCGGGCCACGCCGCGCCGATAGTTCAGCGCGCGCGGCGCGACGCGCGGTGCACGGCCTCGACGAGCGCGGCGACGTTGTCCGGAGGCGTCCTGGGAACGATCCCGTGGCCCAGGTTGAAGATGTGCCCCGGGGCGGGGCCGGCCGCCTCGACGACCGCGATGGCTTCGCGGGCGACCGTTTCCGGATCGGTCAGGAGCACGAGCGGATCGAGGTTGCCCTGCAGCGCGACCCGCGCGCCGACCCGTGCGCGCGCCTGCGCGAGGTCGACGGTCCAGTCGAGGCCGACGCCCGCGGCCCCGCAAGCCGCGATCTCGTCGAGCCAGCCGCCTCCGCCCTTCGTGAACACGATCGTCGGCACGGCGCGCGTCGCCGTATCGGCGGCGAGTGCGCCGAGCACGGCGCGCATCGATGCGAGCGAGTACCGCCGGTAGGCGGCCGCGGTCAGCATCCCGCCCCAGGTGTCGAAGATCATCACCGCGTCCGCGCCCGCGGCGATCTGCTCGCGCAGGTACGCGGCGACCGCGCGCGCGTTGACGTCGACGATGCGCGCGAGCAGGTCCGGGCGAGCCGCGGCCATCGTCCGCACCGTGGCATAGTCCTCGCTGCCGCCGCCTTCGATCATGTAGCAGGCCAGCGTGAACGGGCTGCCGGCGAACCCGATCAGCGGGACGCGGCCGGCGAGCGCGCGCTTGATCGACGAGACCGCATCGAACACGTAGCGCAGCTTCTCCATGTCGGGCACGTCGAGCGACGCCACCGCGGCGTCGTCGCGCAGGGTGCGCTCGAACCGCGGGCCTTCGCCCTCGGCGAACGAGAGCCCGAGTCCCATCGCGTCGGGCACCGTCAGGATGTCGGAGAACAGGATCGCGGCGTCGAGCGGGTAACGCTCGAGCGGCTGCAACGTCACCTCGGTCGCGAGGTCCGGCGTCTGCGCGAGCGTCATGAAGCTGCCGGCGCGCGCGCGCGTCCGGGTGTACTCGGGCAGGTAGCGCCCCGCCTGCCGCATCAGCCAGACCGGCGTGTAGTCGGTCGGCTCGCGGCGCAGCGCGCGGAGGAAGGTGTCGTTCTGCAAGGGGGCGGGGCTCCGGGGGTTCGACGCAGGACCTGTCACGTGCTTGACGCGGGGCTCGCCGCGACCCGCGGCGCCCGGGGCTGGCGGCGCCCGCTTCCCGCGTCGGCGCGGAGCGAGGCCGCAGTCGGGGACGGGCGGCACCGGGCGCCGTTCGCGCGTCAGCGAGGCAACTCGCTCGCCCCCATCAGGAATTCGTCGACCGCGCGCGCGCACTGGCGCCCCTCGCGGATCGCCCAGACGACCAGCGACTGCCCGCGACGGATGTCGCCGGCCGCGAACACCTTGTCGACGTTCGTCCGGTAGTCGTCGGTGTTCGCCGCGACGTTCGTGCGCGAGTCGCGGGCCACGCCGAACGCGTCGAGCATCGGCGTCGACGCAGGCCCGGTGAAGCCCATCGCGAGCAGCACGAGGTCCGCCTTGAGCTCGTGCTCGCTGCCCGGCACCTCGGCCATCTTCATCTGCCCGTCCGCGCCGCGCGTCCACTCGAGCCGCGCGGCGACGAGCTTCTCGACGCGCCCGTCCCGGCCCTCGAAGCGCTTGGTCGCGACCGCCCAGTCGCGCTTGCAGCCTTCCTCGTGCGACGACGACGTGCGCAGCTTGATCGGCCAGTAGGGCCACACGAGCGGCTTGTCCTCGGCCTCCGGCGGCTGCGGCAGGAGCTCGAACTGCGTGACCGACGCGGCGCCCTGGCGGTTCGACGTGCCCACGCAGTCGGAGCCCGTATCGCCTCCGCCGATCACGACGACGTGCTTGCCGGTGGCGAGGATCTGCCCCGCCACGCGGTCGCCCGCGACGACCTTGTTCTGCTGCGGCAGGAACTCCATCGCGAAGTGGACGCCCGCCAGGTCGCGCCCGGGGACCGGCAGGTCGCGCGGCTTCTCGGCGCCGCCGGCGAGCACCACGGCGTCGTACTCCTCGAGCATCGCCTTCGGGTCGGCGTCCCGGCCGACCTCGACACCCGGCCTGAACACGACGCCCTCGGCCGACATCTGCGCCATGCGCCGGTCGATCGACGGCTTCTCGAGCTTGAAGTCCGGAATGCCGTAGCGCATCAGTCCGCCGATGCGATCGCTCTTCTCGAGCACGACGACGTCGTGGCCCGCGCGCGCGAGCTGCTGCGCGCAAGCGAGCCCCGCGGGCCCCGATCCGACGACCGCGACGCGGCGCCCGGTCTTCTGCGCGGCCGGCTGCGGCACGACCCAGCCTTCCTCCCAGCCCTTGTCGATGATGAAGTGCTCGATCGACTTGATGCCGACGGCGTCGCTGTTGATGTTGAGCGTGCACGCCGCCTCGCAGGGCGCCGGGCACACGCGGCCGGTGAACTCGGGAAAGTTGTTGGTCGAGTGCAGCGTGTCGAGCGCCTCGCGCCACGCGCGCCGGTACACGAGATCGTTCCAGTCCGGAATGATGTTGTTGACCGGGCATCCCGACTGGCAGAACGGGATGCCGCAGTCCATGCAGCGCGCGCCCTGCTTCGACGCCGCGTCGTCGTCCAGCGCGAGCACGAACTCGCGGTAGTGGCGCAGGCGGTCGCGCGGCGGCTCCGCGACTTCGGCGATGCGCTGGAGCTCGAGGAATCCTGTGATCTTGCCCATGTTCCAACCGTATGAGGGTGGCGAGCGATGCGCGCCCGCCACGAACGTCAAGTCCCTATGCCGCCGCGCGTTCCTTCGCCGCGGCGGGTTTCGCCGCCGACTTCGCGGCCATCTCGGTGAGCGCTCGCCGGTACTCGTTCGGGAACACCTTGACGAAGCGCCCGCGCGCGGCCTCCCAGTCGTCGAGCATCGCGAGCGCGACCGTCGACCCGGTGAAGCGCAGGTGCCGCTCGACCATCTCGCGCAGCAGCGCCTCGTCGGCCCGGTTCCCGTGGCGCGCCCGCGCCTTCCCCGACGCGGCGAGCTCGCGCTCCTCGCGGGCCTGCTCGGCCTCGGGAAGCACGCGCTCCAGCGTCACCATCGACGCGTTGCAGCGCTGCGCGAACGTGCCGTCGGGATCGTAGACGTACGCGATGCCGCCGCTCATGCCGGCCGCGAAGTTGCGCCCCGTGCGCCCGAGCACCGCCACCGTGCCCCCGGTCATGTATTCGCAGCCGTGGTCGCCCGTGCCCTCGACGACCGCCGTCGCGCCGGAATTGCGCACGCAGAAGCGCTCGCCCGCCACGCCCCGGAAGTACGCGTCGCCCGCGATCGCCCCGTACATGACGGTGTTGCCCACGACGATGTTCTCCTCGGGCTTCGCCGGGCACGCCGGATCCGGGTAGACGACGATGCGTCCCCCCGACAGGCCCTTGCCGACGTAGTCGTTGGTCGCGCCCTTGAGCTCGAAGCTCACGCCTTGCGCGAGGAACGCGCCGAAGCTCTGTCCGGCGACGCCCTCGAACGCCACGTGGACCGTGTCGTCGGGAAGGCCCTCGTGCCCGTAGCGCCGCGCCACCTCGCCCGACAGCATCGCGCCCACCGACCGGTGCGCGTTGCGTATGCGGTGCGCGAGCCGCACCGGCTGCCGCTTCTCGAGCGCCGGCTTCGCCCCCTCGATCAGCGCGTGGTCGAGCGCGCCGGCGAGGCCGTGGTCCTGCGCCTCGCAGTGACGGCGCGCGACCGCCGCGGGCATCGGCGCCTGGTAGAAGATCCGGGAGAAGTCGAGCCCCTTCGCCTTCCAGTGGTCGACGCCCTTCCTGACGTCGATCAGGTCGCTGCGCCCGATCATCTCGTCGACGGTCCGGAAGCCGAGCGCGGCCATCAGCTCGCGCACTTCCTCGGCGACGAAGAAGAAGTAGTTGACGACGTGCTCGGGCTGGCCGCTGAACCGCCGGCGCAGCACGGGATCCTGCGTGGCCACGCCCACCGGGCAGGTGTTCAGGTGGCACTTGCGCATCATGATGCAGCCGGTGGCGACGAGCGGCGCGGTCGCGAAGCCGAACTCGTCGGCGCCGAGCAGCGCGCCGATGACGACGTCGCGGCCGGTCTTCATCTGCCCGTCGACCTGCACGGTGATGCGCCCGCGCAGGCGGTTCAGGACGAGCGTCTGCTGCGTCTCCGAGAGCCCCAGCTCCCAGGGCGTGCCAGCGTGCTTGATCGACGACACCGGCGACGCGCCGGTGCCGCCGTCGTAACCCGAGATCGTCACGTGGTCGGACTTGGCCTTCGCGACGCCTGCGGCGACCGTGCCGACGCCGATCTCCGAGACGAGCTTCACCGAGATCGACGCGCGCGGGTTGGCGTTCTTGAGATCGTGGATCAGCTGCGCCAGGTCCTCGATCGAATAGATGTCGTGGTGCGGCGGCGGCGAGATCAGGCCCACGCCCGGCACCGAGTAGCGCAGCGTCGCGATGTACTCGGAGACCTTGTGCCCGGGCAGCTGGCCGCCCTCGCCGGGCTTCGCGCCCTGCGCCATCTTGATCTGGATCTGGTCGGCGGACGTCAGGTACTCGGCGGTCACGCCGAAGCGGCCCGAGGCGACCTGCTTGATCCTCGAGCGCAGGCTGTCGCCGGCCTTGAGCGAGATGTCGCGCTCGATCCGGTCCTTGCCGATCACCGTCGCGATCGTGTCGCCGTCCGCGATCGTGCTGTGCCCCGCGCGCAGCTCGGCGCGGTAGCGCATCGCATCCTCGCCGCCCTCGCCGGTGTTCGACTTGCCGCCGATCCGGTTCATCGCGACGGCGAGCGTCGTGTGCGCCTCGGTCGAGATCGAGCCCAGGCTCATCGCGCCGGTGGCGAAGCGCTTGACGATCTCCTTCGCCGGCTCGACCTCCGACAGCGGAACCGGCGGGCGCACACCGTGCCTCAACTCGAACAGGCCCCGCAGCGTCTTCAGCTTGCGACCCTGGTCGTTGATCAGCGCGGCGTACTCCTTGTACGTCGCGAAGCTCCCGGCGCGCGTCGCGTGCTGCAGCTTCGCGATCGAGTCCGGCGTCCACATGTGCTCTTCGCCGCGGACGCGGTAGTGGTACTCGCCGCCCGCGTCGAGGCCCGCCGCGAGCACGGGGTCCGCGCCGAACGCCACGGCGTGCAGGCGCGCGGATTCGCCGGCGACCTCGAAGAGCCCGATGCCCTCGACGACGCTGGCGGTCCCGGTGAAGTACTTGTCGACGAACGCCTTGCGCAGGCCGACCGCCTCGAAGATCTGCGCGCCGCAATAGCTCTGGTAGGTCGAGATGCCCATCTTGGACATCACCTTGTAGAGCCCCTTGCAGACCGCCTTCACGTACTTCTTCTGCGCGTCCTTCGGCTCGACGTCGCCGATCGGCGCGCCGGGTGCGGCGAGCGTCTCGAGCGCGAGGTACGGGTGGATCGCCTCGGCGCCGTAGCCTGCAAGCAGCGCGAAGTGGTGCACCTCGCGCGCCGACCCGGTCTCGACGACGAGCCCGGCGGACGTGCGCAGCCCCAGCTTGACCAGGTGCTCGTGCACGGCGGCGGTCGCGAGCAGCGCCGGGATCGGCAGGCGGTCCGGGCCGACCGCGCGGTCGGACAGGATCAGGATGTTCTTCCCCTGCGCGATCGCGTCGACCGCGTGCGCCGCCAGGCTCGCGAGCGCGGCCTCCATGCCGTTCGCGCCCCATGCCGCCGGGTAGCAGATGTCGAGCTCCTCGGCGTGGAACGCGCCGCCCGAGAAGAGCTCGACGTGCCGGAGCTTCTCCATGTTCTCGGCGGTGAGGATCGGCTGCTCGACCTCGAGCCGCATCGGGGGCTCGGTGACGCCGGGCTCGTAGTCGACCGCGAGCAGGTTCGGGCGCGGCCCGATGAACGACACGAGGCTCATCACCAGCTCCTCGCGGATCGGGTCGATCGGCGGGTTGGTGACCTGCGCGAACAGCTGCTTGAAGTAGTTGTAGAAGACCTTGGGCCGGTCGGAAAGCACCGGCAGCGCGGCGTCGTTGCCCATCGAGCCGATCGCCTCCTCGCCGGTCTGCGCCATCGGGGCGAGGATCACCTTGAGGTCTTCCTGCGTCCAGCCGAACGCCTGCTGGCGGTCCAGGAGCGCCACCTCGGAGGGCTGCGCGGGCGCGGGCTCGGGCATCGCCTCGAGCGACAGGCGGCAGCGGTCGAGCCAGTCGCGGTACGGCTTCGCCGTCGCGAGCGTGCGCTTGAGCTCCTCGTCGTCGACGATCCGGCCTGCCTCGAGGTCGACGAGCAGCATCCTGCCGGGCTGCAGGCGCCACTTCTTGACGATCTTCTTCTCGGGGATGTCGAGCACGCCGACTTCCGAGGCCATCACGACCAGGTCGTCGTCGGTCACCACGAAGCGCGCGGGGCGCAGCCCGTTGCGGTCGAGCGTCGCGCCGATCTGGCGGCCGTCCGTGAACGCCATCGCCGCCGGGCCGTCCCAGGGTTCCATCAGCGCCGCGTGGTACTCGTAGAACGCGCGGCGGTCGTCGTCCATCAGCGGGTTGCCGGCCCACGCCTCGGGAATCATCATCATCATCGCGTGGGCAGGCGTGTAGCCGCCCATCACGAGGAGCTCGAGCGCGTTGTCGAACGAGGCCGAGTCGGACTGGCCCTCGTAGATCAGCGGGAACAGCTTCGGCAGGTCGTCGCCGAGCACGATCGACGCGATCGCGCCTTCGCGCGCGCGGATCCAGTTGAAGTTGCCGCGCAGCGTGTTGATCTCGCCGTTGTGGCAGACGTGGCGGAACGGGTGCGCGAGGTCCCAGGTCGGGAACGTGTTGGTCGAGAAGCGCTGGTGGACCATCGCGAGCGCCGAGACCATCGTCTCGTCGGCGAGGTCGAGGTAGAACTTACCGACCTGGTCCGCGAGCAGCATGCCCTTGTAGCAGAGCGTGCGCGTCGAGAGCGACGGGACGTAGAACTCCTTGCCGTGCTTGAGGGCCAGCGCCTGGATCGCGTGCCCGGCGCGCTTGCGGATCACGTAGAGCTTGCGCTCGAGGGCGGCCTGGTCCATCTCGCGCGAGCCGCGCCCGACGAACACCTGACGGATGACGGGCTCGACCTCCTTGGTGCGCTCGGACAGCCCCTCGTTGCTCGTCGGGACGTCGCGCCAGCCGAGCAGCACCTGCCCTTCCGCGGCGATCGCGCGCTCGATCTCCTGCTCGCAGGCCGTCCGCGAGGCCGGCTCCTGCGGCAGGAACACCATGCCGACGCCGTATTGCCCGATCGCCGGCAGCGTGATGCCGAGCCTGCCGCACGCGCGGCGCAGGAATGCGTCGGGGAGCTGGATCAGGATGCCCGCGCCGTCGCCCTGCAGCGGGTCGGCGCCCGTGGCCCCCCGATGCGACAGGTTTTCGAGGATCCTGAGGCCCTGGGAGATGATCGCGTGGCTTTTCTTGCCCTTGATGTGCGCGATGAAGCCCAGGCCGCACGCATCGTGCTCGTGCGCGGGGTCGTACATGCCCTGGCGCGCCGGCGGCCACGCGCCCAGCGCCCCCCCAACCTCCTGCTCGGATCCGTCGTGCACCATCGTTTCCTCTCGTGAAACCGGCCTGCCGGCCCGGTCGCGCGTCCCGGGATGCCGCGGAACCCGGAACCCCCTCGGGCCGCGCGGTCGCCGCACCCGCAGGCGCGAAGATTGCTGTGCGAATGCGAGGCGAAACCTTTTAATCCTACTCGCCTTGCTGCAATGCGACAAGGAACACGGCGGCAGGGCGGGCATCCATGCAACACGCGCCGCCAGACGGCGCCCGGCTTCCCCCTGAAAGGCCTTGCACGGACCCCGCTCTTGCGCTCTAATCTAAAGATTATTGGCTATCTCGTTGTTGCAGCGTTCAATTCCGTTGCGGGAACGCTCCGGTTTCAGGACAACATCATCAGGAATCCGCCATGTCCCTCGTTCGCCTGACCGGCTGGCTTCGCCCGGTCGCCATGCTCCTGGCCCTGACCGGCACGCTCGGACTGACCGCCTGCGGCGGCGGGAGCGGGGCCGTCAACGGCCCGTCGACCCCGACGACCCCGATCGCGACGCTCTACACGCTGCCCGCGGGCATCGTGGTCGCCTACTCGCAGGTCCCGGCGACGATCAAGATCGTCGGCGGCGTCGCGCCCTACCAGGCGCTGTCGAACAATTCGGCGGTCCTGCCGGTGCCGCTCAACGTTTCCGGCGACACGATCGTGCTCGTCGCGAACCCCGTGGCGGTCGCCTCGGACGTCCCGGTGGCGATCACCGTGTCCGACCAGTCCGGGCAGTCGGCGATCGCGAACGTGACGGTTCGCTACGCGCCGCTGTTCGAGAACGGCCTGAC
Organism: Betaproteobacteria bacterium; assembly: GCA_016704895.1. Taxonomy (GTDB): domain Bacteria; phylum Pseudomonadota; class Gammaproteobacteria; order Burkholderiales; family Casimicrobiaceae; genus VBCG01. Next base: position 101,277 of record JADIZG010000002.1, read on the forward strand.
GGTGACGCCGTCGAGCGCGAACTGCGGGACCAACGTGTGCGACGGCGACACGGCAGGCGTGCAAGCGATTGCGACGGGCGTGGGAAGCGCGCCGTTGCCGGGCCGCCAGATCCGCTTCGACGTCGTGTACGGCGCGTTCTCGATCCTGACGAGCAATCCCGCGCTGCCGGCAGCCTCGACGCTGACCGTCGTCACCGATGCCGCGGGCGCCGCACAGGTCCAGATCCAGGCGTCCGCGGGCGCCACGACGCAGCAGGCGCAGATTCGCGCGACCGACGTCACGACCGGCCAGCAGCAGATCGCGAACTTCGTCATCGAGCGCACGACGTCGACCAACAACCTGTCGGTCGTGCCGCCCACGGCGACGATCCAGACGCAGTACAACAACTCGTGCTCGAGCGGATTCATCATCGACTATTACATCTACGGCGGCACGCCGCCGTACACGGTCGCCTCGACGTTCCCGACCGGCGTCGTGGTCTCGCCCTCGGTCGTCGGGTCGAGCGGCAGCTTCTTCCGGGCGACGACCAACGGGACCTGCGTCAACCCGCTCACGTTCACGATCCAGGACTCGGCCGGCAAGACGACGACCGCGCAGCTCCTCAACATCCCGGGCACCCAGGCCCCGCCGGGGACGCCGGTGCCCACGCCGACGACACTCGTCGTGACGCCCTCCACGGTGTCGCGCACCGGCGCCAACAGCTGCACCGGACAGACGTTCACCTTCGTGATCACCGGCGGGACTGCGCCCTACAACGTCAGCGTCACGCCGTCGGGCGGCATCGCGACGCCTCCCGTGGTCGCGGGGTCGGGCAGCTCGTCGGACATCAGCGGACTCGCCGACGGCTCCGGCGTATCGACGGTGATCATCGTCGACAGCGGCAGCCCGACGCAGCAGACCCGCACCGCGACGATCGCCTGTAACTGATCAATCAGCCGCAGCAGCGAAAACGGCGATCCGCGGATCGCCGTTTTCGTTTCCGCCCCGGGAGGGCGCGCGCAGCGCGCTTCGGGGACGTCCCGCACCCGCCGGGCCGCCCCAAGGGCGCGCCCTCGGGGAGGCGCGCGCAGCGCGCTTCGGGGGGATGTCACCCCCGCCGCAGCTGCCGCCGTCAGCCGGACAGCACCGCCGCCAGGTCGCGCTCGTCAACGTCCGCGCGAACGACCGCTCGGGCGAGGCGCTCGAGCAGCACGAAGCGCATGCGCCCGCGCTCGACCTTCTTGTCGCGGCCCATCAGGTCGAGCCAGCGATCGAGCGCGAGCTTCGGTGCCACGGTCGGGAGTCCGGCCGCGGCGACGAGCGCCTCGACGCGCGAGCGCTCGGCGGCCGGCAGCCCGCACACGCGTTCGGAAAGCCTGGACGCGAGCAGCATCCCGGTCCCGACCGCCTCGCCGTGCAGCCACGTGCCGTAGCCGGTCGCCGTCTCGATCGCATGGCCGAACGTGTGCCCGAAGTTGAGCAGCGCACGCTCGCCGGTCTCGCGCTCGTCCGCGGCGACGATCTCGGCCTTGACGCGGCAACTCTCGTGGATGGCGTGCGCGAGCGCATCGTCTTCGCGCTCGCGGAGCGCGCGCATGTTCCGCTCGAGCCAGTCGAAGAAAGCGGCGTCGCGGATCGCGCCGTACTTGACGACCTCGGCGAGTCCCGCCGTGACCTCGCGCGCAGGGAGCGTCGCGAGGCAGCCGGTGTCGATCAGCACGGCGACCGGCTGGTGGAACGCGCCGATCATGTTCTTGCCCAGGCGGTGGTTGACGGCCGTCTTGCCGCCGACCGACGAGTCGACCTGCGCGAGCAGCGTCGTGGGCACCTGCACGTACGGGATGCCGCGCTGGTAGATCGCCGCGGCGAAGCCCGCGAGGTCGCCGACCACGCCTCCGCCGAGCGCGACGATCGGGGTCGTGCGGTCGGCCTTGAGCTCGAGGAGGCGCGTGAGAACGTCGTTGAGCGTGTCCCAGTTCTTGTGCTGCTCGCCGTCGGGGATCAGCACGACCTCGATGGCGACGCCGGCCCGGTCGAGGCTCGCCCGGAGCGCGGGCAGGTGGTGCGCGGCGACGATCGCGTTGGTGACCACGACCGCGCGCTTCGTATCCCAGGGGACGAGCTCGCCCGCGCGCGCGAGCACGCCGCGGCCGATGGCGATCGGATAGCTTCGCTGGCCGAGGGCCACGTCGAGTCGCATCATCGGAGTTCCTTCGCCGCGCTCACCGCGCGTCCTCGGCGGGAGCGCGGGATTCCGGCTCCCACTCGCGTGCGGCACGCATGACCTCCTCGCGATCCGACCGGATCACGAGGTCCGCCACCGAGCGATAGAGCGGGTCGCGCTGCGCGTAGAGCTCGGCGATCCTCGCCGCAGGGTCGGCCGCCTTCAGGAGCGGCCGGTGGCGACTGTGCCGCACGCGCTCGTAGAGCGTTTCCGGATCGGCGTGCAGGTAGACGACGGTGCCGCCTTCGGCGAGCCGCCGGCGGTTCGCCTCGCGAATCACCGCGCCGCCTCCGGTTCCCAGCACGATGTTCTCGAGCCGCACCAGGTCGGCGATCACCGCTTCCTCGCGGTCGCGAAACGCGACCTCGCCCTCGATCTCGAAGATCGTGGGGATCGTCACGCCCAGGCGTCCCTCGAGCTCGTGGTCGGCGTCGACGTAGCGCTTGCCCAGGCGGCGCGCGAGCTGGCGCCCCAGCGTCGTCTTGCCCGCGCCCATGAGGCCGACGAGATAGAGGTTGCCGCGATGCAGCTGCATCCGCGGATTGTAGCGAATGGCGCCCGGCGGGCCGGGCGAGGCGGACCGAGGCGGGCGCCGGGCCGGCGCGGCGATCCGACAGGACCGCGCGACGACCGCCCCTCGCCGCCTGCGTCGGGCCGCTACTTGACGGCGCTCATGGTCTCCTTGACCACGCGCGGCGTCAGGAAGATCAGGAGCTCGGTCTTCTCGCTCGATCGGCCGGTCTGCTTGAACAGGTAGCCGAACAGCGGGATGTCGCCCAGGTAAGGCACCTTGTCGACGTCGTTGCGGATCGTCTCCTCGTAGATGCCGCCGATCACCGCGGTGTCACCGTTGTTGACCATGATCTGCGTCACAACGTTCTTCGTGTCGATCGCGGGCACCTGGAAGCCCTGGCCCACCTGCACGTACGACCCGACCGAGTCCTTGCGGACCTCGACGGTCATGATGATCCGGTTGTCGGGCGTGATCTGCGGCGTGACGTCGAGGCGCAGCACCGCCTTCTTGAACTGAACCGTCGCCGGCGAGTTCGACGTGCCCGGTGTCACGTACGGGATCTCGGTGCCCTGCTCGATCTGCGCCTTCTGGTTGTCGGCCGTGATCACGCGCGGGCTCGAGACGACCTTGCCGCGGTTCTCGGCCTCGAGCGCGGAGAGCTCGAGGTTGATCAGGTTGCCGCTGCCCAGGTTGATCAGCGTCATCGCGAGCTGTCCCGCGGCGTTCGCGATCGGCAGGTTGATGTTGAGCGCCTGCGGATCCGAGTAGCCCGGGTAGCCGTACGGCGCGACCGTCGGGGACGCGATCTCGAACGGCGTCGGCGTGCGCGTCTCGCGGACGATCCGGTCGCCTTCCGTGCGCACCGTCGGCTGCGTGTTGAGCGAGCCGGTCGAGCCGACCGAGTAGCGGCCGCGGTTGAACGAGAATCCGGTCTGCTGGCCGAAGCGCACACCGAGCTGGCGGCTGAACTTGTCGCCCGCGATCACGATCCGCGCCTCGATCAGCACCTGGCGGATCGGGACGTCCAGCTGGCGGATCATCCGGCGGACTTCCTCGAGCCTGGCGGGCGTGTCCTGCACGAACAGCACGTTCGTCCGCGGATCGACGAACGCGACGCCGCGCTTCGACAGGATCGAGCCCTGCCCGCCCGTGGTCGCGGTCTGCCCGGCGCCCAGGCCGAACTGCTGCTGGCGGTTGGTCGACAGCAGGTTGGCGAAATCCCCGGCCTTCATGTAGTTCAGCTGGAACGACTCGACCTGCATCGGCTCGAGCTCGCTGATCTGCGCCGCCGATTCGAGCTGCTGCTTCTCCCTGATCGCCAGTTCCTCGCGCGGCGCGATGCGGACCACGTTGCCGCTCTTGCGCATGTCGAGGTCCTTGGACTGCAGGATGATGTCGAGCGCCTGGTCCCAGGGAATGTCCTTCAGCCGGAGCGTGAGGGATCCCTGCACGGTGTCGCTCGTGATGATGTTGAGCCCGGTGAAGTCGGCGATCACCTGCAGCACCGAGCGCACGTCGATGCTCTGGAAGTTGAACGAGACCTTCTCGCCCTTGTACCCGCCGCGCGTGCCCTGCGTCAGGCGGTTCGGGTCCTCCTGCACCGGCTTGATCTCGATGATGAACCGGTTGTCGGTCTGGTAGGCCGAGTGCTCCCACAGGCCCTTGGGCTCGATCACCATGCGCGTGTTCGGTCCCTGCGCGAACGTCTCGACCGACACGACGGGCGTGCCGAAGTCCTGCACGTCGAGACGGCGCTCGAGGTTGCGCGGCAGCGACGTCCTGATGAACTCGACGATCAGCTGGCGTCCCTGCTGGCGGATGTCGATGCCGGTCGCCGCGTCGGACATGTCGACCACGATCCGGCCTTCGCCGTTGCGGCCGCGCCGGAAGTCCACGTCGCGCAGCACGTGCTGGACGTCGCCCGGTCGGGCCTCGGCGAAGCGCTGGACCACCTGCGCCGTCGCGTCGAGCGCCTCGCCCTGGTCGAACAGCGTCACCAGCACCGCGTTGCCCTCGATGCTGGTCTCGTAGGTCTGCGGCCGATTGAGGTTGAAGACGACGCGCGTCCGGCTGCCGGCCTGGACGACGTTCATGCTCCGCAGCGAGGCGTCGTCGATCTGGCGCTGGGTGGCGCCCAGCCCGTTCGTCGTGTCGAGGAAGTCGAGGGCGATGCGCGCCGGGTTCGCGATCGCGAAGCCGGCCGGCGCGTTCGTCGGCGCGTTGCGCAGCGTGAACTTGACGATCGTCCGGCCCGACGTCCCCTTGGAGACGGTCACCTGGTCGATGCTGTTGGTCCCCTGGGCCCACGCGACCTGCACGCTCACGAGCGCCGCGATCGCGGCGAGCCCGATCGCGACGCTGCGGACGGTGGCCGCTGCGGCGCTCCGGACCCGTACGGCGAGAATTGCGCTCATCGTTTCCCCCCCTGTGTCCTCGGGTCGGGCTGCTGGAGCTGCAGCGTCGACGACCGTTCGGTCCAGTCGCCCGCGCTGTCCTGCACCAGCTCCTTCAGCTTGATCTCGGTATCGGTGATGCCTGTGACGACGCCGAAGTTCTGTCCCATGAAGTTCCCGGATCGCACCTGGTAGATGTCCTTGTCGGGCGTACGCACGAGCGCGTACGCGGCCTTGTTCTTCGCGAGCGTGCCGACCATCGACAGCGACTCGAGCGGATAGCTCTCGAGCGGCTCCCGGCGCCGCGCCAGGTCCGGCGCGAGGCGGCTGTTGCCCTTGGCCGGCTCGATCTTGCGCGGCTTGAACGGGTCGGGGAGGTCGAACGCGTTGTAGGCGAACGGCTCGTAGGGCCGGATCTGCGGCAGCGGGTCGAGCTTGCCGAGCGAACTCCTGCCCTGGTCGCGCATCCAGTCGCGCAGGTCCTGGTGGCTCTCGCCGCCGCACCCGGTGACGAGCAGCGCGGCGACGACGATCGTGGCGCGGCGGGAGCTCATGCGAGCGCCTCCCCGCGCCGCCGCGGCGGGGGGGGGGCCCGGGGGGGGGGGCGGCTGGACGGCCGGCGGCGCTCATTTCTTCCTCGCCTTGTCTTTCGCCTGCTTCGCGAGCGCGCGCTGCCGGGCGATCTCGTCCTCGTCGAGGTAGCGGAACGTCTTCGCCACCGCGTCCATCTTGAGCGTGCCCTTGTCGTTCGCGATCGTGACGTCGTTCAGCGTCACGATGCGGGGGAGCTGCGCGACGTCGCTCGCGAACGCCCCCATGTCGTGGTAGTTGCCGGTGATCCGGATGGCGATCGGCAGCTCCGCGTAGAAGTCCGCCATCCGTTCCTGCGCCGCGGGCTTGAACAGCTCGAACACGAGGCCGCGCCCGAGGCCCGCCTGATTGATGTCGGTCAGGAGCGCGTCGATCTCGGAGCGGTTCGGCAGCTGCTTCACCAGCGCGCCGAACGACTGCTCGACCTCGGAGAGCTGCGCCCGGTAGGCATCGAAGTTGATCGCCTTGGCCTTCTTCTGCGCGTACTGCTCGCGAAGCGTCACCTCCTCGCCTTCGGCGCGGCCGAGCGTCTCCCACTGGTCCTTCCAGTCGAAGAACGCGCCGATGCCGATGATCACGAAGAAGATCGAGCCGAGCACGAGCGCCTTCGGCAGCATCGGCCAGTTGCCGACGTCGTGCAGCGGCAGGCGGCGGAGGTCGTCGAGGTTCATGCCTTCGCTCCACTGGCGGCCGCCTTGGCCGGTGCGGGCGCACCGGGCTTGGCCGCGGCGGGCGCCGAGGACGCCGAGGACGCCGGCGGGGTACGCCTTACCTGGAAGTTCAACGTGAACTCGTTGACCTGCTGGCTGGGCGCGCTGCGCGTCGCGCCGGGCAGCGTCACGAGCTTGATCTCGACGAGCTCGGGCGTCGCGATCCAGGGCGACGCCTCGATGTTGCGCATCAGCGTCGAGACGCGCGCGTTCGACTGCGCGTATCCGATCATCTGGACACGCGTCCCGGACTGTCGCAACGATTTGAGGTAGATGCCGTCGGGCAGCTGGCGCACGATCTGGTCGAGCAGATGCACCGCTTCGCTGCGATTCGCCTGCAGGTTCTCGACCACCTGCTTGCGGGCGAGCACCTGCTGGATCTGGTCGCGGAGCTTGTCGATCTCCTTGATCTGCTCGTCGAGCTTCGCGATCTCGGTCTTCAGCAGCTTGTTGCGCGCGTTCTGGTCGTCGACCTTCGCGGCGAAGACCATGTGGACGAGTCCCACGACCGCGAGCGCCAGGATCGCGAGCAGGACGGCGAACGAGACGAACTGGCGCTGCCGCGCCTGCCGCTTCTGCTCGCGGTGCGGCAGCAGGTTGATGCGGACGGCGGCCGCCATTAAACGACCTCCCCCAGGCTAGCGCGCTTCGCGCGCGTCGCGCCCCCCCTCCTGAGGGAGGGGGCTGGCCGCACCCTCGGGGCGGCCCTTCGGGCGCGGCCCCGACCCTGGGGAGGCTCGCGCAGCGAGCTTCGGGGGGATCGCGCCGCCGCCGGGCCGTCCCAAGGCGGCGCCGGCCCCCTGGGGGGAGGCTCGCGTAGCGAGCTTCGGGGGGATCGTGCCGCCGCCGGGCCGTCCCAAGGCGGCGCCCGCCCCCTGGGGGGAGGCTCGCGCAGCGAGCTTCGGGGGGATCACACTCACTCGAAGCCCCGCATCGCAAGACCGGCCGCGATCGTCAGCATCGGCGCATCCTGCGCGAGCTGGCGGGGACGGATCCGGTCGGAGACCTGCATCGACGCGAACGGGTTGGCGATCACCGTCGCCACGCCGGCGCGCTTCGCAACCAGCTCGTCGAGGCCCGGCAGCTGGGCGCACCCGCCGGCGAGCACGATCTGGTCGACCTGGTTGTACGCGGTCGACGTGAAGAAGAACTGGAGCGCGCGCGTGATCTCGAGCGCCAGCGTCTCCATGAACGGCTGCAGCACGTCCGCGTCGTAGTTCTCGGGCAGTCCCTGGTTCTTCTTGGCCGACTCGGCTTCCTCGGGCGACAGGTTGAACGCCCGCTGGATGTCGTGGGTCAGCTGGTTGCCGCCGAAGGCCTGGTCGCGGGAGAACAGGAACTGGCCGTTGCGCAGCACGTAGAAGTGCGTGATGTGGGCGCCGATGTCGACGAACGCGACGTTCTGGTCGCGCCCGTTGGCGGGGAGCGACGGCGTGATCAGGCGGAACGCCTCCTGCGTCGCGTAGGACTCGACGTCCATCACGCGCGGCTTGAGCCCGGCGGCCTCGGCGATCGCGACCCGGTCCTCGACCTTCTCCTTGCGCGACGCGGCGATCAGGATCTCGACCTCGTCGGGGTTGTTCGGCGCCGGCCCCAGGATCTGGAAGTCGAGGTTGACCTCGTCGAGCGCGAACGGGATGTACTGGTTCGCCTCGGCCTCGACGGCCAGTTCGAGCTCCTCCTCCTTCTGGCCGAAGGGACGATGATCTTCTTGGTGATCACCATCGACGCCGGCAGCGCCAGCGCGATGTTCCGGTTCCGGCTGCCCAGGCGCTTCCAGGCGCGCTTGAGCGCGTCGCTGACTTGGTCCAGATTAGCGATGTTGCCGTCCTGCACCGTATCCTTGGGCAGGGGCTCGATCGTGTACCGTTCGAGGCGATAGGTGCCCTTCCCGGCTTCCGAGAGCTCGACGAGCTTGATCGAGGTCGACGCGACGTCGACGCCGATCAGCGTCGGCGCCTTGGTCTTGAAGACTTCGAGGACTCCGGAAAATTTTTCGGCAAGCATGTCCCTGTCGCCGGCAATGCTGACAACTTACATTAAACTCTGGCAGCAACCCACAACGATGTCAAACCTTTTGCTCCCCGGCCGTGTGCACTGTTGCAAGCTTGCCCACATTCCGGGGGGGTACCTGCCCTCCAGAGCAAGTTTTATTCCCCCGTGCTAAAGCGCTGGCTCCTCTACGTTGGCTCCGTCGCCCTTGGCCTCGCCGTGGTCGGGGGGCTGCTGGGCGCCTTCGTCCTGGCCTTGCTTTATCCGACGTTGCCTTCACTGGAGACCCTGACCGATTACCAGCCCAAAGTGCCGCTCCGGATCGTCTCCGCCGACGGCGACCTCCTGGGCGAATTCGGCGAGGAGCGCCGCGCCGTCGTCCGCATCCAGGACGTGCCCCCGCTCATGAAGAACGCGATCCTGGCGGCGGAGGACGAGCGCTTCTACCAGCATGGCGGCGTCGACTATGTCTCGGTGCTCCGGGCCGCCATGACCAACGTCGTCTCCGGCACGCAACAGGGCGCCGGCACGATCACGATGCAGGTGGCCCGCAACTTTTTCCTGACGCGGGAGAAGACCCTGACGCGCAAGCTCCGCGAGGTGCTGCTCGCCTGGAAGATCGAGGCCAACCTGACCAAGGACGAGATCCTGGAGCTCTACGTCAACCAGATCTTCCTGGGCCAGCGTGCCTACGGCTTCGCGGCCGCCGCGCAGATCTATTTCGGCAAACCCCTCAAGGATCTGTCCCCGGCCGAGGCCGCGATGCTCGCCGGCCTTCCGAAGGCGCCGTCCGCATTCAACCCGGTCACCAATCCGAAGCGGGCGAAGATCCGGCAGGAGTACGTGCTGCGCCGTATGCATGATCTCCGCTACCTCTCGGATGCGGAGCACGAGCAAGCACGAAACGCGCCACTCGCCATTCGCCAGGGCGTCCGGGAATCGGTCCCGGTTCGTGCCGCATTCGTCGCCGAGATGGCCCGGCAGGTCGTCTTCGAGGCCTACGGCGAGGAGGCCTACACGAAGGGGATCACCGTCTGGACCACGGTTCGGACCGCCGACCAGGATGCCGCGTATGCCGCGGTCCGGCGCGGTGTGCTCGATTACGACCGGCGGCACGGCTACCGTGGTCCAGAGGCCTACGTGAGCCTGCCCGAGGACCCCGCCGAAGCCGAGCAGGCGTTCGAGCGGGCCTTCCAGCAGTCCCCCGACAGCGACAACCTGATCGCCGGGGTCGTCACGGCCGCCAGCGCGACCGACGTCCGGGCGGTGGTCGCGAACGGCGACACGGTCCACGTCGAGGGGGACGGCCTCAAGTTCGCCGCGCGCAACCTCTCGGAAAAGACGCCGGCCAACCAGCGGATCCGGCGCGGGGCGATCGTCAGGCTCGCCAAGGAAGACAAGGGCCGCTGGTCGATCGTCCAGCTTCCGCAGGCCGAGGCGGCCTTCCTGGCGCTGCGTCCCGGCGACGGCGCGATCCTCGCGCTGGTCGGCGGCTTCGACTTCGAGCGCAACAAGTTCAACCACGTCACCCAGGCGTGGCGCCAGCCCGGGTCGGCGTTCAAGCCGTTCATCTACTCGGCCGCGCTCGAGAAGGGGTTCACGCCCGCGACGGTGATCAACGATGCGCCGTTCTTCGTGCCGGCCGAGAAGACCGGCGCCGAGGACTGGGAGCCGAAGAACTACGACGGCAAGTTCGAGGGGCCGATGCGGCTTCGCACCGCGCTCGCGAAGTCGAAGAACCTCGTGACGGTGCGCGTGCTCCAGGCGATCGGCCCCCACTACGCGCAGGACTACGTCGCGAAGTTCGGCTTCGACCCCAGGCAGCACCCGGCCTACCTGACGATGGGCCTCGGCGCGGGCTCCGTCACGCCGGTCCAGATGGGCGGCGCGTACTCGGTGTTCGCGAACGGCGGCTATCGGATCTCGCCGTACCTGATCGCGAAGATCATCGACGTGAAGGGCAACGTCCTGTCGCAGGCCGAGCCGGCGGTCGCGGGCGAGACCGCGGAGCGCGCGATCGACCCGCGCAACGCGTTCGTGATGACGACGATGCTGCGCGACGTCGTCGCGTACGGCACCGCGACGCGCGCGCAGTCGCTGGGGCGCAAGGACCTCGCCGGCAAGACCGGCACGACCAACGAGAACGTCGACGCCTGGTTCTGCGGCTACACCCCCTTCATCGTCGGCATCGCGTGGATCGGGCACGACCAGCCCCGCACGCTCGGCACGAACGAGACCGGCGCGGTCGCCGCGCTCCCGATCTGGATGTCGTTCATGCAGCGCGCGCTCAAGGGGCAGCGCGAGCAACCGATCGACGTGCCGCCGGGTGTCGTGCAGGTCCGCATCAACGATGCGACCGGCCTTCGCGACGACACGAGCACGTTGCTCGACTGGTTCTTCGCGGAATCGGTCCCGCGCCCGCGCGAGGATTCGCTCACGCCCTCGCCCGGCGGCCGTTCGGCGCAGGACGTCCGCAACCAGCTGTTCTAGGGTTCCGGATGACATCCCCGCGAAGCACGCCGACGCTCGAGAGGACGCCGCGATGACGCGCCCGCGACGCACGCCCGCCTCGCGCGACGCGCTCCGCGCCGAGCGCAGGCACGGCTTCGGCCCCGACGGACACGCGCGGGCGCGCCTCGCGCAGGCTGCCGCGCGACTCATCGCGGAGCACGGGATAGCCGACTGGTCCGCGGCGAAGCGCAAGGCGGCCCGCGAGCTCGGGCTGCCCGAGCGCGCCGCGCTGCCCGGCGACGACGAGATCGAGGATGCGCTCGTCGAGTACCAGGCACTCTTCGGCGGCGAGCGCCATCGCGCGATGCTGCGGACGCGGCGCACCGAGGCGGTCGTCTGGCTGCGCAACCTTGCCCGGTTCGACGCGCGCCTGGTCGGCGCGGTCGCGGAAGGCTGGGCGACCGAGCACAGCGACATCCGGATCGAGCTCTGCGCCGACGACTCGAAAGCGGTCGAGCTCGCCCTGCTCAACGCGGGCGTCGACTACCGGACGATGCCGACGCGGAGCGCGGACGACGCGCACGAGCTCTGCGTCGATACGCCTCGGGGCGGCGTGCGCCTGTCCACGCGCACGCCGGGAGCGATGCGCGCGCGGCCGCGGCGCGACCGCCACGGACGCGAGGCGGCGAGGCTGGATGCGGAGGCGGTGGAGGCGCTGCTCAAGGGGTCAGAGCCGTAATATTCGTCCGCCGCCCCATCACCGACGCGCGCCGCCCACTTCCGAATATTACGGCTCTGACCCCTTGAGCCAACGCGCGGCGTCGAGCGCGAAGTAGGTGAGGATCGCGTCCGCGCCCGCGCGCTTCATGCCGACGAGAACCTCGAGGACGCACGCGCGCTCGTCGAGCCAGCCCATCTGCGTAGCGGCCTTGAGCATCGCGTACTCTCCCGACACCTGGTAGACGGCGGTCGGCATCGCGAAGGCGTCCTTCACGCGCCGCACGATATCGAGGTAAGGGAGTCCCGGCTTCACCATCACCATGTCCGCGCCCTCGGCGACGTCGAGCGCGACCTCGCGCAACGCCTCGTCCGAGTTCGCCGGATCCATCTGGTAGGTGAACTTGTTACCGCCCTTCAGGTTGCCCGAGGATCCGACCGCGTCCCGGAACGGACCGTAGAACGAGGACGCGTACTTCGCCGAGTAGGCGAGGATGCGCGTCCGCTGGAAGCCCGCCCCGTCGAGGGCGCGACGCAGCGCGCCGACACGCCCGTCCATCATGTCCGACGGCGCCACCATGTCGACGCCGGCGGCGGCATGGTTCTTCGCCTGCTTCACCAGCGCCTCGACCGTCTCGTCGTTGAGGACGTAGCCCGACGCGTCGATCAGCCCGTCCTGCCCGTGGCTCGTGTACGGATCGAGCGCGACGTCGGTGATCACGCCGAGCTCGGGGAATCGCGACTTCAGCGCTCGAACCGTGCGCGGGACGAGGTCGTCCGGATGCCACGCCTGCGCGGCGTCGGCGGTCTTGAGCTCGGCCGGGATCACCGGGAACAGCGCGATCGCGGGAACGCCGAGCTCGAGGCACGCCTCGGCGTCGCGACACAGCAGGTCGAACGACTTGCGCGAGACGCCCGGCAGCGAAGGCACCGGCTCCTCGCGTCCGGCGCCGTCGAGCACGAACACCGGCAGGATCAGGTCGTCGGGCGTGAGCGTCGTCTCGCGCATCAGCCGGCGCGAGAAATCGTCGCGGCGCATGCGGCGCGGGCGCGAGTCCGGGAAGCGGGCGGAATAGGGTTGGGTCATGCGGGAAACGCGTGTCGGATGGGGTGGCGGCGTCGTGGGGGCTACGCGATGGTAGCGCGAAGCGCCTGCGGGCCGGGCGGGTGCCCCCGCTCCCGCCTGCCGGCGCGCGTCATCAATCGCCGCCCGACAGCCACTTCTGCTGCTTCGCGGCCTCCAGCAAGCCCTTGAATCCGCGCGCGCCCTGCGCGGCGGCCATCGACCGCAGCCGCAGCAGCAGTTCGGCGGTCGCGAGCGCGTCGCCGGCCGCGTTGTGCCGCGCCGTGTTCTCGATGTTGAACTTCGCCATCCAGTCGTCGAGGCTGCGGCCGCCCTTGCGGTAGGTCTCGGGCTGGAGCGCCCCCGCGAGGTAGGCCAGGTCGAGCCAGGGACGATCGTCGAACGGGACGCGCGCCGCCTCGCAGGCGCGGCGCAGCACCTTGCGGTCGAAGTCCGCGTGGAATCCGACGCAGCGCGCGTCCGCGACGTACTCGCGGAAGGCCGCGAGCGCCTCGGGCGCCGGTACGCCGGACGCCTGTGCCCCGTAGCCGATCCCGTGCACGACGACGTTCGACGCGTTGCCCGCCGGCTGGTTGCGCAGGACGACCTCGAAGCTGTCGTCGAGCAGGATGCCCGAGCCGTCGACCGCCACCGCGCCGATGGCGAGCAGATCGTCGCGCTCCGGATCGAGGCCCGAGGTCTCGGTGTCGATGACGACCAGGCGCGCATCGGCGTCGCCTTCGGACGTCTCGCGGCCGAACCAGCGGTCGAACAGGCTCAGGGGGGGGGGGGGGGGGGGGGGCGGCCCCCCCCAAGGCAGGCCGCCGGTTCCGCCCCGGCCCCGGGGGGCGCCCCAGGGCGGCGGCTTGGGACTGCCCGGCGCCGCACGGGGCCACGTCCCCCAGGCTCGTCGCCGGCGCGGCTCGGATGGTCCGGTGGCGCCTCATCCCGGGTAATCCATCTCAAGGCGCTGCTGGATCGCGCGAACCTGCCTCAACGCCTCCTTCAGGATGCGCCGGTCGAGCGCGGACAGATCGGAGAGCGGCACGACGTTCGCCGCCCCCGACGCCGTGATGTCGCCCGACGCGCGCCGGTGCTGCGTGCGCAGCCGCAGGAGCTGCACGTGCTCGAACGCGGCGACCCAGCTGCGGATCTCGTCGGCGGGAACGCCCTTGCGGACCCCGGCGGCCTCGAGCCGGTCGACGGTGTTCGTCGCGGTCACGCCGCACGCGAGCGCGAAGATGCGCGCGGCGTCGACGAACGGCACGCTGCCGCTCATCTTGAGGTCGATGCCCTCGACGCCGGCGGCGTCCTCCTGCCCCGACAGCTCGCCGAACCAGTTGAGCGGCGGCCGGTTGGTGAGCGCGTTGTCGCTCATCTGCTTCAGGAAGCGCGGGTTGCCCTGCGCGCGCGCGGCGATGTCCGCGCGGAGCTGAACGGCGAGCCCCTCCTCGCCCCACAGCGAGCGGAAGTCGAAGAAGATCGCGCTGGCGAGCAGGCTCTGCGGATCGCCGCGGTCGATCCACTGCCAGAAGGCGACCCGCCACTCGTCGAGCGACAGGCACCAGCGCGGGTTCATCGCCATCACGCCGCCCTTGCACAGCGGGTAGCCGCAGCGGTCGAGCGCCTCGTTGACCTCTCGCGCGAACGGCTCCAGGCGCTCGCGGATCGTCTCCGGAGGAAGCGCCTCGTCGTTCGGCACGAAGATGAGGCCGTTGTCCTGGTCGGTCGCGATCGTCTGCTCGCTGCGGCCCTCGGAACCCATCCCGAGCCAGCACAGCGCGAGCCCCGACAGGTCGTGCTTCGGCGCGACGAGGTCGAGGATGCGCGAGGCGAGCTGGTCGTTGAGGCTCGCGATCATGCGCGTGAGCTGGCCGCTCGCCACGCCCTGCGCGACCAGCGCGTGCGAGAGCGCGCGGACGTCGGCCGCGCTCTGGACGAGCGAGCCCAGGTCCGCCGCGCGCCGGATCGCGCTCGACAGCTCGCGCACCGACAGGCGCTGCAGCCCGAACAGGTCGCGCTCCGACACGACGCCCGCGACCTGCCCCTCGGCACTGGTGACGACCACGTGACGGATGCCGTGGCGCGCCATCAGCAGCGCGGCGTCGCCCGCGGTCGATTCGCCGTGGAGCGTCAGCGCCGGCGAGCTCATCACGCTCGAGATCGGCGCGGAAAGCGGCACGGCGGGCAGGACGATCCGGCCGATCACGTCCTGCCGCGTGAAGATGCCCACGGGCTTCGATTCGCCGTCGACGACCGGCAGCGAGCCGATGCGCAGCTCCTCCATTCGCTTCAGCGCGTCGCCGATCGGCGTCTCCGGGGCGACGGTGACCGGCGCGTTGCGCGTGATCGCATTGAGCGGCGTGGACAGTCCGCGCTGCTCGGTGACCGTCGCCGCGTATTCGGCCTGGATCTTCGCGCGCGACAGGTCGAGCAGGTGCGCGAGCCTGCGCGTGCAGAAATCCTGGAACACCGCCGAGCCGGCGATCAGCTGGTCGAACACCGAGGCGGGGAAAACGAGGCAGAACACGTCGCCGCCCGCGCGATAGTGACTGGTCACTCCGCGCCCCGCCAGCAGCGCGCCGAGCGGAAACATCTCGCCTGCGCCGAGTTCCCAAGCCGCGCGCAGCGTGCCGTCGGGCGACGCGCGTTCGCCGCGAACGGCACCCTGCTTGATCACGTAGCAGTGGTCGGGGCGCGTGTCGGACGGCGTGAGGATCGCCTCGCCGGGAGCGAAGTAGCGGATCCTCGACGCGCGCACGACGCGCTCGACGTCGATGGCCGTCATTCCCGAGAACGGCGCATGGGGAACGAGCGCCTGCTTCAATCCCGAGACGACCGTCGGGGCCGGCGACGACTTGGACATCGACCACTCTCCGCTCGCGGTTATTGGGGCCATTATTCCGACGATGAATCGACGGAACTATGACCGGGGTCAACGGTCACAATCAACAGACGGAAACGTCTCCCGCTTCCCTCCCTGAGCGGGTGCTCGCCGCGGTCGGCAAGCCGCGGCGGGCGTTCCAAGGCCCCGCGTCACTCCCCTTGACTGCGGGGCCTTTTCTTTTTCCGCGCCCGCTGCGTCATGCGGCGAGCCACCCGGCCAGGATCGCGTCGGCCTCCATGAGGCCAGTCCGCGCCGTCGCCGAGAACGGAACGACGGTCACGTACGCCGCCTGCTCGCGGTAGCGTTCCGCAAGCTGCCCGCGGATCGCAGCCGACGCGCGCGCAGATTCGGTTCGTGTGAGCTTGTCGGATTTCGTCGCCAGCACCATCACCGGCCGGCCGGACGGAAGGAATCCGTCGAGCATGGCCAGGTCGAGCGGCTTCAGGCCGTGCCGGGCATCGACGACCAGCACCAGCGCGACGAGCGTCGACCTGGTCGCGACGTAGGTTGCGAGCACGTCCTGCCAGACGCGCTTGACCGCCTTCGGTACCGCGGCATAGCCGTAGCCCGGCAGGTCCGCGACGATCGCGCCGGACGGCAGCCCGAACATCACGATCTGCTGCGTGCGTCCCGGGGTGCGGCTCGCGAACGCGAGTCGATTCCGTCCGGCCAGCGCGTTGATCGCGCTGGACTTCCCGGCGTTCGACCGTCCGGCGAACGCGACTTCCGGCGGCCCGGGCGGCGGCAACTGGTCGAGCGCGGCCGCGGCGATCATGAACTCGGCGCCCAGCAGCGACCGGGGGTCGGTCCCTCCCGGCCCGGTCTTCTCGGATACAATATCGCGTTTATTCAAGCTGAAGTCCCGCCCGACCCGGCCCGCGTCCCCCCGGACCGCGCGCCGACGTCGAGCCCGAAGAGGAGTCCGGAAATGAAACGCACGCTGCTCCTGGCCGCCGCGGTCGGTCTGTCGGCGCTTGCCAACACACAGGCGCCGACCAAACCCGATCCCGCGAAGGCGAAAGAGATCGTCAACCAGATATGCGCAGCGTGTCACGGCGCGGACGGCGCGAGCCCGACGTCCGCGAATCCTTCGCTCGCTGGAATGCCGGCCGACTATATCACCACGCAACTCGCGCACTTCAAGGCCGGCATCCGGCAGAACGCGATCATGCAGGGCATGTCGTCGACGCTGTCCGACGCCGACATGGTGTCGCTCGGCGCCTATTTCGCCGGCCAGAAGCCCAAGCTGCTGGAGGCGAAGGACGCGTCGCTCGCCCGCGAGGGGCAGCGGCTGTGGCGCGCCGGCGATGCGGCGAACGGCGTGCCGGCCTGCAGCGCGTGCCACGGGCCGACCGGCGCGGGCCTCCCGAGGAACTATCCGCGGCTCTCCGGCCAGTGGTCGGACTACACGCTCGCGCAGCTGAAGGCGTTCAAGTCCGGCGAGCGCGGCATGGACAAGGGCGGCAAGGACGTGAACGGCCAGATCATGGTCGGCGTCGTGCGCGGCATGTCCGAAGCGCAGATGAAGGCGCTGGCCGACTACGCGCAAGGGCTCAGGTAGCCCGCGCCCTCGCGGGCAGGGTCCGACGGGCGGCCGGGGCGACCTTGCCGCCCGCATCGTTTCCGGGCGCCGACGACGGCATCGACAGTTCCCTCGATGGAAGCGCGCCTGACCTCGGTCGTCGTCTACCCGTTCAAGGGGGCGGCCGGCATCGCCGTCGACGCTGCGGAGATCCGCATCACCGGACTGGCGACGGGCGGGGTCGCCGACCGCGAATGGATGGCGGTCGACCGCGACGGCCGGTTCGTCTCGCAGCGCGAGTTCCCGCGGCTGGCGCTCGTGCATCCGACGATCGAGGACGGGCGCCTGGTGCTCTCGACGCAGGGTCTCGCGCCGCTCGCGCTCGCGGCGGACGCGCCTGCGCCTGCGCGCGAGGTCACGGTCTGGAACTCGCAGGTGCGCGGCTTCGATGCCGGCGACGAAGCGGCGCGCTGGCTCTCGTCGGCGATCGCGAGCGACGTGCGGATCGTGCGCTTCGACCCCGCGCTCCCGCGCTTCAGCAGCCGCGACTACGCCGGCGACTCGGGTGCGCAGGTGCGGTTCGCCGACGCCTACCCGGTCCTGGTGATCGGGCAGGCATCGCTCGACCACCTGAACGAACGACTCGCCGCGCGCGGCAGCCCGCCGGTCGAGATGAACCGCTTCCGCCCCAACCTCGTGTTCGACGGCCTCGAGCCGCACGACGAGGACGCGCTCGCGTCGATCGAGATCGACGGCATAGTGCTGAAGCCGGTGAAACCGTGCACCCGCTGCCAGGTCACGACGATCGACCAGGCGAGCGCGAACACCGGCCTCGAGCCGCTGCGCACGCTCTCGACCTACCGGCGCGACGACCGGCTCGCCGGCATCACGTTCGGCATGAACGCGATCGTGATCGCCGGGGCCGGGCGCAGGATCGCGGTCGGTTCGACCGCGTCCTGCGGGGGGGGCCGCGGGCCGGCCCGGGGGCGGGGCCCCGGGCCCCGGGGGCCCCGGGGGAGGCGCGCTTGCGCGCCTCGGGGGGATCACACCCTAGCTCCCGACCGGCGAACACATCACCGGGTAGAGCGGACCGGGTCCGTAGCCCTCGGGAATCCAGCCGGCCTTGGTCGACAGCTCGTTTGCGACCGTCTGCTCGGTCGTGTAGCGATGGTTGATCTCGAACGTGTTCAGGAAGCGGTAGATCGGCTTCGTTCCCGCCGGGCAGGCGCCCGTGACCGCATTCGGGAGCGCGACGTAGTAGATCGCCGGGCTTTCGAAATACCAGTCGGTCGCGTAGTCGACCGCGACACGCGCGCATTCCGCCGGGTCCGCGGTGAAGAAGTGCGAATCGCCGAACGCCGGCTTGCGGTAGAAGCGGCAGACGGGGTTCCGGCCCGCGCCCGGCGAGTCGTACGCGAGGAAACGGAAGCCGGTGCGCTCCCAGCCGACGATCTGACCCGAGTCGAGGGCCGCGATCTCGTTCGGGTCGATCGTCATGAAATAGTGGTCGAGGCTCGCGTGGTAGTACTCGACCGACACGACGAGCCCCGGCACCTGGCTGCCCGGCGTCAGGTACTGGCGCACGAGCGGCAGCATCGAGCCGAACTGCGAGAAGTAGTCGGAGCCGGTCGGGTTGCTGCACAGCGCGTCGCCGCCGAGCAGGCCGCCGCGCAGCTCGTAGCCCGAGCCGTTGTAGACGACCAGCCCGCCGCCGCTCGAGCCCGCCTCGGTCGTGCCGTAGAAGTTCCAGACGACGCGCGTGAAGAGCCCGGCGCCGCCCGCCGCCGACGCGAAGTCGACCGGCACGTTTCCGTACGTCGTGCCGTAGCTCCACTTCTTGAGGTCGCCGCTCGGGTGGTGGAAGCTCTCCACGCCGATGCCGCTGCCGACCGTCGCCGCGTTCCATCCGCTGAAGTACACGCCGGCCGGCGGCATGGTGTTGAGACGCAGCAGCGCCCAATCCCAGTCCTGGCTGCGGCCGAGCAGCGCGGCACCGCCGGTCTGGACGACGTAGTTGCCTGCCGTCGTGGGGCTGCCGCACGCCGTCGCGTCGAAGAACCACCAGACGTTCAGCGTGAACGCCTCGTACGCGGTCTCGAAGCAGTGGTTCGCGCCGTAGAGGTAAGGCGTGAACGAGCCGGGCTCGTCGTAGATCATCGTGCCGGTGCAGCGCGCGGTGCCGCCCGACGGTACCGTGAACACGAGCTTGCCAGTCGCCGCCGCCTGGTTCAGCGTCAACGCATCCTGCGGGTCGACGCACTTGACGTTGATGTTGCACGAATCCGATTTGCCGATGTCCTGCAGGAGCTTGAGCTCCTCGCGGGCCGACGCGTTGGCGCTCGCGACCAGGTGCGACAGCCGCGCGAGCTCGAGCGTCACGCCGGCGAGCGGCGCGCCCGCCTTCGCCTCGATTTCGATCGTGACGCGCTCGCCGTCGATCACCGGCGACCAGTACTCGCCGAATCGCGCGGTGGCCTGCGCGATCGTCGCGGCCGTCACCGCCTCGATCGCACCGGCCGCGGAGCCCGCCGCGAACCGGACCGAGAGGCCCGGCGTCGCCTGCGCGAGGCGCACCGCGACGCGCATGCTCGCGGCGCTCGCGAGGCGACCTCGACACGCGCCACGCGGTCGCCACCCTCGAGCGTGGTCCACGCGAGCTTCGAGAGGTCGATGCGCCTGTCCGTTGCCGCGACGTCGCGGCCGAAGCCGATGAACTGGGGACGCCCGGGCGCCGCGTAGGCGGAACCGGCGTTGCGATTGAGCTCGACCAGCTTCGCGCGCTCCGCCGACGTCGGCGTCGCGAGCTCGACGCGACGCGACGTCGCGGCGCTCTCGACGCGCAGGCGCACGGAAACCGCCGTCTTGGGCGCGCTCGCGGGCCGGTATTCGGCTCCGCCCACGCGCGTGACCGGTTCAGCCGCGTGTCCGGGAGCCGCAAGCATCGCCGCGAGCGCGGCGACTACGAATCGCATCGTCATCCGATTGCCTCCGAAAGATTCCCGCGCGCCGCGTTCCGCGACGTCGCGTTGCAGCACTAACGCACGAGCCCCGTCATCCGCCGACTGCCCCCGCGTCCGAATCGGACGCGAGGCATTCGGCGAGCGAGGTTCGCCAGTCGGGCAGCGCGAACCCGAACGTCCTTTCGAATCGCGCGGTGCCGAGCACGCCGTACGCGGGCCGATGTGCCGGCGTCGGGTACTCCGCGGTCGTGATCGGCACCACCCGCACCGACGCGACGTCGGCGAGGATCGCCCGGGCGAAACCGTACCATGTCGTCGAGCCGGTGGCACTCATGTGATAGAGGCCGCTGCGTTCGGCGAGCCAGGGAAGCCCGCGCGAGGCGATGCGCGCGGTGGCGCGCGCGAGTTCGCGGGACCAGTTCGGCGTCCCCGTCTGGTCGTCGACCACGCGGATCTCCGGACGCTCGCGCGCGAGCCGCTGCATCGTCAGCAGGAAGTTCCTGCCGCGCCGACCGTAGACCCAGCTCGTCCGGAACACCAGCGCGTGCGCGCCGCTCGCCGCGACCGCACGCTCGCCCGCGAGCTTCGATCGGCCGTAGGACGAAAGCGGACGCACGGGCGCGTCCTCGTCGTAGGGCGCGTTCGCGCTGCCGTCGAACACGTAGTCGGTCGAATAGTGGATCAGCACCGCGCCGGCGCGCTTCGCCTCTTCGGCCAGCACGCCCGGCGCGACGCCGTTGACGGCCTCCGCGAGCGCGATCTCCCGCTCGGCCAGGTCGACGGCCGTGTAGGCGCCCGCGTTCACGATCAGCGCCGGCTTCGCTCGGCGCACCGTCGCGACGATCGCCGACGCATCGGCGAGGTCGAGTTGCGAGCGGTCGACGCCGACGACCTCGCCCAGCGGCGCGAGGGCGCGGACGAGCTCGTGGCCCAGCTGCCCGGCCGCGCCGGTCACGAGGATCGCGGCCATGCGGTCAGTCGTAGAGCTCGGCCGTCGCGAGCGGCGTCCCGGCCGCGTCCTTCGCGGCGACCAGCGGAGCGCCGTCGACGGGCCAGGCGATGCCGAGCGCGGGATCGCTCCACAGCAGCGTGCGCTCGTGCTCCTGGTGCCAGTAGTCCGTGGTCTTGTAGAGGAAATCCGCCGACTCGGAGGTCACGCAGAAGCCGTGCGCGAAGCCCGGCGGCACCCACAGCATCTTCCTGTTCTCCGCCGACAGCGTGATCGCCACGTGACGACCGAACGTGGGCGAGCCGCGGCGCAGGTCGACCGCGACGTCGAACACCTCGCCCGCGACGACGCGCACGAGCTTCCCCTGCGGATGGCGGATCTGGTAGTGGAGGCCGCGCAGCACGCCGCGCGCCGAGCGCGAGTGGTTGTCCTGCACGAAGTCGGCGTCGAGGCCCGCCTCGCGAAGCGCGCTCCGGTTCCAGCTCTCGAAGAAGAATCCACGCTGGTCGCCGAACACGCGCGGCTCGACGACGAGCACGTCGGGGATCGCGGTGGGGACGACGCGCATCGACGGCAGGGTCGCGCTACCGGAGCGACGGCTCGCGCAGCAGGCCCAGCAGGTAGCGGCCGTAGCCGTTCTTCGCGAGCGCCTGGCCGAGCGCCTCGAGGCGCGCATCGTCGATCCACTTGAGTCGCCAGGCGATCTCTTCGGGGCAGGCGATCTTGAGGCCCTGCCGCCGCTCGATCGTCTCGATGTACTGGGAGGCCTCGAGCAGCGACTCGTGCGTGCCGGTGTCGAGCCACGCCATGCCGCGGCCCATCAGCTCGCAGGAGAGCTCGCCCCACTCGAGATACCGGCGGTTGACGTCGGTGATCTCGTACTCGCCGCGCGCGGAGGGCTCGAGGTCGCGCGCGACGTCGAGCACGCGGTTGTCGTAGAAATACAGCCCGGTCACCGCGTAGCGCGACTTCGGGACCTTCGGCTTCTCCTCGAGGCTCACGACGCGCCCCGCCGCGTCGAACTCCACCACGCCGTAGCGCTCGGGGTCGGCCACCGGGTACGCGAACACCGTCGCCCCGCGCGCCTGCGCGTTCGCGCGCTCGAGCTGCACGTGCAGGTCGTGGCCGTAGAAGATGTTGTCGCCGAGCACGAGCGTCGCCGCGTCGCGGCCGACGAAGTCGCGCCCGATGACGAACGCCTGCGCGAGCCCGTCCGGCGACGGCTGCACGGCGTAGGAGAGCGACAGGCCCCAGCGCGACCCGTCGCCCAGCAGCTGAGCGAAGCGCGGCGTGTCCTCGGGCGTCGAGATCAGCAGGATCTCGCGGATGCCGCCGAGCATCAGCGTCGACAGCGGGTAGTAGATCATCGGCTTGTCGTAGACCGGCAGCAGCTGCTTGCTGACGACCTGCGTCACCGGGTAGAGCCGGGTGCCCGAGCCTCCGGCGAGGATGATGCTTGCGCGCCATCGCGTTTCCCCGGTCAGGCCGTGGTCTCGTACTGCAGCGAGATCCACGACTGGTACTCGCGCGTCTGGATCGCCGAGAGCCACGCGCCGTTGTCGAGGTACCAGCGCACGGTCTTCGCGAGACCGGTCGCGAACGTCTCGGTCGGCCGCCAGCCGAGCTCGCGCTCGATCTTGCGCGCGTCGATCGCGTAGCGCCGGTCGTGGCCGGGGCGGTCCTTCACGAACGTGACGAGCGACGCGTAGTCGCGGCCCGGGCGCTCGCGCGCGAGGACCGCGCAGAGCTCGTGCACGACGTCCAGGTTCTTCATCTCCGCGTTGCCGCCGACGTTGTAGGTTTCGCCCGGGCGACCGCGCTCGAGCACCGCGCGGATCGCCGCGCAGTGGTCCGACACGTAGAGCCAGTCGCGCACCTGCTGGCCGTCGCCGTAGACCGGCAGCGGCTTGCCGGCGAGCGCGTTGGCGATCATCAGCGGGACGAGCTTCTCGGGAAACTGCCGCGGGCCGTAGTTGTTCGAGCAGTTCGTCGTGACGGTCGGCAGTCCGTAGGTGTGCCGATAGGCGCGCACGAAATGGTCGGACGAGGCCTTCGATGCCGAGTACGGACTGTTGGGCGCGAACGCGGTCGTCTCGGAGAACGGCGGATCGTCGGGACCGAGCGTGCCGTAGACCTCGTCGGTCGACACGTGCAGGAACCGGAACGCGTCGCGCTCGCCCCCGGGCAGCGCGGTCCAGTGCGCGCGCACCGCCTCGAGCAGCTCGAAGGTGCCCAGGACGTTGGTCCTCACGAACGCGTCGGGCCCGTGGATCGAGCGGTCGACGTGCGTCTCGGCGGCGAAGTTCAGGACCGCGCGCGGGCGATGGCGAGCGAGCAGCTCGGCGACGACGGCGCGGTCGCCGATGTCGCCGCGCACGAACGCGTGGCGCGCGTCGCCGCGGATCGGCGCGAGGTTGCCGAGGTTGCCCGAGTAGGTGAGCTTGTCGAGGTTGACGACCGGCTCGCCGGTCGCCGCGAGCCAGTCGAGCGTGAAGTTCGCGCCGATGAAGCCGGCGCCGCCGGTGACGAGGATCATGGGGTCGGGATGCTCGCCCGCGCCGTCGCGCGGCGGTGGCTCAGGCTCACTGGGAGGACCCGGATTCTACCATCGCCCCCCGCGCCCCCCGGCGCCGGCGCGACCGTCAGGCCCGGTGGTAATCGCGGTACCAGGCGACGAACCGGGCGAGCCCTTCCGCGAGCGGGGTCCTGGGCGCGAATCCGGTGGCCGCGCGCAGGGCGTCGATCGACGCGTAGGTCGCCGGCACGTCGCCCGGCTGCATCGGCTGCAGGTCGCGCTTCGCGGTCCGGCCGAGCAACTGCTCGAGCGTCGCGATGAACTCGGCGAGCTCGACCGCCTCGTGATTGCCGATGTTGTAGATCGCGTAGGGCGCGCCGGTCGCCGGATGCGCGCCCGGCGGGCGGTCGAGCACGCGCACGACGCCCTCGACGATGTCGTCGACGTAGGTGAAGTCGCGCCGCATGCGGCCGTGGTTGAACACCTTGATCGGCTCGCCGGCGAGGATCGCGCGCGTGAACAGCATCGGCGCCATGTCCGGCCGGCCCCAGGGGCCGTAGACGGTGAAGAAGCGCAGGCCCGTGGTCGGCAGACCGTACAGGTGGCTGTAGCTGTGCGCGATCACCTCGTCGGCCTTCTTCGTGGCCGCGTACAGGCTCACCGGGTGGTCGGTCGGCTGGTCCTCCGAGAACGGCAGCGTGTGGTTCGCGCCGTACACCGACGAGCTCGACGCGTAGACCAGGTGGCGGACGCGCGCGTGGCGGCAGCCTTCGAGCACGCAGCCGAACGCGTCGACGTTCGCGCGCAGGTACGCCGCCGGATTGACGAGCGAGTAGCGCACGCCCGGCTGCGCCGCGAGGTGAACGACGCCGTCGAACCCGCCGTCCCGGAACAGGCGGGCGGTCGCGTCCGGATCCGCGAGGTCGAGGCGCTCGAACGCGAAGCCGGCGCGTCCGGCGAGCTGGCGCAGGCGTGCTTCCTTGAGCGCGACGTCGTAGTACGGGTCGAGGCTGTCGACGCCGACGACCGCGTCGCCGCGGTCGAGCAGCGCGGCCGCCGTGTGCATCCCGATGAAGCCCGCGGCCCCGGTCACGAGCACGCGGCGCGCCCCGCTCACGACTTCCCCTCCTCCTGCGTGAGCGCGCGGAGCTTCGCGTACTTGAGGAAGCTCGCGAACGCCCCGATCGCGATGTGCGCGAAGCCGGCCGCGCCGTCGAGGAAGCCGAGCCTGAGCACGTAGAAGCGCGCGAAGCGCGCGAGCGGCGAGAGCGCGAGCCGGGCGAGCCCGGCCCGCTCGCCGCGTGCGTGCATCGCCTGCGCCTGCAGCGTCGTGTACCGGTTCTGCTTCGCCACGTAGTCCTCGATCGATTCGGCCGACAGGTGCAGCAGGTCGCCGGCCAGGCGCCCGACGGTCCCGTCGGCGACGACGTGCTCGTGCACCGGGTCGTCGGTCCAGCGCGCACGGCGTCGGTCGAACAGGCGCACGTTCCAGTCGGGATAGCCCTCGCCGTGCGCGAGCCAGCGGCCGAGGAACCGGTTTCGCCGCGCGACCGCGTAGGCCGGCTGCGTCGGCGCGCCGGCGCCAAACAGCGCCCCGATCGCCTGCGCGAGCTCGGGCGTCACGCGCTCGTCGGCGTCGAGGCACAGCACCCAGTCGTGCGCTGCCATGCCGACGGCGAAGGTCTTCTGCGGGCCGAAGCCGCGCCAGGGCTCCACCGTCACGCGTGCGCCGGAGCGCCGCGCGATTTCCACGGTATCATCGCGGCTGCCTGCGTCGACGACGACGACGTCCGAGGCGAAAGCGCCGGACGCGAGGCATTCCGCGAGCTCCTTCGCGGCGTCGCGCGTGATCACCACCAGCGAGAGAGGCAGCGTGCCGGCCATGCGTGGGTCGCGTGCAGAGCGCCCCCTGTCGTTCGTGACGCCGCGATTCTACCGTTCGATGAACCGTTCCGTCCCGATTCCGCCCCGCCGAGCGCGGCCCGGGCCCGGGAACGACGCCATGAGCGGCATCCTCGTCGTGCGCCCCTCGTCGCTCGGCGACGTCGTCTGGGCGCTCGCGATCGCGCACGACGTCGCCGCGGCGCGCCCCGGCCTCGCCGTCGACTGGCTCGCCGAGGAGGCGTTCACGGCGCTGCCGGCGATGTGCGGGGAGGTCCGGCGCACCGTCCCGGTGGCGCTGCGCCGCTGGCGCCGCTCGCCGCTCGCCCGTGCGACCTGGCGGGAGTTCCGTGCGTTCCGCGCCACGCTGCGCGAGGAGCGCTACGACGCGGTCCTCGACCTGCAGGAGCAGGTCAAGGGCGGCGTGATCGCGCGGATCGCGATCGGAACCCGCCACGGGTTCGACCGCGCCAGCATCCGGGAGCCCGTCGCCACGCTGTTCGACGACGTCCATCACGCGGTGCCGCGCGACCTGCACTTCGCCACGCGCTGCCGACGGCTCGCGGGCGCCGCGCTCGGCTACGCGGTCGACGGCCCCCCGCGCTGGCGCTGGAACCTGCCCGCCGCGCCCGCGTGCACGCCTGCGCGGCCCTACGTCGTCGCGGTGCACGCGAGCTCGCGCGCCGACAAGCGCTGGCCGGCCGACCGCTGGCGCGCGCTGCTGTCGGACGCCGGCGCGTCCGGCTTCGACGTCGTCCTGCCGCACGGCGCCGACGCCGAGGAGACGGAGAGCCGCGCGCTCGCCGCGGGCCTCGAGCGCGCGCTGGTCCCGCCGCGGCTCCCGCTCGCGGCCATGGCGGCGCTCCTCGCCCGCGCGCACGCCGTCGTCGGCATCGACACCGGCCTCACGCACCTGTCCGCCGCCCTGGGAACGCCGACGCTCGCGCTGTTCACGACGACCGACCCCGCGCTCGCCGGCGCCTCGATCGCAGGCGCGCACGCGCGCGACCTCGGCGGACGCGGCGTGCTGCCCGCGATCGACGAGGCGCGCGCCGGGCTGGGCGGCATCCTGCGCGCGGCACCGCGATGCTGACGATGCGCACGCTCTACACGCTCGCCTGGCGCATCGCCGCGCCGCTGGCGCCGCTGAAGCTCTGGTGGCGCGGCCGCCGCGAGCCCGGTTACCGGCTCCACGTCGGCGAGCGCTACGGCCGCTACGACGCGCCCGCGCCCGAAGGCGAACTGGTCTGGATCCACGCGGTCTCGGTCGGCGAGACGCGCGCCGCGGCGCCGCTCGTCGAACGCATTCTCCGCGAGCGGCCCTCCGCCACTGTCCTGCTCACGTCGATGACCGCCACCGGGCGCGAGACCGGGCGCGCGCTCTTCGGCGAGCGGGTCGTGCAGGCCTGGCTGCCCTACGACCTCCCCGGCGCGATGCGGCGCTTCCTCGCGCACTTCCGTCCCGCGTTCGGCCTGCTGATGGAGACCGAGCTGTGGCCGAACCTCGCCGCCGAGGCCGCCGTCGCGCACGTCCCGCTGTTCCTCGTCAACGGGCGGCTGTCGGAGCGCTCCGCGCGCGGCTACGAACGCGTCGGCTCGCTCGTTCGGCCGCTGCTGCACTCGCTCGCCGGCGTCGCCGCGCAGACGCAGGCCGACGCCGCGCGCCTCGAGGCGCTGGGCGCGCGCGACGTCGCCGTGACCGGCAACCTGAAGTTCGACCTCGGCGTGCCCGACGGCGCGCGCGGGCTCGCGTCGCGAATGCGCGCGATGTTCGGCGCGTCGCGCCCGGTCGTGCTCGCGGCGTCGACGCGCGACGGCGAGGAGACGGCGATCCTCGACGCGCTCGCGCGATCGCCGCTCGCGGGCAGCACGCTCCTCGTGATCGTCCCGCGGCACCCCCAGCGCTTCGACGACGTGGCGGCGATGCTCGCCGCGCGCGGCATCGCGCACGCGCGACGCTCGCAGGACCGCCCGGTGCCCGCGGACGTGCGCGTCGTGCTGGGCGACTCGATGGGCGAGATGGCGGGCTACTACGGCGCGGCCGACGTCGCGTTCGTCGGCGGAAGCCTGGTGCCGCTCGGCGGCCAGAACCTGATCGAGGCGATCGCGATGGGCGCGCCGGTGCTCGTCGGCCCGCACACGTTCAACTTCGCGGACGCGGCGGACGGGGCGGTTGCCGCCGGCGCCGCGCTGCGCGTCGCCGATGCCGATGCGATGCTCGCCGCCGCTGCCGCGCTCGTCGGCGACGCCCCGCGTCGCGAGGCGATGCGCTCCTGCGCCGAGGGCTTCCTGGCCGCGCACCGCGGCGCGGCCGAGCGCACCTGGGCCTTCGTCGCGGCGCGGCTGCCGCCTCCCTGATCCGGCCCGCAGGCGGCCGGCAGTGGTTCGCCAGCCGTCGGTTGAGCACCTCGAGGTCCTGCTCGTTGAGTGTCCCGACCGCGGCCCGCAGGCGCAGCTGGTTGATCAGGTAGTTGAAGTACGCCTGCGCGAGGTTGCGGCGCTGCGTGAACACCGTCTGCTGCACGTTCAGCACGTCGAGGTTCGTGCGCACGCCGACTTCCTGGCCCAGTTTGTTCGACTGCAGCGCGACCTCCGAGGACTGCACCGCCTGCGCGACCGCGCGGACCGAGGCGACCGAGCTGTTGACGCCGGTGTAGCCGACCTGCGCGTTGAACAGCGCATTCCGGCGCGCGAGGTCGAGCGCGTCGCGAGCCGCGTCCTGCAGCGCGACCGCCTCGCGGATCTTCGAGGTGACGTAGCCGCCCTGGTA
Source organism: Betaproteobacteria bacterium (assembly GCA_016704895.1). Lineage (GTDB taxonomy): Bacteria > Pseudomonadota > Gammaproteobacteria > Burkholderiales > Casimicrobiaceae > VBCG01. The sequence continues at coordinate 129,396 of JADIZG010000002.1, forward strand.
GATCGGCAGGGTCAGCGCGAGACCGATCGCCGCGTTGCGCGAATGGAAGTCGTAGTCGGCGGACAGCGACCCGTTCGCTCCACCCGTACGCAGGCTGCCGACCAGATCGAGGGTCGGGAGGTGGCCTGCGCGCTGGCGGTCGACCTCCAGCGTCGCGATGTCGAACGAGTACTGCGCGATCCGGACCGACAGGTTCTCCTTGAGCGCGCGGTCGAGCCAGGCGTCGAGCGAATTCGGCTCGGGGGGCGTCGGATCGAAGTTCGCGCCGAGGCGCTTCAGGTCGCGGGGCGCGCGGCCGATGATCGCGCGCAGCGCCGCCAGCCGGTTGTCGAGTTCGTTTCGGGCGCTGATCTCCTGCGCGACGATCTGGTCGTAGTTCGCCTGCGCCTCGTTCGTGTCGGTGATCGTCGCGACGCCGACCTCGAAGTTGCGCTTCGCCTGCGCGAGCTGCTCGGACACCGCGGCCTTCTGCGCCACCGCCAGCTCGACGTTGAACTGCGCGAGCAGCACGTCGAAGTAGACGACCGTCACCCGGATGATCAGGTCCTGCTGCGCCGAGGCCAGCGTGAAGTCCGCCTGCTCGACCGCCCGCTTCGCCTGGTCGTAGGCGACGACGTTCTGGTAGCGGTAGATCGGCTGCGCCGCGCTGATCGTGAGCCCGTAGTCCTGGTAGTTGCCGCTCGAAATGACCGGAGGCGAGCTGCGCGAGTTGCTGTAGAGGTCGTTCGCGTTGGCCGTCGCGGAGAGCGAGACGTTGGGCAGCAACGCGGACTTCGCCTGCGGCGCGCGCTCCTGCGTCGCGAGCCAGCTCGCCCTCGCGGACGCGAGCACCGGGTCGTTGCGCTGCGCCTCGCGGTAGATGTCCATCAGGTCCTCGCCCGCGGCGGGCAGCGCGGCGAACAGGAGCGGGATGGCGAAGGCGAGAATGCGTCGGTTCATCGTCGGGGCTTTCGGCTGTCTCGTTCAGTACCGCGGCATCGCCGGATCGACCTGGTCGGCCCACGCCGCCATTCCGCCGGTGAGGTTCCAGACGGCCATGTACCCCAGTCGGACGAGGTAGTGCGCGACCTGGCGGCTGCGCACGCCGTGATGGCAGACGACCACGACGTCGCGATCGCGCGGGAGCTCGTCGAGCCGTCCGGGCAGCTCGCGCATCGGCACGTGGACGACGCCCGGCAGCGAGCAGCGTTCCAGCTCCCAGGGCTCGCGCACGTCGACGACGACGGGCGGCTGGCGGTCGTCGTCCGCCCGCCAGCGGACGAGCTCGGCAGGGGGCAGTTCGCGGATCAAAACTCGAACCGGACCGGCGCCGGCGCGTTCGCGAGCGGCTTGACCACGGTCTCGAACAGGGAAACGACGGTGCGCGAGCCGGGCGCGGTCCAGCGGTGCATGCGCGCGGTCATCGCCGGCGCGTCGCCGACGATCGCGAACACGCGGCCGCCGGGATTGAGCTGCCCGAGGAACGCGTCGTGGAGCACCGGCGTCGAGCCGGTCAGCACGATCGCGTCGTAAGTGGCCTTCCCCCACCCGCGCGCGCCGTCGCCGGTGACGACCTCCACGTTGTCGAAACCCGACCGCGCGAGCCTGGCCGCGGCCTCGAGCGCGAGCCGTTCGCGGATCTCGACACTGGTCACGCGGCCCGCCAGGCTCGCCAGCAGCGCTGAGAAGTAGCCGCTGCCCGTCCCGATCTCGAGGACCGACTCGCCGGGGCGCAACTGGAGCTCCTGCAGCGCCCGCGCCTCGAGCTTCGGCGCCCACATCGCCTCGCCGTCGCCCAGCGGGATCTCGAGGTCCGCGAACGCGAGCGCGCGGTGCGCGACGGGGACGAACTCCTCGCGGCGCACCGTGAAGAGGAGGTCGAGGACGATCGGATCGAGCACGTCCCAGGGGCGGATCTGCTGCTCGACCATGTTGAACCGCGCTTGCTCGAAGTCCATCGATATCGCTCTGAAAGTGGCTGGGGCGGTGCTCGCCAGTGTCGTCGATGTCCGGAGGCGCGGTCGGTGACCGGAGTCACCGGCGCACGCGGCGCCGCCCGGAACGATGCCGCCAATCAAATGACCGGCGGTCATTTATTATGCCGTCTGCGATTATCCCACGTCAATTCGCCGGGAATCAGTCGGCTGCCGAGGCCGCGCGGACGGCGGCGCGCTCGGCCCGGCGGTGGTCCCGCCGCTCGCGGCGCCTGCGCCGGGCCTCGGCCCAGCGGTCGAGGTACGCATAGAGGACGGGCACGACGACGAGCGTGAGCACCGTCGAGGTGATCACGCCGCCGATGATCGCGCGTCCCATCGGCGCCTGGTTCTCGCCGCCCTCGCCCAGACCGAGGGCGAGCGGAAGCATGCCTCCGATCATCGCCGCCGTCGTCATCAGGATCGGCCGCAGGCGCACCTGGCCCGCGTCCAGCAGCGCGTCGTGGAGGCCCGCGCCCGCACGCCGCGACCGGTTCGCGAAGTCGACCAGCAGGATCGCGTTCTTGGTCACGAGGCCCATCAGCATGATGAAGCCGATGATCGAGAAGATGTTGAGCGTCGTCCTCGTGAGCAGCAGCGCGAGGAACACGCCGATCAGCGAGAAAGGCAGGCTCGCCATGATCGCGAGCGGCTGCGTGAAGCTCGCGAACTGCGACGCGAGGATCAGGTAGATGAAGATGACCGCGAGCCCCAGCGCGCCGAGCGCGGCCTGGAAGGATTCCTGCATGTCCTGCTGCTGGCCCGCGGCGTTCAGCCGGTATCCCGGCGGCAGCTGCATCGCGGACGCGATCTTCTGCACGTCGCTCCCGACGTCGCCTGCCGGCCGTCCCTCGACGTTGGCGTAGATGCCCACGCGCCGCTGGAGGTCCTGGCGCTTGATGATCTGCGGGCTCGTCGTCTCGACCAGCTCGGCCACCTGGCGCAGCGGCACCATCCGCATCTGGCCGTCCGGCCCGCGCTTGGTCGAGGTGAGGTAGAGGTTGCCGAGGTCGGACGCCATCCGCCGGTTGTCCTTCGCGAGCTGAACGTTCACCTCGTAGTTCTGGCCGTCGGGACCGAGCCAGTAGCTCACGGTGTCGCCGGCCAGGAGCGGCCGGATCGTCGCGCCGACCTGCTGCACGTCGATGCCGAGGTCGGAGGCGACGTCGTTGTTGAGGCGGATCGACAGCGCGGGATTCGCGGCCTTGTCCGACGTCTCGAGGTCGGCGATGCCCGGGACCTTCGCGGCCTTGTCGGCGAACGCCTTCGCGATCCTCGACAGCGTGTCCGAGTCGGGGCCGAGCAGGTTGAACCAGATCGGTCGGTCGTAGCCGAACGCGAGCTCGATCCCCGGGACCGGGCGCAGCGCCTCGCGGATCAGCCGCTCGAGCTGCACCTGCGAGCGATCGCGACCGGCGCGCTCGACGAGCTTCAGGTTGACGCGCGCGTAGTTGCGCCCGTCCTCGGTGCCGACCGTCGTCATCGCGAGGTCGATCTCGGGGAACTTCTTCAGCACGCCCTCGACCTCGCGCACCTTGCCGTCGGTGTACTCGAGGCTCGAGCCGACCGGCGTGTTGAGGCGCAGCGAGATGAAACCCTGGTCCGACTGCGGCATGAACTCCGTGCCGACCAGCGGGACGATCAGGAAGCTCCCGAGGAACGACGCCAGCGCGATCGCGACCACGCTCTTGCGGTGGCCGAGCGCCCAGCGCAGCACGCGACCGTAGAAGACGTGCACCTGCTCGACGCCGCGCTCGATCCACGCCATCAGGCGGCCGAGCCACGGCAGGTACCGGAACCGCGACGCCGGCGGGTCGTGCCACACGGACGACAGCATCGGGTCGAGCGTGAAGCTCACGAACAGGCTCACCAGCACGGCGACCGCGACGGTGAGCCCGAACTGGAAGAAGAACTGGCCGATGATGCCGCTCATGAACGCGATCGGCACGAACACCGCGACGATCGCGAACGTCGTCGCCATCACGGCCAGCCCGATCTCCTCGGTGCCCTGCCGCGCCGCCGTCAGGTGGTCCTTGCCCATCGCGAGGTGGCGCACGATGTTCTCGCGCACGACGATCGCGTCGTCGATCAGCAGGCCGATGCACAGCGAGAGCGCCATCAGCGTCAGGAAGTTGATCGTGAAGCCGAACGCATAGAGCGCGATGAACGTCGCGACCACCGAGATCGGCAGCGTGAGGCCGGTGATGACCGTGCTCCGCCAGCTGTGCAGGAAGAGGAAGACGATCAGCACCGTGAGGAGCGCGCCCTCGAGGATCGTGTGCTTGACGCGGTCGACGGCGCGCTCGACCTGGTCGGCGGTCGAGTAGGTGACGCGGACCTCGACGTCGGAAGGAAGCCGGTCCTTGAGCGCCGCGACCGCCGCGCGCACGTTCTGGCCGGTCTCGACGATGTTGGCCTCCTGCGCCTTCTGGACGTCGAGCGTGATCGCCGGGCGCCCGTTGATGCGCGCGTAGCTCGAGAGCTCCTTCTCGCCGTCGATCACGTCGGCGACCTGCGACAGGTAGACCGGCCCGCCGCCCTGCTGCGCGACGATGATCCGGTTGAACTGATCGGGATCCTTGAGCTTGCCCTCGATGCGGACCACGGCGTCGCTCGCCCCGCGCGTCAGGCGGCCGGCCGGGACGTCCTGGTTGGCGTTCCGGATCGCCGCGATCACCTGGTCGACGCCGATGCCGAGCGCGGTCAGGGCGTTGGGCCGGATCTGGATCAGCACCTGGCGCGTCACGCGGCCGTTGACGTCGACGCGCGCCACGCCCGGCTGGTTCTCCAGCGCCTTGACGATCGTCTGGTCGGTCAGCGACGTGAGCTCGCGCAGCTCGGTGGTCTGCGAGAGCACGGCGAGCGACGCCACCGGCTGGTTGTTCTCGTTCTCGACGCGATTGACGAGCGGGTCCCTGACGTCCTTCGGGAAGCCGGGGCGCACCAGCGCGATCTTGTCGCGGACGTCCTGGGTCGCCTGTGCCGCGTTGGTCGACAGGCGAAACTCCACGAACACCTGGCTCGAGCCCTCGCGGGAGTTCGAGAAGATCCGCTTCACCCCCGAGACCTGGTTGACCGCGTTCTCGATCGGCTTGGTGACGTCGGCCTCGACCGCCTCCGGCGCGGCGCCGGGGTACGCGGTCGCGATCATCACGAACGGCAGGCTCACGTCCGGCATCTGCTCGACGCGCAGCCGCTGGTACGAGAACAGCCCGAGCACCGTGATGCCGACCATCACCATCGTGGCGAAGACCGGGTTTGCGATCGAGGTGCGCGTGATCCACATGTCAGGAGTCGGTGGGCAATTGGCCGTTGACGGGCGACGGCGGCAGCGTCACTGGGAACGGCGCGCTCAGCGCAGGGACCAGATGGATTCGGATGAAGGAGCGCGGCGCGCCGGGGATGCGGATCGCATGAAGGCCTCACGACGGCGCTCGATGCGCTGCCACCGGAGTCGCGACCGCCACTGTCAACCGACCCCCGGCGCCCGCCAGTCATCCGTCCGCGTTCCCCGCCGCGCTGGTCGCGTTCCGGGACGACGTCGGCGCCTTGACCAGCGCGGGCGCGCCTTCCTTCAGGTTGTCGAAGCGCGCCGCGAGGATCGGCAGCGTCGCGGGCAGCGCGGTCCGGATCTCGACGCGGCCGGCGCTCTCGTCGCGACGGCCCAGCACCACGATGCGGCGCGAGAGCTTGCCGCCTTCGATGACCCAGACGAAGCTCTGGCCCGCCTCGGTGCGCACGGCGGCGGACGGCAGCGTCGCGATCGGCTCGCTCGCCGCGAGCGCGACGCGCCCGGCCGCGAACATCCCGCTGCGCAGCGCCGCGTCGGGGTTGCGGAGGCCCACGTAGACCATGATGGCGCGCGTCCCCGGCTCGGTCGACGGGTTGATGCGCCCGATGCGGCCGGCGAACCTGCGCTCGCCGAAGCCGTCGACGGAGAGCTCGACGGGCATCCCGAGCGCGAGCCCCGGGACGTCGATCGCCGGCACGAGCGCCTGCAGCTCGAGCTCCGCGAGGTCGACGACGGTGACGATCGGCGCGTCGAACGCGACCTTCTCGCCCGGCTGCACGTGACGCTTGTGCACGACCCCGGCGATCGGCGCGACGACGAGCGCGTCCTTGAGCGCGTTCTCGGCCAGGCGCACCTGCGCCTCCGCGCTCTTCACGCTGCCCTTCGCGACGTCGTAGCCCGACTGCGAGCTGTCGAACGCGTTCTGCGAGATGAACTTCTCGTTCAGGAGCTTGACGTTGTTCGACCGGGTCTTCTCCGCGAGCGCCATCTGCGCGCGGGCGCTCTCGAGCGCGCCCTGCCGCTCGATCAGCTTCACCTCGAGATCCGCGGTATCGATCCGCGCGAGGACCTGGCCCGGGCGGACGGACTCCCCTTCGCGCACGTACACCTGGAGGACGTCGCCGGACACCTTGGCCTTCACGGTCGCCTGGCTGACCGGCGCGAGCGTCCCCGACACCGGCAGCCACCGGGACATCGGGGCCGGCGTCACGTAGGCCAGGTCGGCCGAGCCGAACTCGAGGGCGACTGGCGCCTTCTCGCCCTTGGTCCCGGCGGCGGCATCGCCCCCCCGCGAGCCGCTCTTGAGCGCGAGCGCGGCGCCGCCCGCTCCGAGCGCGACGACGACCAGGGCGCCGACGAGGCGGCGCCGCGTGATGCGAACCCCCATGGATCGTTCCTCTCCCCCGGCGGTGCCGGGCCGTCCGCGCCGGCGCGTCCGTGCCACCGGGTCGCGGCGGTTGGATGCGCCAAGCCGGCCGGTCGGATTCGGCCGTGGCGGAGGCCGAAGCTTCTCACCTGCGGCGACCGGGAGGCCAACGCGGCGCGACGAAGCGCGTGGATGCCCGACGAGCCGCGCTCGAACGCGACCGGCGGACGGCCTCGCGCCCGGGTAACGTCCCTTGCCCGGGGGCGCTCGATTGACACCCCGCAACGGTGGGGCAATAATCTCCTGTTTTTCTACTTTTTCCTATCCAGTTCCGGACACCCCGGAGGAGCCCCCCCATGAACATCACGAAAAAGCTCGGCCTGACGCTCGTCGCGGCCGCGCTCGTCACCGCCTACGGCTGCGGCAAGAAGGAAGAGCCGAAGCAGGCCGCGGCGCCCGCAGCGCCGGCCGTGGAGACCGTCACCGTCAAGATCGGCCACGCCGGACCGCTGACCGGCGGCATCGCCCACCTCGGCAAGGACAACGAGAACGGCGCCCGCCTCGCGGTCGAGGAAGCCACCGCGAAGAAGATGAAGATCGGCGGCAAGGTCGCCGTGTTCGAACTGCTGGGCGAGGACGACCAGGCCGACCCGAAGATGGGCCCGACGATCGCGCAGAAGTTCGTCGACGCGAAGGTCGCGGGCGTGGTCGGCCACCTGAATTCGGGCGTCACGATCCCGGCGTCGGCCGTCTACAACCAGGCGGGCATCCCGATGATCTCGGGCTCGGCGACCAACCCGAAGCTGACCGAGCAGGGCTTCAAGAACGTGTTCCGCGTCGTCGGCCGCGACGACCAGCAGGGCCCGGCGGTCGCGCAGTTCCTGGCGGCGCAGAAGATCAAGAAGGTCGCGATCGCGGACGACGCGACCGCGTACGGCGAAGGCCTCGCGAACGAGGTCGAGAAGACGCTCAAGGCGGCCGGCATCCAGATCGTCGCGCGCGAAAAGACCAACGACAAGGCGACCGACTTCAAGGCGATCCTCACCAAGATCAAGGGCCGCAACCCGGACGCGGTGTTCTACGGCGGCATGGACGCGACCGGCGGCCCGATGGTCAAGCAGGCGCGCGAACTCGGCATCAAGGCGGCGTTCAGCTTCGGCGACGGCGCGTGCACCGACGAGATGGCGAAACTCGCCGGCGCGGCGGCGGAGGGCCTGATCTGCTCGCAGGCCGGCCTGCCCGCCTCGGCGGCAAGCAAGGGCTTCAACGACGCGTTCAAGGCGAAGTTCGGCGAGGTCAAGCAGTACGCGCCGTTCACCTACGACTCGGCGAACCTGCTGATCGCCGCGATGCAGAAGGCGGACTCGGCCGACCCGGCCAAGTACCTGCCCGAGCTCGCGAAGATCAGCCACAAGGGCGCGACCGGCACGATCGAGTTCGACGAGAAAGGCGACCGCAAGAACGCCGAGATCACGATCTTCACGCTGAAGGGCGGCAAGATCGAGCCGATCGCGGTCGTGCAGGGCGGCAAGAGCCTCTCGTTCGAGGAGTTCCTGAAGGCGGCCGCCCCCGCTCCCGCGGCCCCTGCGGCGGCGCCGGCGACCCCGTCGGCCCCGGCCCCGGAGGCTCCGAAGAAGTAATCGGCGGCACCGAAGCACGGGAACGGCGCCCTCCGGGGCGCCGTTTTTTTTTGGGCGTGCGCTCGGCGGCAGTTGCCGCACGCACGCCGCGGCCCCACAATCGCGGCGCATGGCGTCGGAGGGTCGTCCTCCCGGCCTCCGCTCCCCGCCTTTCCGGGGCGGACGCTCCCGGAACCCGCCGCGCCCGCGAACCAACGCAGCGGCTACGCACCGCGGCCCCCGACTCCCGCCCACCGACCCTTCGCGCCCGTTGGACATCTTCCTGCAGCAGCTCGTGAACGGCCTGACGCTGGGGAGCGTCTATGCCGTCGTCGCGCTGGGCTACACGATGGTGTACGGAATCATCCAGCTCATCAACTTCGCGCACGGCGAGGTCGTGATGATCGGCGCGCTGACCGCCTACTCGGTCATCGTCGCGCTCACGGGCGCGCAGGTGCCGCTTCCGGCGCTCGCGATCGTGCTCGTCGGCGCGATGGTCGCGATTCCGGTCTGCATGGCGGTCGGCTACACGCTCGAGCGCACCGCCTACCGGCCGCTCCGCAAGGCGCCCAGGCTCGCGCCGCTGATCACGGCGATCGGCCTGTCGATCATCCTGCAGAACCTCGCGATGATCATCTGGAGCCGCAACCCGCTCTCGTACCCGCAGATCATCCAGACGGTCCCGTACCACCTGACCGGCAACCCGAACGGCGCGACGATCACGAACGTCCAGATCGCCATCCTCGTCACGTCGGTCGCGATGATGGGCGGACTCCTCGCGCTCGTGTACCGGACGAAGCTCGGCATCGCGATGCGGGCGACCTCCCAGAACCCGGTGGTCGCGGGCCTCATGGGCGTCGACATCAACCGCGTCATCTCGCTCACGTTCGTGATCGGCGCGGCGCTGGGCGCCGTGGCCGGCGTGATGGTCGGCAGCTACTACGGCATCGCGCACTACCAGATGGGCTTCCTGCTCGGCCTCAAGGCGTTCTCGGCCGCGGTGCTGGGCGGCATCGGCAACCTCGCGGGCGCGATGCTCGGCGGCCTCCTGCTCGGCGTGATCGAGGCGCTGGGCGCGGGCTACGTCGGCGACCTCACGAACCTCTGCCAGCTCTCCGGCTGGTTCGACGCGCTCGCGCAGCGCTGCGCGAGCGACCCGAACGTCACACTTTTCGGCTCCAACTACCAGGACGTGTTCGCGTTCCTCGTGCTGATCCTGGTCCTGGTGTTCCGGCCGTCCGGGCTCCTGGGCGAGCGCGTCTCGGACCGTGCGTAGGATGTCGCCCCCCGCAGCGCGCGCCGCACGCCGCCCCCCGGGGCAAGCGCACCCTGGCCGGCGGGTGCGCGCACCTCCCCGCAGCGCACCTGCTGCGCGCCCGCCATCGAACCCACGCGCCCTGGAGGGCCCGGCGGGCGCGGGGACACCCCGCACGGCGCGCACGCGCCAGGGCGGCCCCCGGGGGCGGCCCCGGCGGGGGCGGCGGCCCCCCCCCCGCCCGCCCCCCCCCCCCCCCCCCCCCGGCCCCGGCGCGCCCCGGGACCGCCCCGGGCGGGGGGCGCGTAATGCACCCGATCCTCGACCTGCGACACCGACCGGCCGGCGCGCTCGTGGGCCTCGCGCTCGTGGCCGTTGCGCTGCTCGTCCTCCCGTTCGTGCTGACCGGCATCGGCACGTTCTGGGTGCGCATCACCAACCTCGCGATCCTGTTCTGCCTGCTCGCGCTGGGACTCAACATCGTCGTCGGGTTCGCGGGGCTCCTCGACCTCGGCTACATCGCCTTCTACGCGGTCGGCGCCTACGTCTACGCATTGCTCGCTAGCCCGCACTTCGACATCCACCTGCCGTTCTGGATCATCCTGCCGATCGGCGCGGCGGTCGCGTGCCTGTTCGGCGCGCTGCTGGGCGCGCCGACACTGAAGCTCCGGGGCGACTACCTCGCGATCGTGACGCTGGGGTTCGGCGAGATCATCCGGATCTTCATGAACAACCTGTCGCAGCCGGTCAACATCACGAACGGCCCGCAGGGGATCTCGCTGATCGACCCGTTCCGCATCGGGTCGTTCGACTTCTCGAAGACGCAGACGATCGCGGGGCTCACGTTCACCGGGCCGATGAAGTACTACTACCTGCTGCTCCTCGTGCTGATCGTCGTCATCGCGATCAACCTGCGCCTGCAGGACTCGCGCATCGGCCGCGCGTGGGAGGCGATCCGCGAGGACGAGGTGGCGGCGCGCGCGATGGGCATCAACACGCGCAACATGAAGCTGCTCGCGTTCGCGATGGGCGCGTCGTTCGGCGGCATCTCGGGCGGGATGTTCAGCGCGATCCAGGGCTTCATCAGCCCCGAGAGCTTCATCCTCGTCGAGAGCATCATGGTGCTGTCGATGGTGGTGCTGGGCGGCATGGGCAACGTCTGGGGCGTCGTGATCGGGGCCGTGCTGCTGTCGTTCGTGCCCGAGATCCTGCGCTACACGGTCGAGCCGGCGCAGAAGGCGATCTTCGGACGCATGATCCTCGACCCCGAGGTGATCCGCATGCTGCTGTTCGGCCTGGCGCTCGTGCTGATGATGCTGTTCCGCCCGGCGGGCATCCTGCCCTCGGCGCTGCGCAAGCGCGAGCTCGAGACGCGCCGCAACGGCCGCTGACGCCGGGAACGCGCCGACGATGACCGGGCACCCCACGCTCCTTTCGGCCGCAGGCATCGGCAAGCGCTTCGGCGGCGTGCAGGCGCTCACGGGCGTGGACTTCACGATCCGGCACGGCGAGATCTACGGGCTGATCGGCCCCAACGGCGCCGGCAAGACGACGCTGTTCAACGTGCTGACCGGCATCTACGAGCCCGACGACGGTTCGTTCACGTTCGACGGCCAGCCGCTCGTGGGGCTGAAGCCGCACGAGGTGGCCGCCCGAGGCATCGCGCGGACGTTCCAGAACATCCGGCTGTTCGCGAACCTCTCCGCGGTCGAGAACGTGATGGTCGGCCGGCACGTGCGCACGAAGGCGGGCGTCTGGGGCGCGATCGCCCGCGACCGCCGCACGCGCCGCGAGGAGGAGGGGATCGAGCGCCGAGCCCACGAGCTCCTCGAGTACGTCGGCGTCGCATCGCGCGCGAACGACCTGGCGAAGAACCTGCCCTACGGCTTCCAGCGCCGCCTCGAGATCGCGCGCGCGCTCGCGACCGATCCCAAGCTCCTGGCGCTCGACGAGCCCGCGGCGGGCATGAACGCGACCGAGACCGCGTCGCTCGAGGCGCTGCTGCACTCGATCCGCCGCGACGGCACGACGATCCTGCTGATCGAGCACGACATGAAGCTGGTGATGGGGGTGTGCGACCGCGTGCTCGTGCTCGACTACGGCAAGCGGATCGCGGAAGGGCCCGCGGCCGAGGTGCAGAAGGATCCGGCCGTGATCTCCGCCTACCTCGGCGGCGAGGTCGCGTTGAACCTCAAGGGAGCGTGACGACATGGCCGGCGACGCCGCGACGCCGCTCCTCGCGCTCGAGCGCCTCGAGGTCGCCTACGGCGGCATCCAGGCCGTCAGGGGCATCGATCTCTTCGTGGGCAAGGGCGAGCTCGTCTGCCTGATCGGCGCGAACGGCGCGGGCAAGACGACGACGCTGAAGGGCATCACCGGACTGCAGCCGGTGTCCGGCGGCACGGTCCGCTACGAGGGCGAGGACGTGACCGGCGCGCCAGCCTTCCAGCTCGTCCGCCGCGGCCTCGCGATGGTGCCCGAGGGGCGCGGCGTGTTCGGCGGGCTCACGATCGAGGAGAACCTCGCGATGGGCGCGTACACGCGCAAGGACCGCGACGGCATCCGGGCCGACATCGAGCGCGTGTTCGCGCTGTTCCCGCGCCTGAAGGAGCGCCGCCGGCAGACCGCCGGCACGCTGTCCGGCGGCGAGCAGCAGATGCTCGCGATCGGCCGCGCGATGATGTCGCGCCCGCGCCTGCTGCTGCTCGACGAGCCGTCGATGGGCCTCGCGCCGCTGATGGTGCAGAAGGTGTTCGAGACCATCCTGGCGGTGAGCGGCGAGGGCGTGACGATCCTGCTGATCGAGCAGAACGCGAAGCTCGCGCTCGAGGTCTCGCACCGCGGCTACGTGATGGAGTCCGGCGAGGTCACGCTCGCCGGCGACGCGAAGGAGCTGCTGCACGACCCGAAGATCCGTGCAGCCTACCTCGGCGTCGGCGCTTAGGGTGGTCCCCCCGAAGCTCGCTTCGCGAGCCTCCCCCCAGGGGGCCCTGCGACCTCGGGGCGGCGGGGGTCGCCAAGCTTCGCGTGAGGCCGGCCGATCCAAAGGCGGACGCGATCGCGTCGGTGCCGGCGTCGCGCGCACTCGTCTGGTACGGCGACGCGATGCGCCTGTGGAAGCGCGGCCCAGTGACGCTCTCGATGCTCGCCGTGCTGACCGTGCTCGCGCAGGTCGCGTTCGAGCTCGTGCCGGACGTCGGACCGCTGGCCGCGAAGATCGTGGTTCCGCTCATCGCTTGCGGGATGCTCTACGGCGCCGCGGCGGCCGAGGCGGGCGCACGACCGCGCCTCGCGCACGTGTTCTCCGCGTTCCGCGCGAGCGCCGCGGCGATCGGCGCGATCGTGGTGTCGTCGGGACTCACCTTCGCCGCCGAGTGGTTCGCGGCCGACGCGCTCGCCGGCGTCAACCTGCTGAGGCCGACGGCGACGCCCGCCGACATCGACTCGATGACGGTGCTGGCGATCTACGCGGCCGGCATCGTGGTGTCGCTGCCGATGTCGTTCGTGCCGCTCGCGGCGCTGTTCGACGACGCGGGGTTCGTCGGCTCGTTCACGGTTTCGGTCGCCGCGTTCGCGCGCAACCCGGGCGCGTTCCTTCTCTACGGCGCGATCGCGTTCGCGCTCCTCGCGGTCGGCCTCCTGACGATGGGCCTCGGGCTGGTGATCGCGCTGCCGCTGATCGCCTGCGCGACCTTCGTCGCCTGGCGCGACCTCTGCACGCGCTGACGCATCCGGCATCGCGGCGACCGGAGGACAGCTCCGGCCGCGCCGTGCGCCACGGGGCGTCGGCCAACGAAGCTCCCGTCCGGAGGCGTCACGCGGTCGCGGTTCGATCGAATCCGCGCACCGCGGCGTCGACCTCGACCTCCTCGACGTCCAGCCGATCCACGCGCGCGAGCCGCGGCCCGCGCCGCGCCCAGCTCACCGCGCGAGCGACCGCCTCGTCGCTGCCCTGAACCCACGCCTCGACGCTCCCGTCGCGGCGGTTGCGCACCCAGCCGTCGGCGCCGGCGAGGATCGCGGCATCGACCAGCGCATCGCGAAACCCCACGCCCTGCACGCGTCCATGGGCGCGGAGGCGGCGCGCAATCACGCGACCCCGCCGTTGCGCTCGAGGAAGAGCAGCGCCGCGACCGTCTTCGCGTCCGTGATCTCGCCGCGGTCGAGCGCCGCGAGGAGCTCCGCGCCGCTCATCGCGAGGACGTCGAGGTGCTCGTCGTCGTCGAGCCTGCTGCCGACGTGCACGAGTCCATCGGCGCGCCACAGCTCGATCGCCTCGTCCGAGTACCCGATGCACGGGTGGATGACGCCGAGCCGCGACCAGGTCGACGCGTCGTAGCCCGCCTCCTCGGCGAGCTCGCGCCTGCCCGTCTCGAGCGCCGATTCGCCCGGATCGCGCTTGCCCGCGGGGAACTCGAGGAACACCCGTCCCACCGGATAGTGGAACTGGCGCTCGACGATCCAGCGACCGTCGGGCAGCCGCGGCGCGATCAGCACCGCTCCGGGATGCACGATGTATTCGCGCCCCGCCGTCCGGCCCGAAGGCAGGCGCACCGTATCGCGGCGCACGTGCAGCAGGCGGCCGTCGAAGACGCGCTCCGAGTCGAGCTTCGTCTCGACCAGATGGCTGTCGTCGGGAGAGGGGGTGTCGCTCATGCGGGAAGCTCCCGGACGCGCCGCGGCACGGTCGATCGCCGTTGCGTGCTCATGCGTCCACCGCCCCGTCCGCCCAGTCGCGCGGAACGAGATAGCGATCGTAGAGCCTCGCTTCCGGCGTGCCCGGCGCGGGACGCCAGTCGTAGCGCCATTTCACGACCGGCGGCAGCGAAATCAGGATCGCCTCGGTGCGGCCGTTGCTCTGCAGGCCGAACAGCGTCCCGCGGTCCCAGACGAGGTTGAACTCGACGTAGCGCCCGCGGCGGTAGGCCTGGAAGTCGCGCTCGCGCTCGCCGTACGCGAGGTCCTTGCGCCGCTCGAGGATCGGCGCGTACGCGCGGACGAACGCGTCTCCGACGGAACGCACGATCGCGAACGACCGGTCGAATCCGCCTTCGGAGAGATCGTCGAAGAACACGCCGCCGACGCCGCGCGGCTCGCGCCGGTGCTTCAGGTAGAAATAGTCGTCGCACGCCTTCTTCCAGCGCGGATGCAGGTCGGCGCCGAACGGCGCGACCGCGTCGCGGCAGATGCGGTGGAAGTGGACCGCGTCCTCGTCGTAGCCGTAGTACGGCGTCAGGTCCATGCCCCCGCCGAACCACCACGCCGGATCGGCGCCCTCGCGCGTCGCGACGAACATGCGCACGTTCATGTGCGCGGTCGGCGCGTGCGGGTTGCGCGGATGCAGGACGAGCGACACGCCCATCGCCTGCCACGCGCGTCCCGCGAGGTCGGGACGATGCGCGGTGGCGGACGACGGCAGCGCCGTGCCGCGGACCTCGGAGAAGTTCACGCCCCCGCGCTCGAGCACGTTGCCTTCCTCGATCAGGCGGGAGACGCCCCCGCCGCCTTCCGGACGGTCCCATGCATCGCGCCGGAACGATCCGCCGTCGATCGCTTCGAGGCGCGCGACGATCCGGTCCTGCAATCCGGTCAGGTAATCGCGGACGGCGGCGACGTCGACGAGGTTGGTCAAAGGGGTCAGGCTCGATGTTGGGGGCGCAGGGGTCTGCGACGAGGGGCGCGAGCCGCGGGAATCGAGCCTGACCCCGCTCGGCGCCGCCTAGCGGCGCGCGACGGCGCGGTGGCCGATGTCGGTGCGGAACTGCATGCCCTCGAACCGGATCTCGGCGATCGCGGCGTACGCGGCGCGCTGCGCCAGCTTCACGGAATCGCCCAGGGCGGTCACGCACAGCACGCGTCCGCCGCTCGTGACGACCTGCCCGCCCTCCAGCGCAGTGCCCGCGTGGAACACCGCGACGCCCGGATGGCGCGCCGCGTCGATCCGATCGAGGCCCGTGATCGGGTCGCCGCGGCGCGGCGACTCGGGATAGCCCGCGGCCGCGAGCACGACGCCGAGCGCCGCGCGCCTGTCCCACTCCGCCTCGGCGCGGTCGAGCGTGCCGCGCGCGGCGTGCTCGGCGAGGTCGACGAGGTCGCTCTTGAGACGCACCACGATCGGCTGCGTCTCGGGGTCGCCGAGACGGCAGTTGAACTCGAGCACGCGCGGCGTGCCCGCGGCGTCGATCATCACGCCCGCGTAGAGGAACCCCGTGTAGGGAATGCCGTCGGCGGCCATGCCCTCCACCGTCGGCATGATCACCTCGCGCATGATGCGCGCGTGCAGCGCGGGCGTGACGACGGGCGCGGGCGAGTAGGCGCCCATGCCGCCCGTGTTGGGGCCGGTGTCGCCGTCGGCGAGGCGCTTGTGGTCCTGCGACGAGGCGAGCGGCAGCACGTTGCGTCCGTCGACGAGCACGATGAAGCTCGCCTCCTCGCCCGCGAGGAAGTCCTCGACGACGACGCGTGCGCCCGCCTCGCCCATCGAATGGCCGACGAGCATCGCGTCGATCGCGTCCGTCGCCTCGGCGACCGTCGTCGCGACGACGACGCCCTTGCCCGCGGCGAGGCCGTCCGCCTTGACGACGATCGGCGCGCCGCGCGCGGCGACGTAAGCCTTCGCCTCGCCGGCGTCGGTGAACGTCCGGTACGCGGCGGTCGGGATGCCGTGGCGCGCCATGAACGCCTTCGCGTAGTCCTTCGACGCCTCGAGCTGCGCGGCGGCGCGCGTCGGGCCGACGATCGCGAGGCCGGCCTCGCGGAACGCGTCGACGACGCCGGCGGCCAGCGGCGCTTCGGGGCCGACGATCGTGAGCCCGACGTCGTTCTCGCGCGCGAACGCGACCAGCCCGGGAATCGAGGTGACCGCGACGTTCGTGACGCCCGGCTCGCGCGCGGTGCCGGCGTTGCCCGGCGCGACGAACACGCGCGCCGCGCGCGGCGACGACGCGAGCTTCCACGCGATCGCGTGCTCGCGACCACCACCGCCGATGACGAGTACGTTCACGCGCGGAGCGTCAGAACTGGATGCGGCCGAAGAGGTAGCCGACGTTGCCGTGGTTCACACCGCCATTGAGCTTCGGGATGAACGTGCCCATGAGCTCCGCCGGGCCGAGCTTCAGGCTCGCGATCGGCAGGATCGCGGGAAACGGGACGTTGTTGAGGATGTCGGATCGCGACATCAGGAACGCCGTGTAGCCCAGACCGACCGCGAAGTCGGATCGCTCAGGCCAGTAGGTCGTCCACGCCCAGCCGGCCATCACCGTCCAGTCGTAGTGCGAGTCCTTGAACGCCATCGTGTACCACGAATAGTGGTCGCCCTTGTCATCGCTGCGACCGAACCCGAAGCCACCTCCCCAGGACTCCGAGTTGAACGACTCGAGCTTGTCGTCGTCGTAGGTGCTCGGATCGTGCCACGTGTAGCCGGAGAGCATCACGAGCGGCCGGCCCCGGGTCCATGCCGCGCCCAGGTTCGTGCACTGCGACTTGAACCATCCGCTCATCTCGCCGCAGTCGATCGTCGGCAGCCACGCGGGGTCCGCCCGCCTCACCTCGTCCTTGCCCTTCGTCTCGTCGGCCGCCAGGACCGCGGTCGACACCGACAGGAGCGCTGCGGCGGCCACCGTCCGGATGAGTGCTTGCCAGCGATGCATGGTGTCGCTCCTGCGCGGATGCCTAGTGACGGAAATGGCGGATGCCGGTGAACACCATCGCGATGTCGCGCTCGTCCGCGGCGGCGATCACCTCGTCGTCGCGCACGCTGCCACCGGGCTGGATGACGGCCGCGGCGCCCTGGTCGGCGACGACGTCGAGGCCGTCGCGGAACGGGAAGAACGCGTCGGACGCGACGACCGAGCCGGCGAGATCGAGCTTCGCGTTCGCCGCCTTCGACGCGGCGATCCTCGTCGAGTCGACGCGGCTCATCTGGCCCGCGCCGACCCCGAGCGTCATGCCGCCGCCGCAGTAGACGATCGCGTTCGACTTGACGAACTTCGCGACGCGCCACGCGAACATCAGGTCGGCGAGCTGCGAGGGCGTCGGCGCCCTCTTCGTGACGACGCGCAGCTCCGACGACGCCACGTTGCGCGAGTCGCCGGTCTGCACGAGCAGGCCGCCGCCGACGCGCTTGAAGTCGAGCTGTCCCGTCGCGGCGCCCGCGGGCGGCAGCGGGATCTCGAGCACGCGCACGTTCTTCTTCTGGGCGACGACGGCGAGCGCGTCCGCCGTGTAGCCGGGCGCGATCAGCACCTCGACGAACTGCGCCGCGACCGCCTCGAGCGTCGCGGCGTCGACGGCGCGGTTGAACGCGATGATCCCGCCGAACGCGCTCACCGGATCGGTCGAGAGCGCGCGCCGGTAGGCGTCGAGCGTCGAGGTCCCGATCGCGACGCCGCAGGGGTTCGCGTGCTTGACGATCACGCACGCGGCCCCGTCGAACGACTTGACGCACTCCCAGGCGGCGTCCGAGTCGGCGATGTTGTTGTACGAGAGCTCCTTGCCCTGGAGCTGGCGGAACGTCGCGATCGTCCCGGGCGCGGGGACCTCGTCGCGGTAGAACGCGGCGGACTGGTGCGGGTTCTCGCCGTAGCGCAGCGCCTGCGCCCGCTCGCCCGCGTAGCGGAACGACTGCGGGAAGGTCTCGGCCGTGCCGTCCGCCAAGCGCGCGGTGAGCCAGTTCGCGATCGCGCCGTCGTAGGCCGCCGTGTGCGCGAACGCCTTCCGCGCGAGTGCGAACCGCGTCGCGTCCGACAGCGCGTTGCCGGCGCGCCCGAGCTCCGCGACGATCGACGCGTAGTCGGCCGGGTCGACGACGACGCCGACGTGCGGCCAGTTCTTCGCCGCCGCGCGCACCATCGTCGGACCGCCGATGTCGATGTTCTCGATCGCGTCCTCGAGCGTGCAACCGGGCTTCGCGACGGTCTCGCGGAACGGGTAGAGGTTGACGACGACCAGTTCGATCGGCGGGATGCCGTGCGCGGCGATCGCGTCGACGTGCGCGGGCAGGTCGCGGCGCGCGAGGATGCCGCCGTGCACCTTCGGGTGCAGCGTCTTGACGCGGCCGTCGAGCATCTCGGGGAAGCCCGTGTAGGCGCCGACGTCGGTCACCGGCAGGCCGGCGTCCGCGATCGCCCTGGCGGTGCCGCCGGTGGACAGGAGCCGGATCCCCCGCGAGGCGAGGGAGCGCGCGAACTCGACGAGCCCGGTCTTGTCCGAGACCGACAGCAGCGCCTGGGTGACGGGCGCGGCCATCACAGGAGCCGGTACTTCGCGAGCTTGGCCCGCAGCGTGTTGCGGTTCATCCCGAGCATGTCGGCGGCGTGCGTCTGGTTCTGCGACGCGCGCTCCATGATCGACGCGAGCAGCGCGCGCTCGACGTGGCCGATCACCATCTCGTAGACGTTGTGCGCCGGCTCGCCGTCGAGCTTGCGGAAATACTCGTCGAGCGACTTCTCGACGCTGCGGCCGATCTCGTTGCTGCCGTTCAGGCGTACTTTTCTGTTCACGCGGCAAGGGCCTCCCCGACCCACGGCCTCGGTTGGGCGCGCGCGAGCTCCGCGCGGGTGTCGGCGGCGCCTTCGGCGGGCGCATTCGCCTCGATGATCCGCTCGCCGATCGCGGCGAGCCGGTCGAAAAAGCCGTGGAGCGCCGCGAGCTGCGCGGCGGTCGACTCGCACGCGTTGAACGCCCGCCGGAACGCCTCGCCCCCGTCGAGCCCCTCGACGTACCAGCCCACGTGCTTGCGCGCGGTCCGCATGCCGGTCTCGGCGCCGTGGAACGCGTAGTGATCGTGAAGATGGGCGACGATGAGCCCGCGCACCTCCTCGACCGCCGGCGGCGGCAGGCGCTCGCCGGTCGCGAGGTAATGCGCGATCTCGCGGAAGATCCACGGGCGGCCCTGCGCGGCGCGCCCGATCATCAGCCCGTCGGCGCCGGTCGCGTCGAGCACGGCCTTCGCGCGATCGGGCGAGTCGATGTCGCCGTTCGCGATCACCGGAATGCCGACCGCCCGCTTGACCTGGGCGATCGTCGCGTACTCGACCGCGCCGGTGAACGCGCAGGCGCGCGTGCGTCCGTGGACGGAGAGCGCGGCGATGCCGGCCGCCTCGGCGATCCGCGCGACGCGCACGGCGTTGCGCTGCGCAGGCGCGGGACCGGTCCGGATCTTGAGCGTGACGGGCGCGTCGACCGCGCGCACGACCGCGTCGAGGATCGCCGCGACGCGCGTCTCGTCGGACAGCAGCGCCGATCCGGCCGCGACGTTGCAGACCTTCTTCGCCGGGCAGCCCATGTTGATGTCGATGATCTGCGCGCCGCGATCGACGTTGTAGCGCGCGGCGTCGGCCATCGTCGCCGGGTCCGCGCCCGCGATCTGCACCGCGATCGGCGCGACCTCGCCGTCGTGGTCGATGCGACGCATCGACTTGGCGGTGCCTCGCAGCGCGGGATGGGACGCGACCATCTCCGACACCGCGTAGCCGGCGCCCAGCCGCTTGCAGAGCTGGCGGAACGGACGGTCGGTGACGCCCGCCATCGGAGCGACGGCGAGGTTGTTCGGCAGCGCGTAGGGACCGATGCGCACGGACGTTCGCGGGAAGTGCGGATTGCGAGGGGACGCGGATTATACCGGCTTTGCGCCGCGGCCGGGCGCCTCGCGGATGGACAAGACCGCGGCGAACGCACGTTCGCGGGACGCGTCAGGCGCCGAACAGCATCGCGCGCGTGAAGGTCCGCTTGATCGGCGGCACGGCATCGAGCATGGCGAGCCCGATGCCCCGCGGCCAGCGCACGAACGGCAGGTCGGTACCGAAAAGGTGCACGAGCCCGTGCGTGAACGCGACGCCGGCCCAGCGGTCGCTGCGCCGGCGGGCGACGTAGTCGTCGAGCATCGCGCGTGCCCCGATCGCCTCGCGAGGCGTCCCGGCGATCACGCGCTTCAGTTCCCACGCGTCGCGCAGGCCCACGTTGAACCCCTGCCCCGCCACCGGGTGCAGCGTCTGCGAGGCGTTGCCGATCGCGACGATGCGCGCGGCGACCGGCGGCCGGGCGAACTCCATCACCAGCGGAAACGACTTCCGCCCCCACGCCCGCAGGAAATCCGATCGCCGGCGACCGAAATGCGAGGCGAAGCACGCGACGAAGGCGTCGTCCGGCAGCGCCAGCACCTCCTGCGCGCGTCGGGGCTCGAGCGTCCACACGAAGCCGTAGTGCTCGCCCTCGGGCAGGAGCGCGATCGGCCCGTCCGGCGTGAAGCGCTCGTAGGCGAGGCCGCCGTGCGGCCGCGCCGTCGCGACCTTGCCGATCACCGCGACCTGGCCGTAGTCGTGGCGCGCGCGCTCGATGCCCGCCAGGCCCGCGCCGGTGCCGTCGGCGACGACGGCGAGGCGCGCCTCGATCGCGGTCGCGTCGCCCGCCTGCCGCACCAGCGCACGCCCGGGGTCCGCGTCGACGCGCTCGACGGACACGCCGTAGCGCACGTCGACGCCCGCGCGCTCGAGCGCAGCGTCGAGCGCGGCCTGGAGCGCGAGGTAGGACACGACGTAGCCCAATGCCGGCAGCCCGACGTCGCCCGCATCGAGCATCGCCGTGCCGAAGCCGCCGGCCTGCGACACGTCGACGCGAACGATGGGCGTCACGGCGCCGGGCGTGGCCGCGAGAGGCGCCCAGACCGACAGCCGCTCGAAGATCAGCCGCGCGCCGTGCGACAGCGCGAGCGAGCGGTCGCCGCGCAGCGTCGCGCCGCGCGCGCGCGCGTCGAGCGCGACGACGTCGATCCCGGCGCCCGCGAGCGCGAGGGCGAGCGCCGAGCCCACGGGTCCGGCACCGACGATCGCGACGTCAGGCATCAGGAGCAGAGTCAGTTGGCAGGTGGCAGTGGCGCGGCGGCCAGCGGTGGGCGCGCCGGGCGTCCTGCCGACCGCCCGGTGCCGCGCGCGTCGCTCGCGCCACCGCCGCCGGCCACCGCCACCGCCCTGCCTGACTCCTGTCACCTGTCCCCGCATGCCGCCTCGACCTCCGCCACGGTCTTCGGCGTCCCGCCGGTCAGGTTCTCGATGCCGTCCGCCGTCACGACCACGTCGTCCTCGATGCGCACGCCGATGTCGGCGAAGTGCGCGGGCACGCCGTCGCCCGCGCGGATGTAGAGCCCCGGCTCGACGGTGAGCACCATGCCCGGCTCGAGCTTCACCGACTCGCCCTTCTCCTGGTAGAGGCCCGCGTCGTGCACGTCCATGCCGAGCCAGTGGCCCGCGCGGTGCATGTAGAACCGCTTGTAGCTTCCGCTCTCGAGCGCGGCGTCGAGGGGGCCCTCGATCAGCTTGAGGTCGATCAGCCCCTGCGCCAGCACGCGCTCGGCGACCTCGTGGTAGTCGTGGAACGGGACGCCCGGGCGCACCGCGTCGAGGCAGGCGACCTGCGCGGCGAGCACGAGCTCGTAGACGTCCTTCTGCGGCCCGGTGAACCGGCCGTTGACCGGGAACGTCCGCGTGATGTCGGACGCGTAGCCGCGGTACTCGCAGCCCGCGTCGATCAGCAGCAGGTCGCCATCGGCCATCAGGCGGTCGTTGTCGCGGTAATGGAGCACGCACGCGTTCGGCCCGCTCGCGACGATCGACGGATACGCGACCGACTGCGCGCCGTTCTTCAGGAACTCGTGCGCGAGCTCGGCCTCGACCTCGTACTCGTGCCAGCCGGGACGCGCGCGCGCCATCGCCCGGCGGTGCGCTTCCGACGAGATCGCGCCCGCGCGGCGCATCAGCGCGAGCTCGTGCGCGTCCTTCACGAGACGCATCCGGTCCAGCGTGCCGCGCACGTCGACGATCTCGTCGGGCGCGGTCACGCCGGTGCGCACGCGCGCCCGCACCTCGTTCAGCGTCGCGGCGACGCGACGATCCCAGTCGGCATGCATGCCGACCGGCGTGTAGAGCGCGGGCCGGTCGGACGCGAAGTCGGGAAGCATGCGGTCGAGCTCGCCGATCGGATGCGCCTCGTCGAAGCCGAAGATGTCCTTCGCCGCGTCGGGACCGTAGCGGAAGCCGTCCCAGGTCTCGCGCTCGGGATGCTTCTCGCGGCAGAACAGCACGTGCCGGTCGCCCTTGTCGTCGGCGACGAGCGCCACCACGGCCTCCGGCTCGGGGAAGCCGGTGAGGTAGTAGAAGTAGCTGTCGTGCCGGTAGGGATAGGTCGAGTCGCGGTTGCGCACGACCTCGGCGGACGTGGGCATCAGCGCGAGACCGCCGCCCGAATGCCTGCGCATCGCGGCGATCAGCGCGTCGCGACGCCCGCGGTGGACCTGGTGGGCATTTTTCATCGGAGGGGAGTAAGGAGGCGCCAGGGATCGCGGCGTCGAGGCGACGGATTATAGGGCGGACGGGCCGGGCGATGCGCTGACGGCGCAGGCAGGCATTCCCGCCATGCCGACTGGCCCTAGAATCGGACCATGCCGAACGATCGCACCGAGCCCCCCGTCGGCGCCCCCCTGCGCGAGGCCAAGCAGGCGATGCGGACGCTCGTCGCGGCGGCGCGCGACGCGCTCGATCCCGCTTGGCGCGCGCAGGCGTCGGTCAGGCTCGTCGAGCGCATCGCGGCGCTGCCGACGTTCGTCGACGCGGGAACGGTGCTGCTGACGGCACCCTTCCGCAGCGAGTGGGACGCCTCGCCGCTCGTCGCCCGCGCGCTCGCCGCGGGCAAGGTCGTCGCGCTCCCGCGCGTCGACGAGTCCTCCCGCATGCTCGAGCTCAAGCGGATCGTCGACCCGGTGCGGGACATCGTCGCCGGCTATCGCGGCCTGCCGGAGCCGGCCACGCGCTGCGAGCGCGTCGCGACCGCGTCGATCGACTGGGTGCTCGTGCCGGGCATCGCCTTCGACCGGATGGGCGGGCGGCTCGGCTACGGCGGCGGCTACTACGACCGGCTGCTCCCGGTGCTGCCCGCGCGCGCCGCGCGCGTCGCCGGAGCGTTCTCGGCGCAGATCGTCGACGCGGTTCCCTCGGCCCCGCACGACATCACGATGGACACGGTGGTGACCGAGGCGGAGGTCGTGCTCGCCCGGCCGCGCGCCCGGTGATCGCGAGCGAGCCGCAAGGGGACGACCGGCCGCCGCATTCCCTCGCGGCGGGCAGGATGCGCCGGCGCGTCGCCCCCGCGCCGGCCAGGCCGGGCACGGTGGCGCGATGAATGGCGCCCGGCTCGCGGCTGTCGCCCTCGCCTCCACGCTCGCGATCCAGGTGTACACGTCGCTCGCGGGCACCGCGGTGGCCGTGCTCGCCCCCGAGATCGCGGCCGACCTCGGCGTGCCCGCGCGCTGGGTCGGTGGTTTCGTCGGGCTGGTCTACCTGGGCGCGATGATGGCGAGCTTCGTCTCGGGCGCGTGGATCGCGCGCCTGGGGGCGATCCGCGTCTCGCAGACCTGCGTCGCCCTGTGCGCGGTCGGCATCGCCGGCGTGGCCCTGTCCGGCACCGGGGCGTTGCCGCTGATCGTGCTCGCCGCCGTCACGCTCGGCCTGGGCTACGGTCCGATCACACCCGCGTCGTCGCACGTGCTCGCCCGCACGACCCCCGCGTCGCGCATGAACCTCGTCTTCTCGATCAAGCAGACGGGCGTGCCCGCCGGCGCCGCGCTCGCCGGGGCCGCGCTGCCGGCGTTCGCGCTCGCCGCAGGATGGCGCGTCGCGTTCGTCGCGGTCGCCGTGCTGGGCATCGCGGTGATCGCCGCGGCGCAGCCGATCCGCTCGGCGCTCGACACCGGCAGGCGCGCGGACGCGCCGGTCGCGCTGGGGCACGCGCTCTCGCGGGTCAGGCGCGTGATGCGCGATCCCCGCCTCGCGCCGCTCGCCTGGATCTCGTGGGCCTACGCGGCGACGCAGGTGTCGCTGACGAGCTTCCTCGTCGTGCACCTGACGGGCACGCTCGGGTGGTCGCTGATCGCCGCCGGGCTCGCGCTCTCGGTCGCCACGGCCGGCGGCGTCGCGGGCCGCATCGTTTGGGGCATCGTCGCCGATCGTACCCGGGCGCCCTACGCAGTCCTGGGAACGATCGGGCTGGTCTCGGCGGCCTGCGCCGTGCTCACGGCGCTGGCGACGCCGGCATGGCCGGCGATCGCGATCTATCCGGTCGTCGCGCTGTTCGGCGCGACGGCGATCGGCTGGAACGGGGTCCAGCTGGCCGAGGTCGCGCGGCATTCGCCCGAGGGGGAGGCCGGCGCGGTCACCGGCGCGACCGGCGTGGTCACGTTCAGCGGCGTCGTCGCCGGACCTCCGTTGTTCGGTGCGCTTGCCGCACTGACCGGCAGTACCCGATCGGGCTTCGTCGCCTTGGCGGTGCTGTCGGCGGCGGCGGCCATCGCGTTCGCGATCATTCCGCGCAAAGCATTGACGAGCAAGGCAGGATCACGACAGTGAGCGCTGACATCACGGAAGGTCGCGCCCCCGCGGCTAGCGATCCGGGCGCGCTGCGCGCGCGCAGGCCGATCGGCGACCGGTCCCCGCGTGCTCCGCCTGTCGCCCGACCCCTCTGCGCGCGGGTCGATGCGCATCGCCGCTTCCGGACCGCCCGCCCCTGTCCGGCCACTTCCCACGGGATTCAAACGCTGTTTTTGGAAATCATTTCCATCACGTGGTAACGTCCCGATCGCACGGCGCCGGGAGGACGCCGCCCGTGTCGCACCGCCGGGACGCGCCGCGGCGCAGCAATACAGCCCGCGATGTCCTCCCTACAATCGGGATTCCTTCCGCAGCAACTCCCGACGCCACCCCTCGCCCTAGCCGGAGCCTCGACGACCATGGACGCGACGATCCCGAACGATCCCGATCCCCAGGAAACCCGCGAGTGGCTCGACGCGTTGTCCGGCGTCATCGAGAACGAGGGTCCCGACCGTGCGCATTTCCTGATCGAGGGGCTGATCGCGCGCGCGCGCCGCAACGGCGCCTACCTGCCGTTCTCGGCGAACACCGCCTACATCAACACGATCCCGGTCGAGCACCAGGTCCGCATCCCGGGAGACCAGGCGATCGAGCACACGATCCGCTCGTACGCGCGCTGGAACGCGATGGCGATGGTCCTGCGCGCGAACAAGGACACGAACGTCGGCGGGCACATCGCGAGCTTCGCGTCCGCGGCGACGCTCTACGACGTGGGCTTCAACCACTTCTGGCACGCGCCGTCCGACAAGCACGGCGGCGACCTCGTGTTCGTGCAGGGCCACTCGGCGCCCGGCGTCTACGCGCGCGCCTACATGCTGGGGCGGCTCACCGACGAGCAGATGGACAACTTCCGGCAGGAGGTCGACGGCAAGGGGATCTCGAGCTACCCGCACCCGTGGCTGATGCCGGACTTCTGGCAGTTCCCGACCGTGTCGATGGGGCTCGGCCCCCTGATGGCGATCTACCAGGCGCGGTTCATGAAGTACCTGGACAACCGCGGCTTCCTCGACTCCGACGGGCGCAAGGTCTGGTGCTTCTGCGGCGACGGCGAGATGGACGAGCCCGAGTCGCTCGGCGCGCTCGGCATGGCGTCGCGCGAGAACCTCGACAACCTGATCTTCGTCATCAACTGCAACCTGCAGCGCCTCGACGGGCCGGTGCGCGGGAACGGCAAGATCATCCAGGAGCTCGAGAGCGACTTCCGCGGCGCGGGATGGAACGTCATCAAGCTGATCTGGGGGACGCACTGGGACACGCTGCTGGCGCGCGACAAGAAGGGCATCCTGATGCGCCGGATGATGGAGTGCGTCGACGGCGAGTACCAGACGTTCAAGTCCAAGGACGGCGCGTACGTGCGCGAGCACTTCTTCAACACGCCCGAGCTCAAGGAGCTGGTCGCCGACTGGTCGGACGACGACATCTGGAACCTCAACCGCGGCGGCCACGACCCGCACAAGGTCTACGCCGCGTTCCACGCGGCGGTGAACCACAAGGGCCAGCCGACGGTGATCCTCGCGAAGACGATCAAGGGCTACGGGATGGGCGAGTCCGGCGAGGCGCAGAACATCACGCACCAGCAGAAGAAGATGACGGGCGGCTCGATCCGCACCTTCCGCGACCGCTTCCAGATCCCGATCCCGGACGACCAGCTCGACGACGTCCCGTTCGTCAAGTTCGCCGAGGGGTCGAAGGAGCTCGACTATATGCGCGCGCGGCGCATGGAGCTCGGCGGCTACCTGCCCACGCGCCGGCGCGAGGCGGAACCGCTCCCGGTTCCCGAACTGGCGGCGTTCGAACGCTTCCTCAAGAGCACCGAGGATCGGGAGATCTCGACGACGATGGCGTTCGTGCAGGTCCTGCAGACGCTGGTGCGCGACAAGCACCTCGGCAAGCACGTCGTGCCGATCGTCCCCGACGAGTCGCGCACCTTCGGCATGGAAGGGATGTTCCGGCAGCTCGGCATCTGGAACCAGCAGGGCCAGCTCTACACGCCGCAGGACGCCGACCAGCTGATGTTCTACAAGGAGACCCGGAACGGGCAGATCCTGCAGGAAGGGATCAACGAGGCGGGCGGCATGTGCGACTGGATCGCGGCGGCGACGAGCTACTCGACGCACGGCGTGCCGATGATCCCCTTCTACATCTTCTACTCGATGTTCGGCTTCCAGCGCATCGGCGACCTCGCGTGGGCCGCCGGAGACATGCGCGCGCGCGGCTTCCTGCTGGGCGGCACCGCGGGGCGCACGACGCTGAACGGCGAGGGACTGCAGCACGAGGACGGCCACTCGCACGTCCTGTCCGCGACGATCCCGAACTGCATCTCGTACGACCCGACGTTCGGGTACGAGGTCGCCGTGATCGTCCAGGACGGGCTGAGGCGCATGGTCGCGGAGCAGGAGGACCGCTACTACTACCTGACCGTGATGAACGAGAACTACGCCCACCCGGCGATGCCGGACGGCGCGGCGCCCGACATCATCAAGGGGATGTACCGGTTCCGCGAAGGCGCGAAGGGCAGGAAGGGCGGCCGCGCGTGCAGCTCCTGGGCTCCGGCACGATCTTCCGCGAGGTGATCGCCGCGGCCGACCTGCTGAAGACCGACTGGGGCGTGGACGCCGACCTGTGGGGCTGCCCGAGCTTCACCGAGCTCGCGCGCGACGGCAACGCGGTGGCGCGCCGGAACATGCTGCACCCGGGCGAGAAGTCGATCGTCTCGCACGTCGAGCAGTGCCTCGCCGCCACCGAAGGCCCGGTCATCGCCGCGACGGACTACATCCGCGCGTACGCCGAGCAGATCCGCGCGTTCGTTCCGCGCCGCTACACGGTGCTCGGCACCGACGGCTTCGGCCGCTCGGACACGCGCGAGAAGCTGCGCCACTTCTTCGAGGTCGACCGCCACTGGGTCGTGCTCGCCGCGCTCAAGGCGCTCGCCGACGACGGCAAGATCGCCCGCGAGCAAGGCCGCCGAGGCGATGAAGAAGTACGGCCTCGCCGCCGACAAGCCGGCGCCCTGGACCGTCTGACGCGGAGCCCCGACGATGAGCACGATCGAGGTCAAGGTTCCGGACATCGGCGACTTCACGGACGTCCCGGTGATCGAGGTGCTGGTCAAGGCCGGCGACAAGGTGAAGGTCGACGATTCGCTCGTCACGCTGGAGAGCGACAAGGCGACGATGGACGTGCCGTCCACGGTCGCC
>JADIZG010000003.1 GCA_016704895.1 Betaproteobacteria bacterium
GGGCAGGCGACGGACCGACGGACGCTCGCGGACGACCGACGTCAGCCGCGGCAAGCGCGTCGCGTGAGGCTAGTGCGCTTGCTTCAGCCGCGCGAGCTTCGCGGCGTAGAGGTCGTGGTCGCGGCGCGTCGTGCTGTTCTCCATCGCGAGCGCAAGGTGCGTGCGCCCCCCGTCGCCTTCGCCGAGGCCGAGCATCGCGACCGCCAGCCAGAAGTGGAACTCGTGATAATCCGGTGCGCGCGCGACTTCCTTCGCGAACGCGTCCTTCGCGGTGCGGAGGTCGCCGGCCCGCATCGCCGCCATGCCCCGGAGGTACCAGCTGAACGGCGGTTCAGGGTCGATTCGCATCAGCGAAGCCGCGAGTTGCCGGGATTCTTCGGCTCGGCCAAGCTCCGCAAGCACCGCGACCAGGTTGGACATCGCCTGCACGTTCGCCGGCTCGCGCGCGAGCACGTGGCGCAGCACGGGCTCCGCCTCCCGCGGATTACCGTGACGCTGGTAGACGACGCCGAGCGTGTTGTACGCCGGCAGGTAGTCCGGAGCCTGCGCGATCGCCTCGCGCGCCCACCAGTAGGCGTCGTCGACCCGCGAGCGCGCGAGCGCCTCGACCGCGCGGTTGTTCATGTACATCGCGACGACGGTCGCCTCGGAGATCCCCTGCGCGCGCATGCCGCGCAGGTCGTCCTGCGGCAGGAAGTCGACGGTCATCGCCTCGCTCTCGGGCGGCCGTTTGCCGACCCGGAAGCCGATGCTCTCGTCGGTCTTGTGCGCGGCGAGCGTCAGGTTGACGTGCCCGATCGCCATGTAGATGTCCCCGTCGCGCCCGACGGCGTCGTCGACGATCACCTTCTGGTAGCGCACGCCGAGGCCGAGCTCCTTGGCGAACGCCGCGGTCATGATGACGAGCGACAGGCAGTTGCCCGACCGGGAGGCGAACGCCTCCGCCGCGTTTCGCGTCATCGACGAGTCGTACGTGAGCTTGAGCTCGCTCTGCGCGTACAGCGCGTCGATCAGCGCGACCGGCCTGCCCTTGACGCGCGCCCGCGCGGCGATCTGGTCGGCGACGTAGCGCCGCATCTCGTCGGAGAGCGCGAACACCTGCCCGGCGTCCACGCGCTCCGACGGGGGCGCGAACAGCGCGTCATTGGCGAATCGCGGTTCTTGCCTCAGTGCCACCGGGGCGTTGGCGCAAGCCGCGAGCAACGCAGACAGCAATGCGAGCGTCCAGGGCTTCATCGGGCGGCCTCCATCGCGGACGAGGGCTCGTCCGTGATCTTACGCCCGCCAGGTTCCATCGAATGCGCATGTCCGCGGAACGCCGGCAGCCCATCGGGCCGGCCGTCGGGGCGGCGATCATCGACTGGCATTCGGCCCGCGTGGCGCGCGCGCCTTCAGCCGGCGCTGCGCTGCCAGTGGACGCCGCTGTCGTCGATCCGGTAGATCGTCTCGGTCACGCCGCGCTCGCGCCGGAAATCCGTGACGGCGGCCCGGCAGCTTTCCAGGATCCCGTAGTCGTCGACGATCACGATCCCGCCGGGCGAGACCTTGTCGTAGAGCGCCACGAGCGCATCCATCGTCGATTCGTACAGGTCGCCGTCGAGGCGCAGGACCGCCAGGCGGTCGATCGGCGCGGACGGGAGCGTGTCGCGGAACCAGCCTTCCAGGAAGCGCACCTGGTCGTCGAGCAGCCCGAAGCGCGCGAAACCGGCGCGCACCTCGTCCGCCGACACCGCGAGCTGGTCGAAAACGCAAAGCATGTTGCCCGCATCCTTCGGATACCGCGCCGCATCCGGCGGTGGCAGCCCCCGGAACGAATCGGCCACCCACACGCGGCGATCGGTCACGCCCCGGGCCGCGAGCACCGCCCGCATCAGGATGCAGGCGCCGCCGCGCCAGACGCCCGTCTCGATGAAGTCGCCGGGCACGCCGCGCTCGATCACGAACTCGGCCGCCCGCTGCAACTGGAGCATCCGCTTCGCGCCGATCATCGACAGGGCGCTCGCGGGCCAGTCTTTGCCCGCTTCCCGCTTCGCGCGATCGAAAGGGTTCCGCCCCCCACCGACCCGCTCCTCGAGCGCGGGGTCCTCGTTGAGGATCCCGGTCAGGCTGTCGCGCACCAGGTCGAGGTAGCGCCTGCGAAGGTCGTCGACGAGTTCCGGCGGGCCATCGCGGGGGGGGGTGGCGGCGCCGGCTGCCGCGCTTCGGCGGATACGAGCCGGTCCAGTCAGGGTCCAGTCGAGCGGCGATCTTTGTGCTCAACTTATTCCAATGATTAATAGATAGTTGAAACGTATTATTCATTTGTTTTCTCATCTCGTGAAACCCCGGCGCCGGGACTGTCGCTGCGTTGGCCCCTGCCCCACGGCGGCCGGGAACCGTGCCGATCGACCGCGCGCGTCAACCACCCTCACCCACGCGATCGCCTGGTCGATCCGCTCGACCGGCACGATCTCGGCCCCCTCGATCGACTGTTTCGGCCGGTTGGCGGCCGGGCAGAGCACCGTCCGGAACCCGAGCTTCACGGCCTCGCGAATGCGCTCCTGGCCGCGTTGTACCGGGCGGATCTCACCCGCCAGCCCGACTTCACCGAATACTAGAAGCTTCGCCGGCAATGCCCTGTTCTTGAAAGACGAGTCGATCGCAAGAATCACGGCGAGATCGGCCGCCGGCTCGTCGATACGCACGCCGCCGACCGCGTTAACGAAGACGTCGTAGCCGGCGACCTCGACTCCGCCATGCCTGTGCAGGACCGCGAGCAGCAGCGCCAGCCGCTGCGGATCGAGGCCGACGGCGAGCCGCCGCGGGCTCGCGCCCGCCACCGGATCGACCAGCGCCTGGATCTCGACCAGCAGCGGGCGCGAGCCTTCGAGCGTGGCGACGCACGCAGCTCCCGGGCACCGGCGCTTCGTGCTGCGACAGGAACAGCGCCGACGGATTGCTGACCCCCTTCAGCCCGCGCTCGGTCATGGCGAACACGCCGAGCTCGTTGGCGGCGCCGAACCGGTTCTTGATGGCGCGGACCAGCCGGAATGCCGAATGCGGGTCGCCCTCGAAATAGAGGACCGTGTCGACGATGTGCTCGAGCACGCGGGGGCCGGCGATGGCGCCCTCCTTGGTCACGTGGCCGACGAACACGACGACGATGCCGCGCTGCTTCGCGAGCCGGGTCAGCTGCGCCGCGCATTCGCGCACCTGCGAGACGCTGCCCGGGGCGCTCGTCAGCGCTTCGGTGTAGACGGTCTGGATCGAATCGACGACGACGATCTCCGGCTGGGCTTCGCCGATCGCCGCGATGATCGCCTCGAGCTGGACTTCGGCCAGCAACTCGATCGGCGCGTTGACGAGCCCGAGCCGCTCGGCGCGCAGCGCGATCTGCTCGACCGACTCCTCGCCGGTGACGTAGAGCACCTTGTGGGCCGCGCCCAGCGCCGCCCCGGCCTGCAGCAGCAGCGTCGACTTGCCGATGCCCGGGTCGCCCCCCAGCAGGATCACGCCGCCCGGGACGAGTCCTCCGCCGAGCACCCGGTCGAACTCGTCGAGGCCAGACGGGACACGCGGGCTCTCGCGCGCGACGACCGACGAGAGCGGCCGCACCGGCGAGCGCCCGCCGGCCACCGACTGGAACCGCGTCGGCGCGGGCGTGGCGACGCTCTCGACGAGCGTGTTCCATGCACCGCAGTGCGGGCACTGGCCCTGCCACTTGGGCGAGGCGCCGCCGCACTCGGTGCAGGCGTGAACGGTCCTGGCCTTGGCCATCGCGTCGGGTCAGAGCGAGCGGAACGCTTCGCCCAGCGTCTGCGCTCCGGGAAAGTAGTGCGTGAGGGCCCAGGCGGCGAGCAGTACGACCGCCATCACACCCGCGATCACGGGTAGCGTCGCGCGGAAGACGTGGCCGTTCCAGTCGGGCTCGTTCGCGCGATGCAATCCCGGGACGACGCCCGCCGACAGCATCGCGCCGAACGCGGCGTCGGAGAGCAGGTCAGGCGCGATCCAGACCAGGTGCACCGCGCCGCCGACGAGTGCCGCGACGATCGCCAGCACGATCAGCCCGAGGACGACCACGAGAAACCCGTCGCCGTCGCCCAGGACCCGAGAAAAGGCCGTCTCCCTTGCCGCCGCCGGAGCCGAGCCATCCGCCCGCCGGACGCGCGTCCAGTCGACGCGCCGGCCCCGGGCCGCCCGACGAGCCGAAGGATGCCAACGCCGGCGCGCCCCGCGGCGAGTCGAACGCCGCGCTCGC
The DNA here is from genome assembly GCA_016704895.1 of Betaproteobacteria bacterium. Lineage (GTDB taxonomy): Bacteria > Pseudomonadota > Gammaproteobacteria > Burkholderiales > Casimicrobiaceae > VBCG01. The sequence goes on from JADIZG010000003.1 coordinate 4,241, forward strand.
TCCCGCCCCGCCCGACCCGCCGCCGCCACCGCCGAACGATCCGCCCCCGCTTCCGCCGCCACTTCCGATCGGCAGGTCGACCGACCATCCGCCGTCGCGTTCACGCTCGTCGAGGCTCCGCGCCCGCCCGAGCAGCGGCTTGATGCCGACGTACGCGAGCCAGAGTCGCACCAGCACGAAGAACGCGCCGTAGCCCGCCAGCACCGCGAGCGGCCAGCGCAGCCAGACGCCGTGCACCGACAGTGCCAGCATCGCGGCGTTCGCGAGGAAGCCGGTGGCGAACGTGCCCGCGATCATCACGCTCGCGTGGAAGCGCAGCCAGAATCGCCCGGCGAGCGAGCGCTCGAGCGCCTCGCGGCGCGCGACGAGCGCGACCGAACGCGCACGGGCGGAGGCTTCGTCCGGCGCGGGCCGGCGCCGCTCCGGCATCAGGCGAGTTCCGACGGGTGGACGACCGCGGTGCCGAGCTTGCCGACGACGACGCCCGCCGCCTCGTTCGCGATGCAGACCGCGTCCGCGAGCGACGCTCCCGCGGCGATCAGCGCGGCCATCGTCGCGATCACCGTGTCGCCCGCGCCGGACACGTCGTAGACCTCGCGCGCCTGCGCGGGAATGTTCAGCGGGCCGTCCGCCGTGTAGAGGCTCATCCCCTCTTCCGAGCGCGTGACCAGCAGCGCCTCGAGGTCGAGGTCGCGGCGCACGGCCTCGGCCTTCGCCGTGAGCTCCGCCTCGTCGCGCCAGCGGCCGGCGACGTCGCGGAACTCGGAACGGTTGGGCGTGACGAGCGACGCGCCGCGGTACCTGGCCCAGTCGTCGCCCTTGGGATCCACCAGCACGCGCCGGCCGGCCGCGCGCGCCTGGCCGATCATCGTGGCGATGTGCGCGAGCCCGCCCTTGCCGTAGTCCGACAGCACGACGACGTCGGTGCCGCGCAGGCGCTCGCCGAACTCCTTCAGCTTCGCCGACAGCACCTCCTGCGACGGCCGCGTCTCGAAGTCGATGCGCAGGAGCTGCTGCTGGCGGGCGATCACCCGCAGCTTCACGGTCGTCGGGAGCGACGGGTCGTGGTAGAGCGATGCCGTGATGCCGTCGTCGGCCACGAGCCGCTCGATCGCGGCGCCCGCCTCGTCGTCGCCGACGACCGACAGCAGCGCGGTCCGCGCGCCGAGCGCCGCGGCGTTGCGCGCGACGTTCGCCGCGCCGCCGGGACGCTCCTCGGTGCGAGCGATCCGGACGACCGGCACCGGCGCCTCGGGCGAGATGCGCTCGACGTCGCCGAACCAGTAGCGGTCGAGCATCACGTCGCCCACGACCAGCACGCGGCCGGCGCGGACGCGCTCCTGCCACGAGGAGAAGCGAACGGCGGGCGTCGGTGTCGCAGGGCTCATCGGGATCGGTCGTGTCCGGGGCGCTCGCCGGCCCGGCACGAGCGCGGCGTGGCGTGGCCGCGATTATAGTCGCGGGAACGATCCGGCTTCATTCGCCCGACGGCCGATCGCCCGGGCCCGAGGAAGTCGAGGGGCGTCGCTCGTCCCCTCGTCAGCGCTCAGTGCCGGCCGATCGAGAAGTGCTCGAGACCGGCGGCGCGGACGAGCGCGGGCTCGTAGAGGTTGCGCCCGTCGAAGACGAGCGGCAGCTTCAGCACCCGCTTCAACTCGTCGAAGTCGGGGCTGCGGAATTCCGTCCACTCGGTCACGACGACGAGGGCGTCCGCGCCCCTGGCCGCGGCCATCGGGCCGGACGCGTACGAGAGCCCCGGCCGGTCGCCGAACGCGCGCTTCGCCTCGGGCATCGCCACCGGGTCGTAGGCGACGACGTCCGCGCCGCGCGAGGTCAGCGCCTCGACGATCACGAGCGAGGGCGCCTCGCGCATGTCGTCGGTGTTCGGCTTGAACGCGAGCCCCCAGAGCGCGAACGTCCGTCCGGAGAGATCGGCGCCCAGGCGCGCGACGATCTTGTCGACGAGCACGCGCTTCTGCGCCTCGTTCACCGCGTCGACGGCGCCGAGCAGCTTCAGCGGATGGCCGTGCATCGTCGCGGTGTGCTGGAGCGCCTTCACGTCCTTCGGGAAGCAGCTGCCGCCGTAGCCCACGCCCGGATAGAGGAAATGCCAGCCGATGCGCGGATCCGATCCGATGCCTCTGCGCACCGCCTCGATGTCGGCGCCGAGCCGGTCGGCCAGGTTCGCGAGCTCGTTCATGAACGAGATCCGCGTCGCGAGCATCGCGTTCGCGGCGTACTTGGTGAGCTCGGCCGAGCGCACGTCCATCACGATGACGCGGTCGTGGCTGCGCTGGAACGGCGCATAGACCGCGCGCAGCGCCTGCACGGCGCGCTCGTCGTCGGCGCCGATCACGACGCGGTCGGGCTTCATGAAATCCTCGACCGCCGCGCCCTCTTTCAGGAACTCGGGGTTCGAGACGACGGCGAAGGGAACGTCGACACCGCGGCGCGCGAGCTCCTCGCGGATCGCGTCCCTCACGCGGTCGGCGGTCCCGACCGGCACCGTCGACTTGTCGACGACGATCTTCCAGTCAGTCATGCGTCGGCCGACGTTGCGCGCCGCCTCGATCACGTACTGCATGTCCGCGGAGCCGTCCTCGTCGGGCGGCGTGCCGACCGCGATGAACTGGAGCGTGCCGTGGCGGACCGCGAGGTCGACGTCGGTCGTGAAGCGCAGGCGGCCCGCCTCGACGTTGCGGCGGATCATCGCCTCGAGCCCCGGCTCGTGGATCGGGACGCCGCCCCCGTTCAGGATCGCGATCTTGCGGGCGTCGACGTCGAGGCACAGGACGTCGTTGCCGACTTCGGCGAGGCAGGTTCCGGTGACGAGGCCGACGTAGCCCGTCCCGATCATCGTGATCTTCAAGGATGCGCTCCGGAGGCGATCGACGCGTTGATGGCGTCGAGCGCGGCCAGCGGATCGGGGGCCGCGGTGATCGGCCGCCCGATGACGAGATAGTCGGCGCCCGCGGCGATCGCCTGCGCCGGGGTCATCACGCGCGCCTGGTCCTGGGTGTCCGCGCCGGCGGGCCGGATGCCCGGGGTGACGAGCTTGAACGCGGGTCCGAGCGCGCGCTTGAGCGCCGCGGCTTCCTGCGCCGAGCAGACGACACCGTCGAGGCCCTGCGCCTGCGCGAGGCGTGCGAGGCGCAGCACCTGCTCCTCCGGCGTCGCGCGGATCCCGATCTCGGCGAGGTCGCGCGCCGCGAGGCTCGTGAGGACGGTCACCGCGATCAGGAGCGGCTTCGGCGCTCCGGTCTCCGCCGCGGCACGCGCCACCGCGTCGCGTGCGGCCGCCATCATCGCGGAGCCGCCCGACGCGTGCACGTTGAGCATCCAGACGCCGAGCCTCGTCGCCGCCGCGCAGGCCTGCGCCGCGGTGTTCGGGATGTCGTGGAACTTGAGGTCGAGGAACACGCGGAAGCCGCGGCCGACGAGTTCGCGCACGAGTCCCGCGTCGGCCGCCGTGAAGAGCTCCTTGCCGACCTTCAGCGCGCACTTCGCCGGGTCCAGGCGCGACGCGAGCCCGAACGCGGAGATCGCGTCGGGGAAATCGAGGGCGACGATGACGCGGGGGGCGGTGCTCATCGCCGCGCGATCCGGAGCGTGGACGCCCCGCGTCGGATGTCGGGCCGGATCACGCGAAGCCCTCCGGCGTCTCGGTCCGCCGCGGCGAGTACGACTCCCACTTCTGGCAACCCGGGCAGCGCCAGTAGTACTGGCGGGCGCGGAAGCCGCAATGCTCGCAGCGGTACATGCCCAGGCGCTTGATGTGCTGGCTCACGAGGCCGCGCACGAGCTCGAGGTCGTGCCGCCGCTCCGGCGGCGCCGCCTGGATCTGCGCCTCGAGCAGGCGGTCGAGCCCGAGCAGCGTCGGGTTGCGCGCGAGCTCGTCCTTGATCAGGACCGCCGCCGCGTCGGCGCCCTCGACTTCGAGCACGAGCGAGAACAGCGCGTTGAGGATGTCGAGGGACGGCACCTGCCCCTGCCACGCGCGAAGCAGTCGGATCGCCTGCGGACGCTCGCCCAGCTTGCGGCACGCGTCGGCGACGCGGTCGGCGACCAGCGCGAGGAACGCCGGGTTCTGGGTCTCGATGCGCTGCCACGCTTCGAGCGCCCCCGCCGGATCGCCTTCCTGCATCGCGAGGTCGCCGGCGACGAGGTTCGCGCGTGCGCAGCCGCGGTGCACGGCGAGCGCGCGCTCGATGCCGGCCCGGGCGGCGACGAGGTCGGACTTCACGAGCGCGGCCTGCGCGATCTCGCAGTGGTACTGGGCGATCTCCTTGTTGGCCGGCGTCCGGTTGAGCTCGGCGACGCGCTCGGTCACCGAGATCGCCTTCGCCCAGTCCTTCTCCTGCTCGTAGATCGCGATCAGGTGCGCGAGCGACTGCGTCTCGTACGCGGTGCCCTCGAGGCCGGCGAGGAGCTGCTCGGCGCGGTCGAGCATCCCGGCGCGCATGAAGTCCTGCGCGAGCTCGTAGCTCGCCATCGTGCGCCGCTCGGCGGGGAGGTCGGTCCGGTCGAGCAGGTTCTGGTGCATCCGGATCGCGCGTTCGATCTCGCCCTGGCGGCGGAACAGGTTGCCCAGCGCGAAGTGCAGGTCGACCGTCTGGGGGTCGACCTTGACGACCTCGATGAACGACTCGATCGCCTTGTCGGGCTGCTCGTTCAGGAGGAAGTTGAGGCCGCGGAAGTACGAGAGCGGGAGCGCCCTCGACTCGGTCAGCAGGTGCTTGATGTCGATGCGTGCGGCGATCCAGCCCAGGCCGAAGAACACGGCGGGGATCGGCAGCAGCCACCAGAGGTCGAAGTCCATGGCGCCGGCTCAGCCGTTGCGACGGCACCGGCACGGACGAAACCGGGTGCGGGGCAGGCTCGGCACGCTAGCCGATGCCGAAGGGCGGTTGCCCGTCGGGGGACGGCGCCGCCTTCGCCGGCGTGGCCCCGTGGGGCGCCGGGGCGGGCAGCGCCTCGCGCGCGGCCTCGCGCCGCATGCGCTTCAGCTGCCGCTTGAGACGGGTATTGCGCAGGGCGCCGGCGGCGAGTCCGATCGCCACGCCCGCGACGAACGTGACGAACACGACGAACACGAGCGGCGCCTGCCAGGTCGCGACGCGGAAGAACCTGAGCGTGACGACCTCGGCATTGTCGAGGGACAGGAAGAGCAGCGCGAGGAACAGCGCAGCCCCGACGAGCCAGCGCACGACGCTCATCATCGGCGACAACGCCGACGGGCCGGACGGGTGGGGTGGGGGGGGGGGGAGGACATGCGCGCCCGCCGGACCGATCCAAGGGCGCGCGCCCCCCCGGGGGGAGGCGACCGCAGGTCGCTTCGGGGGGATGTCCCCTTCACGACGCCTTCTTGAAGTCGACGCGCTCGCGCAGCTCCTTGCCGGCCTTGAAGTGCGGCACCCGCTTCTCGGGCACGTGCACCTTCTCGCCGGACTTCGGATTGCGGCCCGTGCGCGGCGGCCGATGGTTCAGGCCGAAGCTGCCGAACCCGCGGATCTCGATGCGCTCCCCTTTCGCGAGGCTCTCGGCCATCGCGTCGAGGATCATCTTGACCGCGAGCTCGGCGTCCTTGGCGACCAGTTGCGGAAACTGAGCCGCCAGGCGGTCGATCAGCTCCGATTTGGTCATCGGCACGGTCCCTCGTCAGCCGTTGGACTTGTTGTCGTTGAGCTTCGCCTTGAGCAGTGCGCCCAGGTTCGTCGTGCCCGTGTTGGCGCCCGTGTTCTCCTGGGTCATGCGGTTCATGGCTTCGCTCTCGTCGGCCTGGTCCTTCTGCTTGATCGACAGGTTGATGCCGCGGTTCTTGCGATCGACGTTGATGATCATCGTCGTGACCTTCTCGCCCTCGCGCAGGTGCTGGCGGATGTCCTCGACGCGGTCGCGCGCGACTTCCGACGCGCGCAGGTAGCCCTCGACCTCGCCGCCGCCGAGCGCGATGACGGCGCCCTTGGCATCCATGCTCTTGACCGTGCCGCTGACGATCGCGCCCTTGTCGTTCAGCGCGACGAAGTTGGAGAACGGGTCGCCCTCGAGCTGCTTGATGCCGAGCGAGATGCGCTCGCGCTCGACGTCGATCGCCAGCACCACGGCGTCCACGTCCTGGCCCTTCTTGTAGTCGCGCACCGCCTGCTCGCCCGCCGCGGTCCACGACAGGTCGGACAGGTGGACCAGCCCGTCGATGCCGCCCGGGAGGCCGACGAACACGCCGAAGTCGGTGATCGACTTGATCGTGCCGTGAACGCGATCGCCCTTCTTGTGGTTCACCGAGAACTCGTCCCACGGGTTCGGCATGCACTGCTTCATGCCGAGCGAGATGCGGCGGCGGTCCTCGTCGATCTCGAGGATCATCACCTCGACCTCGTCGCCCAGCTGCACGACCTTGGTCGGATGGATGTTCTTGTTGGTCCAGTCCATCTCGGAGACGTGCACCAGCCCCTCGATGCCGGACTCGATCTCGACGAACGCGCCGTAGTCGGTGATGTTCGTGACCTTGCCGAACAGCCGCGTGCCCGGCGGGTAGCGGCGGGACAGTCCGACCCACGGGTCCTCGCCCAGCTGCTTCAGGCCCAGCGAGACGCGGTTCTTCTCCTGGTCGAACTTGAGGACCTTCGCGGTCACCTCGTCGCCGACGGCCAGCACTTCCGACGGGTGCTTGACGCGGCGCCACGCGAGGTCGGTGATGTGCAGCAGGCCATCGATCCCGCCCAGGTCGACGAACGCGCCGTAGTCGGTGATGTTCTTGACGATGCCCTTGACGACCGCGCCTTCCGACAGCGTCGACAGCAGCTTCTCGCGCACCTCGCCCTGGCTCTCCTCGAGCACGGCGCGGCGCGACACGACGACGTTGTTGCGCTTGCGGTCGAGCTTGATGACCTTGAAGTCGAGGACCTTGTTCTCGAACGGCGAGGTGTCCTTGATCGGGCGGATGTCGACGAGCGAGCCGGGCAGGAACGCGCGGATCCCGTTGATCATCACGGTGAGGCCGCCCTTGACCTTGCTGGTGACGAGCCCCTGCACGACGGAGCCCTGCTCCATCGAATGCTCGAGGTCGTGCCAGGCCTTGAGGCGCTTGGCCTTGTCGCGCGACAGGCGCGTGGTGCCGTAGCCGTCCTCGATCGACTCGATCGCGACGGTGACGAAGTCGCCGGCCTTGACCTCGATCTCGCCGTTGTCGTTCTTGAACTCCTCGATCGGGATGAACGACTCGGACTTGAGCCCCGCGTTCACGACGACGACGTTGTAGTCGACGCGAGTGACTTCGGCGGTGATGAGCTCGCCCTGCCTCATCTCCTGGCGCGCGAGCGATTCCTCGAACAGCGCGGCGAAGTTCTCGACGGGAGGGGTGGTTCCGGACATCTGGGTGGCAGTCGCCATGGGTTGGCCCTTTGGTTGCTACCGCCCCGCGCGAGAACCCTGTATCTCGCCCGGCGGCGGGCTGGTTGGTGGTCGCGTCCCGCGCGCACCGGCTGTTAGCGCGCGCGGAACGACCCTTTGCAAAAGAAGCGCGACGGCCCTCCTGCCTGTCGCGGCGTCGTCGATCCGGCCCTTGGGGCCGTCCGCCGATACCGCTCGAGCACGAAGGCGACCGCCGCGTCGATCGTCAGGTCGGTCGTATCCGGGATCGCGGCGTCGGCGGCGGGTTCGAGCGGCACTCGCCGCCCGTCCACCGTCGCGCGCGTCGCGCGCCCGGAATTCATGCAAAAGACTTTCAATATTAGCCGATATTCCTTTGTTGATCAACTGTTTAAGGTGGCGAGCCCGAACGGGAGGCCCGCACGGGTGCGCGCGGCGGGCGGAGGCCGCTTTCCGATGGGCTTCCGGGCGGGGCCGACGACGTGCCTACCGTTCCCCTGCCCAGGGGGGACGAGCGCGACATGCCGCCGGCAGGCACGGCGCAGCAGCTGGTCGACCGGGTCGGTGAAACGGCAGGCAACCGTACCGGCGGCACTCGTGCGCGTTCCTGCGCGCGCACCCGGGCCCGCCCAGCGGTCACAGGCTCAGGTAGGCGCGCCGCACCTCGTCGTCGGCGGCGAGGTCGGCCATCGTCCCGGTGTACCGGATCTGCCCCTTCTCGAGCACGTAGGCGCGATCGGACACCAGTTCGGCGAAATGCATGTTCTGCTCGGAGAGCAGGATCGAGACGCCCTGACCCTTGAGCTCGAGGATCATGTGCGCCATCTGCTCGACGATGACCGGCGCCACGCCCTCCGAGGGCTCGTCGAGCAGCACCAGATACGGGTTTCCCATCAGCGTGCGGGCGACCGTGAGCATCTGCTGCTCGCCGCCGCTCATCCGCCCGCCGGGGCGATCGGGCATCCCGCCCAGGTTCGGGAACAGCCGGTAGAGCCGCTCGGGCGTCCAGGTCGACGCCTCGCTGCCGTCCGACCAGCGGCGCGGCGGCTGGCGCCCCACCTCGAGGTTCTCGGCCACCGTGAGGTCGGTGAAGATGCGGCGGTCCTCGGGAACGAAGCCGAGCCCCGCCTGTGCGACCTGGTGCGGCTCGGCAGTCGAGATGTCGCTGCCCATGAAGGCGAGCGTCCCGCGGCGCCGGTCGACCATCCCCATGATCGCCTTGAGCGTCGTCGATTTGCCCGCGCCGTTGCGACCCATCAGCGCCACGACCTCGCCGCGCCGCACGGCGAGATCGACGTCGAACAGGATCTGCGCCGCGCCGTACCAGGCGGACAGCGCGTGGACGTCGAGCAGCACCTCGGCGTGGCCGGTGCCCGCCGGAACCGCTCGCGCGGCTTCGCTCGCCCCCTCACGAGGGAGGGGGCGAGCGCCTTGGGACGGCCCGGCGGCGCTCATCGACGATCCTCCCCCAGGCTCGCCGCTCGCGCGCCCCTCCGAGGGAGGGGCGAGCGCCTGGGCGGGGCGACGCGCCAGGAGGGGCGACCTCCCGGCGGCGCTCATGACGGTCCCTTTTCCGCGGCGGACTTCTCGAACGTCTTGCCGCTGCCGAAATACACCTGCTGGACGTCGGGATGGTCGCGGATCGCCGCCGGGCCTCCCTCCGCGATCAGCCGGCCGCGCGCGAGCACGATGATCCGGTCCGCGTGGGCGAACACGACGTCCATGCTGTGCTCGGTGAACAGGACCGCGATGCCGCGTTCGACGACCAGCGACTTGGTGAGCGCCATCAGTTCGTTGCGCTCGCGCGGCGCCATGCCGGCGGTCGGCTCGTCCATCAGCAGGAGCTTCGGCCGGTTCGCCATCGCGATCGCGAGCTCGACGCGCTTGACGTCGCCGTAGGCGAGGACGCTGCACGGCCGGTCGGCCTGTCCCGCCATGCCGACGAGGTCCAGCAGGTCGAGCGCGTCGCTGCGCCGGTAGTCGGCCGCCCGCCGCCACATCGAGTAGAGCTTGCCGTCGGCGGAGACGAGCGCCATCTGGACGTTCTCGACGACGGTCAGCGACGAGAACGTGGCCGCGATCTGGAACGTCCGGCCGACGCCCATGCGCCAGATCTCGCGCGGCTTGCGCCCCGTCATCTCCTCCCCGCCAAGGCGGATCGACCCCGTGTCGGCGGCGAGCTGGCCGTTGACCATGTTGAACGTCGTCGACTTGCCCGCCCCGTTGGGGCCGATCAGCGCGAGGAGCTCGCCCGCCGCGAGCGTGAAGTCGATGCCGTCGACCGCCTTGACGCCGCCGAACGACTTCGACAGTCCCGAGACCTCGAGCAGCGGCTGTCCGGCGCTCATGAGGTAACCTCCCCCGGGCTCACCGCTCGCTCCTCGCGTCGCGCCGGCCGTAGACGACCTGGCGCGCGAATCCCGCGACGCCCTGCGGGAACAGCAGGACGAGGATGAGGATGATGCCGCCCAGCATCGCTCGCCAGTACTCGGTGCTGCGCGCGACCGTGTCGTGCAGCCAGGTGAACAGCGCGGCGCCCACGACGGGGCCGGCGAGCGTCTGGATGCCGCCCAGGAGCACCATCACGAGCCCGTCGACCGACTTGCCCACGTGCAGGCTCTCGGGCGAGATGCTGCCCTTCGAGAACGCGAACAGCGCGCCCGCCAGGCCCGCGAACAGGCCGGCGATCACGAATGCGACCCACTGGACGCGCTTGACGTCGATGCCGATCGCGTCGGCGCGCAGCACCGAGTCGCGGGCGGCCCGCATCGCGTAGCCGAAAGGCGCGTGGAGGATGCGCCGGAGCACGAAGACGCCGGCGAGCACCAGCGCGAGCGTGAGCGCGTAGTAGGCGCGCTTGTCGGCGAGCCACTCGGGCGGCCATACGCCGGTGAGCCCGTTGCTGCCGCCGGTGAACGCGTCCCACTGGTAGACGATCGCCCAGGCGATCTGCGCGAACGCGAGCGTCAGCATCGCGAGGTAGACGCCCGACAGCCGGACGCTGAACCAGCCGACGACGACCGCCCCCGCGGCCGCGACGAGCGGCGCCGCGGCGAGGACGGCCAGCATCGGCGCCCCCGTCGCCTTGAGCAGGATCGCCGCGCCGTAGGCGCCCAGGCCGAAGTACGCGGCGTGGCCGAACGAGTGCATGCCGGCCGGGCCCATGATGAAGTGGAGGCTCGTCGCGAACAGCACGGCGATCAGGATGTCGACCGCGAGCACGACGACGTAGGGCGACTGCGACGAGATCGCCGGCAGCGCGACGAGCGCGAGGACGAGCGCCGCCGTGGCGGCCTTCGCCAGGCTGTCGGGTGCGCGCAACGGCGCCTCGATCGCGCCTCCCTGTCGGGGCGCCGCCTGCGGCCGGCCGAGCAGGCCCCAGGGCCGCACGACCAGCACGACGGCCATCACGACGAACTCGACGACGAGCGTGAGCTTCGAGAACGAGATCGCGACGCCCGCGATCTCGACCACGCCGAGCCAGATGCAGATCGCCTTCAGCTCGGCGATCAGCAGCGCCGCCACGTAGGCGCCCGGGATCGATCCCATGCCGCCGACCACGACGACGACGAACGCCGCGCCGATCGTGTGGAGGTCGAGCTCGAGCGTCGCCGGCTCGCGCGGGAGCTGCAGCGCGCCGCCCAGGCCCGCGAGCATCGCGCCCAGCGCGAACACCGCGGTGAACAGCCATGCCTGGTTGACGCCGAGCGCGCCGACCATCTCCCGGTCCTGCGTCGCGGCGCGCACGAGCGTGCCGAAGCGAGTGCGGGTGAGCAACAGCCACAGCAGGCCCAGCACGAGCGGGCCGACGACGATCAGGAACAGGTCGTACGCGGGAAACTGGCGGCCGAGGATCGCCACCGATCCCCGGAGCCCGGGGGCGCGCGGCCCGAGCAGCTCCTCCGGCCCCCACAGCCACAGCGCCGCGTCCTTGATCACCAGCACGAGCGCGAACGTCGCGAGCAGCTGGAAGAGCTCCGGCGCGTGGTAGATCCTGCGCAGGAGCAGGATCTCGACCAGCGCGCCGACGATCCCGACCGCGACCGCGGCGACGAGCAGCGCGGGCCAGTACCCCGGCCCTTCCCCGATCCACGCCACGGCCGAGTAGGCGACGTAGATGCCCACCATGTAGAACGAGCCGTGGGCGAAATTGACGATCCGCGTGACGCCGAAGATCAGCGACAGGCCGGCGGCGACGAGGAACAGCGAGGACGCGCCGGCGAGCCCGTTGAGGAGCTGCGCGACGAAGCTCGCCAGGGCGTCCATCGCGGCGCGCCGGCCCGGCCCGCGGGCGTCAGTCGGCCGGCCGCAGCTTCTTCGCCTCCGCGCCCGGCGGCAGCACTTTCGCGCCGTCGACGTAGCGGAAGTCGACCATCACGCCCTTGCCGCCGTCGTTCTTCGTCCGGCCCACGTAGCCGCCCATCGTCGACTGGTGGTCCTCGGGACGGTAGGTGATCTTTCCGAACGGCGTGTCGACCTGAAGGCCGGAGAACGCGGCGATCATCTTCTCGGTCTCGGTCGACTTCGCCTTCTTCATGCCCGCGGCGAGCGACTTGATCGAGCTGTAGCCGACGACCGATCCGAGGCGCGGGTGGTCGTTGAACGCCTTCCGGTAGGCCGCGACGAAAGCCTTGTGCTCGGGCGTCTGGATCGCGTACCACGGGTAGCCGGTCACGAGCCACCCGTTGGGCGCCTCGTCCTTGAGCGGGTCGAGGTACTCGGGCTCGCCGGTCAGCAGGCTCACCACCTCGCGCCCCTTGAACAGGCCGCGGGTGTTGCCCTCGCGCACGAATTTCGAGAGGTCGGCCCCGAACAGCGCGCTGAAGATCGCGTCGGGTTTCGCGGCGGCGAGCGCCTGGACCGTAGCACCCGCGTCGATCTTGCCGAGCGGCGGCGCCTGCTCCGCGACGATCTCCACGTCGGGCTGCGCGGCCTTGAGCAGCTGCTTGAACGTGGCCGCGGCCGACTGGCCGTACTCGTAGTTCGGGTAGACGATCGCCCAGCGCTTCTTCTTCAGCGCCGCGGTTTCGGGCATCAGCATCGCGACCTGCATGTAGGTCGACGGGCGCAGGCGGAACGTGTACCGGTTGCCGTTCTGCCACACGATCTTGTCGGTGAGCGGCTCGCCCGCGAGGAAGAACACCTTCTTCTGTTTCGCGAAGTCGGTCAGCGCGAGCCCGATGTGCGACAGGAACGAGCCCGTGAGCACGTCGACCTTCTCGCGCGACACGAGCTCCTCGGCGAGGCGCACCGCGTCGCCCGGATTCGCGTTGTCGTCGCGGGTGATGAGCTCGAGCTGCTTGCCGTTGACGCCGCCGCTCGCGTTGATCTCGTCGACGGCGAGCTGCATCCCCTTCTTGTACGGCTCGAGGAACGCGGGCTGCGCCTTGTAGCTGTTGATCTCGCCGATCCTGATCGTCCCCTGCGAGGCGGCGGGCGTCGCGATCGCGACGAAGGCCGCGGCGGCGGCGGCGGTGCAAAGCTTGCGGAAGGGCAAACGCGACATCGTCCTGGCTCCCCGGTTGAGAATGATCGTCCGACACGGACCGGGGCCCGAAGCCCCGATGGATTCTATCCTGCCACGTTGCGGGCGCCTGCGCACCTTGGGCGCCGAGGCAGGCCGTTCCCGCCCGTGGCGCGCGAGTGTGGCATACGCTTAACGAAAAGTGTAGTCCTCGCTACATGGCCGCACCGGCCGGGCGACGTCGTGATCGATCGCGCATTCGCCGGGCAATGGGCCGCACGCGCCCCGGTCAGACGACGCCGCGTGCACGGAGGGCGCCCAGCTCGCCGTCCGTCGTCCCCAGCCAATCGCCGAGCACCTCGCCTGTGTGCTCGCCCAGTGTCGGTGGCGCGCGACGGTAGTCGACCGGCGACCCCGACAGCCGCAGCGGATTGGCGACCAGCGGGACCTCGCCGGCGAGCGGGTGCGCCATCGTGATCCTCAACCCCCGCGCCACCACCTGCGGATCGGCGAACACCTCGTCCAGCCGGTTGATCGGGCCGCAGGGCACGCCCGCCGCCTCGAGCGCGTCGACCCACGCACGCGTCGTGCGCATCACCGTCGCCTGCCGAAGCATCGGAATCAGCGTCGACCGGTGGGCGACGCGCTGCGGGTTGGTCGCGAAGCGCGCGTCGGCCGCCCAGTCCGGATGGCCGGCGACCTCGCAGAACCTCGCGAACTGCCCGTCGTTGCCGATCGCGAGGATCATGTCGCCGTCCGCGGTCGGGAAGTCCTGGTAGGGGACGATGTTCGGATGCGCGTTGCCCATGCGCTTCGGCACGCCGCCGCCCGCGAGGTAGTTGGACGCCTGGTTCGCGAGACACGCGATCTGCACGTCGAGCAGCGCGAGGTCGATGTGCTGGCCCAGGCCCGAGCGCGCGCGCTCGGCCAGCGCGGCCTGCACGGCGATCGTCGCGTAGAGGCCGGTCAGGATGTCGGTCAGCGCGACGCCGACCTTCTGCGGCCCGGCGCCCTCCTCGCCGTCGGCGCGCCCGGTGACGCTCATCAGCCCGCCCATCCCCTGGATCAGGAAGTCGTAGCCGGCGCGCGGTGCGTAGGGCCCGGTCTGGCCGAAGCCGGTGATCGAGCAGTACACGAGGCGCGGGTGGTCGGTCGCGAGGCTCGCGTAGTCGAGCCGGTACTGCGCGAGCCCGCCCACCTTGAAGTTCTCGAGCAGCACGTCGGCCTCGAGCGCGAGCCGGCGGACGATCGCCTGCCCTTCGGGCTTCGCCAGGTCGACCGTCACCGACCGCTTGTTGCGGTTGGCGCACAGGTAGTACGCGGATTCGCCGGTGTCGACGCCCGCGCCGTCCTTGAGCCACGGCGGCCCCCAGGCCCGCGTGTCGTCGCCGGCGCCGGGGCGCTCGACCTTGACGACGTCCGCGCCGAGGTCCGCCAGCATCTGCCCTGCCCAGGGTCCCGCCAGCACACGCGAGAGGTCGAGCACGCGCACGCCGGAAAGCGGCGGCGGGCGGGTGGGTCCCCCCGAAGCGGCCTTCGGCCGCCGCCCCCCAGGGGGCACCGCGCCCTTGGGACGGCCCGGCGGGCGGGTGTGATCCCCCCGTAGCGGCCTTCGGCCGCCGCCCCCCAGGGGGCACCGCGCCCTTGGGACGGCCCGGCGGGCGCGGGGCGCTCACGAGAACGCCTGGATGCCGGTGATCGCGCGGCCGAGGATGAGCGCGTGCACGTCGTGCGTGCCCTCGTAGGTGTTGACGACCTCGAGGTTGACCAGGTGCCGCGCGACGCCGAACTCGTCGCTGATGCCGTTGCCGCCCAGCATGTCGCGCGCGGTGCGCGCGATGTCGAGCGAGCGTCCGCAGGAGTTGCGCTTCATGATCGACGTGACCTCGACCGCCGCCGTGCCCTCGTCCTTCATCCGGCCGAGCCGCAGGCAGCCCTGCAGTCCGAGCGCGATGTCGGTCAGCATGTCGGCCAGCTTCTTCTGGACGAGCTGGTTGGCCGCGAGCGGGCGGCCGAACTGCTTGCGGTCGAGCACGTAGGTCCTGGCGCGCTGGTAGCAGTCCTCGGCGGCGCCCAGCGCGCCCCAGGCGATGCCGTAGCGGGCGCTGTTGAGGCACGTGAACGGCCCCTTGAGGCCGCGGACGTCGGGAAACGCGTTCGCGTCGGGGCAGAACACGCCATCCATCACGATTTCGCCGGTGATCGACGCGCGCAAGCCCACCTTCCCGTGGATCGCCGGCGCCGAGAGCCCCTTCGCCCCCTTGTCGAGCACGAAGCCGCGGATCTCGCCCGCGTCGTCCTTCGCCCAGACGACGAACACGTCCGCGATCGGGCTGTTCGTGATCCACGTCTTCGCGCCGGTGAGCGACCACCCGCCGTCGACCTTGCGGGCGCGCGTGACCATGCTGCCGGGATCGGAGCCGTGGTTGGGCTCGGTGAGCCCGAAGCAGCCGATCCATTCGCCGGTGGCGAGCTTCGGCAGGTACTTGCGGCGCGTCGCCTCGTTGCCGAACTCGAAGATCGGCACCATCACGAGCGAGCTCTGGACGCTCATCATCGACCGGTAGCCCGAGTCGACGCGCTCGACCTCGCGCGCGACGAGGCCGTAGCTCACGTAGTTCAGCCCGGGGCCGCCGTACTCGGGGGGGATCGTCGGCCCCAGCAGGCCGATCTCGCCCATCTCGCGGAAGATCGCCGGATCGGTCTTCTCGTGCCGGAACGCGTCGAGCACGCGCGGCGCCAGCCGCTCCTGGCTGTAGCTCGCGGCGGCGTCGCGGATCATCCGCTCTTCCTCGGTGAGCTGGGTGTCGAGCAGCAGCGGATCGTCCCGATGGAAGCTGACCTTCGTGTTCGCAGAACGCATGTCGCGGATCCTTTCAGGCCGCCTGGGCGGCGGTGGCGGCGCCCCGCCCCAGAGCGATGGATGGAAATGTAAGGGGGAACGCCGACGCGCGGCAAACGACTTCTCGGCATCGAATTGTGCATAATTCGCACTTCGAGATCCACGAGTGACGCGATGCGACGCAAGATCCCCTCGACGGCCGCGTTGGCCGCCTTCGAATCCGCGGCACGGCACCAGAGCTTCACCCGCGCGGCGTCCGAGCTCGCGATCACGCAGAGCGCCGTGTGCCGCCAGGTCGCGACGCTCGAGTCGTTCCTCGGCGTCAAGCTGTTCCGCCGCTCGCGGCGCGGCGTGCTGCTGACCGAGGCGGGCGAGCGGTACGGACGGGCGGTGCGGACGCGGCTCGACGAGGTCGAGCGCGACACGCTCGAGCTGATGGCGCGCGGCGGGGCCGGCGGCGCGCTCGAGCTCGCCGTGGTGCCGACGTTCGCGACGCGCTGGCTGCTGCCGCGGCTCGCGGCGTTCCAGCGCGTCGCGCCGGGCATCACCGTGCACCTCACCTCGCGGACACGCCCGTTCCTGTTCGACGACACCGCCCTCGACGCCGCGATCTACGCGGGTCCGGCGGGGTGGCCCGGCACCGAGTCGCGCTTCCTGATGCGCGAGACGCTGATCGTCGTGGGCCACCCGTCGCTCGCGGCGAAGGGACTGCTCGCGCCCGCGAGGATCGCGGGACTGCCGCTGCTGCAGCAGAGCACGCGGCCCTACATGTGGCGCCAGTGGTTCGAATCGCTCGGCCTGTCGGTCGCGCACGACATGTCCGGGCCGCGCATGGAGCTGTTCTCGATGCTGTCCGAGGCGGCCGCGGACGGGCTCGGCGTCGCGCTGGTCCCGCCGTTCCTCGTCGAGCACGACGTGGCGCAGGGGCGCCTCGCGCGGCTCGTCGATCACGAGTTCCGGTCGGACCGGTCGTATTACCTGATCTACCCGGAGCGCAAATCCGAGAACCCCGGGCTCGCGACGTTCCGGGACTGGCTCGACGGGGAGGCGCGGCGATACCGGACGGCCGAAGGACTCGAGTGACGGCGGGCCGCTTCAGTGGGGACGGGCGTCACGCAGCCGGGCGGCCTCTGCCTCGAGGCCGGTCCACGCTGGCTTCGACGGGGCGTAGCGCTCGCGCATGTACGCGGCGAGCTCGCCTATCTGGCGATCGCTCATCGCGTCGCGAAACGAAGGCATGAAGCCCAGTTCGCGCGAGGCCGGCTCGGCGATCCCGTCCAGGATGACGCGGATCAGGTTGTCGGGGCGAGCGCTGTGCAGGCTGCTGTGGAGCGCGAGCGGCAGGTTGCGTCCGAGCAGCACCGGTCCGGCGCCGTCGTGGTGGCAGGCGCCGCACGCCCCTTCGAAGAGCCGCTGCGCAGGACCGCGGATCGTCGCGGCCGTCGCGACGCTGGCCTCGACCGCCGCACGCGAGGCGACAGCGGCCGCGTCGTCCGACGCCGGCGTCCCGAGCGCAGCGAGGTAGACCGCCATCGCACGCACGTCGGACGCGGGCAGCGTCGCGAGCTCGCGGACGACGGGCGCCATCGGCCCGGCGACGCTCCCGTGGTGCCGCGTGTGGCCGTGGCGGAGGTAGCGCTCGAACTCGTCGACCGTCCACGGCACCGGCGCGTGCGTGAGCGAGGTGAGCGGCGGCGCCTCCCAGCCGTCGACGATCGCGCCGGCGAGGTAGGCGTTGCCTCCCTTCTCGGCTCCCATCGCGTTGCGCGGCGTGTGGCACGCGCCGCAGTGCCCGGCGCCCTCGACCAGGTACGCGCCGCGGTTCCACTCGGCGGAACGCGCCGGGTCCGGCGTCCAGGGCCCCGGATCGAGGTTCAGGGCGTTCCACAGCGCCATGCCCGGGCGCAGGTTGTAAGGGAACGCCAGCGACGTCCCGGCGACCTCGTTGCGCACTGCCGGCTGCGACATCAGGTACGCGTACAACGCGAGCATGTCGTCGCCCGAGAGCTTCGTGAACGACGTGTAGGGAAACGCCGGGTACAGGTGGCGGCCGTCGCGCGAGATCCCTTCGCGCATCGCGCGCTCGAACGCCGCGAACGACCAGCGCCCGATGCCGGTGTCGGGGTCGGGCGTGAGGTTGGTCGTGACGATCGTTCCGAACGGCGTCTCCATCTCCCGCCCGCCGGCGTTCGGCACGCCGCCGGGCGCCGTGTGGCAGACCACGCAGTCCCCTGCGGCCGCGACCTGCCGTCCGCGTTCGAGCGCCGCAGCGGTGAAGAGCGCGGGATCCGGCGGACCGACGGGCGCGATGACCGGCCGATGCCCGACCATCGACCCTGCCATGCCCGCCAAACCGGCCGCGAGCGCGCCTGCGACGCCCCACCAGCGCCTGCGGCGCTTCGGTGCGTCGACCGGCCGGCGCTCGGGGCTGGGCGGCGCAATCGCGACGGGACGGCGCAGCGGAGCGACGCCCAGCGCCTCGCGCACGACCTCCGGCGTGAACGGCGGCTGGCGGAAGCGCATCCCGGTCGCGTCGAAGATCGCGTTCGCGATCGCCGCGGTGCCGGGGACCGACGACGATTCCCCCGCCCCGAGCGGCGGCTCGCCGGGGCGCGGCATCGACACCACCTCGATCACCGGCACCTCGCGGAACGACAGGATCGGATAGGCGCCCCATTCGCGCGGCTCGGGCGCTCCCTTCGCGTCGACGGAGACGCGCTCCTTGAGCGCGCGGCTGGTCGTCTGCACGACGTTGCCGTGGACCTGGTGCTCGAGCCCGGCGGGATTGATCACCATCCCGGCATCGTGGCCGACGACCACGCGCCTCACGTGCACCTCGCCGGTCACGCGGTTCACCTCGACGTCGGCCACCCACGCCGACCATGCAGCGCCGAAGCCGGGGAACCGGCTGTGCACGTAGCGCGCGTAGGCGAAGCCCTGTCCCTTGAGCAGGTCGCCCTCGCTCCCCTGCCCCTGCGGCGCGGTGTGCGGCATCCATCCGGCGCGCTCGGCGGTCGCCTTCACGAGCTCGATCGCCCGCTCGTCCTTCATGTGGCGCAGCCGGAACTCGACCGGGTCGGCGCCCGCCGCGGCCGCGAGCTCGTCGACGTACGACTCGTGGGCGAACGAGTTCGGCAGCGCCGACACGCCGCGCAGCCACGACGCCCGGAGGATCGGCGCCATGTCGTGGGCGGCCACGCGCATCGCCGGGTACTCGTAGGGCGGGATCGCCGTGCGGTCGCCCATCTCGAAGGCGACGGCACGCGGCTCGATCGTGCGCGTGAGCAGCAGCGCGAGCGTCGGCGACGCGTTCGACGGATAGGAAGTCTCGAAATCGTAGGCCGCCGCGTTCCCGTCGGCGTCCAGCCCCCCGCGCACTCGCATCAGCTGCGCAGCGCCCTTGGGCTCCCAGGCGTGCTCCTGCTCCCGCGTGAGTTGCACGCGCACCGGGCGGCCCACCGCGCGCGACAGCAGCACCGCGTCGGCGGACACGTCGTCGGCGCAGTTCCGGCCGTAGCAGCCCGAGGCCTCGAGCCTGATCACTTCGACGGCGGCGTCCGGCCATCCGAGCAGCAGCGCGAGGTCCGCGCGCAGCACGTGCGGGTTCTGCGAGCCGGTCCACACGGTCGCGCGGTCGGCGCGACAGTCCGCGACCGCGCAGGACGGCCCGATCGACGCATGCAGCTGGTACGGCCACACGTAGGAGCGCGACATCGGGACGGCGCACCCGGCGAGCGCCGCATCGACGTCGCCGCGCTCCGCGAGGACGCGGCGCGTCGACGGGTTCGCCGAGATCGCGTGCTCGAGGTCGTCGAGGCCCGCGATGCCCGGCGACGGTTTCCAGTGCACGACGAGCGCGCGCATGGCGGCGTCCGCCTGCTCCTCGCGCTCCGCCACGATGCCGACGAAGTCGCGGATCGCGACGACGGCGACGATGCCCGGGAGATGCGCGACCGACGATTCGTCGACCGACAATAGCGAGCTGCCGACGAACTCGCCCGCGTCGAGGCCGACGTACGGCGGCCGCACGACGCGACCGTGAAGCATGCCGGGCACGCGCACGTCGTGGACGTAGACGTCGCCGCCGGTGGCCTTCGCCGGGATGTCGACGCGCGCCACGGGCCGCCCGACCAGCCGGTGCTCGGCAGGCGCCTTGACGCGCGCGCCCGGGTCGAGCCGCAGCTCGACGTGCCCGCCGGCGACGAGATCGGCGTAGCTCGTCTGCCGCGACGGATCGCCGCGGACGGCGACGACGCCATCGTTGACGTCCAGATCCGCGTCCGGGACGCCCAGTCGCGCTGCCGCCCGCGCGACGAGCCAGGCCCTGGCCTGCGCCGCAGCGAGCCTGAGCGGCACCGCGTGGATCTGGATCGAGGCGCTCGCGATCGTGGGCCCCTGGTTGGGCGCGCGCGCGGTGTCGCCGAGCACCATCGTGACCGCGTCGATCGCGACGTCGAGCTCGTCCGCGGCGATCTGCGCGAGCGCGGTCCGGATGCCGGTGCCGAGGTCGACGTGCCCGTTGAGTGCCGTGACGCTGCCGTCGTCCCACACGGCGATCAGGACCTCCACGCCCTCCGCCGGATCGCCCGGCACCATCGGCGGCTGGCCGCGCGACGGCGGCGGCGGCGGGGGCGGATCCCGCACCACGACGAGCACGCCCTGCGCGGCGTGGAAGTCCGCCCGCGTTCGCGGGATGGGGGATCGCCGCGTCACCCGGCCCGCTCCCGGATCGCCGCCGCCGCGCGCGCGTTGCGCGTCCGGCGATCCCGTCGCGACAGGACGCCGGCGATCATCGCGGCGGGTCGCCGGCGCGCGCCACGAGCTCGGCCGCGCGATGCACCGCGCGCAGGATCTCGACGTGCGTCCCGCACCGGCACAGGTTGTGCGAAAGCGCCTCGCGCGCCTGCGTGTCGGTCGGCCGGGGATGCCGCGCGAGCAGCGCGACGGTGGCGAGGATCATCCCGTTGAGGCAGTAGCCGCACTGCGCGGCCTGCGCGTCGATGAACGCCTGCTGCACCGGGTGCGGTGCCTCGAGGCTGCCCAGCCCTTCGAGCGTCGTGATCTCGCGGCCCGCGACGCCGCCGACGGGAATCACGCACGAGCGCGCGGCGACGCCGTCGACGAGTACCGTGCACGCACCGCACTCGCCTAGGCCGCAGCCGTACTTCGGGCCGTTGAGCCCCAGGTCGTTGCGCAGCACCGCGAGGAGCGGCGCGTCGGGCGCCGCCGCCACCTCACGGACCTGCCCGTTGACGTGGAGGCGCAGCGAGCCGCCGCGCCCCGATCGTGGGTCCATTGCGAGCCGGCGCCGGATCCGTCCGCCGGACGTCAGCGAAGCCCGTCCTCGCCCTTGACCTCGGCGACCGTCAGGCCGCCGATCCTCGGGTGCGGGCGGCCGCTGTCGGTCACGACGACCGCCACGACGATCTCGCCGGGCCTCGGCGCGTCCGACACGCGCGCTTCCATCGCGTCGAAGTGGCTCCGCACGAACGCCGCGTCCTTGTGACCGAGCGGCACGTCGATCGCCGTGCCGAGCCCGCCGCGCTTCTTCGCGGACGGGACCAGCGCCGCACCTTTCCCGACTGCCTTGCGCAGCGGCGCCCCGAGCTTCGGATGGAGGATGGCCGCAGCGTGCTCGAGTTCGCCCGCCTCGCCGACGATCGCCGCCTTGCCGTAGCTCTGCGCGGCGCCGGGCGCGATGCCGAGCGCCTCGACGCATTTCGCCCCGAGCAGTCCCCCCAGCTCCTCGCCGATCGCGACCAGCTCGTCCAGGTTCTCGACGTAGCGGCCGGCGCACGGATTGTCGATCACGGCCATCGCGAGCGCCTTGCGCGTCGGCGGGACGACGCTCCTGCCCATCTCGATGCGGGTCTCCTCGACCTCGACGACGAGCTTGCGGATCCTGGCGTGCATGTCTTCCTCCTGATGTCTCGAATTCGAACCGGGTCAGCGCTGGCCGTCCCACTTCGCGATGTCGGCCGCCTTGAGCCCCCCGACGCGCGCGTGGACGCGCGGCCCGGTGCTCATCGCGAGGATGTAGACGATCTCGTCGGGAAGCGGCGCGCCCGGCACGCGCACCTCGATCGCGTCGAAATGGCTGCGCACGTAGGCCGCGTTGATGTGGGTGAGCGGCACGTCGAGCGCGGCGCCCGGCGGTCCGACCTTCTTGGTCGACGGCACGATCGCGAGCGCGTTGCCCGGCTGCCCGGTCTTCGCCTCGCCCTGCCCCTTCGCGTAGGCGGCGAGGTCGCCCTTCCAGCCCAGGAGCTCGCGCATCGCGTAACCGCCCGGCACGTGCCACAGCGCGCCGTGCTCGAGCTCGCCGGCGGCGCCGATGATCGCGCCCTTGCCGTAGCCCTCGATCCGCTCGACCGGCACGCCCATCGCGACGCGCAGCCGCGCCGCCATGTCGACGCCCAGCGGCTGCAGCGCGTCCATCATCGGCAGGATGTCGGGCTCGTAGCGCCCGGCGTACGGGTTCGTGAGCACGACCGCGATCGCGCCGCGTCGCAGCGGCGTCGCGGCGACCGGGCCGAACTCGTGGTGGATGTCCTCGACGTGGGTCAGGACGCGGCGCACTTCGATCATCGGGGATCCTCGGGTTGAGCGGTCGACGCCGGGGCTGCATCGTCATCGTACCGGCCGGTTCAGGACGGGCGCGCGGCCGTCGGCGCATCAGGGCTCGCCGGCACGCGCAGGCGCGAACGGGCACGTCCCGGCTCGTCGGCGAGGCTCGCACTCCTGCCCTGGCAGACGATCAGGGCGCTCGCCAGCAGGCCGGCGCGCTCGATCTCGCGCGCCCGCGCGAGGCCCGATGCGATCGCCTCGCGCACGAGCGCGTCCTCGAGCGGCGGCACGTCGACGGTGACCGGGAGGTCGCCCAAGTCGCTGTCGTCGCGAACCTGGCGCGCAGGACGCCGGACGATGCGCGCGTCGGCGACGTCGACCGCGTTGGCGACCATCGTCGCGGCCGCATCGGCCGCCGCCGCGGTCGCCGCCAGCACGGTCACGCTGTCGGCGATGCCGAGCGAGAGGCTGCGCCCGCGCCAGCCGCTGGTCGCGACGCCCCGCACCGGCATGTCCGCGTGCACGTCGAAGTCGGCGTCGGGCGTGAGCGTCGCGCGACTCGCGCGCGGGACGTGGCGGGCGAGATCGGCGCACAGGCCCACGCGCACCGACGCGCCGGGCGCGAGGTGGAGCGCGATGTCGCCTCCGTTGTTGACGATGGCGCGCGTCACGCCGTCGCGGTCGTAGGCCGCGACGAGCTCCTGCGCGACCGAGCCCGCGACCGCCGCCATCGGCGTCACGTGACGGTCGCGGTACGGGAAGCACGCGCGCCACATCCGGCGCGCGACGACGCCCTCGAGCGGGCAATCGCCGGCGCGGACCGGACGGCGCAACGCCGGCAGTTCGACGACGAGCTCGGCCAGGATCGTCTCGAACCGGCGCCAGGCCGCCTCGTGCGCGGCGTCGACCGCGCGCGAGTCGCCGTCGGCACCGATCACGATGTCGATCGGACCGTGCTGGAAGTGCCAGCGGCCGTCCGGCAGGCGGGCGCGCAGGGCGTTCAACGCAAACCCTCTCCCGGACCCATGCGCGCTCAGCCGAGCAGCGGGGCGCGCCCGAGCGGCCAGGGATTGGCCGGTCCGGGCGCCTCGATGCGCCGGCCCGTCGGGGCGCCGTCGTCGTGCAGCGCGCCGTGCGCGAGCACGTCCGCGATCGGCCGCACGTTGTTCATGTGGCCGCCCAGCGACCGGTAGTCGTCGAGGCGCATCGTGAACTCGATCGGCGCGACGATCGCCGGCGTGGGCACCGTCCCGAAGCTCCGGTCGGGCATGCGCGCGACGTCGACCATCACCGTGATGCCGCCGCCGGGCCACACGTAGGCCGGCGCGCCGCCGCAGGTGACGTTGACCAGCGAGTCCTTGATCGATCGCGTGAGCAGCACCGGGTTCTCGGTGACGCCCGCGCGCAGGCTGCCGCCGGCGCCGCCGACGAACAGCACGGTGCAAAGCGACGCCTCGCAGTTCTCGCCGATGCGATGCACGATGCGCGCCACCGGCTCGGGGAGCGTCGCGCGCTGCGGCTTGAGCGCCTCGTCGAGCACGTACCACTCGGCGTGCTCGCCGGTCGTCGACACCATCAGCAGGCGCAGGCCGGGCCACGCGGTCTCGGGATCCCAGCCCTCGACGATCGCGAGCGGATCGGCGATGTCGGTGCCGCCCCAGCCCGTGCCGGGATTCGCCACCTGGAAGTAGCGGCCGGGCGTCGAGCGGCGCCCGCGGATCTTCACGCCGGACAGGCGCATGTCGAGGCAGCGGCCCGCCTGGTGCTGCGTGAGCACGCCGGTGATGTGGTCGTCGACGACGACCACCTCGTCCGCGACTCCGTAGAACTGCTTGGCGAAGATGCCGACGGTCGCGGAGCCGCAGCCCACGCGCATCCGCGCCTCGGGCACGCCGTTGACGATCGGCGGACGCCCGGACTGCACGACGACCTGCGTGCCGCCGTCGATCGCGAGCTCGACCGCCTCCTTGTTGCCGAGCGCGGCCATCATCTCGCAGGTGACGCGCCCCTCCTTCTTGCTGCCCCCGGTCAGGTGGTGCACGCCCCCAAGCGAGAGCATCTGCGAGCCGTACTCGGCGGTCGTCACGTGACCGACGACCTCGCCCTTGCAGCGGACGTTCGCCTGCTCGGGGCCGAGGAACCGGTCGGTGTCGATCTTCACCCGGAAGCTGCAGTAGCTGAAGATGCCTTCGGTGACCACGGTCACCACGTCGACCCCGTCGGCCTTCGAGGAGACGATGAACGGGGCCGGCTTGTAGTCGGGGTAGGTCGTGGACGACCCCACGCCGGTCACGAAGAATTCGCCCGCCTCGCCGGCGCCGTCGGGCGCGGCCCCGGTCTCGCGCGGCAGGAACGGCACCACGTCTGTCGCACCTTGCGCGGCCGACCGGCGCAGCAGCACGACCGGATCGACCCGGACGAGCGTGCCCGCGACGTTCGCATAGCGGTCGCAGGCGCCCGACTTCCCCGCCGAAATCTGGCAAAGTACCGGGCACGCGTTGCACTCGATCTTGTCGCTCGCCATGCGCTCGTTGCGCGGCCGGGAGCGCGCGAGCTCCTGCGGAACGGTCACCGGCTCGAGCACGGGCAATCCGTCGGTCTTCGTGTGTTCGGTCATGGACGCGGACCTCGCCGGGGACGGCCGCGGAACCGGGCGGCCCGGCACGCGGCGGCAAACCTGGATTCCGTGTAGTGATCACTACACGCCTGGTGTTGTGTTTGCTACATTTTCGGGTATCCTAGCGCATCCGCCCCGTTCCCGCAACCACCGAAGGCGCGCTCCGGGCGGGGCGCGCGGAGGAGTGCATCGTGACCCACGTCGTCACCGACGCCTGCGTGCGCTGCAAGTACACCGACTGCGTGGACGTGTGTCCGGTGGACTGCTTCCACGAGGGGCCGCAGTTCCTGGTGATCGACCCCGACGAGTGCATCGACTGCGCGGTGTGCATCCCCGAGTGCCCGGTGAACGCGATCTTCGCCGAGAGCGACATGCCGGCCGAGTTCGCGCCCTTCCTCGAGCTCAACGCGCGGCTCGCGAAGGACTGGCCCGTGATCAACAAGAGCCACGACCCGCTGCCGGAGGCCGAGCAGTGGAAGGACGCGAAGAACAAGCTCGGGGGGATCGAGCCGTGAGCGCCGCGCGGCCGCGCCGGGGACACCCGGCACCTCGATCGTCTGCCGCGTGACGCGCGCCCCCGCCACCCCCGCCCCCCGGCGCGCGGTGCGCCCCGGGCGCCGGCCGGGCGTCCGGGCCGCCGCGGCGCAGGCGACACGCGACGCGATCCTGCGCGCGGCGACGCGGATCTTCGCCAAGCACGGCTTCGACGGCGGCCGCGTCGACCAGATCTCGAAGGCGGCGAAGTCGTACGACCGGATGATCTACTACTACTTCGGCAGCAAGGAAGGGCTCTACATCGCGGTGCTCGAGGATCTCTACCGGCGGTTCAACGAGGCCGAATCGCGTCTCGCGCTCGACCTCGCGCAGCCGGACGAGGCGCTTGCCGAGGTCGTCCGCTTCGTGTGGAACTACTACCGCCGCAATCCCGAGTTCATCACGCTGCTCAACACCGAGAACCTCCATCGCGGCCGGCACATCGCCAAGTCGCCGCGCGCCGGCGACTACTCGTCGCCGGCCGTCCGGGTGCTGGGCGACGTGCTCGAGCGCGGCGTCGAGCGCGGGCTGTTCCGCAGCACCGTGACGGCGCGCGACGTCTACCTGATGATCGCGGCGATGGGGTACTTCTACCTGTCGAACCGCTACACGCTGTCCGCGTTCCTGGGCGAGCGCACCGACACGCCGGAGGCGTTCGCGCGGTGGGAGGCGTTCATCATCGACGCGGTCCGGCGGGCCGTCGCCCCGCCGGACGTCCTTCCGCCACGCGGGTAGCGTGCGGGGACGGCGCGCGCGGTCGGCTTGCCGCCCGCCCGGCACTGGTTTAGCATTCGCTACATGAACGGGCGCGCTGGCGCCGGCATCGACGGAGAGCAACGATGGCAGAACCCGCAGCGAACGGCACGTCCGGCAAGGTCGTCATCCGGAACGTGGGACTCATGCTCTCGGGCGACATCGACCGTCCGATCCTCGACGCCGACACCGTCGTCGTGCGCGACGGGCGCATCGCCGCGGTGGGCCGGGAGGCCGACTGCGACACCTCGACGCCCGACGTCCTCGTCGACGCGCGCGGCACGACGCTCGCCCCCGGGCTGATCGACAGCCACGTGCACCCGGTGTTCGGCGACTGGACGCCGCGGCAGGGACAGCTGGGCTGGATCGACTCGACGATGCACGGCGGCGTCACGACGATGATCTCGGCCGGCGAGGTCCACCTGCCCGGCCGTCCGAAGGACATCGTGGGGCTCAAGGCGCTGGCGATCACCGCGCAGCGCGCGTTCGACAATTTCCGTCCCGGCGGCGTCAAGGTGCTCGCCGGCGCACCGATCATCGAGAAGGGCATGACCGAACAGGACTTCGCGGATCTCGCGAAGGCCGGCGTGAAGCTCCTGGGCGAGGTGGGCCTGGGGTCGGTGAAGGCCGGCGCCGAGGCGAAGACGATGGTCGCGTGGGCGCGCAAGTACGGGATCCAGAGCACGATCCACACGGGCGGCCCGTCGATCCCCGGCTCGGGGCTGATCGACAAGGACGTCGTCCTCGAGGCCGACGCCGACGTGATCGGCCACATCAACGGCGGCCACACGGCACTGTCCGAGGCGCACGTGTGCGAGCTGTGCGAGCGCTCGTCGCGGGCGATCGAGATCGTGCACAACGGCAACGAGCGCGTGGCGATCGCCGCGGCGAAGGCCGCGATCGAGCTGCGCTGCCCGCATCGCGTGATCCTCGGTACCGACGGCCCGGCGGGCTCGGGCGTGCAGCCGCTCGGCATCCTGCGCATGATCGCGCTCCTGTCGAGCGTCGCGGGCATCCCGGCCGAGCAGGTGTTCTGCTTCGCGACCGGGAACACCGCGAGGATGCGCAAGCTCGACTGCGGGCTGGTCGAAGTCGGGCGCGCGGCCGATTTCGTGTTCATGGACCGGGCGCAGCACACCGCGGGCCGCACGCTGCTCGAAAGCGTGGGCCTGGGCGACATCCCCGGGGTCGGCATGGTGATGATCGACGGCATCGTGCGCTGCGGTCGCAGCCGCAACACGCCGCCGGCGACCGAGATTCCGGTCGTCGTCGCTACCGCTCACTGATCGCTATCGCGAATCGGCCCCTACTCCCCGCCTCCTCCCGCCCATGAAGATCCTCGTTTCGGTGAAACGCGTCGTCGATTACAACGTGAAGGTGCGCGTGAAGCCCGACGGATCGGGCGTGGACACGGCGAACGTGAAGATGTCGATGAACCCGTTCGACGAGATCGCGGTCGAGGAGGCGGTGAGGCTGAAGGAGAAGGGGATCGCGACCGAGATCGTCGCGGTGTCGTGCGGTGCGGCGACGTGCCAGGAGACGCTGCGCACCGCACTCGCGATCGGCGCGGACCGCGCGATCCTGGTGCAGTCGGAGGCGGAGCTGCAGCCGCTGGCGGTGGCGAAGCTGCTGGCGGCGGTGGTGAAGCGCGAATCGCCGCAGCTGGTGATCCTGGGCAAGCAGGCGATCGACGACGACGCGAACCAGGTGGGGCAGATGCTGGCCGCGCTGCTCGACTGGCCGCAGGCGACGTTCGCCTCGAAGGTCGAGGTGGCGGGCGGCAAGGCGACGGTGAAGCGCGAGGTCGACGGCGGGCTGGAGACGGTCGAGATGGCGCTGCCGGCGGTGGTGACGACCGACCTGCGGCTGAACGAGCCGCGCTACGCGACGCTGCCGAACATCATGAAGGCGAAGAAGAAGCCGCTGGACACGCTCGACCCGGCGGGGCTGGGGGTGGACGTGGCGCCGCGGCTTTCGACGCTGAAGGTGGTGGAGCCGCCGAAGCGCAAGGGCGGCGGGCGGGTGGCCGACGTCGCCGAGCTGGTCGCGAAGCTCCGCAACGAGGCGAAGGTGCTGCCCTGACCCGGGCGATGCGCCCGCGCCGTCCTGCCAACCGACTCCCGACTCCCGACTCCCGATGATCCTCGTCCTCGCCGAACACGACAACGCGTCCGTCAAGCCGGCCACCCACCACGCGGTCGCGGCCGCGTCGAAGCTGCCCGGGGAGATCCACGTGCTCGTCGCGGGGCACGATGCGGCGGGCGCGGCGAAGCACGCCGCGGCCATCGGGGGCGTCGCGAAGGTGCTGCACGTCGACGCGGCGCACCTCGCGCAGCCGACCGCCGAGAACCTCGCCGCGCAGATCCTCGCGGTGGTCGCGAGGGGGGCTACACGCACCTGGTGGCGCCGGCGACGGGCAGCGGCAAGAACGTGATGCCGCGGGTCGCGGCGAAGCTCGACGTGGCGCAGCTCTCCGACATCACGGGCATCGAGTCCGCCGACACGTTCGTGCGGCCGATCTACGCGGGCAACGCGTTCGCGACCGTGCAGTCGAAGGACGCGGTCAAGGTGATCACGGTGCGCACGACCGCGTTCGAGTCGGCCGGGTCGGGCGGCTCCGCGGTGGTCGAGCCGGTCGCTGCGGCGGCGCCGGCCGGAGGGGCGAGGGTCACCGGGCAGGAGCTCACGAAGTCCGAGCGTCCGGAGCTCACCAGTGCGCGCGTCGTCGTCTCGGGCGGGCGGGGGCTGGGCAACGGCGAGAACTACCACAAGCTGCTCGAGCCGCTGGCCGACCGCCTGAACGCGGCGCTCGGCGCGTCGCGCGCCGCCGTGGACGCGGGCTACGTCCCGAACGACTACCAGGTCGGGCAGACCGGCAAGATCGTCGCGCCCGACCTCTACGTCGCGGTCGGCATCTCGGGCGCGATCCAGCACCTCGCGGGCATGAAGGACAGCAAGGTGATCGTCGCGATCAACAAGGATCCCGAGGCGCCGATCTTCCAGATTGCCGACTACGGCCTCGTCGGCGACCTGTTCGAGCTGGTCCCGCAACTCGTCGACGCGTTGCCGGCGCGCTGACGCGCGCACCCCTGCATGCGTGACGCGCGCCTCCCGATCCGTGGTCTCGGCCGGATCGCGCGTGCGCGGACACGAGCGCGAGGGCAATCAGGCGCCGGAGCGAACGCGTGAGCCACGACGCGCCGTCCGACGGCTCGCCGATCCGGGAGATCCGGATCGCCGACTGGGGCGCGTTCAACCGGTACTTCGACGACAGGGACGGCTGGGCCTTCCGCGGCCAGAGCGACGCGACCTGGCCGCTGTTGAGCTCGCTGTCGCGCCGCCTGCGCGAGTCCGGCGCCGATCGCGGCACCTGGGCCGAGCGCGAGGAGCGCGCGATCCGGATCTTCAGGCGCAAGGCGCACATCTACCTGCCGGACCGCTCGGTGCTGCAGGACGCGCTGCGCTGCCTCGCGATGATGCAGCACCACGGGGCGCCGACGCGGCTGCTCGACTTCACCAAGTCGCCGTTCGTGGCCGCGTTCTTCGCGCTCGAGCACGCGGCGGACGACAGCGCCGTCTACGCGCTCGACACGCCGCGCCTGTGGACCGCGGCGCCCCGGTTCGACCCCCGCCTCACCCGCGACGCGATCGACCCGCAGGTGCCCGGCAACTTCGAGCGATGGTTCGCCCCCGGTGCCTACCCGCTCGTGTGGCTGGGCGAGCCTTCCGAGATGGACCGCCGCCTGGTCGCGCAGTCGGGCCTCCTGGTGATGCCGGGCACGCTCGGGCAGCCGCTCGACGCGCTGCTGGACGCGTACGACGACGCGGAACCGTTGATCGAGAAGGTCGTGCTCGACGGCGCGCTTCGGGCCGAGGCGATGCACCAGCTCTACCGGATGAACATCACCCAGGCCACCCTGTTCCCCGACCTCGAGGGGCTGGCCCGGTCGATCGCCTACGAGCTCGAGGAAACCTGGCCGATCGCCTCCCGCGAGGCCTGAACGCGACGCGCCCCGCCGCACGCATCACGCGCGCGGCTCGAGGACCCTCCCCCTTCGGGCCGGGTGCGCGCGAAGGCGCGAAATGTCTGTCTCCCCGTTGACAATCGGCGCGACGCCGTCTAGCATTCGTCGACTTCTCATGTAGTACGTACTCCATGAGTTAAACGAGCGGCCGCCACGACCCCCTTCCGCCCTTCCCGACCGCCGGAGCCCCGCATGTACGACGTTTTCCAGACCGACCGCCTGATCGACCTGTGGCTCGCCGAGGACATCGGCGCCTGCGACCTCACCGCGCAGGTGATGATCGAGGCGGATGAACGGGGCGCGTTCACGATGAACGCGCGCGAGCCGATCGTCGTCGCGGGGATCGACATTGCCGCCCGGGTGTTCAAGCGCTACGATCCGGACGTCGACGTGCGCGTGCTGGTGCGCGACGGCGATCGTGTCGCGAAGGGCGCGAAACTGATGAACGTGAGCGGCCCGGCGCGCAGCCTGCTGACCGCCGAGCGCACCTCGCTCAACGTGCTGCAGCGGATGTGCGGCATCGCAACGCTGACCGCCACGTACGTGGAAGCGATCCGGGGCACGCGCGCCCGGCTGATCGACACGCGCAAGACCACGCCCGGACTGCGGATGATCGAGAAGCACGCGGTCGCCTGCGGCGGCGGGCTCAATCATCGCCTGGGACTCGACAACGGCGTGATGATCAAGGACAACCACATCGCGGTCTGCGGCGGCATCGGCAAGGCCGTCGAACGCGCGCGCCGCAAACTGCCGGTACTGACGAAGCTCGAAGTCGAGTGCGATCGCCTCGAGCAGGTCCGCGAGGCGCTCGACGCGGGCGTCGACGTGATCATGCTCGACAACATGTCGGTGCCGGCGATGGCCGAGGCGGTCCAGTTCGTCGCCGGGCGCGTGAAGCTCGAGGCCTCGGGCGGCATCCGGCTCGACACGATCCGGCCGATCGCGGAAACCGGCGTCGACTACATCTCGACGTCGAAGACGCACCAGTCGGCGCCCGCCGTCGACATCGGGCTCGACGAGACCGCCTAGGGGCCGGGGCGCCGTCATGCGACCGGGCATCTTCTTCCTCGTCGTCGGCCCGAGCGGCGTCGGGAAGGACACGCTGATCGACGGCGCGCGCGCGGCGCTCGCCGACGATCCGCGCTGGGTGTTCGCCACGCGGACGATCACCCGCGCCGCCGACGCGGGCGGCGAGCGTCATGACGCGATGGACGACGCGACGTTCGCCGAGGCCGAGCGTGACGGCGGCTTCCTGATCACCTGGGCGGCGCACGGCCACCGCTACGGACTGCCCGCCTCGCTCGCCGACGAGCTTCGCGCCGGCCGCTGCGTGGTCGCGAACGGGTCGCGCGCGACCGTCGCGGCGCTGGCAACGCGGGTGCCGCGGCTCGTCGTCGTGTCGGTCGCCGCGCGCCGGGACGCGCTGTCCGGCCGGATCGCCGGCCGCGGCCGCGAGCACGGCGACGCGATCGCCGCGCGGGTCGACCGCAGCGTGGACCTGGTCGTCCCGCCCGGCGTCGAGCGCATCGACGTCGAGAACGACGGCACGGTCGAGGAAGGCGTCGAGCGCTTCGTGACCGCGATCGTCGGCGCCGCGCGCCGGCTGCGCGTCGTCCGCTACCCGGTCGACACCTGGCACGAGCGCATCGCCTACCTGCCGCCGGGCAGCATCGTCGGGGCGTCGGACTACCTCGGCGCCGGAAGCGTCGAGATCGAGGCGGACGGCAGGGCGATCCGCGCCGGCGTCCACGTGGCGAGCACCGAGCCCGCGCTGGCCGTCGACGAGATCGGCCTGTCGCGGCAGGCGTTCGAGGATCTCGGCGTGCCCGAGGGCGCGCGGGTCGAACTGCGGCGGGCGGCCGCGCCGCGGAGCCGCGATGCGCTCCGCGCGAAGATCCGCGGGAAGTCGCTGACCGAGGACGAGTACGCCAGGCTCCTCGGCGACATCGTCGCGGGCCGCTACTCCGAAGGCGAGATCGCCGCGTTCCTCGTTTCCGCCACCCGCAGCCTCGGCGACGACGAGGTCGTCGCGCTCGCGCGCGTGCGGTCGTCGCTCATGACGCCGGTGCGCTGGGACGAGCCGATCGTCGTCGACAAGCACTCGATGGGCGGCGTCCCCGGCAGCCGGATCACGCTGATCGTCATCCCGATCGTCGCGGCGCACGGCCTCGCGATCCCGAAGACCTCGTCGAGGGCGATCACGTCCGCGGCCGGCACCGCCGACGCGATGGAGGTGGTGGCGCGGGTCGACCTCACCGCCGACGAGGTGCGCGAGACGGTCCGCCGCGTCCGCGGCTGCATCGCCTGGAACGGCCGCCTCAACCACTCGGCGCTCGACGACGTGATGAACGCGATCACGCGCCCGCTCGGCATCGACTCGAACCGCTGGTCGGTGGCGTCGATCCTGTCGAAGAAGCTGACGGCAGGCTCCACGCACGTGATCGTCGACCTGCCCTGGGGACCGCAGGCGAAGCTGCGCACGCGCGACGAGGCGGTCGATCTCGGCCGCCTGTTCGAGCACGTCGGACGCGCGCTCGGCCTCGTCGTCGAGGCGCACGCGACCGACGGCTCCGCGCCGATCGGCCGCGGGATAGGCCCCGCGCTCGAGGTTCGCGACGTGCTGCAGGTCCTCGACAACGATCCCGCGGCGCCGCGCGACCTCGCCGCGAAGGCGATCGCGTTCGCGAGCCGGATCCTCGCCTGGGATCCCTCGATCGCGACGCCGGAGGCCGGACGCGCGCGCGCCGAAGCACTGCTTCGCTCCGGCGCCGCACGCGCGAAGTTCGACGAGATCGTCGAGGCGCAGGGC
Organism: Betaproteobacteria bacterium; assembly: GCA_016704895.1. GTDB lineage: Bacteria > Pseudomonadota > Gammaproteobacteria > Burkholderiales > Casimicrobiaceae > VBCG01. The sequence continues at coordinate 37,220 of JADIZG010000003.1, forward strand.
CGGCGGTCGCCGCCCGCCCGCCCCGGCTCGCTCACGCATACGGTGCACGCGAAGGCGCACGCCCGCGTTCGCGCGATCGACATCGCGCAGGTCAGCGAGATCGCGCGGCGCGCCGGCGCGCCGGTCGACAAGGCTGCGGGCGTCGACCTCGCCGCCCCGGTCGGCGGCGAGGTTCGCCGCGGCGACGTGCTCTATACGATCCACGCCAGCGCCGCCGCCGACCTCGAGGCCGCCGCCGCGGTCGCTGAACTCGACAGCGGCGTCCACTGATCCCGCCAACCCGACACCGACCGATTCCCCAGGGAATCCGCGCACGCCTGCCGGATGCCCACGTCTTCCCACCCGCCCCAAGGAAGCCACGATGAAGCGCACGATCCTCGCCGCCACGCTAGCCCTCGCGACCGCCGTCCCTGCAGTGCTCGCCCACGCCCAGTCCAACGCGCCGATGAAGGTCACGCTCGCCGGCGGTTCCGTCGGAGGCGCCTGGAGCGTCGCCGGCAACGCGATCGGCGAGACGCTGCGCCGCGAGTACCCGAACACGTCGTTCACCTACGAGCCGGGGCGCGAGCAGTCGAACATCCTGCTGGTGTCGCAGGGCCGGGTGCAGCTCGGCATCGCGCACGCGCAGCTCGCGGGCGCGCGCTCTGGCCGGAGGCGAGCCGTTCAAGCAGCCGGTCACGAACATCCGCGCCATTGCCGTGATCGACCCGCTCGCGGCGATGCAGGTGTTCGCGCGCCAGGGCTCGGACTTCCAGAGCTTCGAGCAGGTCCGTCGCGACAAGAAGCCGATCCGCGTGGCGCTCAACCAGCGCGGCACGATGATGGCGCTCGCCGGCGAGGAACTGCTGGCGGCGAAGGGCATCCCGGCGAAGGACGTCGAGGCCTGGGGCGGCAAGGTGCACTACGTCGCCTACAACGAGGGGCTCGAGATGATGAAGAACAAGCAGGTCGACCTGATCGTCAACCTGCTCGCGTTCCCGTCCGGCCAGGTGGCCTCCGCGACGCGCGAGATGCCGGTGCAGATGGTGGGGCTCACGCCCGAGGTCCAGGGCGCGCTCCAGAAATCGCTGGGGATGATGCCGATCGAGGTCCCGGCGAAGACCTACGATTTCCAGCCGGCCGCGGTGCCGTCGGCCACCGCCACCGTCGTGCTCGTCGCGAACGCGTCGATGAGCGACGAGGACGCGGGCAAGATCGTTTCCGCGATGCTCAGGAACATGGACTTCCTCAAGCAGTCGCATGCGATGATGCGCCAGCTCGATCCCGCCGCGCTCGCGCGCGTCGCCCCGCTGACGCTGCACCCTGGCGCCGAAAAGGCGTACCGCGCCGCGGGCGCCCTCAAGTAGCACCATGCCTCCGGTGCCCGGCGAGGCCCGGGGTTGATGAGAGCGTACGAGTGGATCGCCCGCGGCCGACCGCGGGTGAACGGACGGGCCGGCCGGGCGCTCGCCACGGCGGTCGCCGTCGGCCTCGCCGCGCTGCTGATGGCGATGGCGTTCGGCGTCTACGTGGACCGCTGGATCGCGCTCCACCTGTTCGTCGCGGGCATGCTGACGCTGGCGTTCCTGACCGTCACCGGCAACCCGCGCCGCCCGACCGGCCCGACGATCGCGTCCTGGATCCTCATCGCGGCGTCGTGGGCGGCGTGCGCCTACTTCCTCGCGATGCACAACGTGCACGCGAAGCGCATCCCGATGATCGACGAGCTGTCGTTCGCCGACATGACCGCGGCGATCGTGCTCACGGCGCTGGTGCTCGAGGCGACGCGCCGCTGCATCGGCATGACGCTCGTCGTCCTGGTGCTCGGGTTCCTCGCCTACGGCATCTGGGGCGACGCGCTGCCGGGCGCGTTCTCGCACCGTCCGCTCAGCGCCCAGGAGATCGTCGACCACCTCGTGTACTCGACCAATGGACTGATGGGGCCTGCGCTCGAGGTCGCTGCGTTCCTGGTGTTCGTGTTCGTCGTGTTCGGCGCGCTGCTCGACCGCTGGGGCGGCGGCGACTTCTTCCACGATCTCGCGCACGGCCTCGTCGGCCGGCAGATCGGCGGCCCGGCCAAGGTCGCCGTGTTCTCGTCGGGCCTCTACGGGTCGATCTCGGGCTCTCCCACCGCCGACGTCGTGACGACCGGCTCGTTCACGGTCCCGCTGATGATCCGCACCGGCGTGCCCCGCACCTACGCGGCGGCGGTCGAGGCCACCGCCTCGACGGGGGGCGCGATCCTGCCGCCGGTGATGGGCTCCGCCGCCTTCCTGATGGTCGACTTCACCGGCATCCCGTACGCGACGATCGTCACCGCGGCGATCGTGCCGGCCGTCCTCTACTACCTGGTCGTGTTCACCGCGGTGCACCTGAAGGCGCACCGCCTGGGCCTCGCGCCGACGCTCGTCGAAGGGGCACCGACGCTGGTGCAGGTTCTCCGACGCGACTGGTTCTACTTCGTGCCGATCGCCGTGCTCGTCTGGGGCGTGCTGAAGCTCGACCGCCCGGTGTTCGCGGGAGCGATCGCCTGTCTCGCGCTGGTGCCCATCGGCCTCATGCGCAACCGCTCGCCGCGCGCGTTCGTCGCCTCGATCGTCGCCGGGCTCAACAACGGCATGGGGCAGCTGGTCGGCGTCGGGATCGCCTGCGCCGTGGCCGGACTCGTCGTCGGCACGCTCTCGATGGCCGACCTGACCGGCAAGATCAGCTCGGGCATGTTCACGCTGGCGGGCGGCAGCTACGCGCTGACGCTCCTCGTGGCCACGGTGGTCATCATCCTTCTCGGCATGGGCATGCCCACGCCGGCCGTCTACGCGCTCTCCGCGGTGCTGGCGGCACCCGCGCTGCTCGCCCTCAAGATCGAGCTCCTGCCGGCGCACCTGTTCATCGTCTACTTCGCGTCGATGTCGGCGATCACGCCCCCGGTGGCGGTCGCCGCCTTCGCCGCGGCGTCGATCGCGCGAGCCAACCCGATCGCGGTCGCATTCGTCGCCTGCCGCGTCGGCATCGTCGCCTTCGTGCTGCCGCTGGTGTTCGTCAGCCAGCCCGGGTTGCTCCTGATGGGCGACGCGACGACGGTCGTCACGACGATCGGATTCGTCCTGATGGGCGCGATGTGCCTCGTCATCGCGTTCGAGGGCTGGCTCTTCGGTCTCGTCGCGACGCCGCTGCGCGCCGCGCTGGTCGTGCTCGCGATCGTGCTGCTCGCACAGACCGGCGCCGCGCGCTGGGGCGCCGCCGCCGCGTTCCTGGCGCTGGTCGCCTGGCGCTACCGCCGCCGGCGCCCGGCTTCGCCGCGATCCGCGCCGGCCTGACCGGCCGGCGGATCGCACAACGGACTCTTGGAAAGGGAAACGACCATGCGAAGCTACCTGGGCATCGATCTCGCGGGCCGCTCGGTGTCGCGCGAGGAGCTCCACGGCGAGCGCATCGTCCGGGCCGGACGCCACTACATCGCGCGCACGCTCCTCGACCGGCGCATCTACGAAGTCGATCCGATGTCGCCGGCGAACCCGCTGATCTTCTCGGCGGGCCCGTTCGCCGGAACCAACTTCTCGAACGCGAACCGGCTGAGCGTCGGCTGCCGCAGCCCGCTCACGGGCGGCATCAAGGAGGCGAACGCGGGCGGCACGTTCGCGTTCGCGCTCGGGCAGTGCGAGATCGCCGGCTTCACGCTCGAGGGCGCGGCCGCCGACTGGACGCTGATCCGGATCACCAAGGAGGGCGACGTCACCTTCGAGGACGCGCGCGAGTACCTCGGGCTCGGCAACAACGAGGTCGCGCGCCGGCTGCACGAGCGCTTCGGCCGCAAGATCAGCTACGCGATCTGCGGACCGGTGGGCGAGTACCTGGGCCTCGTCGCCGGCATCGCGTTCGCCGACACCGACGGGCGGCCGTCCCGGCTCGCCGCGCGCGGCGGTGTGGGCGCGGTCATGGGGGTGAAGCGCGTCAAGATCATCGTCGTGGACCAGCACAAGATGCCGACGTTCCACGACCGCAAGAAGGTGATGGGCGCGGTGCGCGAGTACGGCGCGAAGCTCGGCAAGGAGGCGGCGATCGACTCGTTCAAGCGCTTCGGCACCGCCGCCGTCGGCGACTTCACGAACTACGTCGGGGGACTCCCCGTGCGCAACTTCAGCGCGGGCCAGCTCACGCCGGACAAGGAGTCGTTCAAGCTCGGCGGCGCGCACATCCGCGAGCGCAACCTCGCGCGCGGCGGCCAGACCGCGCACGCCTGCATGCCCGGGTGCATGATCGAGTGCAGCAACGTCTACGTGGACGACGCGGGCAAGGAACTCGTCTCGCCGCTCGAGTACGAGACGCTCGGCCTCGTCGGCAGCAACTGCGGACTCGACGATCCGGACGACGTTGCGCGGCTCAACGCGGTGGTCAACGACCTGGGCGTCGACACGATCGAGATCGGCGCGACGCTGGGCGTGCTGATGGAGGCCGGCCAGGGCGCATTCGGCGACGCCGCGTTCATGATGGCGGCGCTCGAGGACCTCCGCGCCGGGAACGAGCGCGGGCGCGTGCTCGCGCAGGGCGCCGCGCGCGTGGGCGAGCACTACGGCGTCGCCCGCGTGCCCGTGATCAAGCGCCAGGGCATCAGCGCCTACGACCCGCGCGTGATCGAGGTGACCGGGATCTCGATGATGCTGAGCGCGCAGGGCGCCGACCACACGGTCGGCAACCTGCCGGGCTACGACTGCAAGGGCAAGACCACGGAAGAACTGGTCGCGGCGAGCCTGGGCGCGCAGGTCGGCGCCGCCACCGCCGACTCGCTCGGGCTGTGCATCTTCGGCCGATCGGTGACCGACACCAACCCCGAGCTCATCGTCACGGCCCTCAACGACGCCCACGGCACGACCTTCGACCCGTCGTTCCTGAAGGCGCTGGGCCGCGAGGTGCTCGAGCTCGAGTGGGCGTTCAACCGGGCGGCCGGCTTCGCCGAGGCCGACGACGAGCTTCCGGCGTTCTTCTACCGCGAGGCGCTCGAGCCCACCGGCAAGACCGCCCGTCACCACGCCGACGAGGTCAACCGGTCGTTGCGCGAGCTGCTGTCACGTTGATGCGGGTGCACGTGCTGTACTTCGCCGACGCGCGCGAGGCCGTCGGGCGCACGGAGGAGTGGCTCGAGGTGCCGCCTGGCGTCGCAACGGTCGGCGCGCTGCGCGACCATCTCTGCGCCCGGGGCGGAGCGTGGACGGTGCTCGCCCGCCGCGGCACCCGCTTCGCCATCAACCGTGCGGTCGCTCCCGGTGCCAGCGCGCCGATCCACGACGGAGACGAAGTCGCGGTGTTCCCCGCGATCTCGGGGGGATGACGCGGCGCGTCCGGCCCGCGCGCGCCGCGGAGCCGGGCGCGGTCAGCGCGCGCGCTGCGCGTAGCGGTCGAGCACGTACGCCGTCGCCTGCTCGATCGTGAGCGCGGTGGTGTCGAGCACGACGGCGTCGTCGGCCGGCTTCAGCGGCGCGACCGCGCGGCCCGCGTCGCGCTCGTCGCGCGCGCGGATCTCGTCGAGCAGCCCGCTGAGGTCTGCGTGCACGCCGCGCTCGGCGAGCTGGCTTTGCCGGCGCGAAGCGCGCGCCTCGGGCGTCGCGGTGACGAATACCTTGGTTCCGGCGTCCGGGAACACGACGGTGCCCATGTCGCGCCCGTCGGCAACCAGGCCCGGCCCGCGACGGAACGCGCGCTGGCGTTCGAGCAGCGCCGCCCGGACGCCGGGATAGACTGCGACGCGCGACGCGGCTTCCGAGACCGCCTCGTCGCGGATCGCCGCCGTCGCGTCCGTACCGTCGAGCGTCACGCCGCGCTCGTCGAATACCGCGTCGAGACCTCGTGCGAGCTTCGCCAACGCCGCCTCGTCGTCGAACGCGACGCCGTCGCGGATCGCCTTCAGCGCGACCAGCCGGTAGAGCGCTCCGCTGTCGAGCAGGTGGAAGCCCAGCGCCCGGGCCACGCGCGCGGCGACCGTTCCCTTCCCCGATGCCGCCGGGCCGTCGATCGCGACGACGGGCGGAAGCGATCCCTCGGAGGCCGGCGTCGCGAGCGTGCGGAACGCATCGAAATAGCCGGGGAAGGTCTTGCGCACGCAGGCCGGGTCGCGGATCGTGACCGCGGTCCCGAGCAGCGAGACGAGCGAGAAGCACATCGCCATCCGGTGGTCGTCGTAGGTGTCGATCGCGGCATGCCTCAGCGCCGACGCCGGATGGACGGTCAACCGGTCCCCCGCTTCGTCGACGGTCGCGCCGACCTTGCGAAGCTCCGCTGCCATCGCGGCGATCCGGTCGGTCTCCTTCACGCGCCAGCTCGCGATGCCGATGAGCGTCGTCGGCTCGCGGGCCGCGAGCGCGGTGATCGCGAGCGTCATCGCGGCGTCGGGGATCGCGGTGCAGTCGATCGTGCCGCCCGCGAGCGGCGTGCCGGCGCGCGCCTCGATCCAGTCGGGGCCGAAGCGCACGTCCGCGCCCAGGCGCGCGAGCACGTCGGCGAACGCGACGTCGCCCTGGATCGCGTCGCGGCCGATGCCCGTGACGCGCACCGGGCCGCCGCCCAGCACGCCGGCCGCGAGGAAATAGGAGGCCGACGACGCGTCTCCTTCGACCACGATCGTTCCCGGGCTCGCGTATCGCGCGCCCGCGGGAACCATGAACGTCGACGCGTCCGGCGTTCCGACCTCGACGCCGAAGCGTCGCATCAGGCGCGTCGTGATCTCGACGTAGGGCCGCGAGATCAACGGGGTCGTGACCGCCACGCGCGTCGGCTGGCGGTCGGCGCCTCGCGCGAGCGGCAGCGCCATCAGCAGCGCGGTCAGGAACTGGCTGGAAACGTCGCCGCGAATCGGCACGGTCCCGCCCGCGCGCCCGCCAGAGGGCCCGACCGCGATAGGCGGAAAGCCTTCGCTGCCGAGGTAGCGCACGTCCGCTCCCAGCGCGCGGAGCGCGTCGACGAGATCGCCGATCGGGCGCTCGCGCATCCGCGCGACGCCGTCGAGCTCGTAGTCGCCGCCCTGCGTCGCGAGCACCGCGGTGAGCGGCCGGAACGCGGTACCCGCGTTGCCCAGCATGAGCTTCGCCGCGCGCACCGCGAACGCGCCGCCCGCGCCGCGGACGACGCAGCGGCGCGCCGCGCGGTCGCGCTCGACGTCCACGCCGAGGCGCTCGAGCGCTTCGAGCATCCGGTCGGTGTCGTCCGCCTCGAGGACGCCCTCGACGCAGGTGACGCCGTCGGCCAGCGCAGCGATCAGCAGGACGCGGTTGCTGATGCTCTTCGAGCCGGGCAGCGCGACCGTGCCTTCGGCGTGGGCGACCGGCGCGAGCGTCAGGTCGGGCGAGGTCATTGCGGTGACGCAGCGTGCGCGGTCAGCGGTCGACCGGCTTCGCGACCGCAGCGCCTGCCTGCCAGCGGCGGCGCGCGTCGCTGGCCTGCGTGAAGAGCTGCCGGAGCGCCACGCCGTCGCCCGACGCGATGGCCGCCGCCATCCGGTCGAGCATCGCCCGGTAGTCGCCGAGCGCCTCGAGGATCGCGCCGCGGTTGGCAAGCGCGATGTCGCGCCACATCTCGGGCGAGCTGCCGGCGATGCGCGTGAAGTCGCGGAAGCCCGACGCCGCGTGCGCGAACAGGTCGGCCGCGTCGGGGCGGGCGGCGAGCTCGGCGACCAGCGCGAACGCGAGCACGTGCGGCAGGTGCGACACCGCCGCGAAGATGCGGTCGTGCTGCACCGGGTCGAGCTCGATCACGCGCGCCCCGCAGCGCTCCCACATCGCGCGGACGACGGCGACCGCGTCCGCCGCCGTCTCGGGCAGCGGTGCCACCACCGTCGTGCGCTCGCGGAAGAGCGTCGGGAACGCGGCGGCGGCGCCCGAGTGCTCGGTTCCGGCGATCGGGTGCGCGGGCACGAAGCGCCCGATGCGTGCCCCGAACGCCGCGCGCGCGGCGGCGACGACGTCCTGCTTGGTGCTGCCGGCGTCGGTCACGACGGTCGACGGGCCTGCGTGCGCCGCGATCGCGGCCAGGACGGGCGCAACCTGCGCGACCGGCGTCGCGACCAGCACGACGTCGGCCAGCGCGAGCTCCGCGGTCCACGGTTCGTCGAGCGTGTACGCGCGCTCGACGATGCCGCGCGAGAGCGCCTCGTCGAGATTCCCCCGCGTCCGCCCGACGCCGACGACCTCGCGCACGGCGCCCGCGGCCTTGAGCGCGAGGGCGCAGGATCCGCCGATCAGGCCGACGCCGACGACGACCAGACGACCGAGGGGGATCCCGCCGGAGCGACCTTCGGTCGCCTCCCCCGGGGGGCTCGGCGACCTCGGGGCCGCCCGTCGGTCGCCGGGCGCGGACGGGCTCATGCGTTTGCGCGGGGACTGCCCAGTGCGCGCCCGAGCGCCGCGAGGAACCGCTCGTTTTCGGCGGGCAACCCGACGGTCACGCGCAGAAACGCGGGCAGGCCGTAGTTCGCGACCGGGCGCACGATCACGCCATCCCGCAGCAGCGCGGCGTAGACGCGCGCCCCGTCGCCCACGTTCACGAGCAGGAAGTTGCCGTGCGACGGGACGAAGGCCACGCCGAGCTTCGCGAGGCCCGCCTCGATCTGCCGCATGCCCTCGCGGTTCGATCGCGCGCTCTCCTCGACGTACGCGGCGTCGCCCAGCGCCGCGATCGCCGCCGCCTGGGCGAGCGAGTTCACGTTGAACGGCTGCCGGACCCGGTTCAGCAAGTCGGCGACCGACGCGTCCATCACGCCGTAGCCGACGCGCAGCGCCGCGAGGCCGTAAGCCTTCGAGAACGTGCGCGACACGATCAGGTTCGGATACCGGCCGATCCACGAGATCGAGCGCGATCGGTCGGACGGCGCGAGGTACTCGTCGTAGGCCTCGTCGAGCACGACGACGACCTCGCGCGGCACGTTCGCGACGAACGCTTCCATCGCGGTCGCGCCGATCCAGGTGCCGGTCGGGTTGTTCGGATTGGCGACGAACACGACGCGGGTACGCGGCGTGACCGCGGCGAGCATCGCCGGCAGGTCGTGCCCATGGTCCTTCGCCGGCACCACGACCCCTTTCGCGCCGCGCGCGTGCGTCGCGAGCGGATACACGGCGAACGCGTGCTGCGCGTAGATCGCCTCGTCGCCCGGCGTCAGGAACGCCTGCGTGACGAGCTCCAGCACGTCGTTGCTGCCGTTGCCGAGCACGAGGCACTCGGGCGCGACGCCCAGGCGGGATGCCAGCGCGGACCGAAGCGCGAACCCGTTGCCGTCGGGATAGCGCGTGATGTCGGCCGCGGCCGTCGCGATCGCCGCGAGCGCCTTCGGGCTCGGGCCGCGCGGATTCTCGTTCGACGCGAGCTTGACGATGCCGGCGGGGTCGAGGTGGAGCTCGCGCGCGAGCTCCTCGATCGGCTTGCCGGGCACGTACGGGGCGATGTCGCGCACCCAGGCGGGCGCGTGCGATGCAGGTTCGTGGGCGGTGGTCATGGCGTCAGGGTTCTCGGGCCGCAGGATAGGAGCCCAGGAGCTTCAGGTACGGCGCGCGCCGGCGAAGCTCGGCGAGCGCCGCTGCGACCGGTGCGTCGTCGCGGTGGCCGGTGAGGTCGATGAAGAACAGGTATTCCCAGCGGCCGGTGCGCGCCGGCCTCGACTCGATGCGCGTCATCGACACGCCGTGCCTGGCGAGGGGCTCCAGCAGCGCGTGCACCGCGCCGGGACGGTTTGGGGCCGACATCACCAGCGAGGTCTCGTCGTTTCCCGACGCGCCGACCTGCTGGCGCCCGAGCACCCAGAAGCGCGTCCGGTTGTTGGGCTCGTCCTCGATGTGGGCGGCGAGCACCGGGATGCCGTAGGTCGCCGCGGCGATCTCGCCGGCGATGGCGGAAGCGCCCGGCTCGGCAACGGCGAGCCGCGCAGCCTCGGCGTTGCTCGCGACGACGATGCGGGGCACGGACGGCAGGTTCCGCGCGAGCCACCCGACGCATTGCGCGAACGATTGGGCGTGCGAGTAGATCCGCTTCACCGACGCCAGGTCGGGTGCGCGCGTGAGCAGGTTCTGCTGGACCCGCAGCTTCACCTCGCCCACCACCGACAGGTCGGTCGTGCACATCAGGTCGAGCGTGCGGCCCACGGCGCCCTCGGTCGAGTTCTCGACCGGGACGACCGCGTAGTCGCAGCGGCCCGACTCCGCCGCACGGAAGGCCTCGTCGATCGTGCCCTCGGGCACCGCCTCGACGAACGCGCCGAAATGCCGCGCGACCGCGGCGTGCGTGAACGTGCCCGGCGGACCGAGATAGGCGATCGAGAGGCGACGCTCGAGCGCGAGGCAGGCCGACATGATCTGGCGGAAGATCCCGGCCACGGACTCGTCGGGAAGCGGACCCGGGTTCGCCTTCGCGAGCCGCGCGAGCACCTGCGTTTCGCGTTCCGGACGATAGGCGGGCGCGCCGGTGCCCTCCTTCAGCTTGCCGATGGCCTGCGCATGGCGGGCCCGATCGGACAGGCGCGCGAGGATCTCGCGGTCGAGCGCATCGATCGCATCCCGGTGTCGCTTCAGCTCGGCGTCGGAGTTGCCGGTCCGGAAGCCGGCCTTGCCGCCGCCCGGGCGGCCGGAGGCGGCGGGCGGGGGTCCCCCGCAGCGGCCTCGGCCGCCGCCCGGGGCACCGCGCCTGGGACGGCCCCCGGCGGGGCGGGGGCCCCGAGCGGCCTTCGGCGGCCGCCCCCCGGGGGCGCCGCGCCCTTGGGACGGCCCGGCGGGCGCGGGGTCACTCGACGTCCTCGTCGCGCTCGACGACGCGCTCGAGGCCGGCGAGCTTCTCGCCTCCCGAGAGGTTGATGAGCGTCACGCCCTGCGTCGAGCGGCTCATCTCGCGGATCGACTTCACCTTCGTGCGGATCAGCACGCCGCCGGTCGAGATCAGCATCACCTCGTCGTCCTTCGTCACCAGCGCCGCCGCGACGACCTTGCCGTTGCGCTCGGTCTGCTGGATCGCGATCATGCCCTTGGTGCCGCGGCCGTGGCGCGTGTGCTCGACGATCGGCGTGCGCTTGCCGTAGCCGTTCTCGGTTGCCGTCAGCACCGACTGCTCCTCGTCCTCGGCCACGAGCAGCGCGATCACCTTCTGGCCCTTGTCGAGCGCCATGCCGCGCACGCCGTGCGCGTTGCGGCCCATCGGGCGCACGTCGTTCTCGTCGAAGCGCACCGCCTTGCCGCCGGAGCTGAACAGCATCACGTCGTGCTTGCCGTCGGTCAGCGCGACGCCGATCAGCCGGTCGCCGTCCGCCAGGTCGACCGCGATGATCCCGGACGGCCGCGGGCGCGAGAAGTCGGCGAGCGGCGTCTTCTTGACCGTGCCCATCGCGGTGGCCATGAACACGTACTGGGTCTCGGTGAACTCCTTGACCGGCAGGATCGCCGTGATCTTCTCGTTGTCGGCGAGCGGCACCAGGTTGACGATCGGCTTGCCGCGCGAGGCGCGGGAGCCCTGCGGCACGTTGTAGACCTTGAGCCAGTAGACGCGCCCGCGGTTGGAGAAGCACAGGATGAAGTCGTGCGTGTTCGCGATGAACATGCGCTCGACGAAGTCGTCCTCCTTGGTCGCGGTCGCCTGCTTGCCGCGCCCGCCGCGCAGCTGCGCGCGGTACTCGTCGGCGGCCTGCGCCTTCATGTAGCCCCCGTGCGACACCGTCACGACCATGTCCTGCGGCGCGATCAGGTCCTCGATCGACAGGTCCTCGGCCTGCGCGACGATCTCGGAGCGGCGCTTGTCGCCGAACTCGTCGCGGATCGCGGCGAGCTCGTCGCCGACGATCGTCGTGACCCGTTCGGGCTTCGCGAGGATGTCGATCAGGTCCGCGATCAGTACCATCACCTCGCGGTACTCGCCGGTGATCTTGTCCTGCTCGAGGCCGGTGAGGCGCTGCAGCCGCATCTCGAGGATCGCCTGCGCCTGCGCGTCGGACAGGCGGTAGCCGTCCTTCGACGCGCCGAAGTGCGCCGGCAGGCCCTCGGGACGCGCCTGGTCGGCGAGCGCGCGCGTCAGCATCTCGTCGACGACCTGGCTCCTCCACGCGCGCGCCATCAGCGCGACCTTCGCCTCGGGCGGGGTCGGCGACGCCTTGATCAGCGCGATCATCTCGTCGACGTTCGCGAGCGCGACCGCGAGGCCCTCGAGGATGTGGCCCCGCTCGCGCGCCTTGCGGAGGTCGAAGCGCGTGCGGCGGACGATCACCTCGCGCCGGTGCTGCAGGAAGTACTCGACGAACTGCTTGAGGTTCAGCAGCCGCGGCTGTCCGTCGACCAGCGCGACCATGTTCATGCCGAAGCTGTCCTGCAGCTGCGTCAGCTTGTAGAGGTTGTTGAGGACGATCTCCGGGATCTCGCCGCGCTTCAGCTCGATCACGACGCGCATGCCGGACTTGTCCGACTCGTCGCGCAGGTCCGAGATGCCCTCGAGCTTCTTCTCGCGGACGAGCTCGCCGATGCGGACGAGCAGGTTCGCCTTGTTCACCTGGTAGGGAATCTCGTCGACGATGATCGCCTGGCGGCTGCCCTTGTCGAGGTCCTCGACGTGCGTGCGGGCGCGGATGACGACGCGGCCGCGACCGGTGCGGTAGCCTTCGCGCACGCCCTCGAGGCCGTAGATGATCCCCGCGGTCGGGAAATCCGGCGCCGGGATGATGTCCATCAGCTCGTCGACCGACGTTTCCGGGTTCGCGAGCACCGCCAGGCAGCCGGCGATCGTCTCGGTGAGATTGTGGGGCGGAATGTTGGTCGCCATGCCGACCGCGATGCCCGAGCTCCCGTTCACCAGCAGGTTGGGCAGGCGCGACGGCAGGACCGAGGGTTCCTCCTCCTTGCCGTCGTAGTTCGGGACGAAGTCGACCGTCTCCTTGTCGATGTCGGAGGTGAGCTCGTTGGCGATCTTCTGCAGCCGGCACTCGGTGTAGCGCATCGCCGCCGCGTTGTCGCCGTCGACCGAACCGAAGTTGCCCTGCCCGTCGACGAGCGGGTAGCGCAGGCTGAAATCCTGCGCCATGCGCACCAGCGTGTCGTAGATCGCCGTGTCGCCATGGGGGTGGTATTTCCCCATCACGTCGCCGACGACGCGCGCGCACTTCACGTATGGGCGGTTCCAGACGATGTTGGCCTCGGCCATCGCGTAGAGCACCCTCCTGTGGACCGGCTTCAGCCCGTCGCGCACGTCCGGGAGCGCACGCCCCACGATCACGCTCATCGCGTAGTCGAGGTAGCTGTGCCGCATCTCGGCCTCGAGGCTGACGGGGAGGGTTTCCTTGGCGAACGTGTCCATGCGCGGCGCTTTTCGTAAGGTTTCGGGTAGCCGGGGACGGGCGCGGCGTCGGTGGTCCGCCCACGGGGCGAACCGCCAGTCGACAGGCCCGGACCCGCGATCCGGCGGTCATCGGGAAGGGGCCGCGAGCCGGGGGGCGCGACGGAGGCCCTTGATATCTTTGGATTTTAGCACGGCGTTGTATTGCCGCGACACCCTGCCTCCGCGAATGCCTGCCGGGTGCCCTGTTCTTTGCGCCGCGGAAAGTCGCTGTGCTATAGTCGTGGCGGAATAAAGCCTATGGTGCGTCAGTGGGTTACCGACGCCCTTACAAGCCGGACCACCGAAAACATCTCCAAAACCAAAGCCAAAGGGGTGAAACAATGACTCGTCGTCTCCTTTCCGCTGCAGCCATCGGCGCGTTCGCGTCGGCGCTGGCCGGCGTCGCCGGTGCACAAACCGGCGGTTACGTTCCCGGGTGTCGCGGAATGCAACACCACGAATTGCGGCTACGTGATGTCGTTCGCTGCCACGCCGGGCAACAACGTGGTCCGCAGCGCGGTGTACAACGGCACGAAGGGCATTTCGGGCAACCTCTGCTACCGCACCGCCTACTGGACCCCGAGCATGGCGATCGCGGGTTGCGACCCGGACCTGGTTCCGAAGGCCGCCGCCGCCCCGACGCCTGCCCCGGCTCCTGCGGCGCGTCCGGCCCCGGCTCCGGCTCCCGCTGCGACGCCTGCGCGTCCGGCCCCGGCTCCGGCGGCTCCTGGCGTGCAGAAGATCACGCTCGCGTCGAAGGCGCTCTTCGACTTCGACAAGGCCGTGCTGAAGCCTGAAGGCAAGGCGGCGATCGACAGCGAGATCATCTCGAAGCTGCCGGGCGTCCAGAAGCTCGAACTGGTGCTCGTGACCGGTCACACCGACCGCATCGGCACGCAGGCCTACAACCAGAAGCTGTCCGAGCGCCGCGCCGACGCGGTGCGCGATTACCTGGTGAGCAAGGGCGTCGCGAAGGACAAGATCGAGACGCTGGGCATGGGCAAGACCCAGCCGCTCCCGGGCGTGAGCTGCGATCAGAAGGCGATGAAGGAACTGATCGCCTGCCTCGCGCCGAACCGTCGCGTGGAAGTCGAAGTCAAGGGCGAAGCGGTCAAGCGCTGACGACCGACCCGGCCTCGTGAAGAGCCCCGCCTCGTGCGGGGCTTTTCATTTGTGCCGCATGCCGGCGCGCGCCGTCCACTGAAGCACGCGCCCGCCGCCCGGTAGAATCGCGTCGATGAACGCCACGCACGCGCCGCGCGAGGTCGACCTCGCCATCCACGCCCGCTGGATCGTGCCCGTCGAGCCCGCCGGGGCGCTGGAACACCACGCACTCGTCGTCGACGGCGGATCGATCGTCGCGCTCGTCCCGTCGGCGAGCGTCGCCGCATCGTGGGCGCCACGCGAGACCGTGGAGCTGCCGACGCACGTGCTGCTGCCCGGCCTCGTCAACGCGCACGCGCACTCGGCGATGACGCTGCTCCGCGGCGTCGCCGACGACCTGCCCCTCAAGGCGTGGCTCGAGGACCACATCTGGCCCCGCGAAGCGCGCCTCGTGTCCCCGGAGTTCGTGCGCGACGGCACGCTCGTCGCCTGTGCCGAGATGCTCGCCGGCGGGATCACCTGCTGCAACGACATGTATTTCTATCCGGACGCGTCGGCGCGCGTCTTCGAGGAGACCGGGCTGCGGGCGATGATCGGCCTCCCGGTGCTCGATTTCCCGACCCCCTACGCCCCCGACGCCGACGGCTGCCTGCAGGCCGGACTCTCCGCGCGCGATGCGCACAAGCATTCGCGTCGCCTCGCGTTCTCGATCACGCCGCATGCCCCCTACACGGTGGGCGACGAGAGCTTCGCGAAGATCGTGACGTACGCGAGGCAGCTCGACCTGCCGATCCAGACGCACCTCCAGGAGACGCGCGATGAGCGCGACGACGCGCTGGCCGCCACCGGTGCCACGCCGCTCGCGCGCCTCGACCGTCTCGGCGCCACGGGGCCGTCGTTCGTTGCGATCCATGCGGTGCATCCGGGCCCCGGCGACGTCGAGCTCCTCGCCCGCCAGGGCTGCCACGTCGTCCACTGCCCGGCGTCGAACATGAAGCTCGCGAGCGGCGCCGCTCCCGTCGCCGGTTATCTGGACGCCGGGATCAACGTGGCGCTCGGCACCGACAGCGCGGCGTCGAACAATCGCCTCGACCTGTTCGCCGAGATGCGCCTCGCGTCGCTGCTCGCCAAGGTGACGCAAGCTGACGCCACGGCGCTGCCGGCCGCAGCGGTCCTGCGGATGGCCACGCTCGGCGGCGCCCGGGCGATCGGCCTCGACGATCGCATCGGCTCGCTCGCGCCGGGCAAGGACGCCGATGTCGTCGCGGTCGATTTCTCGTCCGTTGCGCTCGCCCCCTGCTACGATCCGGTCTCCCACCTGGTTCACGCCGCCGGCCGCGAGCACGTGACCGACGTGTGGATCGAAGGCGAGCGCCTGGTCGACAGCGGGCGCCTCGTTCGCCTCGATTCCGCCGCGATCACCGCGCGCGCCGCGCTCTGGCGCGACCGGATCGCATGATGCCTCCCACGCAGCCGTCCATGTCCCTTCCCGTCCCCGCCGCGAGACAGAACGCCGATCCCGCCGAGCTCGCGAAGTTCGCGGCGCTCGCGCACCGCTGGTGGGATCCGGCAAGCGAGTTCAAGCCGCTCCACGACATCAATCCCCTTCGGCTCGACTGGATCGACCGCGTGTGCGGCGGCCTCGCGGGCAGGCGTGTGGTCGACGTCGGCTGTGGCGGCGGCATCCTCGCCGAATCGATGGCCGCGCGCGGCGCGGACGTCGTCGGCATCGACCTCTCGGAGAAGCCGCTGGGCGTGGCGAAGCTGCACACGCTCGAGAGCGGCGTGCGGGTCGACTACCGGCTCGTCGGCGCGGAAGCGCTCGCGCGCGAGGCGCCCGCGTCGTTCGACGTGGTCACCTGCATGGAGATGCTCGAGCACGTCCCCGACCCCGCCTCGACGATCGCGGCCTGCGCGGCGCTCGCGAAGCCGGGCGGCCACGTCGTCGTGTCGACGATCAACCGCAATCCGAAGTCGTACCTGTTCGCGATCGTCGGGGCCGAGTACCTGCTGCGCCTGCTGCCCCGGGGCACGCACGACTGGGGACGGTTCCTGAAGCCCGCCGAGGTCGCGCGCCACGCGCGCCATGCCGGTCTCGACCTCGCCGAACTGATGGGCATGACCTACAACCCGCTCACGCGCGTCTACCGGCTCGAGCCGGATACGTCGGTCAACTACCTCGCGGCCTTCCGCCGTCCGGAAGGCGCGCCATGACCACGCGCGAGACGCTCGACGTCGATGCCGTGCTGTTCGACCTCGACGGAACGCTGGCCGACACCGCGGGCGACCTCGCCGGTGCGTTGAACCGGGTGCGCGCCGACCACGGCAAGACGCCTCTCCCGGTCGAAACGCTGAGATCGCACGCGAGCTCGGGTGCCCGCGGACTCCTCGGTGCCGGCATGGACCTCGAGCCCGGGGACGCGGGCTACGAGGCCGCCCGCGCGGCATTCCTGATGCACTACGCAGCGCGCCTCGCCGAGACGACACGTCTTTTCGACGGTGTCGCCACCATGCTGGCGGACCTCGACGCGCGCGGATTCGCCTGGGGCATCGTCACCAACAAGGCCGAGCGCTACACCGGGCCGGTCGTCGTCGCGCTGGGGCTTGCCCACCGCGCGGGCACGATCGTGAGCGGGGACACGACGCCGCACCCGAAGCCGCATCCCGCTCCGCTCCTGCACGCCGCCTCCGCCCTGCGTCTGCCGCCGTCGCGCTGCATCTACGTCGGCGACGACCGGCGCGACATCGACGCGGGCAACGCGGCCGGCATGCCGACGCTGGTCGCGTCGTGGGGCTACCTCGGCAACGGCGATCCCCCGGCCGAATGGCCCGCTCGCGGCTGGCTCGCGGCGCCGGCCGACCTCCTCCGCTGGCTCGACTAGCCCCGACGCGTCAGCCTGAAGGCCGAGGGGGGGGGGGGGGGGGGGGGGGTGTGGGTCGGGCTTCAGCCCGACGCCTCTTGCGCCGATGCAGCGGCCTCCATCGATCGCCTTACGGGCAGGTGCCGGCGTTGACGATGTAGACCTCGCGCGGCTGGCCGGAACGGCTCCCGGCGAGCCGCACGGCCTGGTTCGCGACGAGCGGGCGCAGCACCGCGCCGGTCACGTCGTCCGGCTGCAGCAGCGCGATGCCGTTCGCCTGCGCGATCCGGTCGCCGCGCGCGAGCCCGATCATCGCCGCGAATCCGCCGTCCTCGCGCACGACGAGCGCGCCGTTGTCGGACGCGAGCATCGGCCGCCAGCTGTCCGGCTGCGCGATCAGGCCCTCGAGCAGTTCACCGTGGAGCTTCAGCATCGGCCCCGAGAACCCGGGCGGCGCCGCGCAGGCCGCGGACGCGGCCGTCCGGCCGACGACGGTCGGTGGAGTCCGTCGACTTCGGGGTGGCGGCGGGCCTGGCGGCCGGGGCGGCGGCCTTCGCGACGGGGTCACGGCGCAGGTCGACGGTGCGCTCGCCCGCCGCATCGCGCAGCCTCACGCTGGACACGTCGACCGCGACGAGCGTCGTTCCCGCCGTGACCTCGCCTCCCGCCGCCACGACGCGCGCGCCTTCGCGCGTGCGAAAGACGGCGAGCCCCTTGCCGTCGCGCTCGGCGAGCACGCCGAGCAGCCGCACGTCGCCCGGCGGAACTGCGCCCGGTGCGTCCGGCGCGTCGCTTCCGCCGCTCCACAGGCCGGAAGCGAGGATGGTCGCAGCGGGATCCGCTGGCGAAGCCCCCGCGACCGACGCTGGGCGCGGGCTCGCCCAGCGCCAGATCCCATGCGCGGCGACCCAGGCGAGGAGAGCGAAGGCGGCTGCCGAGGCGACGAGAACGGCAGCCCGCCACGCGAAAGGCAGCGGGGTTCGGGCGTCACTCACAGGCGCGCGCGGGCCGCGCCGCTGCGATCGCTATAATCCACGATCGCCGCTGCGTACCGCTCCCGTGTGAATCCCCGTCTCGATCTGCTCAAGCCTTATCCGTTCGAGCGGCTGCGCGCCCTGCTCGCCGGCGTCGCTCCGCCAGCCGGGCTTGCCCCCGTCAACCTGTCGATCGGCGAACCGCGCCATCCGACGCCGAAGCTCGTGCTCGACGCGCTCGCCGCGGGCGGCGCGGGGCTCGCGCATTATCCCATGACGATCGGCCCGGCAGCGCTGCGCGAGGCGATCGCCGCGTGGCTGGCTGCGCGGCACGCGATCCCCATGCCCGATCCTGCGACCGAGGTGCTGCCGGTGCTCGGGAGTCGCGAGGCGCTGTTCGCGTTCGCGCAGACCGTGATAGATGCGAGCCGCTCCGGGCCCATGGTCGTCGTGCCCAATCCTTTCTATCAGATCTACGAAGGCGCCGCGATCCTCGCCGGCGCGAGCATCTGGTGCGTGAACGCCGAGGAGGCGCACGGCTGGCGCCACGACTGGGCCGGCGTTCCCGACGACGTCTGGGCGCGGACGCAACTGCTCTACGTCTGCTCGCCCGACAACCCGACGGGCCGCGTGTTCGGGCTCGACGAATGGCGGACGCTGTTCTCGCTCGCGGACCGCCACGGCTTCGCGATCGCGTCCGACGAATGCTATTCGGAGGTCCATTTCGACGAGTCCGCACCGCCGCTGGGCGCGCTCGGCGCGGCTGCGCGGCTCGGCCGCACCGGTCATGCGGGCGTCGTCGTGTTCGGAAGCCTGTCGAAGCGCTCGAACGCGCCGGGACTGCGGTCGGGCTACGTCGCCGGCGATGCGAAGCTCGTCGCCGCGTTCCTGCGCTACCGGACCTATCACGGCTCGGCGATGTCGCCTGCCGTCGCCACCGCCAGCCTCGCGGCCTGGCGCGACGAGGCGCACGTCCGCGAGAACCGCGCCCGCTACGCCGCGAAGTTCGACGCGCTGACGCCGCGCCTCGCGGCGGCGCTTCCCTGCGAGCGCCCCGACGCCGCGTTCTACCTGTGGGCGAAGACCCCGGGCGACGATGCCGAGTTCGCGAAGCGCCTCCATGCCGAGGAGAACGTCACGGTCCTGCCGGGCAGCTACATCGCGCGGGACGCCCACGGCATCAATCCGGGCCGGGGCAGGATCCGGATCGCGCTGGTCGCCGACGAGGCCGAGTGCGCCGAAGGCGTCGACCGGATCGTCCGGCTCGCGCGGCGAATGTAGCCGGGCGCCCCCCCCGCCCTGTCCCCCGCCCCGCGGTTTCGTCCGGCAGGAGGGCGCTTCGTCGCGGGCCGCGGAGCCAGGGAACCGCCGCCTACAATCCGCGCCCATGGTCGATTCCGCCCCTCCCCTCCGGCGCTCGCGGCTCGTGGAAGCCCTGCTGCGCGGCACCCGTGCGTCCTGGCTCTCGATCGCTCTGATCGCGCTGATCAACACCGGGATCGCCGGGGTCAACTGGATCGACGACCCGCGTCCGTTCTGGCACCCGCTGCTCACGGTGCAGATCTACGGCTTCGTGATCGCGTATTGCGTCAACGTCGCGGTCCCCTGGGAGAGCGACCGCCCGATCCGGACGCTCGCGATCGCCGTCGCGATCGGGGCGGTGATCGGTGTCCTGCTGGTGATCCTCGTCAAGGGCTATTCGTGGGAATACGTCCTCGAGCGGAAGAAGGTCTTCGGCCTGAACCTGGTCCTGGCGTTCCTCAACGGCATGGCCGTCAGCCTGGTCTTCCACGTGCGCCTCGCCGCGGCGCGCGCGCAGGCGCAGCTCGCCCGGGCGGAGGCCGACCGGCACCTGCTGTCGAAGCAGGCGGCCGAAGCCGAGCTCAAGCTCATGCAGGCGCAGGTCGAGCCGCACTTCCTGTTCAACACGCTCGCCTCGGTGCAGTTCCTGACCGAGACGGACCCGCCCGCCGCGCACCGGCTGCTCGGCCACCTGATCGCCTACCTGCGCAGCGCGCTGCCACAGCTTCGCGCCTCGTCGACGACGCTCGGCAAGGAGCTCGAGCTCTGCGAGCCTTACCTCAGCATCCTGCGCACCCGCATCGGTTCGCGGCTCTCGTTCGCGATCGACGTGGACGGCGCGCTGCGTGCGCATCCCTTCCCGCCCAACCTGCTGATCTCGCTCGTCGAGAACGCGGTCAAGCACGGCATCGAGCCGTCGCCGGACGGCGGCACGATCGCCATCGGCGCGCGCCGCGAGGGCGATCGCCTCGTCGTCGACGTCGTCGACACCGGGCGCGGCATCGTCGAAGCCCCGCCACTGCCGGGCGGTGGCGTCGGGCTCGCCAACGTGCGCGAGCGCCTGGCCGCCTTGTACGGGTCGCGCGGGCGGTTCACACTCTCGCCGGTCGAGCCGCGCGGCACCCGCGCCACGCTCGAGATCCCGATCGACCCCGCGTCCTGACCCGATGCCGACCGCGCTGATCGCCGAGGACGAGCCGATGCTGAAGGCGCAGCTCAAGGCCCGCCTCGCCGAGGCGTGGCCGGAGCTCGCGATCGTCGCCGAGGCCGAGAACGGCGAGGAAGCGGTGATGCTCGCGAAGGAGGAGCAACCCGACGTCGCGTTCCTCGACATCCGGATGCCGCTCCTGACCGGCCTCGACGTCGCGAAGGCGATCGCCGGCGGGCCGCACGTCGTGTTCGTGACCGCCTACGACGAGTACGCGGTCGAGGCGTTCGAGGAAGGGGCGGTCGACTACCTGCTGAAGCCGCCGACGCCCGAACGGATCGCGAAGGTCGTCGCGCGACTGAAGGCGCGGCTCGGCACCCCGCCGGCCGACCTCGCCGCGCTGCTCGCGCGCCTCGCCGCGCGCGAGGTCCCCGGCGCGACGCTCAAGTGGGTCCGCGCCTCGCTCGGCAATGCGATGCGGATGATCGCGATCGACGACGTCCTCTACTTCCAGTCCGAGGACAAGTACACGAAGGTCGTGACGGCGGACGGCGACGCGCTGATCCGCAAGCCGATCAAGGAGCTGTACGACGAGATCGACCACGAGCAATTCTGGCAGGTCCACCGCGGCACGATCGTCAACCTGCGCGCCATCGCGAAGGTCGAGCGCGACTGGCGCGACCAGCCGCTGCTCACGCTCAAGGACCGGTCCGAGAAGCTGACCGTGTCGCGCACGTTCGCGCATCTCTTCAAGGCGATGTGACGGCGACGTCGCGGGCAGGCGCGATCGCGTAGACTCGCGGCGTGCGCCTGATCGCCCTCGCCGGACGGCACGCGACCGCCGTGATGGCTGCGGGCGTGCTCATCGGCCTCGCCGTCCCGCCGCTCGCGACGCTCGCGCGGCCGCTCCTCGTCCCGACCCTGCTGATCCCGCTCGCGCTGGCGCTCGTCCGGCTCGACTGGGCGGCCGCCGGCGCATGGCGGCACCGGCCGGGCACGGTCGCCGCGCTCCTCGCGTTCATCCTCGGCGTCTCGCCGCTCGCGGTCTGGGCGGTCACCCTTGCGCTCGTTCCGCTCGGATTTCCCGAACCGCTCGCGCAGGCGCTGGTGCTGATGGCGGCGAGCTCGCCGATCGTGTCGAACGTCGCGATCGCGCTGATCCTCCGACTCGACGCGCCGCTCGCGATCGTCGTCGTGCTCGCGGGCACCGCGCTCGTCCCGCTCACGCTCCCGATCGCCGCCGACGCGCTGGTCGGCGTCTCGCTCGAGATGCCGCTCGCCGAGTTCATGGGCCGGCT
Organism: Betaproteobacteria bacterium; assembly: GCA_016704895.1. Classification (GTDB taxonomy): domain Bacteria; phylum Pseudomonadota; class Gammaproteobacteria; order Burkholderiales; family Casimicrobiaceae; genus VBCG01. The sequence continues at coordinate 59,205 of JADIZG010000003.1, forward strand.
GCTCGCGCTCGTCGGCAGCGCGTTCGTCGCCGCGTGGCTGATCCGCCGCCTGGTTCCCGCCCGCACGCTTGCCGCGCATCACGACCTGCTCGACGGGCTCTCCGTCCTGAACCTGCTGCTGTTCGGACTGGCGATCATGGACGGCGTGACCGCGTACGCGATCGAGCGGCCCGGCTACGTCGCGCTGGCGATCGTCGCGGCCTACGCGTTCAATCTGCTGCTGCAGGTGGCGGGCGGCCTCGCGTTCCGCCACCTGGGCACGACGCGCGCCCTCACCGTCGCGCTGCTCGCCGGGAACTGCAACATGGGGCTGGTGCTCGTCGCGCTCCAGGGGCGCGCGAGCTTCGACGTCACCGTGTACTTCGCCCTGGCGCAGATCCCGATGTACACGCTGCCCGCCCTGCTGAAGCCGGTGTACGCGAGGCTCACGGCCGCCAGGGCGTCGCCGCGGTAGAATGCGCGGTTTCCGCCAACCGCCTCCGAGCCACGATGACCGCCCTGCAAGCCACGATCGACCGCGCCTGGGAAGACCGCGCGAGCCTCTCGCCCGCCTCGGCGCCGGCCGACGTGCGGGACGCGGTCGCGCACGTGATCGCCGAGCTCGACGCCGGGCGGCTGCGCGTCGCCGAGAAGCGCGACGGCGCGTGGACGACGCACCAGTGGATCAAGAAGGCGGTGCTGCTGTCGTTCCGGCTCGCCGACAACGCCGCGATGGGACCGCCGCCCGAGCGCGCGCCGTTCCGCTTCTACGACAAGGTGCCGACCAAGTTCGCGCGCTTCGACGACGCCGCGTTCGCGCAGGCGGGCGTGCGCGTCGTGCCGCCGGCGGTCGCGCGCCGCGGCGCGTTCGTCGCGAGGAACGTCGTGCTGATGCCTTCGTACGTCAACATCGGCGCGTACGTCGACGAGGGAACGATGGTCGACACCTGGGCGACGGTCGGATCGTGCGCGCAGATCGGCAAGAACGTGCACCTGTCCGGCGGCGTGGGCATCGGCGGCGTGCTCGAGCCGGTTCAGGCGAACCCGACGATCATCGAGGACAACTGCTTCATCGGCGCGCGCTCGGAAGTCGTCGAGGGCGTGATCGTCGAGGAGAACTCGGTGCTCGGCATGGGGGTGTTCATCGGCCAGAGCACGAAGATCTACGACCGCGCGACCGGCGAGACCACCTACGGCCGCGTGCCGTCGGGGTCGGTCGTCGTCGCGGGGAGCCTGCCCGCCGCCGACGGCAGCCACAGTCTCTACTGCGCGGTCATCGTCAAGCGCGTCGACGCGAAGACGCGCTCGAAGACCGGCATCAACGAACTCCTCAGGGAATGATGAGGGGGGGGCGGGGGGGGGGGCGGGGGGGGGGGGGGGGGGGGGGGGGGGGGGGGGGGGGGGGGGGGGGGGGGGGGGGGGGGGGGGGGGGGGGGGGGGGGGCCGGGGGGGGGGTGGGGCGCCCGGGGGGGCGGGGGGGGGCGGGGGGGGGGGGGGCCGGGGGTCCTCGCCCGCGCGGGCCCGCGGGGCGAGCATGAGAGCGCCCACGCCGATGTCGGTCCAGATCAAGACTGCCGAGGACATCGCCGGCATGCGCGTGGCCGGGCGGCTCGCGTCGGAGCTGCTCGACTACCTGACGCCGCACGTCCAGCCCGGCATCACGACGGGCGACATCGACAAGCTCGCGCACGATTACATGGTCGACGTGCAGCACACGGTGCCGGCCACGCTGAACTACCAGCCGCCGGGACACACGCCCTACCCGGCCTCGCTGTGCACGTCGGTGAACCACGTCGTGTGCCACGGGATCCCCGGCGATCGCAAGCTCAAGGCCGGCGACATCGTCAACGTCGACGTGACGGTGATCAAGGACGGCTACCACGGCGATTCGAGTCGCATGTTCTGCGTGGGGGCGCCCTCGATCCAGGCGAAGCGCCTGTGCGAGGTCACCTACGAGGCGATGTGGAAGGGCATCCGGGTCGTGCGCCCGGGCGCGCAGCTCGGCGACATCGGCCACGTGATCCAGAAGCACGCCGAAGGCCACGGCTACGCGATCGTGCGCGAGTTCTGCGGCCACGGGATCGGCCGGAACTTCCACGAGGAGCCGCAGGTGCTCCACTACGGCCGTCCCGGCACCGGACTGAAGCTCCAGGCCGGCATGATCTTCACGATCGAGCCGATGGTGAACGCCGGACGGCCGGGCATCCGATGCCTGGCCGACGGGTGGACGATCGTGACCGCCGACCACTCGCTGTCCGCACAGTGGGAGCACACGGTGCTCGTGACACCGGACGGCTACGAGATCCTGACGCAGTCCGCCGGCACACCGCCCCCGCCACCCGCCTGATCGGCGCGATGGACACGGCGACGCCCGCACGCGCCGCGGCACCGTCGCCGCCCCCTGCGACGATCCGCGCGGCGCTGAAGGCCGGCCGGGACGGGTTGCGAGACGCGTTCCTCGCGCGCCCCGACACGCCGAAGCTCCTTCGGGGGCACGCGCGCCTCGTCGACCGGACGATCCGCGACGTGTGGCACGCATCGGGAATGCCCTCGCGCGCGACGCTGGTCGCGGTCGGCGGCTACGGCCGCGGCCAGCTGTATCCGCATTCGGACGTCGACGTCCTGATCCTGCTCCCGCACGGCGCCGACGGTGCCGGCGAGGTCGACACGCAGGCGCTCGAGCGGTTCCTGGCGGCGCTGTGGGACGTCGGGCTCGAGGCAAGCCACGCGGTGCGCACCGTCGCGGAGTGCGTGACCGAGATGGCCGCCGACGCGACTATCCGCACGAGCCTGCTCGAGCATCGCTGGCTCGCCGGCGACCGGCGTCTTTACCGCGAGTTCGGCCGCGCGTTCGCCGACGCGATGGACCCCTGCGCGTTCTACGAGGCGAAGGCCCTCGAGCAGCAGCAGCGGCACCTGAAGCACCACGACGCCGCCTACAACCTCGAGCCCAACGTCAAGGAGAGTCCCGGCGGCCTGCGCGACCTCCAGACGGTGGTCTGGATCGCGCGCGCAGCGGGACTCGGCAGGACGTGGCCGGAGCTCGCACGCGCCGGGCTCATGACGATGACCGAGGCGCGCGCCGTCTCGCGCCAGGAACGCATGATCGGCGCGCTGCGCGTGCGCCTGCACTACCTCGCCGGGCGCCGCGAGGACCGGCTCGTGTTCGACCAGCAGTCGGCCCTCGCGCGGCAGCTGGGCGACGAAGACACGCCGACGCGGCGCGCAAGCGAGCAGCTGATGCAGCGCTACTACCGCGCCGCCAAGACGGTGCGTCAGGTCAACACGATCCTGCTCCAGAACCTGCACGCGCGTCTGTTCCCGATTCCGCGCGACCCGGTGCCGATCACCGCGGACTTCTGCGCGATCGACGAGCTCCTGCACGTGGCGAGCGAGGACCTGTTCGACCGCAAGCCCCAGGCGATGCTCGATGCGTTCCTGCTCATGGAGCGCCATCCGGAGCTCAAGGGCATGAGCGCGCGCACGCTGCGGGCGCTCTGGCGCGGACGCCACCGCATCGACGCGGCCTTCCGTCGCGACCCCGGCAACCGCGCCCGCTTTCTCGCGCTGTTCCGCGAGCCGCGCGGCATCACGCACGAGCTCCGCCGGATGAACCTCTACGGCATCCTCGGCGCCTACCTGCCCGCGTTCGGGCGCATCGTCGGCCAGATGCAGCACGACCTGTTCCACGTCTACACGGTCGACGAGCACATCCTGATGGTGATCCGCAACCTGCGCCGCTTCACCGAGGCGCAGCACGCGCACGAATACCCGCTCTGCTCGCGCCTGATCGCGGACATCCCGAACAAGGAGGTGCTCTACCTCGCCGGGCTGTTCCACGACATCGCGAAGGGGCGCGGCGGCGACCATTCCGCGCTGGGATCGCGTGATGCGCGGCGCTTCTGCCGCGAGCACGGGGTTCCGGCAAACGACGCCGACGACATCGCGTGGCTCGTCGAGCACCACCTGACGATGTCGTCGACCGCGCAGAAGCAGGACCTCTCGGACCCGGACGTCGTCGCGGCCTTCGCAGCGAAGGTCCGCACCGACGAGCGGCTCGTGCTGCTCTACCTCCTGACCGTCGCCGACATCCGCGGCACGAGCCCCAAGGTCTGGAACGCCTGGAAAGCGCAACTCCTCGAGGACCTGTTCAACGCGACCCGGCGCGTGCTCTCGGGCGGCGACGCCAGGAGCACGCTGGGCGACTCGCTGCACGCGAGGCAGGCCGAGGCGCGGCGCCTGCTGCGGCTCTACGCGGTGCCGGACGACGCCGAGCAGAAGCTCTGGCGGCACCTCGACACGCCGTACTTCCAGCGCCACACGGCCGACGAGATCGCCTGGCACGCGCGCAACCTCTACTGGCGCGTCGACCGCCGCGAGCCCGTCGTGAAGGCGCGGCTCTCGCGCACCGGGGCGGGGCTGCAGGCGCTCGTCTACACGCCCGACCAGCCGGCGCTGTTCGCACGGATCTGCGGTTACTTCGGTCGCGCCGGGCTCTCCATCCTCGACGCCAGGGTCCACACGACGCGCCACGGCTACGCGCTCGACACGTTCGCGCTGCAGGACACGACCGCGGCGAGCGGATCGTCGCGCGAGACCATCGCGCGAATCGAGCACGACCTCCACGAGGTGCTCGCCGGCGAGGCGCTGCTCGAACCGCCCGTCGCGGGCCGCGTGCCGCGCCAGCTGCGGCACTTCCCGCTCACGCCCGAGATCCGGATGTTCCCCGACGACAAGGGCACGCACTACATCCTCGAGGTCGTCGCGGGCGACCGCCCCGGGCTCCTCGCCCGCATCGCCTGGGTGCTCGCGAACGCGAACGTCAACGTGGCGAGCGCCAAGATCAACACGCTGGGCGAGCGCGCCGAGGACGTGTTCCTGATCGACGGCAACCGCCTGCACGACGAGCAGGCGCTGCTGAAGCTCGAGACGGCGCTCTACGAGCAGCTGCGGGTGTAGGGCGCGCCCCCGGGGCCTTCGGACGCCACCCGGGCACTGGCGCCGGTGGCGCCAACCGGTCCTCGCGCCCAGCAGGGCCGCCCCAGGGCGCGCCCCCTCGGGGGAAGCTCGCGCAGCGGGGGGGGGCGCGGCCGTCGGGGACGCCGGCGGGCGGCGGGGCGCGCCGCCCCCCCCCCGCCGGCGGCGGGAACGGCCCCCTCCTCCTCGCCCGCCGAGTCCGGGAACAGGATCTCGGTGTACCCGAACCGGCGCATGTCGGTCATCCGCATCGGATAGAGGATGCCGTCGAGGTGGTCGCACTCGTGCTGGACGACGCGCGCGTGGAACCCGGTCACCTCGCGTCGGATCGGCCGGCCCCGCGGGTCGAAGCCCTCGTAGCGCATCGCGGTATGGCGCGGCACGACGCCGCGCAGTCCCGGCACCGACAGGCAGCCTTCCCAGCCTTCCTCTGTCTCGGCGGAGAGCGGCGTGAGGACCGGGTTGACGAGCTCGGTGTAGGGCACCGGCTCGGCGTCCGGATAACGCGGGTTGGCCTCGACGCCGAAGATCACGACGCGCAACCCCACGCCGATCTGCGGCGCCGCGAGCCCCGCTCCGTTCTGCGCGGCCATCGTGTCGCGCATGTCCTGGAGGAGCCCGTCGAGCTCCCGCGTGCCGAACCGCTCGACCGGGGCGCTCACGCGCCACAGCCGCGGATCGCCCATTCGCAGCACCTCGCGGATCATCGCGAGCCCTCCGCAGGGGACGGCGGCGGCACGGCGATCGGCGCGAGGTGCTCGAGCAGCGTCCGGACCTTCGCGATCCCCTCGTCCAGCGTCTTGACGAGCGCCTGCATCGATATCGCATGCTCGCTGTCGCCGCGACCGGCCGCATGGTTGACGACGACGCAGATCGCCGCGTACGGGAGGTCGACCTCGCGCGCGAGCGCCGCCTCCGGCATGCCGGTCATGCCGACGATCGTCGCGCCGTCGCGATCCATCCGGTCGATCTCGGCCGCCGTTTCGAGCCTCGGCCCGTTCGCGGCGCCGTAGACGCCGCCGTCGGCGAGATCGATGCCCGCGGCGCCCGCGGCCTCGAGGCAACGCGCACGCAGCCACGGCGTGTAGGGCCGGGTGAAGTCCACGTGCACGACCTTGCCCTCCTCGCCGTCGAAGTAGGTCGACGCACGCCCGCTCGTGTAGTCGATGAGCTGGTGCGGCAGCACCAGCGCCCCCGGGCGCCGCCCCGCGAATCCCGCCGACCGACGCGACGGCCACCACGGCGGTGGCCTCGCGGGCCCTCAGCGCCCACAGGTTGGCCCGGTAGTTCACCCGGTGCGGCGGAATCGTGTGGCCGTGGCCGTGCCGGGCGAGGAACAGGGCCGGCCGGCCCGCGATGCTCCCGAACAGCAGGGGCGCCGACGGCTCGCCGTAGGGGGTCCGGACGACCTCGCGCCGCGTGACGGCGAGCGTCGACAGTTGCGTGAGGCCGCTGCCTCCGATGATTGCCAGCATGGAAATTGCTTGAGAGTCGGTTCGTCTGGGGTGGCGGGCCGTTGCCCGCCCTCGGGACCGGGTCCTGGACCGCGGGTGGCCCACGGCCGGGATTCATGACATCATCATGGCGCCCCCCCCGAGCCCGGGAGCCGTATCCGGGCGGGGGCGCGCCGACCATTGTAGCCGCGAGACGCCGAATGTACCTGGACCGCCTGTTCAAGCTGATGGCCGAGAAGCAGGCCTCGGACATCTTCATCTCGTGCGGCGCGCCGATCAACATCAAGGTCAACGGCGTCGTCTCGCCCGTGTCGACGCAGCCGATGGACCCCGAGACGGTCCGCCGGATCGCCTACGAGCTGATGACGAAGGACCAGGCGCGCGAGTTCGAGAACGAGCTCGAGATGAACCTGTCGCACCTGGACCGGGCGGTCGGCAACTTCCGGATCAACATCTTCCGGCAGCGCGGCACGCTCGCGCTCGTCATCCGGTACGTCCGCAGCAGCGTGCCGCCGTTCGAGCAGCTGCGGCTGCCCCCGGTCCTGCTCGACATGGTGATGGCGAAGCGCGGCCTGGTGCTCGTGGCGGGCGCGACCGGCTCGGGCAAGTCGACGACGCTGGCGGCGATGATCGACTACCGGAACTCGAACCAGAGCGGCCACATTCTGACGATCGAGGACCCGATCGAGTACCTGTACGAGCACCGCAAGAGCATCGTCAACCAGCGCGAGATCGGCATCGACACGCAGACCTACCAGCTCGCGCTGCAGAACGCGCTGCGCGAGGCGCCCGACCTCATCATGATCGGCGAGATCCGCGACAAGGAGACGATGCAGTCCGCGCTGCTCCACACGCTGACCGGCCACCTGTGCCTGTCGACGATCCACGCGAACAACAGCTACCACGCGCTCTCCCGCATCATCAACCTCTTCCCGTACGACGCCCGCTCGGCGGTGCTGTCCGACCTGTCGATCGGGCTGCGGGCGATCATCTCGCAGCGCCTGATCCGCAACGTGGACAACGAGATGCAGCCGGCGGTCGAGATCCTGATGAACACGTCGCTGATCGCCGAGCTGATCAAGAGCGGCGAGTTCCCGCAGATCAAGGAGGCGATGGAGCAGTCGCTCTACCCGGGATCGCAGACGTTCGAGCAGTCGCTGTGCCGCCTGTACCTCGACGGCACGATCAGCTACGACGAGGCGATGAGCGCGTCGGACTCGCCGACCAACCTCGCGTGGCTCATCAACCAGAACAGCCCGACGTCGCGCGTCGAGAACCTCGAGACCTCGGTCGCCGACCGCGAGACGCACCGCACCACCGCCGACTTCGCGACGCTCACGATCGATCCGGGGATGCTCGACCGGCAGCAGCAGCAGCACTAGCGGCCGACGCGAAGCGTTTCGCCTCGCCTTGTTGCCGCAACGAAGCCGGTCGCCTCTGCTACCATCGCGCGCATGGACACGCGCGCCCGGCCCACGCTCGCGCTGACGCGCGATCTCGTCGCGAGGCCGTCGGTCACGCCCGACGACGGCGGCTGCCAGGCCCTGATCGCGGCGCGTCTTGCGCCGCTGGGATTCCGCTGCGAGACGATCGCCTCCGGCGGCGTCACCAACCTATGGGCGCGCCGCGGCGCCAGCGCCCCGCTCGTCTGCTTCGCCGGCCACACCGACGTCGTCCCGACCGGCCCGCGCGACGCGTGGTCGTCGGATCCGTTCGGGCCGGTCGAGCGCGGCGGCTTCCTCTATGGCCGCGGCGCCGCGGACATGAAAGGATCGCTCGCCGCGTTCGTCACGGCGATCGAGGCGTTCGTCACCGCGCATCCCCGGGCGCCCGGCTCGATCGCGCTGCTCCTCACGTCCGACGAGGAAGGGCCGGCGACCGACGGCACCGTCAAGGTGGTGGATGCGCTGAAGGCGCGCGGCGAAGCGATCGACTACTGCATCGTCGGCGAGCCGTCGTCGGTCGAGCGGCTGGGCGACATGATCAAGAACGGGCGGCGCGGCACGCTGTCCGGCGTGCTGACGGTTCGCGGGATCCAGGGCCACATCGCGTATCCGCACCTCGCGCGCAATCCGATCCACCTCGTCGCGCCCGCGATCGCCGAGCTCGCCGCCCTCGGCTGGGACGCGGGCAACGCGTACTTCCCGGCCACGAGCTGGCAGTGCTCGAACATCCATGCGGGGACCGGCGCGACGAACGTGATCCCGGGGACGCTCGAGCTACAGTTCAATTGGCGCTACTCGACCCAGAGCACGCGCGAGAGCCTGATCGAACGCCTCGAGGCCGTCCTCGACCGCCACGGCCTCGACTACTCGCTCGCGTGGCTGCCCGACGGCAAACCGTTCCTGACGCCCCGCGGCAGGCTCGTCGAGGTCGTGACCGACACGGTCCGCAGCGCGTTCGGGATCGTGCCGGAGCTCTCGTGCACCGGAGGCACGTCCGACGGGCGCTTCATCGCCACGATCTGCCGGGAACTGGTCGAACTCGGGCCGGTCAACGCGACGATCCACCAGATCGACGAGCGAGTCGCGATCGACGACCTCGAGGCGCTGTCGTCGATCTACCGCGGCGTGCTCGAGCGGCTGCTCGTGTCGCGATGAGCGCCGCGAAGCGGTAGCCTGGGGGAGGCCCGGCGAGCGAAGGGCCGCCCCGAGCTCGCCGTGCCCCTCCTCAGGGGGGCCGCGGGGCTAGCCTGGGGAGGCCGGCGAGGGGGCCGCCCCGAGCTCGCCGTGCCCCCTCCATCGGGAGGGGGGGCGCGACGCCGCGCAGCGGCTAGCCTGGGGGAGGCCATCCTGATGTCAGCCCCCATCCACGAGCTCGAAACCGTCCGCGACTGGCTGCGCTGGTCGGTGACGCGCTTCACCGAGGCGACGCTCGCGTTCGGCCACGGCACGACCAACGCGTGGGACGAGGCCGCCTACCTGGTGCTGCACGCGCTCTCGCTGCCGCTCGACCGCCTCGAGCTGTTCCTCGACGCCCGTCTCACGCAGCACGAGCGCGCGAAGCTCGGCGAGCTCCTCGCGCGGCGGATCGACGCGCGCGTCCCGGCCGCGTACCTCACGCGCGAGGCGTGGCTCGGCGAGTTCCGCTTCTACGTCGACGAGCGCGTGATCATCCCGCGATCGTTCATCGCGGAGCTCCTGCCGGACGGACTCGCGCCGTGGATTCCCGACCCGTCCGCGATCGGCACCGCCCTCGATCTTTGCACGGGCTCGGGGTGCCTGGCGATCCTGCTGGCTCACGCGTATCCGGAGGCGGACGTCGATGCGGTCGACCTGTCCTCCGACGCGCTGGCCGTGGCCGAGCGCAACGTCGCCGACTACGGCCTCGCCGGGCGCATCAACCTGATCCGCTCCGACCTCTACGCGAACCTGGTCGAGAAGAGCTACGACCTGGTGATCAGCAATCCGCCCTACGTGACCGACCGCTCGATGGACGCGCTGCCGGCCGAGTACCGCCACGAGCCGGCCATGGCGCTCGCCGGCGGCGACGACGGACTGGACGCGGTGCGCGGGATCGTCAAGGACGCGCCGCGCTTCCTGAACCCGGGCGGGCTGCTGGTCGTCGAGGTCGGCCACGGGCGCGCCGCGGTCGAGAGCGCGTACCCGCGCATGCCGTTCGTCTGGCTCGAGACCGAAGGGCACGACGACGCCGTCTTCGCGATCCCGCGCGAGGACATCGTCGCGGGGCGCTAGCTGCCCTTGTTGTCGCCGGCGAGCCCGAAGAAATCGCGAATCTTGCGAACGAGTTCCGCCGCCGCGCCGGTCGTGTGGCGCGCGCGCTGCTCGGCGTCGAGCGCCTGCACGCGCGGGCCGACGTCCGCCGCCCGCTGCCGCTGTCGCGGAGCCCAAAGCGATCTCGGACGATCGCCGCCGCGCCGGTCGGGTCGGGCGCGCTGCGGATCAGCGCCTGAAGCCGCGCGTTCTCGCCTGCGTCGAGCACCTCGGACATCGCCGTCGACGCGGGACGGCTGAGATCGCGTCGGCCGCGCGTCGAGCTAGCAGCCCACGTCACCGAAGTGGCGCCGCGGGCGCCAGCAGCAGTCCCGCGAACGCCGGTGCCGTCAGCGTCGCGAACTTGTGCCGGGTCGTCCCGTCCGGCGCGTCGCCGACGACGTGCACTTGCCCCTGCGCGAGGATATAGAGCGAGTCGGCCGGCTCGCCCTGCCGGCACACGACGTCGTCGCTGACGTAGGGCGCCGTCCTGAGCTGCCGGGCGAGCGTGTCCTTCTCCGCCGACGTGAGCGGCGCGAACAGCTCCACCTCGTCCACGACCGCGCGCTTGCGCAGGTCCTCGACGCGCATCCTCTCGCGCTGGCGATCCCGGAGGATCTCGACGACCTGGCGCGGGAACGGGATCGGCATGTTGGCGCGCGCGAGCGCCGCGTAGACGTGCACGAGGACGTCGGACTTCGTGGGCCACTCGCGCTTGGGGTCGATGAGCTGGTAGACCGCGACGTACTCGGCGCCGCTGTCGTCGAACTTGTCGCACAGGCACATCGGCGGCGGATCGTGCGTCACGTTCAGGATCTCGGCGCGCTGCAGCGCTTCGGTCACGACCGCGCACACGCGCGCGGGCGGATAGTCGTAGTCGACCTGGAACGTGACCCAGCGCCGCCAGCACGTCTTCTCCTCGCCCCGGCGACCCAGCACGATCACCTTGTCCTTCATCAGGGACGAGTTCGGGATGACGATCGTCTCGTTGTTGTTCGTCGCGATCGCCATCGACCGCCAGCGGATGCTCACGACCTGGCCCGTCTCGTTGCCGATCTTCACCCAGTCGCCCAGGCGCACGGTGTTCTCGAGCTGCAGCGAGATCCCGGCCCAGAGGTTGCCGAGCATCTCCTGCGCCGAGAACGCGAGCGCCGCGGAGAGCACCGCGGAGGTCGTCACGATCCCGGCGAGGTTGACGCCGATCGCCTTCAGCCGGAACAGCGCGTAGACGACGAGCAGGATGACGAGCAGGAACTCCGACAGGATGCGCGGCACCGCCAGGCGCGCGAGCAGCGTCGAGAGCACGAAGATCATGAACACGCGGATGACGGCGAACGCGATCACGAACAGGATCAGCTCGCGGATCATCATGGTGATCGTCTGCGAGCCGACGAGGCCCTGGTACTGGACGTGGCCCCACAGCGCGGCCACGCCGAACGTGGCGACGATCGCCATCGTCAGCAGGCCCCTGCGGCGCTCGGGAGGGAAGACGAAGGACACGAGCACGATCACGAGCGCGCCCGTGGCGAACATGATCGCGTCGTGCAGGGTTTCGTGGGTGACGAGCATGGGGGCGGGCGCCGGGGCCTCGGGCCGATGGCTCGCGGATTATAGTCAGACTCGAGGGCGTGATCGCGTAGAATCCGCCCTCCCCCCGACGACGGGCTTGTGCGATGCAGTCACGTTCCGGCGGCGAGATCCTCGTCGCGAGCCTGCTGGCCCAGGACGCCACGCACCTCTTCGGCGTCCCCGGCGAGAGCTTCCTGCCGGTGCTCGACGCCCTCGTCGACGTCCGCGATCGCCTGTCCTTCGTCGTCTGCCGGCAGGAAGGCGGCGCCGCTTACATGGCCGAGGCCGCGGGCAAGCTGACCGGCCGTCCCGGCGTCGCGATCGTCACGCGCGGTCCCGGGGCGACGAACGCCGCCATCGGCGTCCACGTCGCTCGCCAGGACTCGACGCCGATGGTGCTGCTGGTGGGCCAGGTCGGGTCGGACGCGACCGACCGCGAGGCGTTCCAGGAGATCGACTACCGGCGTATGTACGGCGACGTCGCCAAATGGGCCGCCCAGATCGACCGGGCCGACCGCATCCCCGAGTACGTCGCCCACGCGTGGCGGCTCGCGATGTCCGGCCGGCCCGGGCCGGTCGTGCTCGCGCTGCCCGAGGACGTGCTGTCGGGGACCGCCGTCGTCGCGGACGCGCCACGCGCCGCGCACACCCCCGCCGCGGCGGATCCGGCGCAGGTCGCCCTGGTTCGGGCACGGCTCGCCGTCGCACGCTCGCCGCTCGTGCTCGTCGGCGGCAGTCGCTGGGACCCCGACGCCTGCGCCGATCTCGCCAAGTTCGCGCGGCGCTGGTCGCTGCCCGTCGCCTGCGCGTTCCGCCGGCAGGACCTCTACGACAACCGTCTCCCGAACTACGCGGGCGACATCGGCATAGGGCCGAACCCGAAGCTCGCCTCGCGCCTGCGCGACGCCGACCTCGTCGTCGCGATCGGCGAGCGGCTGGGCGAGATGACGACTTCCGGTTACACGCTGCTCGACGCGCCGTCGCCGCGGCAGGCGCTCGTGCACGTGCATCCGGGCGCCGAGGAGATCGGTCGGGTCTACCAGCCGGCGGTCGGCATCTGCGCGACGCCGGGAGCGTTCCTGGCCGCGATGCTCGCCGCCGACGGTCCCGAAGGCGACGTGCCGTGGCGAGAGAGCGCAGCGTCCGCGAACGCCGACTACGAAGCGTGGCGGGAGGCGCGGCCGGTGCCGGGCGCGGTCGATCTGTGGCGGGTCGTTCGCTGGCTCGACGAGCGGCTGCCCGACGACGCGATCCTCGCCAACGGCGCCGGCAACTACACGACCTGGCTGCACCGCCTCTACCGCCACCGCGGCATCGGCACCCAGCTCGCGCCCTACGCCGGCGCGATGGGGTACGGCGTCCCGGCCGCGGTTGCCGCGAAGCTGCTGCGCCCCGCGTCGACCGTGATCTCGTGGAACGGCGACGGCTGCTTCCTGATGAACGGCCAGGAGCTCGCCACCGCGGTGCAATATCGGCTGGCCATCGTGTTCGTCGTGATCGACAACGGCATGTACGGCACGATCCGGATGCACCAGGAGCGCACCTACCCGGCGCGCGTCTCCGGCACGGCGCTCGCCAATCCCGACTTCGCGGCGCTCGCGCGGGCGTACGGCGCGCAGGGCGAAACGGTGACGACGACCGTCGGGTTCGCCCCGGCGTTCGAGCGCGCGCTCGCGCACGACGGCCCGACACTGCTCCACGTGAAGCTCGACCCGCAGGCGCTCACGATGAACGCGTCGCTCGACGCGCTGCGCGAGGCCGGCCTGCGCGCGCGCGCCTGACGTCCCGCGATGCCTCGGATCGAGCCGGCGAGCCCCGCGTACGCCGGCGACGGGACGCCGATGTCGCTGCGCTACGGGGACGTTTACCACAGCGCGGACTCCGGGCCCGGCCAGGCCCGCCACGTCTTCCTGGGCGGCAACGGGTTGCCCGTGCGCTGGGCAGGACGGGCGTCCTTCACGATCCTCGAGACCGGTTTCGGGATTGGCGTGAACTTCCTCGCGACCTGGGATGCGTGGCGCCGCGACGCCGCCCGCCCGCGGCGGCTCCACTACGTGGCGATCGAGAAGCACCCGTTCCTGCGCGACGATCTCGCGCAGATGCTCGCCGGCTATCCCGAGTTCGTCGCGCTTGCGCGCGAGCTCGTCGATCGCTGGCCCGCGCCGCTGCCCGGCACGCACCGACGCGTGCTGGAGGGCGGCGGGATCTCGCTCACCGTCGTCTTCGACGACGTCGAGACCGCGCTGAAGCGGCTCGATGCGCGCGCGGACGCGATCTACCTCGACGGATTCGCGCCGTCGCGCAATCCCGAGATGTGGTCGGCGCCCGTGCTGCGCGCCGTCGCGCGCCGCGCGCAGCCGGGGGCGACCTGCGCGACGTGGTCGACGGCACGCGCCGTCCGCGACGGACTCGCCGATGCCGGCTTCGCAGTGGAGCTTCGGCCGGGATTCGGTCACAAGCGCGAGATGCTGGTCGGCCGGCACGAGCCGCGCGGCGCGGCGACGCGGCGCCCCGCCACGATCGCCCGCCAGGGCGAGCGGCACGCGATCGTCGTCGGCGCCGGCCTGGCGGGCACCGCCGCCGCGTCCAGCCTCGCCTCGCGCGGCTGGCGCGTCACGATCGTCGACGCCGCCCCCAGGCCCGCCACCGGCGCATCGTCGCTGCATGCCGGGAGCTTTCATCCGCTCGTCGCACGCGACGACAGCCTCCTCGCACGACTCTCGCGCGCCGCGTTCCTGCACGCACTCGACGCGTGGCGCGAGCTCGAGCGGCGCGGCCATGCGATCGCATGGGACCGGTGCGGCGTGCTGCAGCTCGCGCGCCGGCACGATGGCGACGACGCGCTCCGCGCGGCGATCGACGCGCTCGGCTTTCCCGCGTCGTTCGTCGAGCACGTGGATGCCGCCAGCGGCAGCGCCCGGGCGGGACTGCGCGTCGATCGCCCAGGCGCCTGGTTTCCGGAAGGGGGATGGGCGCGGGCGCCGTCGATCGTGCGCGCCCAGCTCGACGCCGCGATGGCCATGCGGGGTTCGGCGTTCCTGGGCTCGCGGCGGGTCGACGCGCTCGCGAGGACGCCGAACGGATGGCGCGTGTCGGACGAGGCAGGTGCGACGATTGCCGAGGCGAGCGTCGTCGTGCTGGCGAACGCCGCCGACATCGCCCGCCTCTCCCCGATCGGCACGTCGATCCGCTCGGTCCGCGGCCAGGCGAGCTACCTGCCTGCCGCGGCTTTCGCCGCGCCGCGGGCGGTCGTGATCGGGCACGGCTACGTGCTTCCCGCGATCGACGGAACCGTCGTCGTCGGCAGCTCGTACGACGTCGAGTCGACCGACGCCGAGCCGACCATCGAATCGCACGACGGCAACCTCGTTCGTCTCGCGGCGCTGGCCCCGGCGAACCGCACCGACGTCGATGCGACGGCGCTCGCAGGTGGCGTGGGGTTCCGGGCGGTGGTCGCCGACCGCCTGCCGCTCGTGGGTCCGCTGCCGGATCCGGATGTCCCCTTAACCGGGTGCCGGATCGGGTCGCGGTGCGGGAAGGCCTCTACGCGATCGGCGCGTTCGCGTCCCGCGGACTCGTGTGGTCGGCGCTTGCCGGCGACATCCTCGCCGCGCGCATCGACAGCGAGCCGCTGCCGGTCGAGACCGACCTCGCCGCGGCGATCGACCCCGCGCGCTTCGTCATGCGCGCCCGGCGTCGCGGGGCTAGGCGCGGGCCGCGCGCCGGCGACCGAAGGGCCGCCCCGAGGGCGGGCCCCGGGGGGGGGGGGGGGGGGGGGGGGGGGCCGGGGCCGGGGGGCGGCGGGGGGGGGGGGGGGGGGGGGGGGGGGGGCGCCGGCCGCGGGGGGGGGGGGGGGGGGGGGGGGGGGGGGGGGGGGGGGGGGGGGGGGGGTCCGCCCCCGGCCGGGGGAGCGCGCGCAGCGCGCCTCGGGGGGATCTCATCCCCCCGCGTCGCGCGCGCGCTTCAGCCGGAACGCCGCGCTCGCGAGCAGGACGCCGAACGCGATGCTCCAGACCGCGATGATCCAGACGACGGCGAGCGCGCCACGCGTCGGCGACATCAGCATGTAGGCGCCGAACAGCACCGACACCGCGCCCGACAGGATCAGCATCCACTCGTGGTCGATCGCCTTGCGCACGCGGATCGCGTGGACGATCTGGAACACCCCCATGACCACCGCCCACCAGGCGATGAACGTCAGCAGTGCGACGGCGGTAAGGCCGGGGCTCATCGCGGCAACGACGCCCGCGCCGACCCCGAGCACGCCGATCAGCACCAGCGGCCATACCGGCTTGCCCCCGTCGCGCGCCTTCCAAGCAGTGGCGAGCGACGTGATCCCGTCGACGAACGCCCAGGCGCCCCACATGATCACGAGCACGACGATCGTCATGCCCGGCCAAAGCACCGCGAGCGCGCCGAACGCGATGCTCGCGAGTCCCCGAAGCAGGATCCAGCCCCATGCGTCGCCCAGTTGCCTGACCAGCGCGTCCACGGCCATGTCGATGCCTTTCCCGGTTGAGCCACGGCCCGCGCGATCGCGCTGCGACGTGGCCATCGAACCTTACGCCAGGTTCCGGGCGCCGCCAACGCGGCGGCGCTCCCCTCGGAGCATGTCCCGCGGTGGGCGACCGCACCATGGGCTCCCGAGGGCGCCGAGGGTGACATCCGAGGGCGGAACTGGCAAACTCCGACGCGGAATCAGTTCACTCGCGGGGGGGGCCGTGGCTCGCATCGTATCGATTCTCGCTCTGACGTCCGTTGCCGCACCGGCGTGGTCCGCCGTCAATGGGTCCGCTTTCGTGCAGGCATCCATCCCGACGCTCGATGAGGTCGGCCTGGGCGCGCTGATCGCGTTGGTGGCCGGCGTCGCCGGCTGGGCGATCCGCAAGCGCTCCCGGCGCTGGAACGTACGCACGGCCGCCCTGTTCCGGCGTCGTCTCGCGCCGTGAAGAGCCTGACTCAGGAGGAAGCATGATTCGCAGTGCCTTGTTCGTCGGCGCCATCGTCGCAAGCTCGCCGGCATGGTCGGCCTTCAACAACATGTTCGTCGCGTCGGTGCCCACGCTGGACGAGATCGGGCTCGGCGTGCTGATCGCGCTCGTCGCCGGCGTGGCCGGATGGGCGGTGCGCAAGCGGTCCGGCCGCAAGTAGGCCGGCGGCGGGGGAAGACGCCGCCCGGGCCGCCGCGATGACCCAGGCCGGTCTCTCGCTTCTCACCTCGATCTACCTCGGGCTCTTCGCCGGCGGCCTGCTGTTCTTCTGGCTCTGGGAGGACGGTGCGCCTTTGCGGCCGTTCCCCGACGCCCGCACGCGGCGCCTCCATGCACTGCGCAACATGGGCGTGCTCGTCTCGGTCATCGTGTTCGCGGACGTCGTCGTCGGGACCTGGATCCTCGGGGTCGGCTACCGCCTGCTCGATACGCCGACCGGGCTCCTGGCACCGCTCGCCCTGCCGGTGACCGCGCAGATCGCGATCGCGTTTCTCGTCACCGACCTGTTCGAGTACTGGCTGCACCGGCTCGCGCACACGTGGCGCCCGCTGTGGCTGATCCACGCGGTGCACCACAGCGATCCGCACGTCGACGTGACCACCGGCGCGCGCAACCACCCGCTCGAAACGGCGATCGCGATCACCGGCCGGGTCGGGATCTACCTCGCGCTCGGCCTGCCGCTGTGGATCGAACTCGTCCGCGTGATCGTGGTCAACTCGGCCTTCCTCGCCCAGCACGCGAACGTCGCGTTCCCACGCGCGATCGAGGCGTTGCGGACCGTGCTGGTCACGCCGGCCGTGCACCGCCAGCACCACAGCCCGGTGCCGCCGCTGATCGACCGCAACTTCGGGCAGATGTTTTCGTTCTGGGACCGGATGTTCGGCACCTATGCGGAACCGGGCGCCCCGGCACCGCCCGAGTACGGCCTGCGCAAGCTCGCCGGCGAGCGCTGGCAGACGCTCTCGGGCATCCTGCTGACGCCGCTCCGCGCCCGGTCGATTCCCGGCCCGCTCTGACGGCCGCGGCCCGCGCCGCGGGATCAGGCCATCCTGGACGGCAGCCTGATCGTGCGCCCGGCCACCATGAACGAGCCGTATCCCTTGTGGTGGATCGTGCGCGGCACCTTCCTCGACGGAGTGGTCCATGCCGCCAGGACCTCGAGCACGAAGAAGTTGTACTTCGCGACCATGCGCGAATCGGCGATCCGGCACTCGAGGTTCGCGTAGCACTCGCCGACGAGCGGCGCGCCGACGCGAGACGCCGGCAGTGGCGTCAGGCCGAACGTCGCGAACTTGTCGACGTCGCGCCCGGACGTGTTGCCGCAGCCGACGACCGCCTTCGCGATCCCGACCGTCGGGATCGCGATCACGCACTCCTTCGTCGCGCGCAGCGTGTCGAACGTGTGGTTGCGCCCGCTGATCACGCAACCCACGAGCGGCGGCTCGAACTCCATCATCGTGTGCCACGACATCGGCATCACGTTCGCCCGCCCGTTGCGCGAGGTGGTCACCAGCACGACGGGGCCGGGCTCGAGGAGCCCGTAGACGCGGGAGAGCGGAAGCTTGCGAAACGGGCGCTTCATGGTGCCTCGCATGGGAGGGGCAATGGCGGGTCGGCGCCGGTGCGCGCAATGCCCATGGTAGCCCCGGCGAACCGACGGAGCGCGACGCGGGCGCGGGCTGCGCGGTTGATCCTGGTCAAACAGGCGAGTCCGGCGCGCATGCCCGGCGTCGGCCATGCAACAATTGGCTCGACGGGCGGGCGCCTCGTCGCGCGGCACTACCCGAGGCCCGACAGGCAATGACTCCCGACACTCCCGCGCTGGCAACGCTCGAAACCGCTTCTCCCGGCGCTGGCGGGGTCGCCCGGCTGCGTTGCGGCGGAGAGTGGACGGTGCGCGGCATCGCGATGCTCGAGCGCGAGCTGGATGCCGTCGCGTGGCCCGCGCAAGGCGACGTCGTGGTCGACGGGTCGGCGATCTCGATCCTCGACACGGCCGGCGCCTGGGTGCTGCACCGGACGACCGGCAGGCTGGAGCAGCAGGGGAGGACCGTCCGCATCGAGGGGCTCCGGCCGGAGTTCGCGTCGCTGCTGAAGCTCATCGCGTCGAAGGCGCTCCCGCTCGAGACCGCGGAGGCCGCCGGCGAGCCGTGGCTCGTACGCGTCGGCCGGGATTCGTGGTCGGCGCTCGAGGGCGGGCACCGGCTACCTCGCCTTCGTCGGCGAGAGCTTCCTCGCGCTGTTGCGAGTCCTGCGCGAGCCGCACCGGATACGGTGGCGCGCGATCCTCCACAACGTGCAGACGGCGGGCGTCGAGGCGCTGCCCATCACCGGCCTGCTCTCGTTCCTGCTCGGCATCGTGATCGCCTACCAGGGCGCCGACCAGCTGCAGCGCTTCGGCGCGAACATCTTCGTGGCCGACCTGGTCGGCATCTCGATGCTTCGCGAGCTGTCGCCGATGATGACCGCGATCATCATCGCGGGCCGGTCGGGGTCGGCCTACACGGCGCAGATCGGCACGATGAAGGTGACCGAGGAGATCGACGCGCTGCGCACGATCGGCGTCCCGCCGCTCGAGCTGCTCGTGCTGCCCAAGATGATCGCGCTGGTGATCGTCATGCCGCTGCTCACCGTCTACACCGACGTGACCGGCGTGCTGGGCGGCATGATCATGGCGCAGTGGAAGCTCGGCGTCGACATGCGCGCCTTCCTCGATCGCCTCGACGACGCGATCGTGCTGTCGACCTACTGGACCGGGCTCGTGAAGGCGCCCGTGTTCGCGATGATCGTCGCGCTGGTGGGCTGCTACCGCGGATTCCAGGTGACCGGCAGCGCGGAGAGCGTCGGCACGCAGACGACGATGAGCGTGGTCCAGGCGATCTTCCTCGTCATCGTGACCGATGCGATGTTCTCGATCGTCTTCCTGTGGCTCGAGCTGTGAGCGCCACGACGACCGGAACGCGCGACCCGGACGCGGTGATCGACGTCCGCGGCGTCTGCACGCGCTTCGGCAAGGCGGTCGTGCACGAGAACGTCGAGCTGTCGGTACGGCCGGGCGAGATCTTCGCGCTCGTCGGCGGCAGCGGATCGGGCAAGTCGACGCTGCTGCGCGAGATCATCATGCTCGAGCGGCCCGTCTCGGGCTCGATCCGCGTCTTCGGCCAGGAAACCGTGGGCCTCGGCGACACGGCGGCGCTGCCGCTGCGGCGGCGCTGGGGCGTCATGTTCGAGCGGGGCGCGCTGTTCAGCTCGCTCACGGTGGCCGGGAACGTCGGCATGGTGCTGCAGGAGCACACGTCGCTTCCGGACAAGCTGATCCGCGAGGTGGCCGCGGTCAAGATCGCGCTCACCGGGCTGCCGCCCGATGCCGGCCCCAAGTACCCGAGCGAGCTGTCGGGCGGGATGCGCAAGCGCGCCTCGCTCGCCCGCGCGCTCGCGCTCGACCCCGAGCTCCTGTTCCTCGACGAGCCGACCGCGGGCCTCGACCCGCTGTCCGCGAGCGGCATCGACGAGCTCGTCCGGAGCCTGCGCGACGGACTCGGCCTCACGATCATGATGGTGACGCACGACCTCGACCTGCTGTGGGCCGCCGCCGACCGGGTCGCCGTGCTCGGCAAGGGGCACATCGTCGGCGAAGGCACGATGGAAGAGCTGTCGCACTCGGAGGATCCGCTGATTCGCCAATACTTCTACGGGCCGCGCGGCAGGGGCGCGCGGCAGCAGGCATGGAATCGCGCGTAAGCTTCGCCGCCGTCGGCGCGTTCGTCATCCTCCTCACGACGGCGCTCGTCGCGGGGTTCCTGTGGCTGTCGAGCGGCAAGTACTACCGCAAGACCTACGACACCTACCAGACCTACCTGGCCGAGTCGGTCGCGGGCCTGAACCTGAGCTCGTCGGTCCTCTACCGGGGCGTGAACGTGGGCCGCGTGCGCGCGATCGCGCTCGCGCCGGACAACGTCGAGCTCGTGCAGCTGACGCTGGACATCGAGCGCGGGACGCCGGTCAAGGAAGACACGATCGCGACGCTGCAGACGCAGGGGCTCACCGGCATCGCGGTCGTCGAGCTGACCGCCGGGCATCGCGAGTCGCCGCCGCTGCAGGCGCGCCCCGGGGAGGCCTACCCGGTCATCAAGGCGGGCGAATCGCTCTACAGTCGCCTGGAGACGTCGATCCCGTCCCTCCTCGCGAGCCTCAACCGGACGAGCGATAGCCTCAACGCGCTGCTGGACGACGAGAACCGGGCGGCCGTGAAGAAGACGATCGCCGACCTCGAAGTCCTGTCGCGCACGCTGGCCGCGCGATCGCCCGCGATCGACACGGGGCTCCGGGACGCTTCGCTTGCGATGCAGAACACCGCCCGCTTCACCGCGCAGCTGCCCGACCTCGTCTCCCGGCTCGAGCGCAGCGCCGACGCGTTCGACCGCATGACGCGGGACGTCGGTGCCGCGGGGGCGAGCGCGACCGGAGCCATCGACGGCGTGCGCCCCGACCTGAAGCGGTTCACCGCCGAGACGCTTCCCGAAACGCGCGCGCTCGTCGCCGATCTGCGCACGCTGACCGCGACGCTCCAGCGCACCGTCGGCGAAATCGAGCGCAACCCCGGCGCGCTCCTCCAGGGGCGTCCGCCGGCGAAGCGCGGGCCCGGCGAATGAGCGGCGCGAAGATACGCAAGGAACGCGAACCCATGCCCGACCGCCCCACCCCCCGATCCTTCGCGGCGTCGGTCATGCGCACGTTCTGCGCCCTCGTCGTGCCCTGGCTCGTCGTTGGCTGCGCATCGTTCCAGCAGGCGCCGCAGGAAAGTCCGAGCCTGCACGTGCTCCAGACGGGAGCCTTGCCCGCGAAGGCGGCGCGCCGCAGCGACGTCACGCTCGAGGTGAGCGTTCCCCGCGCAGCGCCCGGGTTCGACACACCGCGCATCGCCTACGTCGAGCGCCCGTATGCGATCGACTACTACTCGCGCAGCGAGTGGGCCGACACCCCGGCCCGGATGCTCGGCCCCCTTCTTGCCGCTGCGTTCGAGCGGAGCGGTGCGTTTCGCGCGGTCGTGCTGGCGCCGACGTCCGCCCAGGCCGAGCTGCGCGTCGACGTCGAGCTCCTCAGGCTGCAGCAGGATTTCACGATCAGGCCGAGCCGGGCGGACCTCGCTCTGCGTGTCCAGGTCGTCGATTCGAGGGCGCGGCGCGTGCTCGCGACGCTCGTCGTCGAGGAGACCGAGCCGGCCGTGACCCAGGACGCGTACGGCGGCGTCGCGGCGACGAATGCGGCCCTCAGGCGCGCGCTCGAGCGGACGGTCGCGTTCGTTCTTGGCGAGGCGTCCGCGATCCGCCCGACGGGACCGTGACGCGGCCGCAGGCGCAGGTCACCGCCGCCGACCGCCTCCCGCCCGCCGCCTCCCCCGCAACGTCTCCGACGGGAGCTCGCCGAACATCCGCTTGTAGTCGGTCACGAAGTGGCCGAGATGCCAGAATCCCCAGCGCGCGGCGATGTCCTGCACCGAGTCGGCCGGGCGCTGCGCGACCTTGAGGTCGCGGCGCACGCCGTTCAGGCGCATCGCCCGCAGGAACGCCACCGGGTTGATGCCCAGCACCTCCTGGAAGCTGTACTGCAACGTGCGGCGGCTCACGCCGAGCTCGCGGCAGAGGTCGGCAACGGTGATCGGCTCCGCGATGCGGGATCGCATGAACGCCTTCGCGGCGTCGACGACGTTGTGCCGCCCGGCGCAGGCCGACGCCGTCTTCGCCGCCCCTGCCTCGTCGGCGACGACGGCGACCACCGCGCCCAGCATCGTTTGCGCGAGGACGGACTGTGTCTGACGGTACTGCAGCGCGACCGGATTCGCGTCGAGCGACTGGATCACCGACATCAGCAGGCGGCGGAACTCGGAGAGACGGTCGGTCCCCGGCTTGAACACCCCCTTGCCGGCGAGCGCCGCGCCGAGGTCGCGATGCTCGACCTGGCGCGCGTGCGCCTCGAGCGCTTTCTCGTCGACGACCAGCCCGAAGATCTCGAAGCCGCGCGGCGTGTAGAAGTCCAGCTCGTCGCCTGCGCCCAGCGTGACCAGGGCATCGACGTCGACCGGCTCGCCGCGGAACCGCGCCGTCCCGTCCATCCGGACCGGCACGCCGATCGCGCGCGATCCGGTCCAGGGCGCGCCGGCCTCGTGCACGGCCTGGTTGGTCGACTCGCGAAACACCTGGATGCCCGCGAAGCACATCTCGTGGAGCCCGCCGACGAAGCGGCCCGGCGTCATCTGCTCGTAGACCTGGTCCCACTCGCGCAGGCTCGCCGCCTGCTCCTCGATGTCCGAGCTGGTCGTGCGCGTGACCGAGAACGGTGCGATGTCGCCCCCCTCGCCCGGTTTGCGCGCCCGCGCCTCCTCCACGTCGACCGCCGCAGCCGGGACCATCAACGGTCCGCCGGATCGTGCATCCCGCCCTCCTCCGCGTTTCGTGGCCCAGGCGATCTGACGCCGCCTCGGGTGCCGTCGCGTACGGTCGCGCCAACCAGCCTGCGATTCCTTGATGTGGCACAAGAACCCATGGTCGCGGTTGCCGATTTGGGATAACGCCCGCTGCGCGCCGCGGCAACAATTCGACCCACACGCGCACCGCCCGGACCGCAGCTCGCGCGAACGCGCAGCCCGGTTCCGGAACGCTTGTCCGGAATGTTGCGTTGCACCAGACCGGTCGCGGTACGCGGGACGGCCGCCAAGCGCGGACGCACCGAAGCATCGGATCGAGCACCGGGAGGGGAATCGGGATGAAAGGCACACACGCATCGATCGCACGCGCCAGCCGGATCGCGCTCGCCCTGGCCGTCATGCTGGCGCCCGCCGCGCAGGCCGCGGTCACCGAGCAGGAGGCCGCGCAGCTCGGGAAAACGCTGACGCCGGTCGGCGCCGAGCGCGCGGGCAACAAGGACGGCACGATCCCCGAATGGAAAGGCGGCGTGACGAGCGCGCCTGCCGGCTGGAAGGCCGGGCAGAAGCGCATCGACCCGTTCGCCGGCGACAAGATCCTCTACTCGATCGACGCTTCGAACGTCGACAAGTACAAGGACCGTCTGTCCGAAGGCCAGATGGCGCTCGTGCGTCAGCTCAAGGGCTACCGGATGGACGTCTATCCGACGCACCGCAGCTGCGGCTTCCCGGATATCGTCCTCGAGCGCACCCGGACCAACGCACGCGAGGCGCGGCTCGCCGCCAACGGCTGGGGCCTCGAGAAGGGCATCGGCGCGGCGGTGCTGTTCCCGATCCCGAAGACCGGGGCCGAGGCCGTCTGGAACCACAAGCTCCGCTACATGGGCGAAGGACGCATCGAGCAGTACGCGACGATCTTCTCGAACAAGGGCGGCGACTTCACGCCGCTCGTCCAGCAGCAGTGGACGTGGGTGCCGTTCCACTCGCCGAAGAACAAGGGCGTCGAGGACGTCGGCGGCGTCGAGATGAAGCTCCTGAACGCCGTGCTCTCGCCGGCGGCCCGCGCGGGCGAGCTGATCCTCGCGCACTGGTCGATGAACGAATCGTCCGACGCGTGGCTCTACTTCCCCGGCCAGCGGCGCACACGCCGCGCGCCGACGTTCGCCTACGACAATCCGGTGCCGGGCTACGAGAACCTGGAGAGCGTCGACCAGTACCCGATGTACGCGGGCGCGATGGACCGCTACGACTGGAAGCTCGTCGGCAAGCAGGAGCTGCTGATTCCGTACAACAGCTTCAAGCTGATCGACAAGAGCCGCAAGTACAAGGACATCTACCTCGGCGAGTTCCTGAACCGCGACCTGATCCGCTACGAGCTGCACCGCGTCTGGAAGGTCGAAGCGACGGTGAAGCAGGGAATGCGGCACCAGATCGCCAAGCGCGTCTTCTATCTGGACGAGGACAGCTGGGCGCTGATGGTCGCCGACAACTACGACGCGCAGGGGAAGCTGTGGCGAGTGCAGGAGTCGAGCGTCTTCCCGGCGCCCGAGCTCCCGGCCTGCGTCGGCCAGGAATTCGTCTCCTACGACCTCTCGGTCGGCCGCTACATCGGCGAGAACGCCACCCAGGAGCAACCCGAGACCGACTGGCTCGCCGGGCGCGAAGGCCGCATCGATCCGAGGAAGTTCAACCCCGACGAGCTGCGTCGGGTGGGCGAACGCTGAAAATGCCGGGCGC
Organism: Betaproteobacteria bacterium; assembly: GCA_016704895.1. Taxonomy (GTDB): domain Bacteria; phylum Pseudomonadota; class Gammaproteobacteria; order Burkholderiales; family Casimicrobiaceae; genus VBCG01. The sequence goes on from JADIZG010000003.1 coordinate 84,046, forward strand.
CGCCGCCGATGACGCGGCAGCGCCCGGACGACGAACCGGTTCCAGGGGAGGAGACATGAACGGACGGACCCACTTCGCGCCGCGATTCGCCCGCAGCGCCCTCGCGCTCGCCATCGGCTGCGCCTTCGGCCTCGCCTCGCCGGTCGCGACTGCCGGAACCTTCGAGACCGAGAACGTCAAGGGGAGCTTCGACTCGACGATCTCGTTCGGCATGCAGTGGCGCATGACGGGAACCGATTGCCGCTTCGTCGGCAACGACAACGGCGGCTGCGCGCCGACGACGGGGACGCTGGGCGAGCTCGTCAACGGCCCGGGCTTCGGCGCGACGTCGAACCCCGACTTCAACTACCTGCAGTCGGACAACGGCAACCTGAACTACAAGAAGAACCAGCTGATCTCGTCGGCCCTCAAGGGCAATCACGAGCTCTCGCTCCGCTTCAAGGACGGCTGGAGCGCACTCGGCCGCTTCTCGTGGCTCTACGACCCCGCCGTCGACCGGACCGAGCGCACGCCGCTCACGAGCGACGCGAAGCGGATCGCCGCGCAGGACGTCACGCTGCTCGACCTGTGGGTCGCGAAGGACTTCGACGTCGCGGGCATGCCCGGCAAGGTGAAGGTCGGCAACCAGGTCCTCTCCTGGGGCGAGGACATCTTCATCTACGGCGGCGTGAACATCATCAACCCGTTCGACCTCACGCGGGCCCACAAGCCGGGCGTCCAGATCAAGGAGATCGTCCGGCCCGTCCCGATGGCGTCGTTCAACCTGGGCGTCAACAAGAACTGGAGCGTCGAAGGCTTCTGGCAGTTCCGCACCGTCAATTTCCGCTTCGACCCGGTGGGCACCCCGTTCTCGATCGGCGACGTGATCGGCAACGGCCAGCAGGACGCCTTCATCCCGAGCTCGGTCCTGGGCGAGGCGCCCGGGTTCGTCGGGGACCCGGGCACGATCAGCAACGGCGCGCTCATCCCGCCGGGCCAGCGCTTCACCCGGGACGACCTGCTCGGCATCGGGACGGTCGTCCCGACGCAGCCGACGCAGTCGGCGCCGGACGCGAACCAGTTCGGCTTCGCCGCGCGCTGGAAGCCCGACAACTACAACGCGGAGTTCGGCTTCTACTACATTCACTACAACGACAAGATCCCGTTCCTCGCGTTCGTCAACGATCCGTCGATCACAGCGAACCCGTTCGGGCTGGGCTACAAGCTCCAGTACGGCAAGAACCGCGACCTGTTCGGCGCCTCGGTGAACGGCATGCTCGGCGACTGGGCGGTCGGCGGCGAGGTCTCGTACCGGCCGCGCGACGGCGTCGGCATCGATCCGACGGTGCCGCTCGGGGGGCCAGTACTGCGCGTTCTGCGCGCCGGGCAGCTACGACGGCTACATCGACGAGAAGAAGTGGCAGGCGCACCTGACCGCCATCTACCTGCTCGGCCCCAGCGGAGACCTCGGGTGGGTGCTGCGCGGGACGGGCGCGGCCGAGGGCACGCTGCTGTTCGAGGCCGCGGTCGCCTACTACCCGAGCCTCGACCGCTCGGGCAAGTACCCGATCCTGCTGCCGAACTACGAGATGCCGGACAAGGTCTCCACCGGCATGGTGACCTCGTTCAACCTCGTCTATCCGCACGTGTTCGGCTCGTCGATCAACATGACGCCCCAGATCGACCTGCTCTACGACATCCGCGGGACGAGCCCGAACACGATCCCGTTCGTCGAGGGTCGGCTCGCGGTCACCCCGTCGCTCAACTTCGAGTACCTGAACAAGTGGCGGGCGTCGATCTCGTACACGAGCTTCGCGGGCGGTGGCACCAACAACCTGATGGCCGACCGCGACTACCTCGCGGTCAACTTCTCCTACTCGTTCTGACCTCGGCATCTCCGCCGGCCGCCCTCCGGGGCCGGCCGGCGGCGGCTCGCCCTCCGCCCCATGCTCGCCCGCCTCGTCGCGCGCCTCGAGGACACGTTCTTCGCGCACCGCGGCGCGACGCTCGCGGTGCTCGCGCTCGTCACCGTCGTGATGGGCGTGTTCGCCACGCAACTCCGGATGACCGCGGGCTTCGACAAGCAGCTGCCGCAGGCGCACGAGTACATCCAGACGTTCTACCAGTACCGCGACCAGGTCTTCGGCGCGAACCGGATCATCGTCGTCGTCCGGGCGAAGAGCGGCGACATGTGGAGCGCGCCGTTCCTCCGCAAGCTCAACGACGTGACGCAGGCCGTGATGTTCATGCCGGGCGTCGACCGGCGCACGGTGAGCTCGCTGTGGACGCCGACGACGCGCGTGCTGGAGATCACCGAGGAGGGCTTCGAGTCCGAGGACGTGATCGGCGGCGACATCACGCCCGACGCGCTGACGCCCGAAAAGATCGCGAAGATACGCAACAACGCGATCGTCGGCGGCTACATCGGGCAGCTCGTCGCCAACGACAACTCGGGCGCGATGGTCGTGGCCGACCTCCTCGACAGCGATCCCGTCACGAAGAAGCCGCTCGACTACCTCGACCTCGCAGCACGGCTCGAACAGGAGGTCCGGCAGAAGCACCAGAGTCCGGAGTTCGACATCGCGATCATCGGATTCGCGAAGGAGATCGGGGACATCGCGGACGGCGCGACCAGCGTCTTCCGGTTCTTCCTGCTCGCATTCGTCCTGACGGCGCTGTCGGTCTGGATCTACTCGCGCTCGTGGGCGCTGACCGGGCTCACGCTGCTCTGCTCGCTCGTGTCGGTGGTCTGGCAGTTCGGAACGCTCAGGCTGCTGGGCTACGGCCTCGACCCCCTCGCGGTGCTCGTGCCGTTCCTGGTGTTCGCGATCGGGGTCTCGCACGGCGTGCAGCAGATCAACTACATCGCCAAGGAGGTGTGCACCGGCGTCGACACGATGACCGCGGCGCGGCGCAGCTTCACGGGCCTGCTGATCCCCGGCACGATGGCGCTGGTCACGGCGTTCGTCGGCTTCGCGACGCTGACGCTGATCCCGATCCCGATGATCCGCGAGCTCGGCATCACCGCCGCGATCGGCGTCGCGTACAAGATCGTCACGAACCTGGTGATGCTCCCCGTCGCGGCCTCGTACCTGCGCTTCGACGATCGCTATGTCGGGCGTGTGAACCGGCTGCGCGAGCGACGCGGTCACTGGATGGGCGTGCTCGGCCGCATCGCCGAGCCGCGCAACGCGGCGATCGGCACGGTCGTCTGCGCCGCGCTGTTCGCCGCCGCCTGGCACCAGAGCCAGGGCCGCCACATCGGCCATCTCCAGCCGGGCGCGCCGGAGCTTCGCGCCGACTCGCGCTACAACCGCGACGCCACGCAGATCGTCGAGAAGTTCGACCTGGGGCTCGACGTGCTGTCGGTGGTCGTCGAGACGCCGAAGGACGGATGCTACGACCAGTCGGTGATGGAGGCGCTGAACCAGTTCGGCTGGCACATGGCGAACGTCCCGGGCGTCGTGTCGGTCACGTCCGCCGCGTGGCTCGCGAAGCAGGCATTCTCCGGCTTCAACGAGGGCAACCCGAAGTGGGCGGCGCTGCCGCGCGATCCGAAGTCCCTCGCGAACGCGATCAGCCTCGCGCCGGAGGGCTCCGGCCTCTACAACCCGGGGTGCACGGTGCTGCCGGTGCACCTCTACCTCGCCGACCACAAGGCCGGGACGATCAAGGCGGTGACCGGCGCGGTCAAGGCGTTCCGGGACGCGAATCCCGATCCGAGGATCCGGCTGCGGCTCGCGAGCGGCAACGTCGGCGTCCAGGCGGCCACGAACGAGGTGCTCGAGACCACGGAGCTCAAGATGATGCTGTACGTCTACCTGACGATCATCGCGCTCGTGCTCGTGACCTACCGCGACTGGCGCGCGATGGTCGCCTGCTGCCTTCCGCTGACGCTCGCGACGTTCCTGGGCTACTGGTTCATGAAGGAGCTCGACATCGGCCTCACCGTCGCCACGCTGCCGGTCATGGTGCTGGCCGTGGGCATCGGCGTCGACTACGCGTTCTACATCTACAACCGCCTGCAGCTCCACCTCGCGCAAGGCGTCGACATCGTGACGGCGTTCAAGCAATCGCTGCGCGAGACCGGCATCGCCACGATCTTCACGGCGCTCACGCTGTCGGTGGGCGTCGCCACCTGGTCGTTCTCCGAGCTCAAGTTCCAGGCGGACATGGGCCTGCTGCTCACGTTCATGTTCATGGTCAACATGCTGATGGCGATCACGCTGCTGCCCGCGCTGGCCGTGATGATCGACCTCCTGATTCCGCGCCGGCGACCGGTGCGTTCGCCGCTCCTCTCCCACTGAACGGTCCCGCCATGTTCGAACGGCTCCTCGCCCTCCTGAGCACGCGGCCCGCGCCGACGCGGGATCGCGCCGGCTCGCCGTTCGCCCGTCGCGAGATTGCCGTCGTCGCGCTCCTGGTCGAACTCGCCCAGAGCGACCGGAAGCTGGGCTCCGAGGAGCTCGCGACGATCGAGCGGATCGTCCGTGAGCGCTTCGGCCTCGACGCAGCCACCGCTGGACGCCTGATCGCCGCGGCGCGCGCGGAGCTCGATTCGGCGCTGGAGGACTGGATGTTCGCCAACGCGGTCCGGGAGGGATTCGACGAGGCGGAACGGCTCGGCATCGTCGAGCTCCTGTGGGAGGTCGTGTACGCCGACGGGAAGCTCGCGCGGCTCGAGGAGTCGCTGATGCGCCGGGTCGCCACCGAGCTCGGGATCGGCGAGGCCGAGTGCGACGCCGCCCGGGCGCAGGCGTTCGCGCGGAGCGCCCGCGGGCGGCAGCCGGGCGCCACGGAGCCGGAATGATCGCTCGCGCGTCGCATCGTTGCCTGGCCTTCGCGCTCGTCGTGGGCATCGCGACGGCGCTCGGTGCGTCGGCGCAGCCGGCAACCCCGGCCAAGGAAGCGGCGTCCGCCTTCCAGGCCAGGCTGGCGACCAAGGCGCCCCTGCTCGCCCTCGCGCGCGCCGGAACGCGCCTGGTGGCGGTCGGCGACTGGGGCACGGTCGTTCTGTCCGACGACCTCGGCAAGACCTGGCGCCAGGCGAAGTCGGTCGCGACGCGCTCGATGCTGACGTCCGTCGCGTTCGTCGACGCGAAACGCGGCTACGCGGTCGGCCATGGCGGCACCGTGCTCGAGACGAGCGACGGAGGCGAGACCTGGACGCGCAACCACGATGCCGGCGCGGACGTCGTGCTGCTCACCATCTGGTTCGAGAACGCCGACCACGGCATCGCCGCCGGCGCCTTTGGCTTCGCGATGTCGACGCACGACGGCGGCCGGACCTGGAAGGAGTTCACGCCAGGCGCAGGCGACGACCGCGACCGGCACCTGAACGCGGTCTTCGCCGCCCCCGGCGGCCCGGTGTTCATCGCCGCCGAGGCGGGCACGGTGTTCCGCTCGAGTGACGGCGGAGCGAGCTGGGCCACGCTGCGGCTCCCCTACGACGGTTCGCTGTGGGGCGGCATGGCGCTCAAGGGCGGCGGCGTTCTCGTCCACGGCATGCGCGGGCACGTGCTGCGCTCCCCGGATCAGGGGAAGACCTGGATCGACGTGCCGACCGGCACCGACAAGTCGTGGACCGGCGGACTCCAGCTCGCGGACGGGACGATCGTCCTCGTGGGCCTGGGCGGCGCGGTGGCGACCAGCACCGACGACGCGCACACGTTCCGGACGACGATCCGCCCGGAGCGCCAGACGCTCTCCGCCGTGACGATCGGCCCGACCGGCCAGCTCGTGGTCGCGGGCCTCTCCGGCATCGGCACCCATGCGCTCGCCGCCCCGTGACGGGCGGCCATCCACTCACACGATTTTCCACCTCGCGCCCGCTTCCACGCACCGGAGACACGACATGGACATGACCACCCGCCACCTGATCAGCGATGCCGCCAACGCCTTCCTGGCGGCGCCGAAGCGGATGCTGATCGGCGCCGACTGGGTCGACGCCGCCGACGGCGCGCAGCTCGACGTCCGCAACCCCGCCACCGGCGAGGTGTTCGCGCAGGTGCCCGCGGGCAAGGCCGCCGACGTCGACCGCGCGGTGCGCGCCGCACGCGCTGCATTCGAGGAGGGGCCCTGGCCCGCGATGTCGCCGGTGCAGCGCGAGCGCCTGCTGCTCGCACTCGCCGACAAGGTCGAGGCGAACGCGCAGGAGCTCGCGGAGCTCGAGTCGCTCGACAACGGCAAGTCGGTGATGCTCGCGCGCCACGTCGACATGGCGATGGCGGTGGACTTCCTGCGCTACATGGCGGGCTGGGCGACCAAGATCGAAGGCGCGACGCACGACGTGTCGGTGCCGTTCATTCCGCAGGCGAAGTTCTTCGCGTGGACACGACGCGAACCCGTCGGCGTCGTCGGGGCGATCATCCCGTGGAACTTCCCGCTGCTGATGGCGGCCTGGAAGATCGGTCCCGCGCTCGCCGCCGGCTGCACCGTCGTGCTCAAGCCCGCGGAAGAGACGCCGCTCACCGCGCTGCGCCTGGGCCAGCTCATCCTCGAGGCCGGCATCCCGCCCGGCGTCGTCAACATCGTGACCGGGCTCGGCGAGACCGCCGGCGCGGCCCTGGCCTCCCACCCCGGCGTCGCGAAGATCGCGTTCACCGGGTCGACCGCGGTCGGCAAGCTCGTCCAGCGCGCGGCGATCGAGAACATGACGCGCGTGTCGCTCGAGCTCGGCGGCAAGTCGCCGGTCATCGTTCTCGACGACGCCGATCCCGCGCAGGCGGCGGTCGGCGCGGCGCAGGCGATCTTCTTCAACCAGGGCCAGGTCTGCACCGCCGGATCGCGCCTGTACGTGCAGAAGAAGCTGTTCGACAAGGTCGTGAGCGAGCTCGCCTCGATCGCGAACGCCATGAAGCTCGGCCCCGGCCTCGATCCGGCAAGCGAACTGGGGCCGCTCGTCTCCGAGGTGCAGCGCGATCGCGTGTGCAGCTACATCGACAGCGGCGTCGGCCAGGGGGCGAAGGTCGCCTCCGGCGGCGGCCGCTCGGGCGAGAAGGGCTACTTCGTCAAGCCGACCGTGCTCGTCGACGTGCGGCAGGACATGCGCGTCGTGCAGGAGGAGATCTTCGGCCCGGTCGTCGTCGCGCTTCCCTACGACGACATCGACGAGGCGGTCAGGCTCGCGAACGACACGCCGTACGGCCTGGGAGCGTCGATCTGGTCGAACGACCTCGCGCGCGTCCACCGGATGATCCCGCGCATCAAGGCGGGCACCGTGTGGGTGAATTGCCACAGCATGCTCGACGCGAGCCTTCCGTTCGGCGGATTCAAGCAGTCGGGCATCGGCCGCGAGATGGGACGCGCCGCGCTCGACATGTTCACGGAAACCAAGTCGGTGATGATGGCGGTGTGAGCCGCGCACTCCGGGAGGATCTCGATGCGACACGATTGGAGATCGACGATCGTCGCCGGCCTCGCGCTGGCCGGCCTGTCCGCCGGCGCGCAGGCCTTCGACCAGGATTCGCTCGTCATGAACAAGTGCGGGACCTGCCATGCGCCGACGGCGGACGGACGGGTTCCGCGCGTCGAGGACATCCGGACGACCCCCGAGGAATGGACGGTCATCGTCGACCGGATGCGCCGGCTGCACGGCATGAAGCTCCGGGAAGGCGAGATGGACCGGCTGCTCAAGGAGCTCGCCGCCACGCAGAGCCTGACGCCCGACGAGCAGGCGCAGGTGAGCTACCTGTCGCTGTGGCACAACTCGCAGCGGGTCGAGGAGCCGTCCGGCAAGGACGAGGAGAAGATCTACGCGACCTGCGTGCGCTGCCACACCGCGGGCAAGATCCACTCGTACCGGATGACGCCCGAGGCCTGGACGAAGCTCCGGGACTTCCACCTCTACATCTCGCCCACCGTCGTCTTCACGATGCGCGAGATGCGCTGGATTCCCGAGGCGGACGCGGCGTTCGCCCATTTCGCGAAGAAGCTGCCGTACGGCAATGCGTGGAAGGCGCCCGCGACCAGGCTCGACGGCGCGTGGGCCGTGTTCGGCTACGCGCCCGGTCGCGGCACCTATCGCGGCGAGGCGCGGATCGCGGACGCGGGCAATGCCGAGCTGAAGCTGACGGGCAGCCTCACGTATGCGGACGGCACCGCCGAGACGTTCGCCGGCGACGGCACGCTCTACGGCGGCGTCGCGCTCCGGACACGCACGAGCAACAACGGTTTCGCCTCGCACGGCGCGTTCATCGTCTCGGGCGACGAGATCCGCGGCGAATGGCACCTGCCTGCGCCCGACTTCCGCACGTCGGGCTCGCGCTGGATCCGGTTGGGCGACCAGCCGAAAGTCGCGCGCATCGTGCCGGGATTCCTGCTCGCGGGCGAGAAGACGACCCTCACGGTCGAAGGCGTGAACCTGCCCGACGCCAGGGCCGCCGACGTCGCGTTCGCCGGGGGCGCCGTCAAGGTGCTCGGCGTCAGGCGCGCGGGGCCCGGAGCCCTCGAGCTCACCGTCGTGAGCAGCGCGCCGGCGCTGGCGACGGCGAAGGTGTCGGTCAAGGGACTCGACGCCGGCACCGTCACGCTCGCGCCGGCCATCGACCGCATCGCGATCGTGCCGGAGGTGGGTCGCGCGCGCATGTCGGGAGGCACGAACTATCCGCCGGAAGGCGTGCAGTTCGAGGCCATCGCCTACGCGAAGGCCGGCGGCAGGAAGGCGCCGGACGTCGCGCTGGGGCCGGTCCCGGCGACGTTCCGGCTCACCGAGCTCAAGACGCGTCCCGGCGACGACGACATGACCTGGCTCGGGACGATCCTTCCCAACGGCAGCTACCTGCCGACGGTCGACTACGCGCCGAACCCGAAGCGCACCTACACCGGCGAGAACAGCGGGCTCGTCAAGGTCCTGGCCCGCTACAAGCGCGGCCAGCGAACCTACGACGCGCAGGCCGAGCTCGTCGTCACGGTGCCCGACTACATCGCGAGGATCCGTTGACCCAGACCTGGACGCTCGCGGACCACCGCGTGTTCGCGCCGCCTGCCGGTGCCGAAGGCGAGGCACTGCTCTTCGGCGCGGACCAGGCGAGCCTGTTCGCGATCGACCGCGCCACGCGCGAGGTCATCGACCGCTGGCGGCAGCGCGGCGCGATCGACCTCGACGAAGTGCCGCTGCCGGATCGCGAGGTCCTCGACGCGCTCGCCGAAGCGCAGCTGCTCGTCCCGTCGGCGTGGTTGCGCAAGTCGCCGCGGCCGGCGATCGACCCGGCCACGGTTCCGCTCGCCACGCTGGTCCTCGAGGCCGCGCAGGCCTGCAATCTCCGTTGCACCTACTGCTACGCCGGCGGCGGCTCCTACGGCGGCGAGGCCCGCGTGATGCGCCCGGAGCTCGCCGCGCGCGCCGCGCGCCACCTCGTCGAAGCGTCCGGGGACCGCGAAAGCGTCACGCTCGTGCTGTTCGGCGGCGAGCCGCTGCTGAACCTCCCTGCGCTGAAGGCCGCCGTGCTGGAAGGCGAAGCGGCAGCCGCTGAGCGAGGCAAGAAGCTGGTCGTCTCGATCACGACGAACGGCACGCGCTTCACGCCCGAGGCGCTCGACTTCCTCGCCGAGCATCGCATCGGCGTGTCGGTCAGCATCGACGGACCGCCCGACCTGCACGACGCCAACCGTCCCTACGTGGGAACCCACGGACGCGGCAGCTACGCCGACGTCGTCGACGGGGTGGCACGGCTGCGCGAGCGCACCGGCAGGCCTCCCGCCGCGCGCGTGACGCTCAATCCCGACCAGTGGGCGCGCATCCCCGAGGTGTTCGAGCACGTGCTCGGCCTGGGCTTCCTCGAGGTGGGGATCGCGCCGACGAGCCCGGTCAGCGCGAAGCTCCTGCCGACGCCCGAGCAGGACGAGGCGCTCCTGGCCGGCTTCTCGAGCCTCGCGCAGCGTTTCGTCGCCGAGGCCGAACGCGGCCGCGTGCTGCCGTTCTCCAACCTGCTCGACCTGCTCGCCAAGCTCCATCTCGGTCAGGTCAAGGCCGTCCCCTGCGGCGCGGGCCTGGGATACGTCGCGATGGACGCGGAAGGCGCGTTCTTTCTGTGCCACCGGTTCGCGGGCAACGGCAAGTTCCGCATCGGCGACCTCGACGCGGGCATCGATCACGCGAAGGTCCGGGCGTGCCTCGACGAGCAGGCGGCCCCGCGCGAGGACGCGTGCTCGTCGTGCTGGGCGCGCAGCCTGTGTGCCGGCGGCTGCCACTACGAGAACCACCAGCGCGAGTCCGAACTCGGCCTTCCGCAGGGGGGGTCCTGCCACTTCATCCGGCGCTGGATCGAGCTCGGCATCCGCACCTACGGCGCGTTGCGCGCCGACCCCGACCACCCGGTGCTCGCCTTCCTCGGCCGGCGCGCCGATGGCTGAACGTCCGCGAAAGGACATGCGATGAAGAAGAAGCTCATCGAAGCGCTGAACGAGAAGGCGAAGGCGATCGAGCGCCTCGCCGACGGCGAGCAGCCGTCCGCCGAGCCGCTCGCACAGCGCCGGATGCCCCAGGGCTGCACGACGATCTTCGACACCGGCTGGGAGACCAATCCGAGGCCGACCTATCCGGTCGGCAACTGCCAGGCCTCGGCGCGCGACTTCCACGGCTGCGTCGGCGACTGCTGGTGGCCCGCGCAGATGCCCGACGGTCTCACCAACCATCGCGAGTTCGACGTCCAGTGCCCCAACGTCGCGCGCGACTGGCGCAACCTCAAGTACGACTAGGAGAGCGGCATGACCCGGCTCCATTCGCTGTTGCCTGCGCTCGCCGCGCTGCTGTGCATCGCGGCATCGCCTCCCGTCGCCGCCGGCGACCGCTACTACCACATGGGTTACGGGATGATCCAGGTGATCGACGGCGACACCGACACGATCGTCGCCGACATCCCGATCAAGGGCGCGACGCGCGACACCGACGTCACGTCGGACCGCAGGTTCATGTACGTGGCGACCAACCGGCACCTCGTGCACAAGGTCGACCTCGCGCAGAACCGCGTCGTCTCGACCGCGGACGTCAAGGCCGACGGCTGGGACCGGGTGATGTTCGGCTTCGTGCTCGCCCAGGACGGCGCCACCGGCTACGGCGCGTTCATGTCGCGGCGCGCGGACAAGGGCGAGGTGTTCATCGGCAAGCCGGTCGTCGCGCAGTTCGAGCTCGACACCGGCAGGATCCTGCGCAGCGTCGAGGTGCCGTGGGGAATCGCGCATCTCGTGAGCGTCCGGGACGCCAAGGGGATCTATGCGTTCGGCCAGGACCTCTACAAGATCGACACGACCGGCGCCGACCTCAAGGTCGTCGAGACCGTCCCGATGTTCGACAAGGGCATCAACATGCTGCCGTTCTGGGACTACGCGTTCGACAACGGCGGCATCGCCAGCATGAACTACTACACCGCGACCGCGATGGGCGTGATGCTCGTCGACCAGCGCACCGGCGCCATCGACGACATCGTGCTGAAGGGCGACCCCGCGATGGCCTACTCGGTGGTCCTCGCCCCCGACCGCAGGAAGGCGTATGCGGTGATGGACGACCTCACCGAGATCGACCTCGCGAAGAAGACGTACCTCCGGTCGGTGCCGATCGCCGAGGGCACCTGCTACGGCGTCAACGTGTCGTCCGACGGGAGGAAGGTCTACGTCGGCGGCGGCGGATCGACGCTGACCGTCTACGACGCGCAGACGCTGAAGCCCATCAAGGTGCTGCAGATGGCGTCCGACGGCATGGACGTGCGCAGGCTCCGGTTCTGAGGCCGGGGTGCACTGAGTCGCTCGAGGCAGGAGACCGCGCCGGGTGGACTACGGACTGCGACTGACGACCCCCTGCGAGGTCCCGGCGGACCCGCGCGACGCGTGCCCGCCCGATTGGCGCGACCTGCTTCCGCCGGGTCGCGCCGTCGCGCTGTATTTCGGGACCGAGTTCTGCGAGGACCGGCTGCCCGACCTCGACGACGCGAACGCGTACTGCGCGGTCGCGCGCGCCCACGGCCTCGAGCCCACGCTGACCACGCCGCTGGTCTCGCCCGAGGGGTTGGGCAAGGTGGACCGGCTGCTCGCCGGGCTCGCGTTGAACGGCTGGCATCCGGCGGTCGTGTTCAACGACTGGGGCGTGCTCGAGCTCCTGCGCGAGCGCCATCGCACGCTGCCGCGCCGTGCCGGCCGCCTCGTCAACCGGTCGCTGCGGGATCCGCGTGCGTACCGCGATGCCCCCGCCGGCACCGCCACGCACGACGTGTCGCGCTTCACGCGGTTGCGCACGCTCCTGCGCGGCCTCGGCGTCGGGGCGATCGAAACCGATGCGGACCTCGAAGGCGGGTTCCTCGGCGACCGCGACGACGGCGGCGCCGCGCCGCTCGACCGCGCGCTCCACTTCCCGTACACCTACGCAGCGTCGGGCCGCGTTTGCCCGCTCAAGGCCGCGCTGTATCCCGAAGGGGGCGGCTTCGCGCAGGCGTTCGCCGATCCCTGCCCCGCCCCGTGCCGGGGCAAGCCGCTGCCCGTCCGCCGTGCGGACACCGCGCTGCCGCACTGGCGAGCAGGCAACACGCTCTTCTACGAGCCTCCGCACGAAGCGACTCGCGCGTGGCTGCCCCACGCCGACCGGATCGTCGTCCACGCGATGGCGGCGCCGTGAAGATCCTGGCCCCGCTCAGGAGCGCCGACGAGGTGCTGCCGCTCGCGGAGGCAGGCGCGGGCGAGTTCTACTGCGGCGTGACCCCTCCCGGCTGGGAGGCGGCGTTCGGCCAGGCGTCGGTGCACCGGCGGAGCGCGCGATCCGCCGGCGTTTCCGGGCTCGAGGAACTCCGGCAGATCGTCGCGCTCGCCGGCGACGCGCCGGTGTTCGCGACGCTCAACGCGGCGTCGTATCCCGCGGGAGCGATCCCGCGCCTGGTCGACTTCGGCCGGATGCTCGTCGAGGAGGCGAACGTCGCCGCGCTGATCGTCGCGGAGCTGGAGCTCATCCTCGCGCTCGGCGATGCCGGCCTCGCCGGACGCGTTCACGTCTCGAGCCTGGCGACCTGCCGGAACCCGGGCGCCGCGGCGTTCTACCGGAGCCTCGGCGTCTCCCGCGTGATCCTGCCGCGCCACATGACGCTCGCCGAGATCGAGCAGACGGCGATTCCCGGGCTCGAGTGGGAGGCGTTCCTGCTCAACGACGGCTGCGCGTTCGAGGAAGGCACCTGCTCGACGACGCACGCGTTCCGACCCTATTGCATCGACGACCAGGTCGGCCACGCGCAGGGGCGGCTCGACGAGCGCTACGCGTTCTGGAAATGGACGCTCAACAACTGCGGCTGCCAGACGAGCCGCGGCTACACGCTGGGCCCCTGCGGCCTGTGCGCGCTCGCGCGCCTCGAGCGTGCCGGCGTCGAGAGCCTGAAGGTCGTCGGACGCGAGGCGCCGCTCGCGCGCAAGCTGGGGTCGGTCCGCCTCGCCTCGATCGCGCTTCGCCTCGCCGAAGGCGGCGGCACGCGCGAAGCGATCCGCGACGCCGTCGTCGCCGAGCGCGGCGCGCCGGAGCTCTGCGAAAGCGCGCATCTGTGCTACTACCCCGACGTCTGGGCCGACACGCTCCCGAAGCCGCGTCAGGCGCAGGCGACATCGACCCGGAAGGCGCCGGGCCATTCCCCTGCGGCTGCGGACCGCGCCGACGAGACGCGTCGTGCCGATCCACGCCGAAGTGCCTGCGCCGAGCACCGCCACGCGGAGCGGATCGTGCTGACGATGCTGCGACGCTACACGCCGCACCTGTCGGGGCGGCGTGGCGCGCTCGTCGTCGTCTTCGCGCTGGGCCTGGCCGGCGCGGCGGTCTCGTTGTCCACGCCGCTCCTCGGCATGGCTTTCGTCGATGCGGTCGCGACAAGCCGCGACTTCACGTCGATTCCGTGGATCGCGGCGGCGCTCGTCGCGCTGGCCGTCCTCGATCTCGCGCTCGCCGCCTGGTCCAGCCGCGTGCACGCGCGGCTGTCGGCCGACGTGCTCGGCGACCTGCGCGCCGCGCTCTTCGCGCGCTGCGTGGACGGCCCGCTGGAGACGATCGAGCCGTTCCGCCATGGCGACCTCCTCACCCGCTTCGGCAGCGACGTGCCCCGCATCGAGGGGCTGCTCGTCGACGGCATGCTCGGCGCGCTGCAGAACGTGCTCTTCCTGGCCGTGGCGGCCGCGATCACGTTCAGCCTGTCGCCGACGCTCGCGTTCTGGAGCTTCGCGGGCCTCGGCATCGCGCTCGTCGCCGTGAACGCGTTCCGCAGGCCGGTCGAAGCCGGGACGCAGCGGATCCGCGACGCGATGGTCGACCTCTCGCACTTCCTCTCCGAGCGCCTGGCGGCGCTCCGCGCGATCCGGCTCCACGGCACCGGACCCGACGAAACGGCGACCCTGGCCGCCGCCAACGCGCGGCTCAAGCGCGAGGTCGTGCGCTTCCAGCTCGTCGACGCGATGTCGAGCGGCGTTCCGGGACTCGTGCTCACGCTCGCGCTCGCGTGGATCTACCTCGTCGGTGGCCGCCTGCTCGAAACCGGGGCGATCAGCCTCGGGACGTTCGTCGCGTTCGTCCTCTACCAGAGCCGACTGTTCGCGCCCGCGCAGGGACTGCTCGGGCTCGTCCGGCACCTGCAGGAGGCGCGGGTGAGCCTCGCGCGCGTGACCGAGGTGCTGGGCGACGACGACGACCGGCTGCCCGCCTGTTCGCATGGCGGCGTGTCCAGCGGCAACGCCGTCGACCTGCGCGACGTCACGTTCGCCTACGCCGGCAAGCCGCCGGTGCTGCGCGGCGTGGATCTTGCGATCGCTCCCGGCGAGCGCGTCGCGATCTTCGGCGCGTCGGGGGCGGGCAAGTCGACGCTCGTGCAGCTCCTGTTCGGCCTGCGCGAGCCCGGCAGCGGTCTGGTGCTCGTCGAGGGACGCCCGGTGGGGTTTCCGCGCGGCGCGTTCCGCCCGCCGGGCATCGGCTATGCCGGTGCCGAGCCGTTCCTGCTCCACGCGTCGGTCGAGGAAAACCTGCGCTACGGCAATCCCCGCGCGAGCCGCGAGGACGTCGAGCGCGCCGCCGCGCTGGCCGAGGCCGACGGGTTCATCGCCGCGCTGCCGGACGGCTACGCGACGGTCATCGGCGGTCGCGGCCTCGCGCTCTCCGACGGGCAGCGACAGCGGCTCGGTCTCGCGCGGCTGTTCCTCTCCGATCCGCGCATCCTCGTGCTCGACGAGGCGTTCTCCGCCCTCGACCTCGGCACCGAGATCCGGATCCGGCGCCAGCTGTGGGAGGCGTTCCCCGACCGGACGGCGATCGTGATCTCGCACCGGCCGGTCGGCCTCGCCGAAGTCGACCGGATCCTGTACCTGCAGGACGGCCGGCTCGACGCGATCGCCCCGGGGGACCTGCGCTCCTTCGCCGCCTCGCTCGACGAAGGCGCGGGCCGCCCGGGAGCGAGCCTGCCGGTGCTCCGATGAGCCGGCTTCGCATCGGCATCGTCGACACCGGCGTCAATCCCTGGCACTCGCACGTTCGCGGGGCCGTCGCCGGCTGCCGCATCTACGTCGCGCCGGACGGCTCGCTCCGGGAGGACGACGACTTCAGCGATCCCGCGGGCCACGGCACCGCGGTCGCGGGCGTGATCCGCGAGGCGTTCCCCGAGGCCGAGATCTACGCGGTCCGCGTGTTCGACGCGGTCGACGTCACGTATCCGTCGGTAGTCGCGCGCGGCATCCTGCGCGCGGCGGCGGAGGGGTGCGCGTTCGTGAACCTGAGCCTCGCGATCCCGCCGGGACCCGGCAGCGACGTCGTCGCCGCCGCGTGCAGCGCCGCGATCGAGGCTGGCTGCGTGATCGTCGCGTCGGCGCGCCCCGACCGGCCGGGGTGGTTGCCTGCGTCGGCCCCCGGCGTCCACGCCGTGACGGCGGACGACTCGCCCGACGCCGACGCGGTGCGCGAGTGCGGCGTTCGCCGGCTCGTCGCGCCCGGACGGCCCCGCGACCTCGACGGCCTGCCGCGCACGTCGAACCTCAGCGGGCATTCGTTCGCCTGCGCACGAGGCCTGATCCACCTCGCGAGGCAACGCGCTGCCGCGGTCACCCCGTCTTCGTGAAGTCCGCGCGCCGGCGCTCGACGAACGCCGAGATGCCCTCTCGCGCGGCGGCCGTGCAGGCGCTCGCGCCGAACGCCCGGTAGCCGACCTCGAGCGCGGACGCGAGCGTCGAGGCCGCGGCCGCACCCCGGATCGCGTCCTCCATCAGCGCGATGGCCGTCGCCGAGAGCGCCATGCCGTTCGCGGTCGTCGGGGCGACCGGTTCCAGCTCGGGAAGCGCGACGGGGCCCCGCGCGAGGTTGCCCGGGAGGCCGGCGAGCGAGCGCACCTGCCGGACCGCGACGGTGACGAGCTCCCGCGGGTCATCGGCGAGGGCCGCGACGATCCCGAGCTCGTGCGCGCGCGCGGCGGTGAGCTTCTCGGCCTGCCGCAGCATGCCGTGGAAGACCGTCGCGGCCCCGGGCCAGCGACGGTACGGCACGACCATCGCGCCGATCCCCGGCAGGATGCCGAGCGTGATCTCGGGGAACTGCATCCACGCGTCGCGCATCGCGACGATCGCGCGGCAGCGGATCGCGAGCTCGAAGCCGCCGCCCAGCGCCATCCCGTTCAGCGCGGCCACGACGGGCTTGGTCATCGCGTCGAGGTGGACGAGCAGCCGCGAGCAGTCGCGCGCGTACTGCGCCGATGCGTCCGCATCGCCCAGCATCGACGGGAATCGCCCGATGTCGCCGCCCGCGCAGAACGCCCTGGTCCCGTAGCCGGTGATCACGAAGCCGCGCACGGCGTCGTCGCGCTCGTGGCGGCGGATCACGTCGAGGATCTCGTCGGTCATCTCGTCGTGCAGCGCGTTCATCGCCTCGGGGCGGCGCAGCGTGATCACCCTGACGCCATCGACGTCGTCGACGAGCACGTGGCGCAGGTAGCGCTGGTACTCGGCGAGCGGGCGCTTCGGCATCGGCATGCCGGGGCGCTCGCGCACGAACCGGTCGAGGATCCGCGTCGCTTCCACCTCTCCCACCTCACGCAGGAGCTCGAGCGGGCCGCGCTTGAAGCCGAGCGCGATCCGGCAGCCGAGGTCGAGGTCGGCCTCGCTGCCGATGCCGCGGTCGAGGATGTCGACGGCCTGCGAGAACAGCACGCCGAGCAGCCTGTCGCGGATCGCCGCCGCCGTCGTCGGCGCGACGTCCACCTGCTTCCCCGCCGGCACGGTGATCCAGTCGTCGACCGAGCGGAAGATCGCGGCCGGCCGGTAGTGCTCGCCTTCCTCGTCGGCCTGCAGCGTGTTGGTCTCGACGATGATCGGGTTGCCGTGCGCGAGGTTCAGCACGAAGAACGGGCCCGCGTGCACGAACTCGCCCGCGACGCTGTCGATCTCGGCAGCGGTCGCCCGGTCGAGCAGCATCGCCGCCTCGTTGCACCAGTTGTCGAAGATCCGGTCGAGCATGAAGCACGCCGCGTCGGAGGTGACGAGCGGCAGCTTGCCGGTGGCGCAGAAGATGCGCCGCAGGTGGTCGACGAGGCCCGGTCCCGCGCCGGCCCAGTCGATCACTTCGACGGCCGGGTTGCGCCAGGCCGGCGCGAAGAAGTGCGTCACGGTCGCACGCCCGGGGTGGCGCATGTCTGCGAAGATGCGCGCGGCCGGCAGCGAGCTCGTGTTCGACGTGACGATCGCATCGTCGGCGACTCGCGCCTCGACCTCCGCGAAGATCCTGCGCTTGAGCGCGAGGTTCTCGGTCGCCGCCTCGATCACCCAGTCGCACCCGCGGATCGCATCGTAGTCGACGGTGCCGCGGACGCCGCGCATCACGGCCGCCGATTCGTCCGCGCTCATCCTGCCGCGCGCGACCGCCTTCTGCGCGTAGTCGGAGAGGCGCTTCAGCGCCGCGTCGATCGGCGCCTGCGCCACGTCGACGAGCGTGAGCTCGATCCCGGGCAGCGCGCTCTTCAGGTAGTAGCCGATGTCCGGACCGATCGACCCCGCGCCGATGATCGCGACGTGGCGAGGCAGGGAACGGGTCGGCGCGGCGACGAGGGGGTTCGCGTAGCGGGCGTTCAAGGGATCCTCACGTTCGATCGGTCAGGCAGGGGTTCAATGGCCGCCGCGCGACGACGGCGGCCGGGAATCGGCGTTGAGCGGGCTCGCGTCGACGCGCGGAAGGCTCGGGCGGACGAGGATCGGGCCGTAGGTCCGCAAATAGATCGCGAAAGCCGTGACCCATGCAACCCCCGCGACGACGACCCAGGTGTCGCCGCCGCCGGCGATCGCCGCGCCGACGCGCACGAGCGCCGCCGCCTGCACCAGCCAGTGCGCCGCGACGATCGCGCCGGGGAGCGCGAGCGGGCGTCCGGTGTGCCGGAGGGCCACGCGCGTCATCAGGCCGATCATCGCCGAGCCCAGCGCGCCGACGGTGAACGCGTGCAGCCAGGCCCGTGCCGCTCCCGCGCAGCCCAGGTCGCCCAGCGCGGACAGCAGGAAGGCCACGACCATCCAAGCGTAGCCCGCGTGCATCGTCCACAGGAGCGGCGCGTCGAGCACCTTCCAGCCTTGCCAGCGGGCAAGCCGGACCGCGTGGAGGGCGAACGCCGCCAGGGCGACGGCCGCGCGCCACGGCGCCGGCGCGCCCGCGAGGTCGACGAGCGCCAGCACGACGATCACGCCGATGGATGCCGTCTCGAGCGGGCGCAGGAAGGGCGGCTGGCCGCCCCGTCCGGTCGCGCGCAGGTGGTTGCCGGTGAACACCGGCGTGAACACGCCCCCGGCGAGCGCGAACAGCAGCACGAGGGCGTAGGTCGCCGCCAGGAGACCCGCGGCGGCTCGGCCGGTCATGAACAGCGCCTCGCCCGCGAGGATGCCGCCCAGCACGACCAGGATCAGCAGGTACGCGCGATGGGTGACGCGAGCGAGCTGCCGCGCGAGCAGCGCGATGAGCACGATCCACAGCGCGATCGACGCTGCGACGGCACCCCACTCCGGCAATGCCTCGCGCCCCCAGTAAGCCACGCGGGCGACGACCCAGAGCGCCACGAGGCCAGCGAGCGGCGCACCCCGGATTTCCGGCGTTCCGGCCCAGCCCGGCAGCGCGGTGAGCGCGATCGCGCAGACGATGGCGGCGGCGAAGCCGAACAGCATCTCGTGACCGTGCCAGGCCTGCCCGGCGAGCATCCCACCCCCTCCCGGGACGAGGCCCGCGTTCGCCGCGATCCACACCGCCATCAGCACGACCCCGTAGGCGACGCCGAGCACGCAGAACGGCCGGAACGGGCTCACCCAGAGCGAGGCGAACGGCAGGGTCGGCACGGTCATCGGAGCGGGCGGCGCATCGGTGGCGCCTCGGGGTCGGCGCGGGAAAGAGTCGAAGGTCGGTTGACACGGGTCGATCGAATGTATACCGTACCCGCAATACGGGATACGCGCAATCGTCCGCATCACGGATTCCTGGCTTCCGGACCCGCCCCCGTACCGACACGCAACGCGGACCCTCCGACCTCCTCCCCTCCCGACGCGATGGCGCCCATGCTCAAGCCCGTCGACCGCCCCGAAGGCCTCGGCGACCAGGTCTACCGGACGCTGCGCGACTACCTGGGCGGCCACGTGATCGTCCCGGGCCAGCGCCTGCAGGAAGCGCCGCTCGCGATCCAGCTCGGCGTCTCGCGCACGCCGGTGCGTGAAGCCCTCGCCCGCCTCGAGAGCGAAGGGCTGATCTCCGCCGACGGGCGCAGCTTCACCGTCCCCGTGCTGTCCGACGCCGACGTCGACGAGATCTACGAGCTGCGCGGCATGCTCGAGCCCGCGGCGCTGGCGCAGGTCGCGACTTCCGCCCCCGGCGCGAAGGCCCTCGCCAGCATCGCCGACGCGCTCAAGGAAGCCGAGACCGCCGAGCGCGCCGACGACGCCGACGCGTTCATCGAGGCCAACGCACGCTTCCACGCCGCCTGGCACGCGCTCGTCGCGAACCGAAGGCTCCTGCGCGCCATCGCGCTTTCCGCCGGCCACGTGCGCTACCTGCGCGTGCTCACGCTGAACAACGCGGCCGCCCGCAAGGCCGCGCTGGCCGGCATGAAGAACATCCTCGCGGCGCTGAAGCGGCACGATCCGGAGCGCGCCGCCCGCGTGATGCGCGAGCACCTGCAGGTCGCCCGGCACCACCTGCGCGTGGTCCTCGACGACATCGCGCGCCAGTCGACCGACCAACCCGGCGCCCCGGCGGGCGCGCGGCAACGCCAGGCGCTGCGATGACTTTCCGGGCCGAAATCCCCTACGGCGCCTACTGGTCGACGCCGTTCGCGCGCTGGCAGGGCAGCCTCGCGCACCTGCACAGCGTCCAGTTCGCCGCGCACGTCGCGAAGGCGGAGCTTGCGCGCCGCGGCATCGCGCCCGAACGGATCGACCACGGCGTGCTCGGGCTGTCGGTTCCGCAGCCGCATGCGTTCTACGGGATGCCCTGGCTCGCCGGCATGGCCGGCGCGGGCAAGGTCGCCGGCCCGACCGTCATGCAGGCCTGCGCCACGGGCGTGCGCGTCCTGCTCGCCGCCGCGCAGGAGATCGAAGCCGGCATGGCCGAGGTCGCGCTGGGACTCACCTGCGACCGCACGTCGAACGGCCCCCACCTCTACTACCCGAATCCGAAGGGACCGGGCGGCACCGGCTCGCACGAGGACTGGGTGCTCGGCAACTTCGACTGCGACCCGCTCGGGCCGCACGCGATGATCGACACCGCCGAGAACGTGGCGGCCTCGCACGGGTTCACGACCGCCGAACAGCACGAGATCGTGCTTCGCCGCGAGGAGCAGTACCGCGAGGCCCTCGCCGACGACTCGGCGTTCCTCAGGCGCTTCATGACGCTGCCGTTCGAGGTGCCGTCGGCGAACTTCCGCAAGGTGCAGGAAACGCTCACCGGGGACGAAGGCATCAACACGTCGACCGCGGAGGGGCTCGCGCGGCTCAAGCCCGTGAAGCCGGGCGGCACCGTCACGTTCGGCGCGCAGACGCACCCCGCCGACGGCAACGCCGCGATCCTGGTCGCGACGCCCGAGCGCGCGGCCGAACTGTCGTCGCAGCCGGCGATCAGGGTGCGGCTGCTCGGCTTCGGCCAGGCCCGCGTGCCGCTCGCGAGGATGCCCGAGGCGACCGTGCCGGCGGCGCGGCGCGCGCTCGAACGCGCCGGTCTCGCGATCCGGGACATCGACGCGTTCAAGACGCACAACCCGTTCGCGCTCAACGACCTCGTGTTCTCGCGCGAGATGGGGGTCGACGTCGCGAAGATGAACAACTACGGCTCGTCGCTCGTCTGGGGACACCCGCAGGCGCCGATGGGCACGCGGTCGGTGATCGAGCTGATCGAGGAACTGGCTTTGCGCGGCGGAGGCCGCGGACTGTTCGCCGGCTGCGCGGCCGGCGACTCCGCGATGGCGCTCGCGATCGAGGTCGGAGACAGACACTAGCGATCCGGACGTCGCCACGAGAGCGACGCCGAACCGCCATCGGGTTCCGTCCCGCGCAGCGCGCGGGCCGGCCGACGGAGGAAGGGATGGACCTGTCCGACTGGATCGAGCGTCAGGCCGCGTTCGCACCCGCGAAGGCGGCGCTCGCCTGCGCCGGGCGGCGCCTGAGCTACGCCGACCTCGCGGACGAGGTCCGGCGAACGGCGGCCGCGCTCGTCGCGAGCGGCGTCGTCCGCGGCGACCGTGTGGCGCACCTGGGCTACAACGGGATCGAGCAGATCGCCCTGCTCTTCGCTTGCGCCCGGATCGGCGCGCTGTTCGTGCCGCTGTCGTGGCGCCTCGCGCCGCCCGAGCACCGCACGATGCTCGCCGACTGCCGGCCGCGCGTGCTCGTCGCGACCGACCCGTTCGTCGAACCGACCGACGCGATCGCCGACGCGTCGGCCGGCATGGTGCGCGTGAGCATCGGCGCGCTGCGCGACGGCTGGCTGCCCTGGGAGCGCTTCCTCGATGCCGGCAACGGCACGCAGGCGGGCAGGCTCGGCGACGGAGCCGACGCGCCGGTGCTGCTCTGCTACACCTCCGGCTCGACGGGGCTCCCCAAGGGCGTCGTGCTGGCGCAGGACGCGCTGTTCCACAACGCGGTCAACAGCACGCACATGCACGACCTCTCGAGCGCCGACGTCGTGCTGACGACGCTGCCGCTCTTCCACGTCGGCGGCCTCAACATCCAGACGCTGCCGGCGCTGCACGCCGGCGCGACCGTCGTGCTGCATCCGCGCTTCGAGCCGCCCCAGGTGATCGACGCGCTCGAGCGCGAGGGGGTCACGCTGACCGTGCTCGTGCCCGCCCAGCTCGAGCTCCTGGCCCGCGACCCGCGCTGGCAGCACGCCGATCTCTCGCGGCTGCGCTCGATCACGACCGGGTCGACGATCATCGGCGAAGGGTTCGTGCGCAAGAACCTCCACCGCGGCGTGCCGCTCATGCAGGTCTACGGATCGACCGAGACCTGTCCGATCGCCGCCTACCAGCGCCGCGACGACGCCCCGCGGCATCCGGGATCGATCGGCAAGCCGGCGCTGCACTGCGAGCTCCGGCTCGTCGACGACCTGGGCCGCGACGTCGCCGCCGGCGAGTCCGGCGAGATCTGGGTCCGGGGGCCCAACGTGATGGACGGCTACTGGGACAAGCCTCGCGAGACGGCCGCGGTCCTCGCAGACGGCTGGTACCGCACCGGCGACGTCGCGCACGCCGACGCCGAAGGCTGGCTCTACGTCGACGGACGCCGCCGCGACGTGATCATCTCCGGCGGCGAGAACGTCTACCCGGCCGAGATCGAGAACGTGCTGGCCACCTGCCCCGAGATCGCCGAGGTGGCGGTCGTCGGACGGCCCGACGAGCGCTGGGGCGAGGCCGTGGTCGCGATCGTCGTGCCCGCGAACGGCGCGCATCTCTCGCGCGAAGCGGTGTGCGCGCTCCTCGACGGCCGGGTCGCCCGCTACAAGTATCCGCGCGACGTCGTCTTCGCCGACACCCTGCCCCGCACCGCGCTCGGCAAGGTCAAGCGCGAGGACCTGAAGCGCCTGGCGCGGCACGAGAGCGCCGCGGGGTCGGCATGAATGCGGCAAGGCTGGGAGAGGTTGCCCGGTGAACGAGCGAAAGGATTCCTGATGGGCGCCAGAATCGGCATCGACGTCGGCGGCACGTTCACCGACTTCATCCTCACCCGCGACGACGCACCGCCGCTGCTGCACAAGGTGCTGTCGACGCCGGCCGACCCGTCGATCGCGGTGGTCACCGGCCTCGCCGAGCTCGCGGCGATGGTCGACCATGACGCGCGGCGTCGAGTCGTTCGTCGCCTCGATCGAGACGATCGTCCACGGGACCACGGTCGCCACCAACGCCACGCTCACCGGCACGGGCGCGAAATCGGCGCTGCTCACGACCGAGGGCATCCGCGACGCGCTCGAAATGCGGCGCGGCATCCGCGAGGAGCAGTACAACAACGCCTACACGAACGTGAAGCCGCTGGTGCCGCGGTACCTTCGGGCCGGCGTGAAGGGCCGCCTCGACCGGGCGGGCCGCGAAGTCGCGCCGCTCGACCTCGCCGGCATCGACGCCGCGATCGCGGAATTCCGCCGCGAGGGCGTCGAGGCGGTGTCGATCTGCTTCATGAACTCGTACGCGAACCCCGCGCACGAGGCCGCGGCGGCCGAACGCGTGCGCGCCGCGATGCCCGACGCCTTCCTGACGGTCTCCTCGACGCTGCTGCCCTCGATCCGCTTCTACGAGCGCGTCTCGACGACCGCGCTCAACTCGTACGTCGGCCCCAAGCTCAATCGCTACGTCGAGCAGCTGGTGAGCCGCCTCGCGTCCGCCGGCTTCCGGGGGACGCTGCTCATCATGCAGAGCAACGGCGGCGTGATGGCGCCCGAGGTCGCGAGGTCGAGTCCCGCGCTGACGCTGCTCTCGGGCCCGGCCGGCGGGCCCGGCGCCGGCCTCTTCTACGCGAAGGCGCTCGGCACCGACCGCGCGATCACGACCGACATGGGAGGCACGAGCTTCGAGGCGTCGGTGGCCGTGGGCGCGCCGCTCCTCGTCAACGACGGCGAGATCGCCCGCCACAAGATCGCGCTGCCGATGCTCGACATCCACACGATCGGCGCGGGCGGCGGATCGATCGGCTGGCTCGATCCGGGCGGCATGCTGAGGATGGGCCCGCAGAGCGCCGGCGCCGACCCCGGCCCGGCCTGCTACCAGAAGGGCGGCACGCTGCCCGCCTCGACCGACGCGAACCTGGTGCTGGGCTATCTCGACCCCGACTACTTCGCGGGCGGGCGCATGCGCCTGTCGGTCGACGCGTCGCGCGAGGCGATCCGCCGCCACATCGCCGAGCCGATGGGGCTGTCGATCGAGGACGCGGCGGCCGGCATGTTCCGCGTCGTCTGCAACAACATGGCGCAGGGCGTGCGCGAGGTGACGATCAAGCGCGGCTGGGACCCGCGCGAGTTCCCGTTCGTCGCCGCAGGCGGCGCCGGCCCGATCCACTCGTGCCAGATCTGCAACGAGCTCGAGATTCCGCTGCAGATCGTTCCACGCGAGTCGTCGGTGCTCTGCGCGATGGGCATGCTTCTCTCGGACCTCCAGCACGACTTCGTGCGCACGTTCGTCGCCGGCCTCTCGACGCTGGACTGGTCGCGCCTGGGCGTGCTGGTCGACGAGATGATCGCCGAGGGCGATCGGCAGCTCGACGCCGAACGCATCCCCGCGTCGCGTCGCCGCTACGCCGTCAAGCTCGACTGCCGGTACGTCAAGCAGTTCCACGAGGTCGGCGTCGACGTGCCGCGCGAGGCGATCCGCGCCAGAGACGCGGCCGCGATCGCCGCCGGACTGCACCGCGAGCACAACCGGCTCTACGGCTACTCGCTCGAGCACGAGAACGCGCCGGTCGAGATCATCAACGTCCGCGTGCAGGCGCTGGGCAGCGTCGACAAGCCGCGCCATCCCGAGGAGGCGTGGTGCGACGCGCCCGCGACCGCCGCGCTCAAGGGCCGGCGTGCCGCCTACGTGCCCGAGGACGGCGCGTTCCGCAGCGTGCCGGTCTACGACGGCCACAGGCTCCGCTACGGGCAGCGCATCGCGGGTCCCGCCATCGTCGAGGAAGTGACGACGGCGATCGTGCTGACCGGCGCCTGGGACGCGATCGTCGACCGCTACGGCTCGTTCGTGCTCCACCGCAAGGGCCGAGACGACCTGGTCGCGCCGGTGCTCGAGTCCCGCAAGCAGGAAACGACGGCCTGAAGGAGCAAGCATTGAAGATCGATCCGATCCTGTTGTCGGTGTACGCGCGGACGTTCAAGTCCATCACCGACGAGATGAGCATCTCGATGCAGCAGACGACCCGCTCGCCGATCCTGTGCGAGGCGAAGGACTTCGTCACCGGCCTCTACGACGCGGAGGGCCGGATGCTGGAGCAGACCGAGAACCTTCCGATCCTCGCGTTCTCGCTCGCGCCGGTCTGCAAGCACATCAAGGCCACGTTCGGCGACGACATCTATCCGGGCGACGTGTTCTTCCACAACGACGTGTTCACGCTCGGCAACCAGAACAACGACGTCGCCGCGTTCAAGCCGGTGTTCTTCGAAGGCCGGCTGGTCGCGTGGACCGCCGTCAAGGGACACCAGGCCGACATCGGCGGCGCGGTGGCGGGCGGCTACAACCCGAACGCGACCGAGGTGTGGCAGGAGGCGCTGCGCATCCCGGCCGTCAAGGTGATCGAGAAGGGGAAGCTCCGCAAGGACGTCTGGGAGCTGATCTTCGCCAACATCCGCCTCGACATCGTGCGCCACGACATGCAGGCCGAGATCGGCGCCTGCACGATCGGCGAGCGGCGCTTCGTCGAGCTGCTCGGCAAGTACGGCCGCGAGCACTTCGAGGCGCACAAGGTCGCGCTGTTCGACGCGACGCGCCGGATGATGGAGGCCGAGATCGGCAAGATCCCGAACGGCCGCTATTCGGGCGAAGGCCGGATCTACTACGACGGCCGGCACGAGGGCTCCGAGTTCACGATCCGCGTCGACATCGACGTCGAGGACCGGAAGATCCGCTTCGACTACTCGCGCACGGACGCCCAGACGAACGGCTTCGTCAACGGAACGTTCACGTCGAGCGCGTCGGCGACGATCCTGACGCTGCTGCAGATGATCAACCCGGACATTCCGCACAACGAGGGGATGGTCGAGCCGGTCGAGATCGTGATCCCCGAGGGCACGGTCCTCAACGCCTCCTATCCGAAGGCCACGACGTTCGGCAACCACCTGTGCCCGCCGAACGCCGATGCGATCCAGCGCGCGCTCGCGCCCGCCCTGCCCGACCGGGTCACGGCCGGCTGGAACAACCTGCTCTGCTCGCTCACGACCGGGATCGACCCGGAAAAGAAGGACAAGTACGTCGACATCGGTTTCATGGGGTTGAAGGGCGGCTCGGGCGCGATGCGCGGCACCGACGGCTACGACCACATCGGGATGATCGACGCGTCGGGCGGCCTGCTCGACCAGGACTACGAGATGTTCGAGCAGCAGACGCCGCATCTGCTGATCCGCCACGAGTACCTGCCCGATTCCGCGGGCGCGGGCCAGTGGCGCGGCGGGCTCGGCGTCGAGACGGTCTTCCGGATCGGCTCCGACGACACGCAGCTGGTCACGTTCGGCGACGGCGATTTCGAGCCCGCGTTCGGGCTCTTCGGCGGCGGCAGCGGCACGCTCAACTTCATCCGCCTCACCTATCCCGACGGCCGCGAGGTCGTGCCGAAGAACAAGGACCTGATCACCGGCGTGCCGAAGGGGACGATCTACCACCAGCAGGCGGGCGGCGGCGGCGGCTACGGCGACCCGAAGCGGCGCGAGCGGGCGCAGGTCCGCGAGGAAGTCCGCAACGGCGTGATCTCGCCTGCCGTGGCGCGCGACGTCTATGGCATGACCGAGTAGTGACGACGCCGCTGTGAATTCGCGCCTCGCACCTGTGCCGACCCGCCCTCTCCCCGCCTGCGGGGAGAGGGCCGGGGTGAGGGGCAAGCGGCCAGCCGCGTCCCCGACCGATCGGATGACCCTCGATGGACTTCGCGCTTACCTCCGAGCAGCAGCAGATCCGCGACACGTTCGCGCGGTTCGTCGACGCCGAAGTGGCGCCGCGCGCTGCCGCGATCGACGATGCGCACGCATATCCGCGCGAGCTGGTCCGCAAGCTCGCGGACCTCGGCTTCTTCGGCATGCGCTATCCGGAGGACGCCGGCGGTCTGGGGCTCGACCTCTCGACCTTCTGCCTCGCGCTCGCCGAGATCGCCCGCGGCTCGATGTCGCTCGCCGGGTGCGCGGCGATGCAGGCGCTGATGGGCACGAAGTTCCTGCAGCTCCTGGGCAACGCCGACATCCTCGGCCGGCTGTTCAAGCCCGCGCTGGCCGGCGAGAAGATCGGCGCGATCTGCATGACCGAGCCCAACGCCGGCTCGGACCTCGACGGCATCGCGACGACGGCTCGCAAGGTCGACGGCGGCTACGTGCTCGACGGCCAGAAGACCTGGGTGACGGCCGCGCCGGTCGCCGACTTCTTCACCGTGTTCGCGCGGGCCGGCGAGGCGAGGAAGCTCACGATCTTCCTGGTCGAGCGCGACTTCCCCGGCGTCACCGTCGGGCGCGCGATCGAGAAGATGGGGGTGTGGGCGCTGCCGACTTCCGAGCTCGCGTTCGCCGACTGCTTCGTCCCCGACAGCCACCGGCTCTCGCGCGTCGAAGGCGACGGCGAGGAGCACCTGAAGAAGACGCTGGCCGAGATCCGGATCATCACCGGCGCGATGGCGCTCGGCGTGTCCCGCGCCGCGCTCGACGAGGCGACCCGATACGCAGGCGAGCGGCAGCAGTTCGGCAAGCCGATCAACCGCTTCCAGGCGATCCAGTCGAAGCTCGCCGAGATGGCGACCGATCACGAGGCCGCCGTCCACATGGTCCGCTACGCAGCCTGGTGCCGAGACACCGGCGCGCCGCATCACAAGGAAGCCGCGATGGCGAAGCTGTTCGCGACCGAGGCGGCGGCGCGCATCTGCGACCAGGCGGCGCGCGTGCTGGCCTCCTACGGCTACGCGATGGAATTCCCGGTGCAGCGTTACCTGCGCGACGTCCGATTCACGCTGATCGGCGGAGGCACGAGCGAGATCCTGAAACTCATCATCGCCAAGGAGTTGACGAGGTGAAACCGTGAACACGACGGCACGCACGCGACCGATCAAGGTGGTCCTGGCGAAGCCGGGGCTCGACGGGCACGACCAGGGCGCCAAGGTGGTCGTGCGCGCGCTGATGGCGGCCGGCATGGAGGTCATCTACACCGGCCTGCGCCAGACCCCGGAGGCCGTCGCGCGGATCGCGCTCGAGGAGGACGTGGACGTGATCGCGCTGTCCAGCATGGCGGGATCGCACCTCGCGTTCTGCCGGCGCCTGAAGCCGCTGCTCGACGAGGCCGGGCTCGACGACAAGCTCTGGATCATCGGCGGCAACCTGCCGCGCCAGGACCACGACGCGCTGCGCGGGCTGGGCTTCAAGGGCGTGTTCCCGACCGGATCGCGCCTCGACGAGATCACCGGCTTCATCGAAAGGAACCTACCGTGAACGATCGACTGCCACCGGACGTTTCGCCGATCGTGAACGAGTCCGGCATTGCGATCCAGCCGCTCTACACGGAGGACGACCTCGCGGCGAGCGGCGGGCTCTCGATGCTCGGCCTGCCGGGCGAGTTCCCGTTCACGCGGGGCATCCACCCGCTGATGTTCCGCAAGCAGCCGTGGACGATGCGGCAGTACACGGGCTTCGGCAATGCGGCGGACACCAATGCCCGCTTCAAGTACCTGATCGCCAACGGCCAGACGGGCCTCAACGTCGCGTTCGACCTGCCCACGCAGTGCGGGCTGGACTCCGACGACCCGCTGGCCGAGGGCGAGGTCGGGCGCGTCGGGATGGCGATCGACACGCTGCGCGACTTCGAGATCGCCTTCGACGGCATCGACCTCGACCGGATCACGGTGTCGCTCACCGTCAACGGCTCGGCGGCGATCCTGATCGCGATGTACCTCGCGATGGCCGAGCGGCGCGGCTTCGACGTGAAAAAGCTGCGCGGAACCGCGCAGAACGACATCCTGAAGGAGTTCGTCGGGCGCGGTACGTGGATCTTCCCGGTCGACGCGTCGGTCAGGCTCGTCGGCGACACGATCGAGTACTGCGCGGAGCACGCCCCCAAGTACAGCCCGGTGTCGGTCTGCGGCTACCACATTCGCGAATCCGGGGCGAATCCGGCGCAGGAGATGGCCTACGCGTTCGCGATCGCCTGCGCCTATGCCGACGAAGTCCTGCGTCGCGGCGTCCCGATCGACGAGTTCGCCGGCCGGCTCTCGTTCAACTTCAACATCTTCGGCAACCTGTTCGAGCAGGTCGCCAAGTTCCGCGCCGGCCGCGGCCTGTGGGCGCAGATCGTCAAGGAGCGCTACGGCGCGACCCGGCCCGGATCGATGTGGATGCGGATGATCGCAGGTGGCGGCGGCGGCGGGCTCACGTTCGAGCAGCCGGAGCTCAACATCGTCCGCGGCGCCTACTACGCGCTGATCAGCGCGCTCTCGGGTGCGCAGACGATGGCGCTGTGCTGCTACGACGAGGCCTACACGATCCCGAGCGAGTACGCGCAGCGGATCTCGCTTCGGACGATGCAGCTCCTGATCGAGGAAATGGGCCTCTGCGACACCGTCGATCCGCTCGGCGGCTCCTTCTACGTCGAGACGCTCACCAACCAGATGCGCGCCGAGATGGCACGGATCATCGCCGACGTCGATGCGCGCGGCGGCATCGTCGGACTGATCGCCTCGGGTTCGATCCAGTCGCAGGTATCGGCCCAGGCCTACCGCCGGCAGCTGGACCTCGAGGCCGGGCGGTTCCGCAAGGTCGGCGTCAACTGCTACCGGGGCGATGCCGAGGATCCGAAGGTGGAGTTCCATCCCTACGACGAGGCGGGGACGGTCGACCAGGTCGCCCGGCTCGCCGACGTGCGCCGGACGCGGGACGCTTCCGCCGTCGCGCGCGCCCTCGACGACGTCCGGCGCGCCGCGGCGGACCGCGTCAACGCGATGCCCGCCATCGTCTCCGCCGTGAAGGCGTACGCATCCGTCGGCGAGATCACCTCTGCGCTGGTGTCCGTCGTCGGACGCTACCGCGAACCCGTCCGCTTCGAGGGATGACGCCATGACCGTCGAGCACTACTGGGCCCCCACCACGCTGCCGGACGCGCTGGACCACCTGCGCGGAGGCGACGTCACGATCCTGGCGGGCGGCACCGACCTGATGCCCCAGAGCCATGCGGGGCGGGTGACGCTCAAGCGCGGGCTGCTCAACGTCCGCCGCGTCCCCGAGCTCCACCGGGTCGAGCGCGCCGAGGGCGCCGTCCGCATCGGCGCGCTCTGCACGATCACCGAGCTCATGCGCGATCCGCTCGTGCGCGAGCACTTCGGCCTCCTGGCCGACGCCTGCGACCACTTCGCGAGCGACCAGCTGCGCAACGCCGCGACGATCGGCGGCAACGTCTGCAACGCCTCGCCCGCCGGGGACACGCTCGTGCCGCTCCTCGCGCTCGATGCCGAGGTCGAGCTCGCGTCGAAGCCCGATGGCCGGGTCGAGACCCGCCGCGTGCCGCTCGCCGACTTCTTCACCGGGCCCGGCCGGACTGCCCGGGCGCCGGACGAGCTCCTCTGCGCGATCCGCCTCCCGCTCCCTCCTCCGGGCTTCGTCGGCCGCTTCTTCAAGTTCGGCACCCGCCCCGCGCTCGACATCTCCGCCATCTCGATCGCGATCGGCGGCGTGCGGAGCGGCCGCGCATTGACGCACGTCCGCGTGGCCTACGGCGCCGTGGCGCCGGTTCCGCTGCGGGCGCGCAGGACCGAGGCGGCACTCGAGGGCGCGCCCCTGGACGCTGCCGCCATCGACCGGGTCGCCGCGACCGCCCGGGACGAGGTGCGCCCGATCGACGACGTCCGGGCGTCGGCGTGGTACCGGAAGGAACTGGTGTTCAACATGACGAGAAGGATCCTCGGCGATGTCGCTCAAGCGTGAAATCGGCTTCCTGCTGAACGGCGTGGAGACCCGCGCTACGGTGCCCGTCGACATGAGCGCGCTCGCGATGCTGCGCGACGTCCTCGGACTGACCGGCACCAAGTACGCGTGCGGCGAAGGCGAGTGCGGCGCCTGCACGGTCCTCGTCGACGGCGTCTCGGTCTGCTCGTGCCTGCAGTTCGCCGTCGACTGCGAAGGGCGGACGGTCAGCACGATCGAAGGCGTGAGCCGCGAGCCGCTGGGCGCGAAGCTCGAGCAGGCGTTCGTCGACTGCGGCGCCGTCCAGTGTGGGTTCTGCACGCCCGGGATGGTGATGCAGGCGAAGCACTTCCTCGAGGCGCACCCGCACCCGACGCGCGACGAGATCAAACGCGGCATCGAAGGCAACCTGTGCCGCTGCACCGGGTACGTCAAGATCGTCGACGCGATCGAGGCGGCCTCGCGCGGGGACCGGTGAGGAGACGGCGATGAAAGTGATCGAGAAGGAAACGCTGATCGGCAAGCGCATCGCGAAGCTCGATGCGCCGGAGAAGGCGAGCGGCCAGACGCGCTACGTGCACGACCTCGACCTGCCCGGGCAGCTCCACGCGAAGATCCTCCGCTCGACGCGCGTCCATGCGCGGATCCGGCGGATCGACGCCAGCCGCGCGCGCGCTGCCGGGCGTCCATGCGGTGCTGACGGCCGCGGACGTGCCCTACCAGCGCCCGCTCGGCGTCGGCAAGGACCAGCTGCCGCTCAAGGGCGACAAGGTGCGCAGCCTCCGCGACGAGATCGCCGCGGTGGCTGCCGACACCGAGGAGATCGCGGAAGCCGCGCTGAAGCTGATCGAGGTCGACTACGAGGACCTGCCGCCGCTCACCGACCCGGCCGACGCGCTCAAGCCCGGCGCGCCGGTGATCCACGGCGAGAAGCTCCCGGCCCCTGCCCCGCACGACGCGCTCAAGCCGGGCGAGCCCGGCGACGCCGAGGCCCACCGGCACAACGTCGCGATGACGTTCGACTACGCGCAGGGCGACGTCGCCGTCGGCGAGGCCGAGTCCGACGTGGTCGTCGACGACTGGTTCCGGCTGCACTACGTGACCCACTGCTGCATGGGCGTGTCCGGCGTCATCGCCGAGTTCGACCGCTCGGGCAACCTGACGCTGCACTCGAACACGCAGGTGCCGTTCCTGCACAAGCGCGAGTTCGCCGAGATCCTCGGGATGGACCCGGGCCGCATCCGCATCATCCAGCCGCCGATCGGCGGCGGCTTCGGCTCGAAGCTCGACATCTACCCGTTCGAGCCGATCTGCGTGTTCCTCGCGAAGGCGACCGGGCGGCCGGTGAAGCTCGTGTTCTCGCGCGAGGAGGAATTCATCGCGTCGCCGACGCGCCAGCCGGTGCTGCTCCGGCTGCGCAGCGGCGCCAAGAAGGACGGGACGCTGACGTTCCGGGTCTGCGAGACGCTGCACGACAACGGCGCCTACACGTCCTGGGGCGCGACGACGCCGTTCGTGATGATGCAGACGATCAGCTCGCTCTACCGGGTGCCGCACTGCAAGTACCACACGACCGCCGTCTACACGAACAATCCGTATGCCGGCTCGTTCCGCGGCTACGGCAACCTGCAGGCGACGTTCGCCGTCGAGCAGCAGATCGACGAGCTCGCGGAGAAGCTCGGCATCGATCCGCTCGAGATGCGCCTGAAGAACGCGCAGGATCCCGGCGAAGTCACGCCGCAGGGAATGCACTTCAAGACCTGCGGCCTGAAGGAATGCCTGACGACGGCGGCCGAGGTCTCGCAGTTCCGCGAGAAGCACCGGGCCGCGCTCGACGCGCGGAGAGTCCCCTCGCGCTACAAGCGCGGCGTCGGCATGGCGTCGATGCTCCACGTCGGCGGCGGCGCCAAGATCTATCCGTCCGACGGCTGCGGAACGATCCTCAAGATCGACGACTTCGCCCACGTCACGCTGATGACCGGCGCCTCCGAGATCGGCCAGGGATCGGAGACCGTGCTCGCGCAGCTCGTCTGCGAGGAGCTGGGCATCCCGATGGACGCGGTCACCGTCGTCAACAACGACACCGACATCACGCCCTGGGACGTCGGCGTGCACGCCAGCCGCACGACCTTCATCGGCGGGAACTCGGCGATCGGCGCCGCGCGCAAGGCGAAGGCCAAGATCCTGGCCGCCGCCGCGAAGGCGACCGGCGTCCCCGACGCCGAGCTCGAGCTTCGTTCCGGGCACATCGTCCGCACCGCGAACGGCGAGGCGCTCACCAGCCTCGCGAAGCTGCTGCGCTCGCTTCACTTCTCCGACAAGGCGGAGCTCGTGATGACGACGCACTACTACGAGCCGCCGTCGAAGCACCAGGACAAGTCGTTCAAGGGGGACGTCTCGGCGGCCTACGCGTGGGCGACGCAGGTCGTGGAAGTCGAGGTCGACACCGAGACCGGCGTCGTGCGCCTCGTCAAGGTCACCGGCGCGCACGACGTGGGCCGCGTGCTGAACCGGCTGGGCATCGAAGGCCAGATCGAGGGCGGGATCGTGATGGGCCAGGGCTACGCGATCACCGAGGACCTGATCGTCGAGAACGGCGTCGTGCGCAACCCGGGGTTCCGCGACTACAAGCTGGTCACGGCACCCGAGATCCCGGAGATGGACGTCCGCTTCATCGAGACGATGGACGGCGAGGGCCCGCAGGGCGCCAAGGGCGTGGGCGAGGCGCCGGCGATCTGCATCGCGGCCGCGACCGCGAACGCGATCTGCAACGCGACCGGCGTGCGCATCCGCGAGCTGCCGTTCACGCCCGAGAAGGTCTATCGGGCGCTCCATCGCGCGGGCGCGGCCGCCTCGGCCGCGGGCGACTGATGCGACCGCGTACCGTCCTCTCGCTCGAGCAGGCGCTGTCGCTGCCGTCGGCGACGCTCCGCTTCGTGCAGCTGGGCTGGCGCGTGATCCGCATCGAGTCCACGCCGTCGGGCGACGGACTCCCGGGCGACCCGAACCGCTACATCGGGCGCAATGCCGTCGACGACGACCGCCGCACCTATTTCGTCGCGCCGAACGTCGGCAAGGAGGCGATCGCGCTGAATCTCAAGGACCCGCGCGGCCGCGAGGCGCTCGCGAGGATCGTTCGCGCCCTCGACGTCGACGTGTTCTGCTGCAACGTGCTGCCGTCCCGCTACGAGTCGCTGGGCATCGACTACGCGACGCTCGCCGCCGCGAAACCCGACCTCGTCTGGGCCGGCATCTCGGCGCTCGGGCCCGCCTACCCGGACGTTCCGGGTTACGACCCGGTGCTCCAGGCGATGGCGGGCCTGATGGAGGTCACCGGCGACCCGGACGGCCCGCCGACCGTCACGGGCGTCCCGCTCGTCGACCTCAAGGCCGGCGACGAGGTCTACGCCAACGTGCTGCTGGCGCTCCTCGAGCGCGCGGAAAGCGGATGCGGCAAGCGCATCGACGTGTCGATGCTCCAGGCCGCCGCCTCGTGGCTCATCACGACGCTCCCGCTCGTCGACTTCGACTGCGACCCGTCCGAGATCACGCGCGCCGGCAACGAGCACCGCAAGTTCATCCCGACCAACGTCTATCCGACGCGCGACGGCTTCGTCTACCTCGCGGTGGGCTCCGACATCCAGTGGAAGCGGCTCACCGCGACGCCGATGTTCGCGCCGGTCGCCACGCCCCTGCGGGCGACGAACGCGGGCCGCCAGCAGGATCGCGCCGCCCTCAAGCGCGACATGACCGGGGTGACGCAGGCGCACACGACCGACGAGGTGTCCGTTACGCTGTCCGGCGCCACGATCCCCTGGGCGGCGATCAACGACATCCGGCAGGTGCGCGAGCTGGCGGCGCTCGCACCGGCCTTCACCACCACCCGCACCCCCGATGGACGCACGATCCGGATGCAACCGGCGGCCACCAGCCTGCCGGACATGAGAAGCGAGTACCCGTTTCCGCCGAAGTACGGCGCGCACACGCGCGCGGTGCTCGCGGAGGCCGGGTTCACCGACGACGAGATCGCCGCGCTCGCGCAAGCGGGCGTGACGGCCAGTACCTGAGCATGTGCGCCGATCGGGCGCGCGAGGCGACGAGAGCCAACCCTGGAGGAGATTCGACCATGAAATCCACGTACCGGATGAGCGCCGCCCTGGCGCTGGCAATGGCGTTCGCGGCGACGTCCGCGATCGCGCAGGTGAAGGTCGGCGTGATCGCCTCGACCACCGGACCGACGGCCGTCGTCGGGATCCCGCAGAAGAACTCGGTGGCGCTGCTGCCCAGGAAGATCGGCGATCTCACCGTCGAGTACATCGTGCTCGACGACGCGAGCGACCCGACGCAGAGCGTCATGAACGTCAAGAAGCTCCTCGCCGAGCAGAAGATCGATGCGCTGATCGGCCCGTCGGGTTCGCCCAACGCGGTCGGCGTCGTCGCGTTCATGGCGGAGAGCGGCACGCCGATGCTGGCGCCCGTCGGCACGACGGCCGTCGTGCTGCCGATGGACGACAAGAAGCGCTGGGTGTTCAAGACGACGCAGAACGACGCGCTGATCTCCGACGCGCTCATCGCGCACATGCAGAAGACCGGCGTGAAGACCGTCGGCTTCATCGGCTTCAACGACCCGTACGGCGAGAACTGGTACAACGTGTTCAACGCCCAGGCGCAGAAGGCGGGGATCAGGATCGTCGCGAGCGAGCGGTACCTGCGCTCCGACGGGTCGGTCACCGGCCAGGTGGCGAAGCTGATGGCCGCGAAGCCCGATGCCGTGCTGGTCGCCGCCGCCGGGGGACCGACGGTGCTGCCGCACACGACGCTGGTCGACGCCGGCTACAAGGGCCGCATCTACCAGACGCACGGAGCGGCCTCGCCGGCCTTCCTGACCATGGGAGGCGCGAAGGTCGAGGGCGCCGTGCTCGCCGCGAGCCTGATGCTCGTGCTGCCCGAGATCGCCGACAGCACGCCGTCGAAGAAGGTCGCTCAGGACTACGTCGCGGCCTACGAGAAGATGTACGGGACCAAGCCCGCGACGTTCGGCGCGAACGTGTACGACGCCGGCCTGCTGCTGCAGCGTGCGATCCCCGAGGCGGCCAAGCGCGGCAAGCCGGGCACGCCGGAGTTCCGGGCAGCGCTGCGGGACGCGCTGGAGAGCACGAAGGAGCTGGTCGGGACGCAGGGCGTCTACAACATGACCCCGGCCGACCACTCGGGCTTCGACGAGCGGGGCCGCGAGCTGATCGTCGTCAAGGACGGCAACTGGCGGTTGCTGAAGGACTGACGCACGATCCCACCGGGCCGGCGCGGCTGGCCCGGTGCAGTCCTCGACCCGGGGCGACGGCGCACGCCGGGATTCCACCTGGCCGCTGGCGACCGTCCCCCGTCGCCGATCCGGCGCTGCGAACGCGCCGCTCCGCCCCGCGTGGGGATGCGGTACAGATGACCCGCATCCCAGGCCGGCACCTCCAAACGGTTGCCGCGTCAGCGTCGGGACGTCCGAATGTTCTGCACCGAACCCCCGCGATCCTCGGCACCGAACCTCACTCCCGTCGGACCGACCGGATACGCGGCGGGATTCGGCCGCGCCGTCGTCGATCTTCGGCGTTTGCATCTGTCTTTTTGATGGTTCGGCATAAGAATTAATCGCTTGCCGTGATGTGACGTGCCTTTGCATACTCGCTGGACGTCACGCCGGTGCGCCGCTGCGCCTCGGCGCGGCGATTCGAAAGCGCGTCCCGGAGGAGCGATGTTGCGCGAAGACTTGAAGGTCGCCGAGGCCGCCTGGCGAGCCCGGCATGCCGACGAACTGGCCGCCGCGACGGCGAAGCCGGCCCTGTGCGAAGACGGCATACCGCTGAAGGTCGTCTACACGCCGCTCGACGCCGACGAAGCCTCGCCCGGCGACGCGGCGTTCCCGGGCGAGTTCCCGTACACGCGCGGAAACGACGCCAGCGGCTACCGGAAGAAGCTGTGGACGATCAGCCACTACGCCGGGTTCGGCAGTCCGCGCGAAACCAACGTTCTGTTCCGCAAGATGATCGACCACGGCGGCGTGCCGCCGTACATGGCGCTCGATCTCCCGACGCAGCTCGGCCTCGACCCGGACGATCCGATGGCGGCGGGCGAGGTCGGACTCACCGGCACCTCGATCGCGTCGCTCCGGGACTGGGAAACGATCTTCGACGGCATCAGCCTCGAGAGCACTTTCGTCGGCACCGTGATCAACGCGCCGGCCGCCGTGATCCTGGCGATGCACATCGTGCTTGCGCAGAAGCAGGGAGCGGACCTTGCCAAGGTGCGCGGCAACCTGCAGAACGACATCCTCAAGGAATTCACCGCCCGCGGGAACTTCATCTTCCCGGTCGCTCCTTCGCTGCGGCTCGTCACCGACTCGGTCGAGTATTGCTCGCGCCACCTGCCTTCGTTCTGGCCGCTCAACGTCACGGGCGGCCACTTCGCCGAAGCGGGGGCGGACCGCGTTCACGAGGTGGCGTTCGCCTTCGCCGACGCGTTCACGTACATCGAGCGCCTGCTGGCGCGCGGGGTGTCGATCGACGCGTTCGCGAAGAACATGTTCTTCCTGATGAAGACCAACCACTTCGACCTCTTCGAGGAGGCGGCGAAGTTCCGGGCGATGCGAAGGATCTGGGCGACCCGGCTGCGCGAACGATACAACGCCCGGGACCCGGAGAGCCTCAAGTGCAAGGTGCTTGGCCACAGCGGAGGCTCGCAGATGACTCGCGAGCGGCCCGAGCTGAACATCGCCCGGACGACCCTGGCGTGCCTCGCCGGCGCGCTGGGCGGCATCCAGCTGATCGGGCTGCGCACGATGGACGAGGTGTTCGGGATCCCGACCGAGAAGTCGGAGATGATCGCGATCGGCACCCAGCACGTCGTCGCTCACGAGACGGGCGTGCCCGACGTCGTCGACCCGCTCGGCGGCTCGTACTACGTCGAGTCGCTCACACGTGAGTTCGAGTCGCGCGTGCTGTCGGAAATCGACCGCCTCGAGCGCGAAGGCGGCATGGTGCGCGCGGTCGAGAACGGCTCGATCCGGCGCACGATCGCGCAGGACGCCTACGAGGCGCAACGCGCGGTGGAGCGGGGCGAGAAGATCAAGGTCGGCGTCAACAAGTACCGCATCGACGAGGCCGAGCCGCCGCGCCGCCCGTACCAGCTCGATCCTGCCGAGGAAGGACGCCGCGTCGAGGACGTGCGCGCGGTCCGCCGGGAGCGGGACAGCGCCGCGACGGCCGCTGCGATCGAGGAGCTCAAACGCGTCGCGCGCCTCCCTGAAGGAAGCGACAGCAATCTCATGGTGCCCATCATCGAGGCAGTCCGGGCCTACGCGACGATGGGCGAGATCTGCAAGGCACTGAAGGACGTGTTCGGCGAGTACGTCGAGCGCGGCCGCGTCTGAAGGACAAGGCGATGGAGAAGCGAGTACCCCGAATCCTGATGGGCAAGCCCGGGCTGTGCGGCCACGACCGCGGGATCATGCTCGTGATCATGGCGCTGCGCGACGCCGGCATGGAGGTGATCTACTCCGGACGGCACAACTCGCCGGAGCAACTGGTCGACGTCGCCGTGCAGGAGGACGTCGACGTGCTCGGCGTCTCCATCCTGTCCGGCGCCCACATGGCGCTTTGCCGCCGCATCGCCGAGCGCCTGAAGGAGCAGGACGCCGACGACATCGTGCTCCTGGCGGGCGGCTTCATTCCCCCCGACGACATTCCCGGGCTGAAGGCGCTGGGCGTGCGCGAGGTGTTCACCGAGGGAGCCAGGCTCGACGACGTCGTCGCGTTCGTTCGCCGCGCCGCCGAGGAACGGCTGCCGGCATGAACATCTCCGACTGGCTGGTCCGCAACGCCTCGCGGGAACCGGGCGGCACCGCGATCCACTTCGAGGGCCGCACGATCACGCACGGCGAACTGCTCTCGCGCGTCGAGGCGTTCGCGTCCGCCCTCTCGTCGATGGGCGTCGGCGCGGGCGACCGCGTCGGCCTGTTCCTCGCGAATTGTCCCGAGTTCCTGATCGCGCGGTGGGCCGCCCTTCGGCTCGGCGCCACCGCGGCGCCGATGAACATCATGTTCCAGGCCCGCGAGGCGCAGTACGTGCTGAACAACGCCACGCCGCGCGTTCTCGTCACCGAGTCCTCGCAGCTCGCGCTGATCGAGCAGATCTGGCCGGAGTGTCCTCACCTTCAGCATCTCGTCGTGACCGACGCCGAGATCCACGGCGCGCAATCGTTCGCCGCACTCGAGCGCGACTGGGCGGGACACAGCGTACCGACACACGAATGCGCGCCGGACGACGTCTGCGACCTCTACTACACGTCGGGAACGACGGGGCGACCGAAGGGCGTGATGTGCTCGCACTTCAACTTCGAGAGCCTGCTGCGGTACGAGCAGGTCATCTGGAACATGGGGCCGTCGGACCACACGATGGTCGCGCTTCCGCTCTTCCACGCCAAGGGCCTGATCATCCCGTGCCTGCTCGCGACCTATGTCGGCTGCCCGCAGACGCTGCTGCGGCGCTGGGACACGCGCCTCGTCCTCGAGCTTATCGAGCGCAACCAGGTCACGTTCTTCGCCGGTGTGCCGACGATGTACGCCTACCTCAACGCGTTCGAGGATTTCGAGCGCTACGACATCAGCTCCCTCCGGATCTGCCGCGTCGGAGGCGCCCCGATGCCCGTCGAGATGCAGCGCGTCTTCGAGCGGCGCACCGGCGCGGCGATCATCGAGGGCTGGGGCTGCACCGGCTGGACCGGGACGTCGAACCCCCTGAACGGCGAGCGTGCGATCGGCTCGATCGGCAAGGCGCTCGGCGAGCTCGATCCGTCGATCAACACCGAGATACGCATCGTCGACGACGACGGGCACGACGTCCCGCCCGGCGCGGAGGGCGAGGTCGTCATCCGCGGAGACCAGATCCCGAAGGGGTTCTGGCGCATGCCGAACAAGACCGCGTCGGACTATCGCGCAGGGTGGTTCCACACCGGTGACATCGGCCGGCGGGACGAACGTGGATTCATCTTCCTGGTCGGCCGCAAGGACGACCTGATCATCACCGCAGGCTTCAACGTGTACCCGCGCGAGGTCGAGGAGGTGCTCTATGCGCACCCCGCCGTCGCGGATGTCGCCGTGGTCGGGATTCCGGACGGGGACAAGGGGCAGTCGATCAAGGCGTTCGTCGTGCGCAAGCCCGGCATCGACACCAGCGAAGCGGCGCTGGTCGAGCACTGCCGCTCGCAACTGGCGAAGTACAAGGCGCCCCGCGCCATCGAGTTCCTGGACGCGCTGCCGAAGACCGCGTCCGGCAAGGTCCAGCGCTTCCTGCTGAACGGCGCCTCAACCGGCCGGAGATGACATGTACGCCAAGAATCCCCGCTGGTTCCTGACCGAGGAGCAGGACGCCCTGCGCGAAAGCGTCGCGCGGCTCGCCCGCGAGCGCGTCGCGCCGCGCGCGGCCGAGGTCGACGCTACCGCGCAGTACCCGCAGGACATCTTCGAGCTGCTCGCGCAGAACGGCCTGACCGGCATCACGATCCCGGAAGCCTACGGCGGCTCGGGCGCCGGCCTGCTCGAGCTGTGCGTCGTCGTCGAAGAACTGGCAAAGGTCTGCACCACGACGGCACTCATGCCGGTGATGTCCAACATCGCGGGCGTCATGCTCCTGCGATTCGGCAGCGACCAGCAGAAGGCGACGCTGCTTCCGCGGCTTGCGCGCGGCGAGGTTCGTTTCTCGAACGCCCTTACCGAGGCCGACGCCGGGTCCGATGCCGCCTCCATCCGCAGCAAGGCGGCCACGACGTCCGACGGATACGAGATCAGCGGCGCCAAGTCCTATATCACCGGCACCACGCTCTCCGACGTCTTCATCGTGTTCGCGAAGCATGCCGACGGTGCCGCCGCCGGCCGGGTCTCGGCTTTCCTCGTCCCGCGCGACCGGCCCGGCATCACGATCGGGCCGCTCGAGAAGAAGATGGGCATCCGCGGCATGCCGACCGGGGGACTCTTCTTCGACAAGGTCACCGTACCGCGTGATGCGCGACTGGGAGCCGAGGGCCAGGGACTGTCCGTGCTCCTGAGTTCGATGACCGGCAACCGACCGGCGATCGGCGCTCGCGGCGTGGGCCTCGCGCAGGGGGCGTTCGAGATCGCCGTCGACCACTGCCTCAACCGGAAGATGCTGGGCGGTACGCTGATGGACCTCCAGGGGCTCCAGTTCAAGCTCGCCGACCTGGCGATCGCCATCGAGGCATCGCGTCAACTCGTTCACGCGGGAGCCCGGCTCGTCGACCAAGGCGTGGCAACGAAGGACCTGATGGGGATGCTCGCGATGGGCAAGTGCCTCGCAACCGACACGGCGATGCAGGTCGCGATCGAGGCCGTGCAGTGCCTCGGCGCCACCGGCTACTCCAGCGATGCACCGGTCGAGCGCCTGATGCGCGACGCCAAGCACCTGCAGCTCGTCGACGGTTCCAACGAGATTCAGCGCGTGCTGATCGGTCGCGCGCTCAGGGAGTGGCGCACCAATGGATAACCAACGACCGGCGACGCTGTCGGAGTCGCTTTGGCGCCACGCGAGCGCGCTCCGATACGACGCCCTCCCCGCGCGCGTCGTCGAGAAGATCAAGGATCTCGCGCTCGACACGCTCGGCGTCGCGCTCGGATCGGCGTCGCTCGATTTCGGCGTCGCCACGCGCGCGCTCGTGCGCTCCTGGGAGAGTTCGGGGGGCGCCAGCGTCGTCGGCGAGCCCCGTCGCGTCCCCGCGCACGCCGCGGCGCTCGTCAACGGAGTGCTCGCCCACGGCCAGGACTTCGACGACACGCACACCGAATCGGTCACCCATCCGAGCGCCTGCATCGTGCCGTCCGCGCTGGCGGTGGCCGAATCGCGCGGCGCCAGCGGCCGGGACGCGATCCTGGCGATGGCCGCCGGCTTCGAGGCGATGATCCGACTCGCCTTGCCGGCACGCAACCAGTTCCACCTGCACGGTTTCCATACGACGTCGATCGCCGGCACCTTCGCGGCTGCGATCATCGCATCGAAGCTCCATGGAATGAACGACTTCTCGGCCACGAATGCGATCGGCGTGGCAGGCAGTTTCACGAGTGGCCTGCTCGAGTGCGTGCCGGCGGGGGCAGGCTCGAAGCGCCTCCACGCCGGCTGGGCCGCCATGGGCGGGATCATGGCAGCGGACTTCGCGGATCGGGGGCTGACGGGACCCGCGACCGTGTTCGAAGGCAGGCTCGGCGTGTTCAACTCGTTCGTCCGCGGCGAGACGATCGCCATCGCCGAGATCCTCGACGGTTACGGCGACGACTGGACGCTGCTGGACACGCGACCGAAGCTCTACCCGTGCTGCCACTACCTGCAGTCGTTCATCGACTGCGCTCGCCGCCTTCGCGACGAGCACGGCGTCATGCCGGCCGATGTGGCGGAGATCCGTTGCCGCGTCGCCGAAGGTTCGGTCAACATGATCTGCACGCCGTGGGCGTCGAAGCAGGCACCCGGCGACGCCTACGAGGCCAAGTTCAGTCTTCCGTTCGCCGTGGCGATTGCTCTCCACGACGGACGCGCCGGCACCTCGGAGTTCACGCTGGACAACGCGCGGCGGCCGGAGATCGCCGCGCTGATGGCGCGGGCGACGTTCCAGGTCGATCCGGGATTCAGCGTCAAGGACATGCCAGGCGACGTCGAGATCGTGCTCGCCAACGGACGCACCGAGCGCTGCGTGCAGGAACGCGTGCGTGGCGACCGCTCCGCGCCCATCTCGCGCGCGGAGCTTCTCGACAAGTTCCATGACAATCTGCGCGCCACGCCGTTCGCCGATCGAGCGGACGCGATCGCGGCGGCCGTGCTCGACCTCGACGCGCAACGGGATCTCGACGCGCTTGGCGCGCTGCTGCGCGGCGGGGAATGACCTCGGCGCCGCGACCGGTTGCGGGTACGCCGGCGCTGCCGATACGGACTGCCCGGGGCGTACTGGCGGCGACGTTCGCGCTTCATGCGCTGCTGGCGAGTGCGCCCTACGGCCTGCCGGCCCTCCTTCCTTTCCTCCGGCGCGACCTCGGAGGCGGGTACTTCGAGGCGGCGCTGGTGTCGTCGGCCTTCCTGTTGGGCATCGTCGTGGGGTCGCCGATCGCAGGCGGCGCGGTCGATGCGTTCGGCGTCCGGCGCTCGATCGTCGTCGGCACCGCGCTCGCCACCGCGACGCTGGCGTTCGTCCCGGGTGCGCCGTTCCTGTGGCTGGCGTGCTCGCTGCTGGTAGCGGCGGGGATCGGATACAGCGTCCTC
Organism: Betaproteobacteria bacterium; assembly: GCA_016704895.1. GTDB lineage: Bacteria > Pseudomonadota > Gammaproteobacteria > Burkholderiales > Casimicrobiaceae > VBCG01. The sequence continues at coordinate 127,388 of JADIZG010000003.1, forward strand.
ACGCCGGGGACCAATGCGGCGATGCTGGCGTGGTTCGCGCAACGCCGCCGCGCCACCGCGGTCGGCATCAAGCAGACCGGCGTCAGCGTCGGCGGCATCGTCGCCGCCGGCTTCGTGCCCGTCGTGTCGCTCGCCTGGGGCTGGCAGGCGTCGTTCCACGTCATCGCCCTCTTCTATGCCGCGGCCCTCGGGATCGCGTGGATCACGCGCCTGGACGGGCCGTCCGGACCCGTGCCCCGCGCTGCCCGACCGTCGCTGCGCGACGCGGTCACGGCGATGCTCGGGGATCGCCCGACGATGCTGCTCGCGGCGGACGGATTCCTTCGCGTCGGCATCCAGTATGCGTTCCTCACCTTCCTGATTGCGTACGCGATCGACAGCCTGCACCTGCCGGTCACCTGGGGCGCGCTGATCTACGCGCTCGCGCATCTCTTCGGCGCCGTGGGCCGCGTCGGATGGGGCTGGACCAGCGATCGGATCTTTCACGGGCGCAGGCGCGGTCCCTACGCGGCGATCGCCGTGACCGCGGCAGCAGGGTTCGCGCTTCTCGCGCTGGTGGGTCCGCTTCATTGGCTGATCCTGCTCGCGTGCGTCGCCATCCTGGGCCTTTCCGCCGCAGGTTTCCAGGGTGTGGGCCTGTCACTGCTCGCCGAAATCGGCGGCAAACGGGCGGGCGCGGCGTCCGGACTGGTCAACGCCCTCTCGTTTCTCGGGGCCGCGCTGATGGTGCCGCTGTGCGGGCAGTTGCTCGACGCGGGAGCGTCGTTCGCCACGCTGTTCGCGATCCTCGCAGCGATGTCTCTGCTCACGGCGGCAATCACGCTTGCGCTGCCGTCCACGACACACGAGCCGCCGGCCCATGTTGCCCGTTGACGAAGCCTCTCCGGCACCCCAAGGTGGCGTGACTGCCCATCGCGCCGACGCGCTCGTTGCAGGCGTCCGTGTCGGAAGCGCGCGCGCCATCGGCCGCGCCATCAGCGAGGTCGAGCGCGACTCGGAGGCCGGACGCAGGGTCGTTGCCGCCCTCGCCACGGCCGTGGGCCGCGCGCACCGCATCGGCATCACGGGCCCCCCCGGCGCGGGAAAGTCGTCGCTCGTGGGCAGTCTCATTCACGCGTACGGACGCCGCGGGCAGCGGGTAGGCGTCATCGCGGTCGACCCGTCGAGCCGCACGAGCGGCGGCGCGATCCTCGGCGATCGGCTGCGAATGGAGAAAAACGTCGGCGCCAGTGGCGCCTACATTCGCTCGCTGGGATCGCGAGGCGAGACGGGCGGGCTCTCCCTCGCCGCGTCACGCGCCGCCGACGTCCTCGACGCAGCCGGCTACGACCCGATCGTGATCGAGACGGTGGGCACGGGCCAGGCCGAAATCGAGGTGAGCGAAGTCGCGCACACGCGCGTCGTCGTGCTGCCTCCCGGACTTGGCGATGAGGTGCAGGCGGTCAAAGCCGGCATGATGGAGATCGCCGACGTCTTCGTCGTCAGCAAGTCGGACACCCCGGGCGCGGAACGTACGCGCGCGGATCTGATCGCCTTTCTTCGGCTCCGCGACGCCGACGCGCCCGAGATCCCCGTCATCGGAACGTCCATCGTCGACGCCGCGGGCGTCGATGCATTGGTCGACGCGCTGGTCGAGCGCGGCGCCCGCCGGCCTGCCGGCGTCGCCTGCGGGGCGCTGGCGCGCCTCGTCGTCCGGCGCGCGCTGCGCATGACCGAGCACGAGCTCGCAGCGCTGCCGCAGCCTTGCATCCAGGACCTCGGGACGCGCGTGTCGCGCGGCGAGCTGACGCTCGCCCAGGCGGCCCGCGCGGCGCTCGACGCAGTGCGCCGGCCACCGGACGCCGCTCGCATCTCAGGTTCCACCGACCGATTCGGAGCACCGCATGACTGACCTCGAATGGCTGCCGCGCGACAACGAGCTGAAGAACCACAAGCTCGCCGACGCAACACCAGCGACAGCCTCCCCGACCGTCCGCTACGAGCACCGTCCGCTGGCTTCGCCCGACGGGACCGTCGTCGACGGCCTCGCCACGGCCTGGATCACGCTCGACAACCCCGGCAGTCGGGGGGGGGTGAGGGGCCGCGCTCCAGGGGGCAGCCGCCGTCGCCCGTGGCGTCCCCCGACGGCACGACCTGAGTTCTCACGCGGCACGCGCCAGTTCGAGCAGCCGGCGGTGTACGGCCGGGTCGACCAGGACGTCGTCGTCGCCGTGATCGCGCCGCGCCTGCTGCGACCGATCACCCGGCATGCGGACTTCCACCTGACCCTCGGCAGGTCGCGAACGCCGCACGATCTCCCGCAGGCTCGCGACACGCGCCTCGAACGCTTCTGCAGGCATCAGCAGTTCCGGATTCAACGCCAGGAAGAAGAAGCCCGAATTGCGCGCTTCGCGCAACACCGGATCGCTTCCGGCCAGGATGCCGAACAGCTGCGCTGCGAACGCGAGGGAGCTGCCCCGTGCGCCGCCCCACGTCAGGAACGCCCCGGCGATCGCCGCCGCCGGGTCGGTCGTTTCGCGACCTTCCGAGTCGACCGCGGTGCCCGAATCGAGCGGACGCCCGGTCGCCTGGCGCAACAGCGCTTCCCCCCATGTGACGCCGCTGGTGCCGATGTCGAGGACCACCGGCTCACCGCCGCAAGGAAATGCGAACGCTATCGGATTCGTGCCGAGGATGCGGTCGGCGCCACCGAACGGCGCCACGCGCGCCGCGGTGTTTGCTGTGTGCATCGCAACGAATCCGGCACGCGCGATCCGCTCGACGTAAAGGCGAGCCTACCGCCACCAGGTGCATGCGCCCACCACGGCTATGCCCGACGCACTCGCGATCTCGATCGCCTTGCGCACGGCCACCAGCGAGACCACGTACCCGTTCACGTCACCGCCGTCGATCGTGGCGGATACCGGCGTCTGCCTCGTCACCCGGATCGGGCCGCCCGGCCCTTTTTTCACAAGCTCCGCGACGATCGCCGGCACCGGGAAGGTCCCGCGAACGCGTGACCCGTCACCATCGCGTCGACCAGGTGGGCGGCGACATCCTCGGCGTGCGCAACGGGCATGCCGTGGCGCACGAGGACGGCCACGGCGAGTGCGCGCGCGTCAGCTTGCGACAGCCTGACCATGCTTCGTCGTGACGACGCCTGGCGCCGCGCGCATGCGCTCGAGTGCATCGAGCAGCGGCGCAAGCGAGGACTGCCGATCGAGGTCGAGGACGATGTCGCGCACGCGATCGGTGTCGTCGCCGAGCACCGGGCGCGCAAGCTCGTCGTACTTGCGGACGAGCCCGTCGGGCTCGACGGGGTTCTCCGGCTCGCCTGCCGGATAGTCGAGCGAGAGCGTGTGCGTGCCCGAACTCGTCGCGATCGAAACGCGTGCCGCGCGCTTGGACGGGTAGTCGGCGTCCAGGGCGGGATCGTGTCGCACCTCCACTCTCGCCATGAGGGCGCGGACACGGGGATCCGTCAACCGGCGATCGGTGAACGCGAACACGCTCGTTTCCCCGTGGACCGCCGCGACCGCGATCGCGAACGCGATGCTGAACTGCGCCTGGGCGGGCGTCGCAGGATGCTCGATCTCGGCGGCGAGCGTGTGGCGGTCGACGTGAACGGAGACCGAACGCAGGTCCGTGTCGGCGACGCCGTGCTTCCGGCAGAGCGTGAGGAAGGCATCGAGCGGCGCATGATTGCCGCGGCAGCCGCCGTGCATCTTGACGTACGTGTCGAGTATGCGCGGGACGCGAGGCTCGGACACCGGACGATCGCCGCCAGCGTAGGCGGGATAGAAGCCCTCAGCCAGGATACCCTCGTGGCCCTGCGCGCCGTTCGCGGCCATCAGCGCGGCGACCCTGCCCGCCTCGCAGCCTTGGGCGACCTGCAGCGGCTGGGTGGTCGATGCCCGCAGCGCCGCCTTGAGCCCGGAGCCGAGGCTCGCCGCGATGGCGAGAGCGTGCATGGTCTCGGCCTCGGTGAGGCGCAGCAGCCTTGCGACGGCCGCCGCCGATGCGATCGGCGCCAGCACTGCTGTGCTCTGGAATCCTCGCTCGACGATGGCGGGATAGGCGCGCTCGCCCACGCGCAAGAACACGTCGTAGCCTGACGCTACTGCGGCGAGAAGGTCGCCAGGCGCTGGCATCCGGCTCCGCAAACCTCCCGCTACGGTGAGCGCCGTCGGGGTGACGACGCAGGAGGGGTGGCCGCCCGTGGAGCGCGAGCCGTCCTCCATGTAGGCCGCGTGCGACATGAAGACATTGACGCGCAACGCGTCGGCGGTGGAGCGCCCGGCGCCCTCGAACCAGCTGCAGGCGGACCCCGGAGCGTCGAGCGCGCGCGCGACGCCGCGCCACGTGCCGATCCGGTACCCGGCACAAGCGCAGCCGATAAGGTCCAGCATGCGCAGTCGCAGCACCTCGCGTACGTTCGCATCGGCGGCGCCCGCCTCGATCGCGCGCTGCGCGAGCGCGCGAACATCCAGCGGGGCGAGCGTCATCGTGCCGGGCGCAGCTGCGACCGTCGCCGCGCAACCCATTGGCGCCCGAGCACCGCGAGGAACATGACCACTCCGACCGCGTCGGAGAAGTGGCCCGGAAAGGCCATCGCGCAGCCAGCCGCGACGAGCACGACGCGCTCCCACGTCGACAGCCGCGCAATCAGGAATCCGATCATGCCGGCGCCGTAGGGAATCGCCGCGAGGAACAGCATTGCCCAGGTGTAGGCAACGTCGGCATTGAATCCGTCGGGCATCAGCATCGGCGTGTACACGAACATGAACGGCATCAGATAGAGAAAGGACGAGAGCTTCATTGCATGGAAGCCCGTCTGGTACGGCTGTGCTCCCGCTATCCCCGCACCGGCGAACGCCGACATGCACACCGGCGGCGTCACGTTCGAGCTCTGGCTGAACCAGAACACGACGAGGTGCGCGGCGATGAGTGGCACGCCGAGTTGTCCCAGCGCCGGCACCGCGAGCAGCGCCAGGATCAGGTAATCCGCCGTCACCGTGATTCCCATCCCGAGGATGAAGGTCGCGAACATCACGAGAAGAAGCGCCAGCCAGACCATCCCGTGGGTCTGCGCCATCACGATCTCGGAAAATCGGAACGCCAGTCCGGTGAGGAGCGCGATGCCGACGATGATTCCTACCGGGCCGGCCGTCACGCCGACGATCAGCGACTTCTCGCCTCCGCTGGCGAGCCCGTCGTACAGCGCCGGGAAGAATCGGCGCACCTGGCCGCTCATCGCAAAGCGCGTGAACATGAGCGCGATGAAGCTCACGATCGCCCAGAACGCGGCGAACGAGGGCGTGTAGCCCTCGAACAGCGTGAAGAACAGCACGATCAGCGGAAGCAGGTAGTACCAGCCTCCGCGCACGACGGCCCCGATCGCCGGCCTCAGCGACTTCGGCATCGCGCCCAGCCCCGAGCGGCCCGCCTCGAAGTGGACCATGACCAGCACGGAGAAGAAGTAAAGGATCGCCGGCACGAACGCGATCTTGACGATGTACGCATACGGGACCTTGAGCATCTCCGCCATCAGGAACGCGCCGGCGCCCATCACCGGCGGCATGAACATGCCCCCGGTCGACGCCGCCGCCTCGACCGCCCCCGCCACCTCGGGCCGGTAGCCCGTCTTCTTCATCAGCGGGATCGTGAACGTGCCCGTTGCAACGGTGTTGGCGACGGCGCTGCCCGAGATCATCCCGAACATGCCGCTCGCCACGACGGCCGCCTTGGCGGGGCCGCCGCGATAGCGGGCGGTCAGCGCCACCGGCAGGTCGATGAAGAAGCGTCCGGCGCCGAACTGCTCGAACAGCGCGCCCATGATGATGAACAGCATCACGTAGGCGATGAACACGTAGGCGACGAAGCCGAAGATGCCGTTGGTGGACGCGTAGCTGTCGCCGATCACCTGACTGTAGCCGAACCCCTGGTGCGCGAGGACGCCCGTCGGCAGGACCTGCCCGAGAAGCGCGTAGACGAGCATGACCATCGCGAGAATCGGCAGAACCACGCTCATCGCACGACGGCACGCCTCCATCACCAGCGCGATCGCGATCGTCCCGAGCACCAGGTCGCGGGTCGTCGCCGTGCCGGCGCGCCAGGCCATGTTCTCGTAGTCGACGATGAAGTTGCCGAAGGCGAGCACCGTGAGCGCGATCAGGACGAGGTCCGGTCCGCTGGGCCGGTCGCGCGGCGCGTTCCGCGTCGCCGGATAGCGAAGGAAGACGAGCGTGAGGATCGCGAGCAGGAAGCCGCCGCGCAGCGTGGACGTGCCGACGTCGTCGACGAGGACGGCGAGGATCAGCAGCAGGCTGTAGGTCGCGGCGAGCAGCTTGTAGGCGTGCTTCCAGAACCCCGCGAACTCGCGGACCGCCCGTGTCCCTTCGGCCTCCTCGAGCAGCTGGAGAAAGCGCGACTGGCGTACTCCGGAGGGCGTCGGCATCGGGAAGCCTGAATCGGGGAGTGGAGTGGGACGCGCGGCGGGCGAAGCGCCCGCCGCGCGGCGCGCTGTGCTACTTCAGCGCGGCGTCCGGGACCTTGACGTTGAGCTCGTTCCAGAACTTCGCGGCGCCCGGGTGCAGCGGGCCGATGTTGCCTTCGAGGGGATTGGCGCGATTCAGGTTGGCTCCCTTGAACGCCATGTTGACCTTGCTGATCGCGCCGTCCGAGTAGGCGAGGCGAGTGAACTCGTACACGAGCTCGTCCGGCACGTCCTTGTGCGCGATCAGGAAGCCCGCGTTTCCGAAGAGCGTGACGTCTTTGTCCTGGCCCTTGTAGGTACCTGCCTTGACGACGACCTTCTGGTAGAACGGGTACTTGTCGAGGAACTTCGAGCGGTCGAGCTCGGGGCCGAAGTCCACGAGGTTAATCGGCCTGCTGGCCGCGACCTCGTCGACCACTGCGGCGGGCACGGAGCCCAGCCGGCTGAACGCCTGGATCTTGCCGTCGAGGAGCTGCGACGGATAGTCCTGATGGCCCTCCATCCGGATGCGAACGTCGTTCTTCATGCCCGCGTGATCGAGGAACAGCGACATTGCCATCGTCGACCCGGAGCCCGGGGCACCGATCGCGAACGTCTTCCCCTTGAGGTCCGACGCGGTGCGGATGTTGTCCTTTTGCAGCGCGATCACGTGGTTGGCCATGGGCGGCGTCACGACACCGATCACACGCCAGTTGCGCATCGGCTTGTCGAACGGCTTTTCGCCATTCCAGGCCTGGGACATCGTCTCGGGTTGCGTCATGCCGAACTGCGCCTGCCCGGACTCGACCCGCCGCAGGTTCTCGAACCCGCCGCCCGACGTGCTCGGCGACACACGCAGGATCTTCGAGTTCTCGTTGATGTAGTTCGCGAGCGGCGCCGCGATCATGTAGTAGGTGCCGGTGACGCCGCCGGTCGTGATCTGGGTGGCCGTCTGGGCGACCGCGGTCGCGGCCCCTCCTGCAATGACGAGCGCGAGCGTTGCGGCGGCGAGCGTGCGAGCCGTGCTTCGGGCCAAGGGAATGCCACTCATGTGATCCTCCTTCGATGGGGAATCCCGGGCCCCTTGGCGCGCGCCGCCTCGCATACCGCGCCGTGCTTTTCGAACTTGTCGACCCGACCGCGGCTATACTAGCCATCGACGAATCATCATAGCAAATTGTATTATTTGATCTGCTTCAATCAAATTTCGTGATACTCAATCGATGACGCTCAAGCACCTGGAAGCGCTCTACTGGGTCTGGCGGCTCGGCAGCTTCACGGCGGCGGCGGAGCGGCTGCACTCGACGCAGTCGGCCATCTCGATGCGCATCCGCGACCTCGAGGAGGCGCTCGGGCAGGAGCTCTTCGACCGCACCGCCCGCGCCGCGCGATTGACGACCAAGGGCCAGGAGCTCGTCGGCTACGCCGAGCGCGTCATGGAGCTGATGGCCGAGATCAAGGCGCGCATCGGTGATCCGACGATCGTGTCGGGCATCGTCCGGATCGGCGTGACCGAGTACGTCGCGCTCACCTGGCTCCCCGACCTGGTGCGCGAGCTCAACGCCCGCTTCCCGAGAGTGACGCTCGAGATGAACGTCGACCTCACGCTCTCGCTTCTCGACAAGCTGCGCGGCGGCGAAATCGATCTCGCGATGCTGCCCGGCCCGATCGTGCAGCCCGGATTGCGGAACATCTCGCTCGGCTTCGTCGAGTTCGCGTGGATGGCGAGCCCGGCGCTCAAGATCCCGGACCGCCGCCTGACGCCGCGCGACCTGGACAACTGGCCCATCCTGACGCTGTCCAAGACGTCCAACCTGTACGCGCAGCTGGAACGGTGGTTCGAGGAATCCGGGGCCGTCGGCCGCCGGACGGACACCTGCAACAGCCTCTCGGTCCTCGCGTCGTGGACGATCTCCGGGCTGGGGATCGGCTACCTGCCAGTCGAGCACTTCGGACGCGACATCCGCGCGGGCCGACTCCGCATGGTGGACGTGACGCCGAAGCTCCCCGACCTCGAGTACGTCGCGGCGCTCGACCGCCGCCACCCGCAGCCCCTCGCCCAGTCGGTTGCGGAGCTCGCAGTGACCGTCAGCACTTTCGAACGCCGGACGCAGCTGCCAGAGACCCAGAGCGGAAGTGCGCTGGCGGCGGTTGCCGCGCGGCGAAGGCCCGCGGCGAAAACTCGCGCGCGTTGAAGCGCGACAACCCGGCGTCCTGACCAGCCGCGGCAGCTGCCCGTATCCCGCGAACGTCCGAAGACTGGCGGCGCCTCGTTCGCCCGAGCGCCTGCATCGGTGCGCGCGCTGCTGACGCCTGGAACACCCCACTGCTCGCAGTCATCGACGGGGAGGACGCCGAGCGTTTCGTCTCGTACCTGCCCGACGACGCGAGCTGATCGTCGTCAAGGATGGCAACTGGCGATCGCTGAAGGACTGAGGCAACGCGTCCGCCGTCGAAGCTTTTCGGACCCACAGGACTGCGCGACGCCCCGGTCCGACTTCAGCCCGACGCGCCCCGCCGCATGGAGGGACCGTGCGCGCGTCGGCCCGACGGCCGACCTGACCATGCCGTTCGTCGACGCGCGGGGTCGCCGTCAGCCCGACGCCGACTCCGCCTCCCCATCGAACAAGCGCCGGCCTGATGGCCGACCCACAGGACAGCGCCGGGGTCGCCCCGGACCGCATGCCATAATCGCCCGCCATGGCGATCCACTTCGACCTCGTCGATCTGCGCCTGATGGTCCGCGTCGCCGAAGCGAACAGCCTGACGCGCGGTGCCGAGGCGTCCCACATCTCGCTGCCGGCCGCGAGCACCCGCATCAAGAACCTCGAGGAGAGCCTCGGGCTCAAGCTGCTCTACCGGACGAGCCAGGGCGTCACGCTGACGCCGCCAGGCCAGGCGTTCGTGCAGCACGCGCGAACGGTCCTGGGACAGCTCGAGCACCTCTCCGCCGACCTGCAGGAGTACGCGAAGGGCATCAAGGGCCACCTGCGCGTCTACGCCAACACCACCGCGCTCGGCGAGTTCCTGCCGCCCGTGCTGAAGGGCTACCTGCTCGCCCACCCCGACGTGAACATCGACCTGCGCGAGCGGCTGTCGCACGACATCGTCCGTGCGGTGTCGGAGGGACAGACCGACATCGGCATCGTCGCCGGGCTGGTGCGCACCGAGAACCTGGAGACCCTGCCCTACCGGCGCGATCGCCTCGTGCTGGTCGTCCCGAAGGACCACGCGCTGGCCGGCAGGCAGGAAGTCGCGTTCGCCGAGACGCTCGACTGCGATCACGTCGGCCTCCAGGAGTCGAGCGCGATCCACGCGTTCCTGCGCCAGGTCTGCGACCAGCTCCACCGGCCGCTCAGGCTGCGCATCCAGGTCGGCAACTTCGAGGCTGCCTGCCGGATGGTCGAGGCGAACGTCGGCGTGGCGATCCTGCCGGAGTCGGCGGCGCGCCGGCACGCGCAGACGATGGCGATCGCGATCGTGCCGCTCTCGGACCCATGGGCGGTGCGCGAGATGAAGATCTGCGTGCGCAGCCTCGAGGCGCTGCCTGCTTTCGCCCGGGAGCTGGTCGACCTGCTGGTCGGCGACGCTCGCGCGGCGGCGCGGGCATCGGCTTCCTGAACCCGGCACGCCGGCGGTCCCGACGCGTCGCATTTCCGGCAGTCGGATCTCGCGCACGCGGCCCCAGCGAGCGGAGGCTCGGCGAGCGCGGCAGGGTCGACCAACGGACCTCGCCGCCCCCCCAGGAGCGCGAAGGCCTCGGACGCGTCCGTCAGGCCTCGCCCAGGTAGGCGCGGCGGATGTGCGGCGAGGCGAGCAGCTCGCCCGGAGAGCCCTCCACCGCGATGCGCCCCTCTTCGAGCACGTAGGCGCGGGCGGCGAGCTCGAGGGCCATCGCGACGTTCTGCTCGACCAGCAGCACCGCCATGCCGGCCCGGTTGATGTCCCGGATGACGCCGAACATCTCGAGCACGATCGACGGCGCGAGTCCCAGCGACGGCTCGTCGAGCAGCAGCAGCCGCGGCTGCGCCATCAGCGCGCGCCCGATCGCCACCATCTGCTGCTGACCGCCGGAGAGCGTGCCCGCCAGCGCCTTCAGGCGCTCCTTCAGCACGGGGAACACCTCGAGCACCCGTTCGAGCGATGCGGCCCGCCCCGCTCGCGCCGCCTTCCGGTAGCTGCCGAGCTCGAGGTTCTCGCGCACGCTCAAGCCGGTGAACAGGCGCCGCCCCTCGGGGACGATCGCGATGCCGCGATCGCAGAACCGGTGAGCCGGAAGGCCCGCGAGGTCTTCCCCGTCCATCCGCAATCCGCCCGCCGCAACGCGGTTGAGGCCGGCGACGGCGTTGATCAGCGTGGTCTTGCCCGCACCGTTCGGGCCGACCACGCAGACGAGCTCGCCCTGCCCGATGCGCAGCGACACGTCCCAGATGGCCGTGGCCGACCCGTGGGCGATCCGGACGCCTTCGAGCTCAAGCATGCGGCTTGCCCAGGTAGGCGGTCACGACTTCCGGCCGGCCCATCACGTCCGCGGGCGCGCCCTCCGCGATGACCCGCCCGTAGTTGAGCACCACGATCCGGTCGGTCAGCTCCATCACGGCGCGCATCACGTGCTCGACGAAGACGATCGTCGCGCCGCGATCCCTGATCGTGCGGATCGTGCGGATCGCGCCGTCGATCTCCGAAGGCGTGAGTCCCGACAGCACCTCGTCGAGGAGCAGGAGCTGCGGGCGTGACGCGAGCGCGCGCGCGAGCTCGAGGAACTTGCGCTGGTGCAGGTTGAGGTCGTCGGGCAGGTCGTCCGCCTTGGCCGCGAGCCCGGTGAACTCGAGCCAGTAGCGGGCCTCGCGCTCGGCGGTGGCGCGATCGAGCGCGTCGCGGCCGAACCGCGCGGGAAGCGCGACGTTCTGCAGCACGGACAGGTGCGCGAACGGCCGCGGGATCTGGTAGGTGCGCGCGATGCCGGCGCGCGCGATGCGATGGGCTTCCTGGCGGGCGAGATCGCGGCCCCCGAAGACGATGCTTCCCCCGTCGCAACGGTAATGCCCGCTCACCACGTTGATCAGCGTCGACTTTCCCGATCCGTTGGGGCCGACCAGACCGAGGATCTCCCCGCGTCGCACGTCGAGGTCGACGCCGTCGAGCGCCCGCAATCCCTTGAACGACTTCGACAGGCCGCGCACCTCGAGCAGCGTCCCGCCCGCCGGCGCGTCCGATCGCGGCGGAGGGGACGGCGCAACGTCGGCCGCAGGCGTCCCGGCCTGCGCCCGGGCCGCCGCCGTCGGGCGGCCGCGGCCCTGCGCGCTGCGCACGAAACGGCCGAGCAGCCGTCGGGCAGGAACAGGATCACGACGATCAGGATCAGGCCGACCGCGGCGCGGCCGGCGATCGCGTAGTCGCCCGCGGTGAACGCGTAGAGCAGCGCGGTGATCACGGTGGCGCCGACGGCGGGCCCGAGCCAGTGGCGCGTGGCGCCCAGGACGCTCATCAGCACCACGGTGAGGGGCACGATGATCGAAAACGTCTCGCCGACCGTCACGTAGGAGACGAACATCGCGTGGATGCCTCCCGCGACGCCCGCGAGGGCGCAGGAGACGCCCAGCGCGACGATCTTGTAGCGGAACGTCGGCACGCCCATCACCTCGGCCACGTCCTCGTCGTCGTGGATGGCGAACAGGCCCGTACCCAGGCGGGCGTGGTAGATCTCGTAGGCGATCGCGATCGTCGCGAGCGCGAGGATCAGCGCGAGCAGGTAGAACGTGGACGACGGCGTGGGCATGATCGCCGGGAGCCGGACCCCGCCCAGGTTCACGCCCTGCCCGCCGTCCAGCGGCGTGTTGAGCACGACGGTCGCCAGCACGAACGTGACCGCGAGCGTGAGCAGGGCGAAAAGCTCGCCGCGCAGGCGTCCCACGCGGAACACGACCGCGCCGATGCCCATCCCGAACAGCGCCGCGACCAGCGCGGCGACCGGCAGCGTCCAGAGGAAAGGCATGTCGAACTGGCCGGCGAGCGTCGCGGTCGTGTACATCCCGGCGCCGAAGAACGCGCCGTGGCCGAACGAGAAATAGCCCGAGTAGCCGCTCAGGATGTTCCACGAGGTCGCGAGCACGATCCAGTGGAACACCAGGTACAGGAAGGACTCGTAGAACGCCGGCAGCTTGAGGAACGGTATCCCGACCAGCAGGATGCCGGCCAGCGCGATTCCTCCGCGGGCGGACAGGCGCATCGCCGCGCTCAGATCTTCTCGGCGCGTGCGAGCAGCACGACGATCAGCAGCGAAAACGACACGAGCGGCGCCCAGGCCGGCGCGGCAATCGCCATCGTGAGGGATTCGCTGACGCCGATGATGATGCCGGCGACGAGCGGTCCGAGCGGGTTGCCCAGGCCGCCGATCATCACCGCCGCGAACACGACGCCGACCCATGCGTAGATCTGCGAGGGCGCGAGCGAAAAACTGAGTGCGAGGCACAGCCCGGCCACGCCGGCGAACGCAGCCGACACCCCGGAGAGCAGCAGCGACAGCCTGCGCTCGTTCACGCCGAAGGCCGCCGCCGTGGGGGCGTCCTCGGCCGCCGCGCGCATCGCCTTGCCGATGTCGGTGTACCGCAGCACGGCCCAGGCGAGGATCGACAGCGTGGTCGCGAGCAACAGCGTGAGCAGCTCGGGGAACGGCACGTAGAGCGCGCCCACCTTGAACTTGAACTGGCCGTAGGCCGAATCGAGCATGCGCGGGTCGGCGGTCCAGATTCCCTGAATCGCGCTTTCGATGATCACGGTGAGCCCGAAGGTCACGAGCAGCGAATTGAACGGCGAGATCGAGAAGCGCGCGAACAGCCAGTGCATCAGCACGCCGAAGGCGAAGAAGCACGGCACGATCACCACGAGCGTCGCCACCGGGTCCCAGCCCGCGACGCTCGACAGCTGGTAGGTGAGGTAGGCGCCCAGGAACGCGAGCGCGAAGTGCGCCAGGTTGATCTGGCGCAGCATCCCCCAGGACAGGCTCAAGCCCAGGCCCAGCAGTCCGTACAGCGCGCCGATGAAGACGCCGGAGAGCACCGACTGGGCGATCAGCGTCGCGCTCGGCAGGTTCATGGCGTCTCGAAGGTGGCCGGGGCCGGTTCGGCGGACAGCGTGTCGATCAGGGGCCGGGCGTCGCGAAGGCGACGACGCCCGGCCTCCGAAGCGCCGGAAGCCGACGAAGCGCGCGCGGCCCCAAGCGGGCCGCGCTCGTCGGTTCGCCGAATCGTCACTGCGCGAGCAGCTTGGCGCCGGGCGCCGCCCACTCCTTCGGCCACACCGTCACCCACTTGCCGTCCTGCACCTGCTTCACGCGCATCAGGTCGTCGCCGTAGTTGTTCGTCTTGTCGAACCGCAGCCTGCCCTGGATCGTGTCGACCTGGTTCTTCTTCAGCCAGTCGGACATCGCCTTGTCGTCGAGGCTCTTCGTGGCCGTCACCGCCGCCTCGAGCACCTGCCACGCCGAGAACGACGCGGCGGCCTGCGTCTCCACCGAATTGTCGGCGAGCCCCGCCTTCGCCGCGCGGTCGTTGTAGAGCTTGACGAATTCCGCGGCGACCGGGTTGTCGGTGAACGGCGGATGCTGCTCGAAGATCGACGCGGCGAGCGCGTTCTTCGCCTCGGGAAGCTTGGCGAGCGGCCCGGGCGCCGGGTACATGTAGAAGTGCAGCGGCGGGACGTAGTCGATCTTCTTCATCGCGTCGAGCAGCAGGTTGCCCTCGAGGCCGATCGCGCCGACCCAGACGAAGTCGGGCTTGGCGTCCTTGACGCGGTTGGCGATCGCGCCGTAGTCGCGATTGCCGAATTCCCACTCGAGGAACAGCACCTCGGTCAGCCCCCGCTTCTTGATCACGTCCTGCGCGCCCTTGGACATCAGGTACACGGACGGGAACTTGCTGGTGACGATCGCCACCGTCCTGGGCGGCTTGGCCAGCGTGGCGAGCGCATCGAGCACGGTGTTGGGCACCGTCACCTCGGGGTTCGGACCCACCGACCAGGCGGGAAACTGCATGCCGTACTTGGCGAGGCCCGGAATCCCCATCGTGTGGTGCACGAGCATCTTGTTGTAGCGCTGCGCCACGCCCATCGCCGAGACGATGTTGGGCGTCGCATAGGGGCCGATGACGAGGTCCACCTTGTCGACGGTGATGAGCTGCTCGTAGAGCGTGCGGGCGAGGTCCGGCTTGGACTGGTCGTCCTTCACGATCCACTCGACCGGCCGGCCGAGCAGCCCGTTCTTCTTGTTCAGCTGCTCGACGTAGATCTCGCCGACGAGCTTGTGGATGATGGCCGTTCCCGACAGCGGTCCGGTCAGCGAGAGCGTGCTCCCGATGCGGATCGGCGGCCCCGAAGGCGCCGCGAAAGCCTGTCCCGTTGCGATCCCGAGCGCCAACAATGCGCCGGCGAGCGATGCGACTACCGGTCTTGCGCGTTTCATCGTTCCTCCTAGGGTGTTTTCTTGTCAGGTCAGCAGCCAGCCGCCGTCCATGTAAAGGTTGACGCCGTTCACGCCGCGGTTGTCGAGCAGGAACAGCACCGAGCCGACCACCTCGTCCATCGTGACCAGGCGCCCGAGCGGCGTGCGCGCGACGACCCGCTGCAGGACCTCGGGCGGCTTGCCGTTCCACGCCGGGCTGTCGCCGACGATGCCGGGGTGGACGGCATTGACGCGCACCGGCGCGAGCTCGACCGCCATGGTCTTGATCATGTTGTTCACGCCGCCGTTGACCGTCGTCACCGTCGTCGAGCCCGGGTAGGGCCGCTCCTTCGCGAGACCGCCGAACAGCACGATCGACGCGTCGGCCGTGAAGCGCGGCGCGAGCGTGTGGACCACTTCCGGATAGCCGACGAGCTTCAGCGTCACCAGACGCGCCGCGCGGGCAACGTCGAACTTGCGCACGCTGTTGTCGTCGCGTTCGATCGCGGCGATCACGAGGTGCTTCACCGCGCCGACGTCGGCGAGCTTGCCGGCGATTTCCGACGGATTGGCGAGGTCGACGGCGAGGCCGCGGGTCCTGCCTCCGATTTCCCTGGCCGCGGCCTGCGCTCGCGCCGCGTCGCGCCCGGTGACGATCACCTCGTCCCCGCGCTTCGCGAGCACCCCGGCCAGCTGCTTCCCGAGGCCCGACGTCCCGCCGATGATGACCGCGCTTCCCTGTTCCGCCATGCGTTCCCCCTGTCGTTCTTCTGCTTCGACGCGCTTCGCCCGTTCGCGTCATCCACGCGTCGCAAGGGCGTGATCCGTCGAGGATCGCGCCCGTGTCAGCACCTCATCCGGCGCTGTCGACGGGCATGCGCCCAGGCGACCGTACATCGGCCGGCGCGTGCCCCGAAGGATCAGCCGCGTGCGTAGCACTCACTTGCGCTTCCCCCGTCCTTTCGTGCTCCCGGCCGCGAGCTTCTCCTTCAGGTATTCCCAATCGCGGCTGAAGCGGTACCCGTGACGGTCGGGCAGCGGCGGCGATTGCGTCTCCAGCCACCGGACCGTGCCCTTGCTCGTGTTGTAGAACGCGTGCACGCACCCCACGCCCGTCCAGAACAGGTCGCCCTTGCGCAGCGTGTAGCGCTTGCCGTCGCCCACGGCGTCCACTTCCCCGTCGAGGATGACGTAGGACTCCTCCATCGGGTGGTCGTGCGGATGGGCGACGCCGCCGGGCTGGTACTCGACCATGAACATCGTGTGCAGCTGCGCGTCGAGGCGCTTGTCCACCAGCATCTTGAGCGCGATGCCGCTGTACGCGAGCAGCGCGGTGTTCATGCTCGCGGACACCTTCGGCGCGTCGGCCCGGGCGCCGATCTTGAGCTTGTCCACGACGATGTCGTCGTCGTCCATCCGGAAGAAATGCCGCGAGCGCGGATCCCGGATGTCGAGGTCGGCGACCTCGCGGCTCGACGGCGGCCCGAGGAAGAAGGTGTCGTCGTCGCCCCCCTGCCGCCGCGGCTGCGGCGCCTGCATCTCGATCCACTTCGCCGTGCCTCGCGTCGGGCCGAGCCACGCGTGCGGCACCCCGAGCGGGACCAGCCCGCAGGCGCCCGGCATCAGCCGGACGCCGTGCCCGTCGATGACCAGGACCGGGTCGCCCTCGAGGACGTAGAAGCTCTCCTCGAACGAGTGCAGGTGCGTGTCGACCTCGCCGCCGGCGCGAAGCGCGCACAGCCCGAGGCCCATGTGCACCGAACCGACCGTGTCGTCGACCAGCGCGACGCGGCTGTACGACTTGCTGTTCCCCCGGTAGGCGGGCTTCGGGCGCATCTCGGCGGCCCGCAGGACGTGGTGCATTCCCTTCCCTCCGGGGACGGTTGCAGCGAGGGGCCCGGCACCGCCGGGCGTTCAGTGGCACTGAACCGTACATCCAACAATGTTCACTGTCAACGCACAACCGGGTTAGAATCGATGCCGACATGGTCGCCGGCAAACCCCGCAGCCCCCGGACGAAGGACGCCGCCGCTCTCGGCGACACCTCGAACGGCCTCGGCGCGCGGCTGCGACGCTCGCGCGAGCGAACCGGGATGACGGTGCGGGGCATGGCCCGCGCCATCGGCGTTTCGCCGAGTCTCGTGTCGCAGATCGAGCGGGGCCGCGTGATGCCGTCGGTGGGCACGCTGTACGCGATCTCGAACGAACTGGGCCTGCTGGTCGACGACCTGTTCCGCGAAGCGGACGTCGCCCCCCCGACGCGCGGCGCCCGGCGTCCCGCCGCCGCGGCCGTGCGCGGTCCCGTTCAGCGCCACGACACACGCAAGGCGATCCGGCTCGCGGACGGGGTCCGCTGGGAGCTCCTGACCCCGGAACCGGACGACGAGCTCGAGTTCCTCTACGTCGTCTACGACGTCGGCGGGGCCTCGTGCCCCGAGGACTCGCTCACGCGGCACGGGGGCAAGGAATACGCGTACGTCATCAGCGGCCGGCTGGGCGTCAGGATCGGCTTCGAGGAGTTCGAGCTGGGTCCCGGCGACTCGCTGTCGTTCGACGCGCAGATGCCGCATCGCCTCTGGACGGTGGGGCGCAAGCCCGCCGTGGCGGTCTGGGCGGTCCGCAACCGGCACGGCGACGCGCGCAAGCACGTCGTCGCCAAGGCCGGACGCTAGCGCATGGCCGGCCGGCGGATGGAAGGAACGGAGCGATGAGGGCAACCCGGGGTTCCGCGGATCGCGACACCTGCGCGCGTCGCGCCGGCGTCGACGCCGGCGGCAAGCTCCTGCGCATCGAACCCTCGCGGCTGCGGGCAGGACGCACGCGCAGCGATCGACGCGGCATCTCTGGAGGACGAGGACATGCTCGACATCGGCCGGTTCGATCTGACGAACGAGTTCAACTTGCTGCGGATCATCTGCGGCGCGTTCTTCATCCCGCACAGCGTCGGCAAGATCACCGAGTGGAAGTTCTCGGTCGGATTCTTCGCCAAGGCGGGGTTCGCCGGACCCGAGTGGTGGACGCGCGCCGCGCTGCTGTTCGAGGCGGTGGTCGCGTCCTGCCTGATCCTCGGCATCTACACGCGCTACGCGGCGATCCTGGGCGCGATCTTCCTCGCGGTCGCGGCCATGGCCTGCTACCGCGTGTCGGGGCGCCGCTGGTACTGGAACTTCGGCGGGGCCGAGTACTGCGTGTTCTGGGGGATCTGCTGCGTGATCGTCGCGATGCACGGGTGAGCGCCGGGTGCGGTCGCGCGGTCGAATCGTCTCTTTCGTCCATGGAGCGTGCGTGATGAAGATCGGAGTCATCGGCCTGGGCCGGATGGGCCGCGGCATCGCCGGCCGCGTGCTCGGCGCCGGGCACGACCTCGCCGTCCACAACCGGACGTCCGGGAAGGACGCGGATCTCGTCGCCGCGGGTGCGCAGTCGGTGGCGTCGATCGCCCTGGCCTGCGAGCAGCGCGACGTCGTCGTCACGATGCTCGCCGACGACGCCGCGCTCGACGCCGTCGCGCTCGGCGCGGGCGGAGTGCGCGACTCGCTGCCGGTCGGCGCGATCCACATGGTGATGGGCACGCACGGCGTGGGCATCGTCCGCGCCCTGACCGCCGCGCACGCCGCATCGGGCCAGACGCTGGTCGCCGCCCCCGTGCTGGGTCGCCCCGATGCCGCGGCCAGCGGGCAACTCGGCATCGTCGCCGCCGGCCCCGCCGAGGCGCTCCAGCGCTGCAAGCCGCTGTTCGACGCGATCGGCCGGCGCACGTTCGAAGCCGGCGCGAGCCCCGACGCCGCGACGTCGATCAAGCTCGCCAACAATTTCATGCTCGGGTGCGCCGTGCAGGCGATGGGCGAGGCCTACTCGCTGGTGCGCCGGTTCGGCGTCGCGCCGCAGGTGCTCCACGACGTCATGACCGAGGGGCTGTTCTCCGCTCCCGCGTACAAGGTCTACGGCAGGATCATGGCCGACGAGGCGTACGACAACGTCGGATTCACCACGCGGCTCGCGCTCAAGGACATGAGCCTCGTGCTCGCGGCCGGCGACATGGCGCGCGTGCCGCTGCCGAGCGCGAGCCTCCTTCGCGACCGGCTGCTGGCCGCGATCGCCCACGGCGACGCCGATCGCGACTGGGCGGTGCTCGCGCGCGAGCAGGCCCGCACGGCCGGACTCGAATGACGATTCACCCACCCCAGGATCCACGATGACCTCTCCCCTGTTCGCCCCGATCGCCTTGCGGGGCCTGACCCTCGCCAACCGCATCGCCGTTTCTCCGATGTGCCAGTACAACTCCGACGACGGATGCGCGAACGACTGGCACCTGATGCACCTGGGCTCGATGTCGCTGGGCGGGGCGGCGCTCGTGATGACCGAGATGACCAACGTGACGCCGCGAGGCCGGATCACCTCGCGTTGCGCGGGCATGTGGTCGGACGCCAACGAGGCGGCGATGAAGCGCGTGATCGACTTCTGCCGCCGGTACGGCGTGGCGAAGCACGGCCTGCAGATCGCGCACGCGGGCCGCAAGGGACCCACGACGCCGCCGGCGCAGGGCGGCAAGCCGATCCGGCCCGACGAGGAAGGCGGCTGGATCGCCGAAGCCCCGTCCGCCGTCCCGTTCGCGGCCGACTGGCCCGTCCCCGAGGCGATGTCCAAGGCGCGCCTCCAGTCGCTCCTGGGCGAGTTCGTCGCCGCCGTCGGGCGCGCCGAGCGCATCGGCTACGATCTCGTCGAGGTGCACGCCGGCCACGGCTACCTGGTCCACCAGTTCCTCTCGCCGCTCAGCAACACCCGCACGGACGAATACGGCGGTAGCCTCGAGAACCGGATGCGCTTTCCGCTCGAGCTGTTCGCCGCGATGCGCGCCGCCTGGCCGTCGGACAAGCCGATGGGCATGCGCGTGTCGGCCACCGACTGGATGGAGGGCGGATGGACGCCCGAGGAAACGGTCGTGCTCGCGCGCGAGCTCGCGAAGCTGGGCTGCGACTACCTCGACGTCTCGAGCGGAGGCCTCGACCCGCGCGCGAAGATCCCGCTCGCCCCCGGTTACCAGGTCCCGTTCTCGGAGAAGGTCAGGAAGGAGACGGGCATGCCGACGATGACCGTGGGCCTCGTGACCGACCCCGCGCAGGCGAACGACATCGTCGCCTCGGGCAAGGCCGACATGGTGGCGCTCGGCCGCGGCGCGATGTGGGATCCGCGGTTCGCCTGGCACGCCGCGGAAGCGCTGGGCGCGGAGGCGCAGTACGCGCCCAAGATGATGGCCTGCCATCCGAAGCTGCGCCCGCAGGTGTTTCCCGGGCGCGCCAGTTGAGGCGACCGATGGTCGATGCGTCGAAGCCGCGAACGACGGCGTCGCGTCGGGGTCCCCGACCGGGCGTCCGCGCCGTGACGAACCCCGGCAACCCGGGCGGCAGCACGAGCAGTTCCACCCACGCAGTCCCATGCTGCATGAGGAGAGCGACATGAAATACAACCGACCGCACGCGACGGCCGCCTGGGGCACGATGGCGAAGGACTGGGAGGCCGGGATCGACTACCCGCGGATGGTTCGCGAGCGCTTCCGGCGCGCGCAGGACTCGGTCAAGGCGGCGGGTCTGGGCGCGGTGCTCTGCTTCAACGTCGACAACGTGCGCTACGTCACCGGCACCCACATCGGCGAATGGGTCCGCGACAAGTTCGACCGCTACGCGCTGTGCCCGCGCGACGGCGAGCCCTACCTGTGGGATCCGGCGCCGCCGGCGAAGCGCATCAGCTCGCCGTGGATCGCGGATCGCGTCGGCGCGCCGATCAGCACGATGCAGGGCGCGCTGCCGCCGTCGATCGGCGTGGAGAAGGACTTCGCGCGCCAGATCAGGAAGATGCTCGTCCACTACGGCATCGACAAGGAGCCGATCGGCATCGACCTGCTCGAGCTGCCGATGCTGCGCGCCCTCGAGGCCGAGGGCATCGAGGTGGTCGACGGCCAGCAGGCGATGCTCGACGCGCGCGAGGTCAAGACGCACGACGAGATCGAGTGCCTCAAGGTGGCGGCGTCGATGGTCGACGCGACCTACTACGACATCTGCCGCGCGATCCGCCCGGGCGCGCGCGAGAACGAGCTGGTGGCGATCGCCCACGACCGGCTGTTCCGGCTGGGGTCGGAGCGCGTCGAGTGCGTGAACTCGGTCGCGGGTCCGCGCGGGACGCCGCACTCGCACACGTTCTCCGACCGGATCATCCAGCCCGGCGACATGATCTACCTCGACATCATGCATTCGTTCAACGGCTACCACACCTGCTACTACCGGACGTTCGTGTGCGGCGAGCCGAACCGGCACCAGATCGAGGCCTACGAGCTGGCGTCGAAGTGGATCAGCGCGTCGATCGACGCCATCCGCCCCGGCGTGACGATCAACGAGGTGGCCTCGGTATGGCCGCGGGCGGGTGAGTTCGGCTACGACAACGAGGACGAGGCCTTCCTGCTCCAGTACGGGCACGGCATCGGCCTGTCGCTGTGGGAGCGCCCGATCCTGTCGCGGCGCTTCACCGGCAGCAGCACGGTGCTCAAGGAGGGCATGGTGTTCGCGGTCGAGACCTGGAAGGGGGCGGCGGATGGGTCGGGCGCCGCGCGCATCGAGGAGGAGGTCGTCGTGACCAAGGACGGCTGCCAGGTCATCACGAACTTCCCGTCCGATCGACTGATCTCCTGCGGCCTGCCGCGCTGCGACGTGTTCTAGGCACGGCCGCCCGGACCGCCGCTCGCCTCCAGGATCGAGACGAACACGCCATGGCGCGAACCGAGGTCGCACTCGTCACCGGCTTCCTCGGCAGCGGCAAGACCACGCTGATCAACCGGCTGCTCTCGCAGCCCGGCATGGCGGACACGGCCGTGATCGTCAACGAGTTCGGGGAGATCGGTCTCGACCACGACCTGATCGCCGCCAGCGACGACGCCATCGTCCTGCTGCCCAACGGCTGCCTGTGCTGTGCAGTGCGCGGCGACCTCGTGCGCACGCTCGACGATCTCCACCGGCGGCGCGCCGGCGGGTCGCTGCCCGCCTTCGCCCGCGTGGTGATCGAGACGTCGGGGCTCGCGGACCCCGGTCCGGTGATCCAGGCGCTGCTCGCCGAGCCCACGCTGCGCGCGCGCTACGCGCTCGGCAACGTCGTCGCGCTGGTCGATGCGGTGAACGGGCTGGCCACGCTGGAGGCGCACGTCGAGGCGCTGAAGCAGGCGGCCGTCGCCGATCGCATCGTCCTCACCAAGCTCGACCTCGCGCGTTCGATGCCGACGGCCGCGGCCGGCGCGACGGTGCTGCGCGAACGACTCGGAGCGATCAACCCCGCCGCGGACCTGATCGACGCGTCGTCGGCGCCGCCCGTGGAAACGGTGTTCGGCGCCCCGTCGTTCGACCGCACGCGCTCCGCGGCCGGCGTCGAGACGTGGCTCAAGTGGGATCGCTACCCGAGCCGCCCCCCCGCGGTCGGCGAATCGGGCGAACCGCGGCACGACCCGCGCGTGCGCTCGTTCTGCATCGTGCGCGACGAGCCGTTGACGCAGGATGCGCTGCGCCTGTTCGCCGACGCGCTCGCGAAGAACGTCGGGCCCGACCTGCTTCGCGTCAAGGGCATCGTCGCCGTCGCCGAGCGCCCCGACACGCCGGCCGTGCTGCACGGCGCGCAGGTGCTGCTGCACGAGGTCGCGTGGCTGGACGGATGGCCGAGCGACGACCGGCGCACGCGCCTCGTCTTCATCACCCTCACCCACACGCGCGAAGAGATGGAGGCGCTGCTCGACGTCGCGCAGCGCTTCTCCACCGGCGCCGCGCGCGCGAGATCGGCACGGGCGCCCGCCTAGGGTCTGCCCCGCCGCGCCGACCGAGGAACCAGGATGCCGACGCTCACCGACCTCAAGCCTGCAACCCCGTGGCAGTCGCTCGCCTCGACGTCCGACGACTGGGACGCGCTGGGCGCGCAGGAACTGCTGCGCATGCTCCACCACCTGCACCTGGTGCGCGCGTTCGAGGAGACGGTGCTCGAACTCGACGCGCAGGGACTCGTCCACGGCCCGGCGCATTCGAGCATCGGGCAGGACGGCGGCGCGGTGGCGGCCGTCGCGCCGCTGCGCTCGAGCGACCAGGTGACCGGCTCGCACCGCGGGCACCACCAGTTCCTCGCCAAGGCGCTGCAGCACGTGGACCCGCGCGGGCACGATCCGCGTCGCGCGCCGATTCCGCCCGGCGTCGTCACGGTCCTGTACCGGACGCTCGCCGAGATCCTCGGCCTGGCCGACGGCTGGTGCAAGGGGCGCGGCGGCTCGATGCACCTGCGCTGGGTCGAGGCCGGCGCGCTCGGCACGAACGCGATCGTCGGCGGCGGCGTGCCGCCGGCCAACGGCGTGGCCTGGGCGAAGAAGCGCCGCGGCGAGGGCGACGTCGTGTTCACGTTCTTCGGCGACGGCGGCGTGAACATCGGCGCGGTCCCCGAGTCGATGAACCTCGCGGCCCTCTGGTCGCTGCCGATCTGCTTCTTCATCGAGAACAACCAGTACGCGGTCGCCACCACGCTCGCCGAGGAGACGCGCGAGACGCGGCTGTCGTCGCGCGGGCTCGCCTACGGCATTCCCGCCTACCGGGTCGACGGCATGGACCCGGTGGCCGTCAGGCTCGCGAGCCAGCGCGCCGTCGACCACATGCGCGCGGGCCAGGGACCGGTGATCATCGAGGCGGAGGTCTACCGCTTCTTCCACCACGGCGGCGGGCTGCTGGGCAGCGCCTTCGGCTACCGGAGCAAGGAGGAAGAGGCGGCGTGGCGTGCGCGCGACCCGCTCCTGCGGCTCGCGAGCGAGATGACGTCCCGCCGCTGGCTGACCGACGAGGAGAATGCCGCGCTGCGCGCCGCCGCGCAGGCGGCGATGCGCGGCGCCGCCGAACGGCTCACCGAGATGCACGCGAACAAGCGCCGCATCGTCCCGACGCTGTGGCCGAAGCCCGAGTTCCGCGACGAAGGCCTGCGCGGCGACCTGTCCGAGTTCGCCGGCGCGCGCTTCGAGGAGCGCGAGACGGCCAGCGGCAAGCTCGGCGAGGTCAAGTACGTCGACGCCGTCGCCGCGGTGATGGGACGGCGCATGGAGCAGGACGAGCGCATCTTCTGCCTGGGCGAAGACATCCACCGGCTGAAGGGCGGCACCAACGGCGCCACGCGGGGCCTCGCGGCGCGGTTCCCCGACCGCATCATCCCGACGCCGATCGCCGAGCAGGGATTCTCGGGACTGGCCGGCGGCGTGGCGATGGAAGGCAGCTATCGGCCCGTCGTCGAGCTGATGTACGCCGACTTCGCGCTGGTCGCGGCCGACCAGGCATTCAACCAGATCGCCAAGGCGCGCCACATGTTCGGCGGCGAGACGCGCATGCCCATCGTCGTGCGCACCAAGTGCGCGATCGGCACCGGCTACGGCTCGCAGCATTCGATGGACCCGGCCGGGATGTACGCGATGTGGCCCGGATGGCGCATCGTCGCCCCGTCGACCCCGTTCGACTACGTGGGACTGATGAACAGCGCGCTGCTGTGCGAGGACCCGGTGCTGGTGATCGAGCACGTCGCGCTGTACAACGCGAGCGGCCCGGGGCCGCTCGAGGACCTCGACTATTTCATTCCGCTGGGCAAGGCGAAGGTGGTCCGTCCCGGCTCGGCGTTCACGGTCCTCGCCTACTCGGCGATGACGCCGCTCGCGATCCAGGCGGCCGACGCGATGGGCGTCGACGCCGAGGTGATCGACCTGCGCTCGCTCGACCGGGCGGGCCTCGACTGGGAGACCATCGGCGCGAGCGTGCGCAAGACGAACAACGTCGTGATGCTCGAGCAGGGGCCGCTCACGGCCTCCTACGGCGCGATGGTCACCGACGAGGTGCAGCGGCGCTTCTTCGATGACCTCGACCAGCCGGTCGTGCGCATCCGCGGCGGGGAATCCTCGCCCAGCGTGTCGAAGGTGCTGGAGCGTGCCGCTTTCGTCGGCCTCGAGGAGATCCGCGCCGGCTTCGCGCGCGTGCTCGCCGACTCGGGCCGCGCGCCGCCGCCCGGCCGGACCGCGTAGGGGGCCGGCCATGACGACACCGCGCAAGGGCATGCCGGGGCTCAAGGGGACCGACCACATCGGCTTCACGGTGCCCGACCTCGACGAGGCGATCGATTTCTTCGTGAACGTCATCGGCTGCGAGCCGTTCTACGAGCTCGGGCCGTTCGCCTCCGACGGCGACTGGATGCAGACGCACCTCAACGTGCATCCGCGCACCGTGATGAAGAAGCTCAGGTTCCTGCGCTGCCGCAACGGCGCGAACTTCGAGGTGTTCGAGTACGAAGCGCCCGGCCAGAACCGGCAACAACCGCTGAACAGCGACGTCGGCGGCCACCACCTCGCGTTCTACGTGGACGACATGGACGCCGCCGTCGCCTATCTCAAGTCGCACGGCGTCCGGGTGCTCGGCGAGCCGACCGTGCGTACGTCCGGGCCGAGCGGCGGCCAGGCCTGGGTGTACTTCCTGGCCCCCTGGGGTATGCAGTTCGAGCTGGTGAGCTTTCCCGGCGGCAAGCAATACGAGCGGGAGACGGCCGGGAGGCTCTGGCATCCCGCGATCCGGGAATACGACGAGCGCCCCGACGAGGAGGGACCGGCGTGCCGATAGAGATCAGGATGCCGTCCGTCGCCCCGTCGATGACCGAGGGCGGCATCGCCCGCTGGGCGAAGCAGGTCGGCGAGCCGGTCAGGCTCGGCGAGGTCCTGTTCGAGGTCGAGACCGACAAGGCGGTCGTCGAGGTGACGGCCACCCAGGACGGCGTGCTGGCCAGCATCGTCGTTCCGGCCGGTGCGCAGGGCGTCCAGGTCGACGCGCTGATCGGGCTGCTCGCCGCTGCGGGCGACGACCCGCGCTCGCTGGGCGCCTCGCCCGCGACGGCACCGCCGCCGGCGTCGGCGATCGCCGCGTCGGCCATCGAGGCTCATGCCATTGCCCCGGCGCCGGCAGCCGCCGCGGCGCCCGCGCTCCCGCCACGGGGTCCCGGCGCACGCGCGATCGCGAGCCCGCTGGCACGACGCATCGCGAAGCAGCGCAACGTCGACCTCACCCGCATCCGCGGTTCCGGGCCGAACGGCCGCATCCTGAAGGCCGACGTGGAAGCCGCCGCGCTTCCGGGGGCATTGCTCGAGACGACGCCCGCAGCTGCCGGTGCTGCCTTCGAGGACGTGCCGCACTCGAACGTGCGCCGCGTGATCGCGGAGCGCCTGTCGGAAGCGAAGCGCACGATCCCGCATTTCTACCTGACGATCGACTGCGACGTCGACGCGCTGCTCGCCGCGCGCCGGCAGGCCAACGAGCACGTTCCCGGCCTGAAGCTCTCGGTGAACGACTTCGTCGTCAGGGCGGCGGCGCTCGCGCTGCGCAAGGTGCCCGCGGTGAACGCGGCCTGGATGGCGGACGCGATCCGGCACTTTCACGACGTGGACGTCGCCGTCGCGGTCGCCGCGCCGTCCGGCCTGATCACGCCGATCGTGCGTCACGCCGACCGCAAGAGCATCGGCCGGATCTCCGACGAGATGCGCGAGCTCGCGGGGCGCGCGAAGGCGGGCCGCCTGCGCCCCGAGGAGTTCCAGGGCGGCGGCTTCACGATCTCCAACCTCGGCATGCACGGCATCCGGCAGTTCTCGGCGATCGTCAATCCGCCCCAGGCCTGCATCCTCGCCGTGGGCGCGGCGGAGCAGCGGCCCGTCGTGCGCAACGGCGCGGTCGCCATCGCGACCCTGATGACCTGCACGCTGTCGATCGACCACCGCAGCGTGGACGGCGCGCTCGGCGCCGAGTTCCTCGGCGCGTTCAAGGCGCTGATCGAAGCGCCGGTCGCGCTCGTCATGTGAGGCCCGGCGGGCGGACGCGCGGGCCGCCGTCGCCGCAGGTTCAGGCGCATCATCAGCGGTATCGCGCCGCATCGGCCACCGCGAAGCGCGATCGTCGGAGGGAGACGCTCGTCGTGTCTCGTTCGCGAACGGGCCTGCGCAGGGCGCTTGACGCGCGTCAACCCACGTCTTGCCCGGGACGACACAATGAAGCGCGATGGCGGGCGACGTGCCGCGTCGTATACGATGACCGTTCGTCGTGCCCGGCGCAGTGGCGATCGTCGAGCCAGCCGGGAACCATGGCCCGGCCGGACCGGTGCCCCCCCCCCAAGACAGCAGGAGACGGCGATCGTGAACAAGCCCTGGCTCGAGCACTATCCCCCCGGGATTCCCACCGAGATCGACCCGGACCGGTTCCGCTCGGTCCCGGACCTGCTCGAGAAGAGCGTCGTCAGGTTTGCCGGCAAGCCGGCCTTCCACAACCTCGGCCACAACCTGACCTACGCCGAGCTGGACCGGCTGTCGCGCGACTTCGCCGCCTTCCTGCAGGGCCTGCCGGGGTTGAGCAAGGGCGAGCGCGTCGCCATCATGGCGCCGAACCTGCTGCAGTACCCGGTCGCGCTGTTCGGCATCCTGCGCGCCGGCATGGTCGTGGTGAACGTCAACCCGCTCTACACGCCTCGCGAGCTCGAGCACCAGCTCAAGGACTCGGGCGCCAGGGCCATCGTCATCCTCGAGAACTTCGCCCATGTCCTGCAGCAGGTGCTCGGGAGCACGCCGGTCCGGCACGTGATCACCACCCAGGTCGGCGACATGCTGCCGCGGCCGAAGCGCTGGATCGTCAACCTGGTCCTCAAGAAGGTGAAGAAGATGGTGCCGGCCTGGCGCATCGACGGCGCCATCCGCTTCAGGGCGGCGCTCGCGCGCGGCGCGGCGACGGCGATCAGGCCGGTCGACGTGACGCGCGAGGACATCGCCTTCCTGCAGTACACGGGAGGCACCACCGGCGTGTCGAAGGGCGCGATGCTGACCCATCGCAACATCCTCGCCAACATGCAGCAGACCGGCGCGTGGATCTCGACCGTCTTCGAGGAAGGCGCCGACATCGCGATCGCGCCGTTGCCGCTCTACCACATCTTCTGCCTGACCGCGACGCTGTCGTTCATGAAGTGGGGCGCCCTGAACGTGCTCGTCACCAACCCGCGCGACCTGCCGGCGCTGGTCAAGGAGCTCGGGCACTGGAAGTGGACCATCATGACCGGCGTCAACACGCTGTTCAACGGCCTGCTCAACACCCCCGGCTTCGACAAGCTCGACTTTTCCTCGCTGAAGGCGGTGATAGGCGGCGGCGCCGCCGTGCAGGAGCCGGTGGCGAAGCGCTGGCAGCAGGTGACCGGGCATTACCTCACCGAAGGCTACGGCCTGACCGAGGCCTCGCCCGTCGCCTGCGCCAATCCGATAGGAAGGGCCTGGAACGGAACCATCGGCATTCCCTACCCGTCGACCGAGCTGTCGATCCGCGACGAAGGCTTCAACGAGCTTCCGCCCTGGACCGGCGAAGGCGACATCGAGAAGCACACCGGCGAGATCTGTGTGAGCGGCCCGCAGGTGATGAAGGGCTACTGGAACAACGCTGCGGAAACGTCCAAGGTGATGCAGGACGGATGGCTGAAGACGGGCGACATCGGGCACATGGATGCGACCGGCCAGTTCACGATCACCGACCGCAAGAAGGACATGATCCTGGTGTCCGGCTTCAACGTGTATCCGAGCGAGATCGAGAGCGTGATCATGACGCTTCCCGGCGTGCTCGAATGCGGGGTCGTGGGCGTTCCCGACGCGAAGACCGGCGAGGCGGTGAAGGCGGTGGTCGTCCGCAAGGACCCGGCGCTCACGAAGGAGGCCGTGATCGCGCACTGCAAGGCGCACCTCACCGGCTACAAGCTGCCGCGAACCGTGGAGTTCCGCGACGCCCTGCCGAAGACGCCGATCGGGAAGGTCCTGCGGCGGGAGCTGCGCGACGCGCCGACGCGTAGCGCCGCGCAGGCGGCCGCGGAGCCTCAGCGCTGCGCCTCGCGGATCATGTTGCGCGCGATGACCAGCTGCTGGATCTGGCTCGTGCCCTCGTAGAGCCGGAACAGGCGCACGTCGCGGTAGAACCGCTCGATCCCGTGGTCGGCGACGTAGCCCGAGCCGCCGAAGATCTGCACCGCGCGGTCGGCGACGCGGCCGCACATCTCCGAGGCGAAGAGCTTGCAGCACGACGCCTCGGTCGTGACGCTCTCGCCGTCGTCGCGGCGGCGCGCCGCATCGATCACCATGCACTGCGCGGCGTAGATCTCCATCCTGCTGTCGGCGAGCATCGCCTGCACGAGCTGGAACTCGGCGATCGGCTGGCCGAACTGCCTGCGCTCCAGCGCGTAGGCGAGCGCGTCGTCCAGGATGCGCTGCGCGACGCCCACGCAGGCGGCGGCGATGTGGATGCGCCCCTTGTCCAGCACCTTCATCGCCGTCTTGAAGCCCTGCCCTTCCTTCAGGCCGATCAGGTTGGCGGCGGGCACGCGGCAGTCCTCGAAGATCACGTCGCAGGTGTGCACGCCCTGCTGCCCCATCTTGCGGTCGGGCTTGCCGAGGCTGATGCCCGGCGACGTCGCATCGACGATGAAGGCCGACACGCCGCCCGCGCCCGGGTCGTTCGGGTTCGTGCGGGCCATCAGCGTGAAGAGCCCCGCCTGCGGCGCGTTCGTGATGAAGCGCTTCGTTCCGTTGACGACGTAGTGATCGCCGTCGGCGTCGACTCCCCGGATCGCCGTCGTGCGCAGCGACGCGGCGTCCGAGCCGGCTTCGGGCTCCGTCAGCGCGAACGACGCGATCAGCTCGCCGCTCGCGAGCCGCGGCAGGTACGCCGCCTTCTGCTCGTCGGTGCCGTCGATCAGGATGCCCTTGCGAGCCGATGCCCACCGTCGTGCCGATCACCGAGCGGAACGCGGGCGAGGTCTTCGACAGCTCGACGATCACCCGCACCTCCTCCTCCATCGTGAGGCCGAGGCCGCCGTACTGCTCGGGGATCGTCAGGCCGAAGAGGCCGAGCTGCCGCATCCCGTCGACGATCGACGGCGGGATGCGATCGGTGTCGGCGACTTCGTTCTCGGCGGGAACGAGGCGCTCGCGCACGAAGCGGCTCACGCTGTCGAGCAGCGCGTTCAGCAGGTCGGGGTCGCGGATCACGGTCGCCCCGCTCTCAGCGATCGCCGCGAATCGTCGGGCGCATCACTCGTTCCCCTGGCTTCCAGAGGTCCGCGGCGTGCTCGATGAGCCCATCGACCGCGGAGAGACCGACGACGGTTGCATCGCGCGACTTCGGTCGCGAGGGCGGTTCGGCCGGCGGAATCACGGGTGCTCGACAGGCGCGGGACCCTCGCCCGGACCGCCCGGTCAGCGGTACTTGCGCAGGTAGTTCCATTCGAAGCCGCGCTTGGCGAAGTGAAACAGCCGGGCCGACGGCAGCAGCCAGTTGCGCTCGGGCGTGCGCCAGATCAGCGTGCCGTGGTTGACGGCGTCGACGATGCAGATCAGCTCGACCTTGAACGTCGCGTTCGCGGACCGACCCTGCACGTCGCCCAGCAGGTTGGCCGCGGCCGCCGCGGCCTGCAGGTCGGCCATGTGGGCCTGCTTGGGCATCCAGTCCGGGCCGGGGAAGCTGCCGGAGTCGCCGACGACGTAGACGCGCTCGCGCCCCGGCACGCGGCAGTGCGCGTCGGCCTGCAGCAGCCCGCCCGGCGAGCGCGGCAGGTCGGTGGCGTCGAACCAGGCGTTGCCGGTCATGCCCGGCATGAACAGGATCAGGTCGGCGGCGAACTCGCCGCCTTCGGTGACCACCTTGTCGGCATCGAAGCGCTTGAGCTTGTGGCCCAGGTGCGTGCGGATGCCGCGCCGCGCCATCTCGTCCAGCAGGTGCTTCACCGCCTTCGGCCCCAGCCGGTTGCCGGGCTCGTTGGACGGGTTGAAGAACACGAGCTCGAAACGCTCGCGCCGGCCTTCGCGCTTGAGCTGCTCGTCGATGCCGAACAGGAACTCGAACATCGGTCCGCCGCGCACCGCGGTGGGCTCGTTCGGGTTGCCGGCGAAGCCCACCGCGATGGTGCCGCCGGTCATCGCGCGCAGCCGGTCGCGGATGCGCTCCGCCGCCGCGATGCCTTCGCACGGCGTGATCGCGTGCTCGATGCCGGGCAGCTTCTTGAGGAAGCGTCCCCCGGTGGCGATGACGAGCGCGTCGTTGGCGACGTCGCCGGCCGTGGTCTGCACGACGCGGCCGCCGTCGGCCAGGCCGGTGACCTCGCCGGCGACGAAGCGCACGCGCTGGCGGCGCAGGAAGTTGTCCAGCGGCACGATCAGGTCCTCGCGCGTGCGCAGGCCGCAGGGGATCCAGATGATGCCCGGCAGGTAATGCAACTCGGCGCGCGGCGCCACCAGCGTGATCTCCGCCTGCGCGTCGCGCCGGCGCAACTCGCGCACCGTCGACAGGCCGGCGAAGCCGGCGCCCAGCACGGTGATGCGGACAGGGCTGCCTGCCGGGCTCATGCCGCCCCTGCCGCGCAGCAGGACTTCGACGGCCGCCGTTGGCGGCTGCGAACGTTCAGTGGTGAAGATGCCGGCCTTGCTCATCGGGAGGGTCCGGGGTTGAACGGGTAGTCGGATCCGAGGGGCGGGCCCCGGACCGGCGCGCGTGGATGCCTGCATCGATGGCACGAAACGCCGCGTCAAAGATACTTGATCCGGCTGCGCAGGGTTTCGACGTCCGTGGCCACGTCGCGCAACGTCGTGCCGTCGCCGGACGCGCCGGTGACCACCGCCCTGCCCGAGATCGGAATGAGGCTGTCGACCTGGAACCGGCCGCCGGTCCCGCGCAGGAAGCACTCCTCGTCGAAATGGAGGCGGTCGCCGCTGGACCCGACGGCCTCGGACTCGACGGTGTCGAAGCCGATCAGCCTGGCGATGTCCTCGCGACCACCGATGTCGATCACTGTCAGCGAGCGATCCGCGGGGTCGATCAATATCGCTTTCATCCGTCTTCCTCTCTGTCAGCCAAATGCCAATCGCGGCGCGACGACCCACGGCGGTAATGTGCTCCCGAACCGCCGGGCCGGAATGCTCAGCGCCGCTCGAGAATCTCGACCCTGGGCCGCTCGCCTCCCGCCTTGCCCGTGATCGGCGGCTTCGGCAACCGCGACTCGCCCGGCTCGAGCGTGAACTCGTAGTCGAGCGAGTACCAGGGGCCCGAAACGTCGGACGCGGGCGCGGGCCGGTCGTCGTGGCGCACGAATTGGCCGACGAGCCTGCGCGTCACCGCGAACTGCACGTCGGTCTCGAGGTTCGGATCGTCGCTCGCGTAGACCTGCGAGAACTGCGTCTTGAATCCCGGCTTGACGATC
>JADIZG010000004.1 GCA_016704895.1 Betaproteobacteria bacterium
GTCACGCCCGACGTCATCATCAGGAACGAGAACGGCTGATTGGCGAGCGCGGGCCGCTCGTCGAGAAGCGCCTTCCACTGCGTCATCGCCGCCGGCGGGATCAGGCTGCGGCGCGCGATCACCGACTCGCGTCCGTTCTTCGCGACGGCGACGACGACGACGTCGTGGCGCATCGGCGGCAGGTCGGCGAAGTCGCCCTCGAACGTGAAGCCGCCGTTCGGGTTGTCGGGGAAGCCGGGCTTCTCCTTCGCGACGTCCTCGCGCGGCAGGCCGAAGCGCGCCTGGTGCACGCGGTCGCCGACGCGGACCTCGACGCGCGCGACGCCGTCCTTCGCGAGCGCCCAGCCCGCGAGCGACAGCTTCGTGCCGACGATGCTCTCGTTGGCGGGCGAGTCGAGCCAGCCTTCCGGCACGGGCAGCTCGACCGGTGCCGGGGCGGGCGGCGTGCCGGGAGTCGCGGACGGCGTCGGCGCCGTGGCGACCTGCGCGGGCGGCGACCCGACGCGTCCGTACTTCCACAGCGCGAAGAACTCGACGCCGATCAGCGCGAGCACGGTGCCGACGATGACCAGGACGGCGACGGGGATGCGGCCGCGCTGGCGGTCGGGGGGGGGGCGGTGGGGCGTCATCGGTTCGATTCGGGGAAGGCGCCGGTCGGGGATCGGGCGTGCACGGGATGGACCGCCGCGGGCGGCCCCAGTTTCCGAATTTCGGGTCGGCGGCTCCGGATTGTAGGCGAGTCGGGGTCGGGGCGCCCCTCGCGCCAATCCTTCCCGCGAAATCCGTCGGCCTGAAGGCCGACCCACAGGGGGGGGAGGGTGGGTCGGCGAGCCGCCGGGGGGGAGGGCGGGCGGCCGCGGGCCCCCCAAATGGGTCGGGCTGGCCCGACGCCTTTGTGGATGAGCCTGGTGGGTCGGGCCTGGAGGCCGGCCGGCCCGGCCTGAAGGCGAGGCGGGGGTTGGGTCGGGCTTCAGCGATCAGGCGATCTTCTTGGTCATGATCGCGCAGTCGAGCCAGGCGCCGGGCGCGAGCTCGTGGTGCGCGCGGGCCTCCTCGCGCCAACCGAGCGACGCGTAGAACGCGACCGCGTTGAGCGAGGCGTCGAGGAGGAGCGCCGTGCGGCCGTGCGCGCGCGCCTCGTCCTCGATCGCCGCCATCAGCGCGCGACCGACGCCGCGGCCGTTGAAGTCGGGGTCGACGTAGCAGGCCTGCACGACGCCCTCGCGCGGATTGAGCTGGGCGAATCCCGCGACGCGACCGTCGTCGTCCTCGGCGACGAGCACGACGCGCGCCTCGATCGGCTCGACGTAGCTCCCGGGCGTCATTCGGCCCGACCACGCGGCGACGGACTCGGGAGGGTAGTGCGAGGACGCGGTCTCGCGGATCGCGCGCGTGTGGATCGCCCAGATCGCGGGCGCGTCGGCGGGAACGGCGCGGCGGATGCGCCAGCCGGGCACCGGGGCCCGGTCGTCAGCGGTTGCTGAAGTAGACGTAGGGCTTCTGCGGCACCTTGCCCTCGTCCATCTTGCGGCGCGCGTCGAGGTCGCGCGGCGACTTGTCCCACCACATCGCGCGGCCCTTCTTCTGCTCGTCGACGAGCTGCGGCTTCTGCGCGAGCACCTCGGTGATGAACTTCGTGTGCTCGGAGACGTAGTGGCGGGCGGGGAGCATTCCCATGGCGGGCTTTCGAAGGCGTTCCGGCGATGCCCGCATCTTACCGCGCCCGCGCCCCGGCCCGGTCAGTGGTCGACGGACACGATCTCCGCCGTCGCCGCCGCCGGCGGGACCGGGAGGCCTTCCGCCCGAAGCCCGCTGATGTGGCGGGCGAGCGCATCGTGGATCAACTCGATAACCTCGTCCCGGCTGTCCGCCGCGGCGACGCAGCCGGGCACGTCGGGCACGTGGGCCCCCCAGCCGATGCGGCCGGGCTCGACGACGACCAGGTAGCGCATCCGACCTCCCCCTCCCGGCGAAAGGATGCTGGTGGCGATTCGCAGCGATCCCGCATCCTACCAACGCCGCGGGCTCGGAGGAGCGGGCAAGCGACGAGCGGCGCGCCAGGTCGCCTACGGCTCCAGCTTTCCGCTGACGACGCGATAGCAGTAGAGCCGGCACTCGATCGCGCCGTTCCACAGCGGGATGCGCTTGTCCGCCTTGAGGCCGAATTTCTTCGGCAGGTCGGTGTCGCCCGAGAAGAGCCACGCCGTCCAACCGGCGTAACGCGCCTTCAGCGAATCGCCGAGCTTCGGATACATCGCCGCGACGCGCGCCTTGTCGTCGAGACGGACGCCGTAGGGCGGGTTGGCGATGAGCACGCCGGACGGCGCGGGGGCGGGTCGCTCGAGCGCGTCGGCCTGCTCGATCGCCATGAACGCGTCGACCTGGGCGAGCGCGGCGTTCGCGCGCGTCTTCGCGACGGCGGCGGAGAGGCGATCGCTCGCGAACACGCTCGGCGATGACGGTGCGGCCTTCACGCGGTCGCGCGCGCGCTGCTTCAGGCGCTGCCACGCAGGGCCGTCGAACCAGGCGAGCTTCTGGAAGCCGAACGTGCGGGTCAGGCCCGGTGCGCGGTCGGCGGCGATCGACGCAGCCTCGATCGCGATCGTGCCGCTGCCGCACATCGGGTCGAGGAAGGCGGTGCCTGGCTGCCAGCCCGAGAGCGCGATCAGGCCCGCGGCGAGGTTCTCGCGCAGCGGCGCCTCCTCGGCGTCGCGCCGCCAGCCGCGCTTGAACAGCGGCTCGCCGGACGTGTCGAGGTAGAACGTCGCCTCGCGATCGGTCAGGTAGGCGTGGACGCGCACGTCGGGCATCCGCTTGTCGACGGACGGCCGCTTGCCCTGCTCGTCGCGGAAGCGGTCGCACACGGCGTCCTTCACCGTCAGCGTCGCGAACTCGAGACTCCTGAGCGGCGACCGCGTCGCGGCGACGTCGACGCGGATCGTGCGGTCGGCACGGAAGTGCGTCGGCCAGTCGATGCCGCGCGCGAGCGCGTTCAACTCGCGCTCGTCGCGATACGGCCCGCCGCCGACTCTCCACAGCACGCGGCTCGCGAGGCGTGATTCGAGGTTGACGACGTATGCGAGATCGGGCGGACCCTCGAAGCCGACGCCGCCGTCGACCGGGGTCATGGCCTGCGCCCCGAGGCGCCCGAGCTCCGCGGCGAGCGCTTCCTCGAGGCCGCGCGGGCAGGGTGAGAAATAGCGCTCCACTAGAAGGGCTTCATCACGACGAGGAACACGACGGCGACGAGGATCGGCAGGGCCGGGATCTCGTTGATCCACCGGTAGAACACGTGGCCGTGCGCGTTGCGGTCGTCGCGGAAGGCCGCGAGCAGCTTGCCGAGGTACACGTGATAGGCGAGCAGCACGAGGACCAGCGCGAACTTCGCGTGCATCCAGCCGCCGGTGATCCCGTAGCCCAGCCACAGCCAGAGGCCGAACACGACGGTCAGCACCATCCCCGGCGTCATGATCCCGTAGTAGAGCTTGCGCTCCATCGTCTTGAATCGCTCGATGCCGACGCGGTCGTCGGGCGCGCACATCGCGTGGTAGACGAACAGCCGCGGCAGGTAGAACAGGCCCGCGTACCAGGTCACCATGAAGATGATGTGCAGCGATTTGACGGTCAGCATCGGTCGAGACGCCTTCCGGTCGGAGTGGTGTCAGACACGGTGTCAGACACCGTGTCTGACACCGGGGGGGCGTTGTCCGGGCGCGTCATTTGAGGAGCCGGCGGCGCGTGAGCACCAGCGCGACATAGTAGGCGCCGACCGCGTAGACGGCCAGCACCGCGACGTGCAGCACGATGCCGTCGGGGACGCGCCCCAGCATCAGCGGCCGGGCGATGTCGATCGCGTGCTTGAGCGGCAGTACGCTCGCGGCCGAGGCGAGCCAGCCCGGCATCTGGTCGACCGGGAAGTAGACGCCCGACAGGAGCAGCATCGGCGTGATGACGAGCGTGAAGAAGTAGGTGAAGAAGTCGTAGCCGGGCGCGAGCGCGTTCATCACGAGCCCGAACGCGCCGAACACGAGGCCGACGAGGAAGCCGAGCGGCAGGATCCAGAGCGCGAGCCACGTGTGGCCGAAGCCCAGCGCGACGATCACGAGGAGGATCGCGGTCGTCGACATCAGCGCCTTGGTCGCGCACCAGGCCCACTCGGCCAGCACGACGTCGTCGAGCGCGATCGGCGCGTTGATGATGCCCTCCCACGTCCGCTGCACGTGCATCCGCGAGAACGCCGAGTACATGCCCTCGAAGCTCGCGGTGAACATCGCGCTCTGGCAGACCATGCCGGTGCCGATGAACGCGACGTAGGGCATCCCGCCCACCTCGCCCACGAGCGCACCCAGCCCGTAGCCGAGCGCGACCATGTAGAGCAGCGGATCGGCGATGTTGCCCAGCACGCTCGCGAACGCGAACTTCTTCCAGACGAGCAGATTGCGCCGCCACACCGGCAGGAAACGCGACGAGAGCTCGGGCAGCGCGGAAGGAGGCCGGGCGGGGGGGGGGGGGGCGCCGGGGGGGGAGGGGGCGGGGGGCGCGGGGGGGGAATCGCGGCAGCCTAGTCCCGCAGCTCCCGCCCGGTGAGCTTGATGAACAGGTCCTCGAGGTTCGCGGGCCGGTGCAGGTAGTGGACGCCGGTGCGCGTCGCGAGGTCGGCGAGCAGGGGCTTCGCGTCGATCGCGTAGCAGAACGCCGTCTCGCCGGCGATCTCGAGGCGCTTCGCGAGTCCGCGTCCGTGCGCCTCGGCCCAGGCCTTGACCTCGTCGCCGTAGACCTCGACGACTTCCGGCTCGACGTGTTCGGCGATCAGCGCGCGCGGGGCGTCGCACGCGATCATCCGCCCGTGGTCGATCACGGCGAGCCGTGTCGCGAGGCGCTCGGCCTCGTCCATGAAATGCGTCGTGAGCAGGATCGTCTTGCCCTGCGCGAGCAGCTGGCGCAGGCCGTCCCAGATCAGGTGCCGCGCCTGCGGGTCGAGCCCGGTCGTCGGCTCGTCGAGGATCAGGAGCTCGGGATCGTTGACGAGTGCGCGAGCGAGCGTGAGGCGCCGCTTCATGCCGCCGGAGAGCGTCCGGATCTGCGCGCGCGCCTTCGCCGAGAGCCCGGCGAACTCGAGGAGCCGCGGGATGCGCGCATCGAGCGTCGCACGGTCGATGCCGAAGTAGCGGCCGTAGACGACCAGGTTCTCGGTGACCGTGAAATCCGGGTCGAGGTTGTCCATCTGCGGCACGACGCCGACGCGCACGCGCGCCTCGCGCGCGGCCTTCGGGACGGGCTCGCCGACGAGCTCGATCGTGCCGCCGTCGGGATCGACCAGGCCGAGGCAGCAGCGCAGCGTCGTCGTCTTGCCCGCGCCGTTGGGGCCGAGGAGTCCGAAGCACTCGCCACGCACGATGTCGAACGAGAGGCCGCGCACGACCTCCTGCTTGCCGTAGCGCTTGACGAGCCCGGACACGGCGAGCACGCGCTCGCGGCCGTCGCGCCCGCGGCCGG
The DNA here is from genome assembly GCA_016704895.1 of Betaproteobacteria bacterium. Taxonomy (GTDB): domain Bacteria; phylum Pseudomonadota; class Gammaproteobacteria; order Burkholderiales; family Casimicrobiaceae; genus VBCG01. Next base: position 5,497 of record JADIZG010000004.1, read on the forward strand.
GCAGGGCGCGCTCGACGGCGGCGTCCATCACGCGCCCGGCGCGCGGCCGCGGTGCCACATGCCGACGATCGTGTCGCGCAATTGCGTCAGCCGGCCGTGGAAGAAGTGCGTGCAGCCGGGAAAGACGACGACCGGTAGCGCCTGCGGCCGCGCCCAGTCGAGCACGTCGGCGAGCGGCACGATCTCGTCGTGCTCGCCGTGCACGACGATCGTGTCGGCCGGGACCGCGTCGAGCGCGAACCGCTGGACCGCGGGGCCGACGAGCACGAGGCGCTCGGCCTCGAAGCGCTTCGCGACGCGCGTCTGCACGTACGAGCCGAACGAGAAGCCCGCGAGCGCGACCGGCAGGCGGGCACCGTAGTGCGCGCGGGCGTAGGCGAGCGCCCCGAGCGCGTCCTCGGTCTCGCCGACGCCCTCGTCGAACGCGCCGTGCGACGCGCCGACACCGCGGAAGTTGAACCGCACCGCCACGTAGTCGAGCGCGAAGAACGCCTTGGCGAGCGTCTGCGCGACCTTGTTGTCGAGCGTGCCGCCCTGCAGCGGGTGCGGATGCGCGACCAGCGCGATGCCGCGCCGGGCGGCCGGCGGCGCGTTGCAGACGACCTCGAGCGGCCCCGCGGGACCGTCGATCACGGTCCGCTCGGTGACGCCCGCGAAGCCCGGGAGGCTCTGCGTCAAATGACGAGCCTCTCGACGATCTCGCCGTTCACGACGTGCCGGTCGACGATCTCGTCGATGTCCGCACGGTCGACGTAGGTGTACCAGACCGCTTCCGGGTACACGACGATGACCGGGCCCTCCTCGCAACGGTCGAGGCAGCCGGCCTTGTTGACGCGCACCTTGCCCGGTCCCGCGAGCCCGAGCGCCTTGACGCGGTCCTTCGCGTACTTCTGCAGGTCGGCGGCGCCCGCGCTCGCGCAGCACTTCTCGGGCGCTTCGCGCTGGTTGCAGCAGAAGAACACGTGGCGCTCGAAGTAGCTCATCGCGGTCCTGGTCGGGGAGGAGCCGGTCATTCTAGCGAATCCGGCGGCGCGCCCCAGCCGGGCCGTCCGGCGAGCGCGAACAGCCACGCGGCGGCCGCGACCGGCCAGAGGAGCAGAACCGTGTGCGTGACGCCGTTGAAGTTGAGCAGGTGCCCGTAGCGCCAGTCGAACAGCGTCAGCGGCGCGCGCGTCGACACGACGTCGGTGGCGAGCAGCGGTGTCAGCAGCGAGGTCAGCAGCGCGATGCCGCAAAGCGTGATCATCGCCGGGCGCGGGAGCGCGATCGCGGCGAGGAGCGCGAGCGCGCCGACGGCGATGCCGGTGGAGACCCCCGGCCGCAGCCATCCTTCCCAGGCGGCCGGCTTGAGGAGCAGGATCGCCGCGATGCCCTTGAGCAGCAGCGCGGCGCCGATCAGCAGGAGCACCGCCGCGCCGACATGGCGGCGATGGCGCACGATGAGCGCAAGGAACAGGCCGACGCCGACGAGCTGGAAGGCGCTCGCCGCGGCCTCGATGACCGTGACCGCCGAATCCGTATCCTGCGACGCGCCCGCGAGGATGCGCTCCGGCGCCGGGTCGAACGTGATCGCGAACAGCGGAATCGCCGGATTGAGCTGCGCGACCAGCCAGAGCGCGAGGAGCGCGAGCCCGACGTCGCCCAGGATGCCGTGAAGAAACAGGCCGCGCCGCCACCCCGAGAGTCTCGCGCGCGCATCGGGTCGCCGTGCGATCGCCGTTGCGATCGCGGCGCCGGCGAGCGCCCCCGCGGTGTTCGAGACGAGGTCGACGACGTTCGCGTCGCGCGGGGGCATCCACGCCTGCAGCGATTCCATCGCGAACGACATCGCGAATCCGGCGGCGACGCCCAGCGCCACGCGGATCGCGGGCGCGGTGCGGCGCGGGATCAGTGCGACGAACGCGCCGAGCGGCAGGTAGGCGATCACGTTCGCCGCGACGTCGAAACGCAGCCAGCGCGCGCGGCCCGGCGAGAAGAGCCAGAACGGCGCATCCGCCGGCGGCGGGATCCAGTCGGCGAGCCGCTTGCGCACGACGGTGAGGTCGGGATGGTCGGCGACCGGCACGAACCCGCGCGAGGCGAAGAGCGAAGCCGGACCGTGGTAGTGGTCGGTCGCGTCGGTGCTGTCGCCCGCCTTGAACGGGAACGCGTCGACCACGGCGATGCCGCGTGCCGCGAAGTCGGCGAGCGCGAAGTCGAGGAGCGCGGAGGCGACGCCGCGCCGGCGCCAGGCGGGCGCGATCACGAAGCAGACGATCACCGCGGCTTCGTGCGGCGCCACGTCGACCGGCAATGGCGCGATCTTCATGCGCTCGAAGCAGTGCGGCAGCTTGTGCCGCGGCGCCGCATGCATCCAGCCGACAACGGAGCCACGCGCCCGAAGGGCCGTCCCGAGGGCGCGGCCCCCCTCTGGGGGGAGGCTCGCTTCGCGAGCATCGGGGGGGATCGTCGCCCGAAGGGCCGTCCCGAGGGCGCGGCCCCCCTCTGGGGGGAGGCTCGCTTCGCGAGCATCGGGGGAGTCACTCCCCCGCCCGCGAGATAGCCTTCCGCTTCCCCACAGTCGATCGCCGAGGCGGCGGCGATGCAGTTCTCGCTCGCCGTGAAGGCCTGCCAGTCGAGCGCGCGCGGCGTCCGGTAGAACTGGCAGTAACAGCGCGCCCACTCCGGGTTGTCGGCGAAGGCGGGCCCGTGCTCGTGGTCGAAGAATGCGAGGTAGTCGCCGCGCGTCGTGGGCGACAGGCGTTCGACGGTCATCGGCGGGCTGGCCGGCATGCGGAAATCATCGCACGCCCCGTGCAGACTCCCTGGCACCGGGGCCCGGGGGGGTCTTCAGCGCGACGCCTTGATCTCGGTCCAGAGCTTGTTGCGGAGGCGTCGCTGGGCGGGCGTCAGCTCCTTCAGCTGCTCGAGCCTGGCCGCGACGTCCTTCGGCGGGAACACCGCCGGCAGCGCCTTCAGCTCCGGCTTGATGTACTGCGCCGCCGCGAGGTTCGGGTTGCCCGAGCCGATCAGGTTGGTGAGCTCGGCCGAGTTCCTGCCCTCGAGCATGAAGTTGATGAACTTGTGCGCGAGGTCCGGGCGCGGCGCGCTCTTGTGGATCACCATGCTGTCGACCGCGAGCACCGCGCCCTCCTTCGGCATCCCCTGCACGATCCTGAACGGCCGGCCGGCGGCCTGCGCGTCCAGGTTCGCCTGGAAGATGTCGTTCGAGTAGCCGTGCACGAGCCAGATGTTGCCGACGGTCAGCTCCTTGATGTAGGAGGAGGCGTTGAACGCCGCCCAGTACGGCTTCGCCTTCTTGATGAGGTCGGCCGCCTGCCGCCAGCGCTTCTCGTCCGTGTCGTTGGCCGAGTAGCCGAGGTGGATCAGTGCCGCCGCGAAGAGCTCGGACGCGCTGTCGAGCACCGTCACCCGGCCCTTCACCTTCTCGAGGAGCTTCGGGTCGAAGATCGCGGCCCAGGTGTTCGTCGGGAGGCCGAGCTCCTTCATCTTGGCGTCGTTGTAGCCCAGGATCGTCGTCGACATCGCGTAGGGCACCGAGAACCTGTTGCCCGGGTCGAACGACGTGTTCAGGTAGGCGGGATCGACGTTCCCGACGTTCGGCAGCTTCGCCTTGTCGAGCGGCTGCAGCTGCCCGCCCTTGATCAGCGCCTCGACCGCGTTGCCGGTCGGCACAAGGATGTCGTAGCCCTTCGCGCCCGCGGCGAGCTTGGCGAGCAGCTCCTCGTTGTCCGAGTAGTAGGTCTGGACGACCTCGCATTTGCACTCGGCCTCGAAGCGCTTGATCGTCTCGGGCGCGATGTAGTTGTTCCAGTTGTAGAGGTGAAGCTTGTCCGCCGCGGCCGCGGGAAGCGCGAAGGCGGCGAGGGCGACGAGCGAGGCGGCGAATGCGCGCTTGTCCATCGTGGGCTCCTATTTGGTGCGCAGCAGGCTGGGGGAGATCCGTGCCGCGACGACGATCAGCACCAACGTCAGCAGCATGAGGAGGGTTGACACGGCGTTGACCTCCGGGGTCACCGCGATCTTGATCATCGAGTAGATCTGGAGCGGCAGCGTCACGGTCCCGGCGCCGGCGGTGAAGAACGTGATCACGAAGTCGTCGATCGACAGCGTGAACGCCATCAGCGCGCCCGCGACGACGCCGGGCATGATCAGCGGCAGCGTGACGCGCACGAACGCCTGCCACGGCGTCGCTCCGCAGTCGCGGGCGGCCTCGACCAGGCTCTCGTCCATGCCGGCCAGCCGGGCGCGCACGACGATCGCAACGAAGCCGATGCAGAACGCGATGTGCGCGATCGCCACCGACACGAGTCCCAGCGTGACGTTCAGCATCACGAAGAAGATCAGGAGCGCGACGCCCATCAGGATCTCGGGGATCGCGATCGGCGTCAGCACGAGGACCGGCAGCACGCGCATCCGGTAGCGGTGCATCGCGACGCCCGCCATCGTGCCGAGCACGGTCGACACGAGGCTCGCGACCAGCGCGATCAGCAGCGAATTGCCCGCGGCGGCGATCATCTCGTCGTTCTCCGCGAGCTTGCGGTACCAGTCGAACGTGAATCCGACCCACTCGGCGTTGAGCCGGGAGTCGTTGAACGAGTACGCGACGACGATGACCAGGGGCACGTAGAGGAACGCGTAGGCGACGAGCGCCGCCGTCCACAGCGCGATCCTCCGGCTACGCACGGGCGATCTCCTCGGCTCCGCGCCGCCCGACCCAGGCCGCGAGCCCGGCCAGCGCCAGCGCCGCGACGGTCAGCACGATCGACAGCACGCTGCCGAACGGCCAGTCGCGCGTCTCGAGGAACTGCTGCTTGATCAGGTTGCCGATCAGGCTGTCGTTCGGGCCACCCAGAATGTCGGGGATCGCGAAGATGCCGAGCGCCGGGATGAACACCAGCGCCGCGCCGGCGTAGACGCCGGGCAGCGAGAGCGGGAACGTGATGCGCCAGAAGCGCTGCCAGGCGCTCGCGCCCAGGTCCTGCGCGGCGTCGAGCAGCGCGCGGTCGTGCTTCTCCAGGTTCGCGTAGAGCGGCAGGACCATGAACGGCAGGTGCACGTACACGAGGCAGACCAGCACGGCGAACGAGCTGAAGAGGAGCGGCACCGGCTCGACGCCGAAGACCGCGAGCACGCCGTTGACCGCTTTCGCGAGCGCCGCGTTGGGTCCGAGGATGATCATCCACGCGTAGACGCGGATCAGGAAGTTGCTCCAGAACGGCAGGATCACGAGGAGCAGCATCAGGTCGCGGTACTTCTTCGGGCTCTGCGCGATCAGCGCGGCGAGCGGATACGCGAGCACGAGGCACGCGAGCGTCGTCACGAGCGCGTAGACGACCGACTTCAGGAACACCTCGAGGTAGACGGTGTCCTCGGCGAGCCGCACGTAGCTCTCGAGCGTGAGGTCGAGCCGGCCGTCGTCGCCCACGAACGGGGCGAGGCCGCCGAACTCGCCGGGCGAGCGGAACGACGCCGCGACCATGATGAGCGTCGGGATCGCGAAGAAGACGACGAGGTAGAGGAGTGGCGGCCCGGCCACCGCCCACTTGCCCCATCGCGATTCGCGCAGCGCGCCCAACGTCGCCCCCGTCACTCGGCGATGTAGTGGCCGGCGTCGACCGCCCAGCTCATCTCGACCGCGTCCCCGACCTCGAAGAACTTGGTGCGGCCGCTCTGCGAGTTCGCCAGCAGCGCCTCGACGCGCGCGCCGCCCTCGGTCTCGACCTTGTAGACCGTGACGTCGCCCATGTAGAGCAGGTCGGCCACCGTGCCGCGCACGCGGTTGTCGGCGGCGTCCGACGGCGCGAACGTCGCGATGCGGATCTTCTCGGGGCGGAGCGCGACGGTCCCGGGGGCGCCCGTCGCGGGGATCGTCCGCGCGGCGGCGCGCACGACGCCGATGCCCGGGACGTCGAGCGCGACGACGCCGTCCGCGCCCGACGTCACCGGTCCCGACAGCAGGTTGCAGTGGCCGATGAAGTCGGCGACGAACTTCGTCGCGGGCAGGCCGTAGATCCGCGAGGGCTCGTCGAGCTGCTCGACGCGGCCGCGGTTCATCACCGCGATCCGGTGCGAGAGCGCGAGCGCCTCGGTCTGGTCGTGCGTCACGTAGACGAACGTGATGCCGACCTCCTTCTGCAGGTTGATGAGCTCGATCTGCATCTCCTCGCGCAGCTTCGCGTCGAGGGCGGCGAGCGGCTCGTCGAGCAGCAGGAGCGTCGGGTGGGTCACGAGCGCGCGCGCGATCGCGACGCGCTGGCGCTGGCCGCCCGACAGCTCGTGCGGCATGCGCTTGCCGAAGCCGGTGAGCCGCACGTCCTCGAGCGCCTCGGCGATCTTCGCGGGCATGTCCGCGGCCGGCACCTTCGCCATCTGCAGCGGGAACGCGACGTTGCCCTCGACGGTCATGTGCGGGAACAGCGCGTAGCTCTGGAACACCGTGCGCACCGGACGGCGCTCGGGCGGGCTGCCCGCGAGGTCCTTCCCGTCGAGGACGATGCGGCCGGCGTCGGGCAGGTCGAAGCCCGCGATCATCCTCAGGAGCGTCGTCTTGCCGCAGCCGGAGGGCCCCAGCAGCGTGAAGAACTCGCCCGCCTCGACGGCGAGGCTGACGTCGTCGACGGCGGTGAAGTCGCCGAACCGGCGCGTGACCCCCTGGATTTCGAGCAGCGCCACGGGCGCGATCCTCCTTCGGCGACGGTCGGGCGCCGGGTGCGCGGATTGTAAGGCATTCCCGCAGTGCGGCATCGGGGCGGACCGCAGGGCGGCACGACCCTTGCATGGGGTGGGGGCCGGGCCAAGGGGAGCGCTCGGGCAGGCTGGCCGAACGGCCGAAGGCGAGCGCTCCCTGCCTGTGCTATTTTCGCCACGATGTCGACGAACAAGCCCTCTTCGGGATCGCTTCTCGAGACCCTGCGCGCCCAGTCCGATGCCGTCCGGGGGCAGGGCGATGCCGCCCGGCGTCCGGTCGAGGAGTCGCTGCTGGAGATCGACCGCCGGCTGTGGCGGGCGTTCAAGTGGCTCGACGAGGCCGTCGCGCACCTCGAGGTGATCAAGCCGGTCGTCGCCCACGAGTTCCGGGCCGGCGACGTGATCACGATCGCCTCGCCGAAGTTCGAGAACGGGTTCCTGTCGTTCCGCCGCAAGCCGATGGGCGGCCACGACGTGATCGAGCAGATCGAGTTCTTCTACAAGCTGACCGGCGACAAGCCCGTGACGGTGAAGGTCCCGGCCGCCGCGGTCAACGGCGTCGAAAGCCGGCTCAACGGCTGCCAGCTGCGCTTCCAGTACCGGACCGAGACCGACAGCGGACAGCGCTCCGGCGTGTTCACGATCGAGCCGGCGGTCGTCGCGATGATCCGCTTCGTGCCCGACTACCGGCGCCAGACGGTCGAGGTCACGATGCGCAACGTCGACCGGTTCGAGTCGGTCGCGCTCGAGTTCCAGGCCGCGGCGATCGAGGAGCCTGCGCTGGAGGACCTGGTGCGGCTGATCATGGGCCAGGCCAACACGTTCCTGCGGCGCGCACCGCTGGCCGGCATCGGGGCCGCCCGCCGGGCGCCCGAGATGGCGGCCGCCGAGGTCTATCGGATCGAGAAGACGGCTCGTCCGCGCTGAACCTCGGGTACCGCGTTCCCGCCGCACCAGGGTCCCACCTACCGCAGCTCGACCGCCACCAGCACCAGCAGCGCCGCGACGATCGCGAGCCAGCGATTGCGCACGCGCTGCGTGGCCGCGAGCTCCTTCAGCGCGATGTCGGATGCCGTCTGCGGCGCGAGGAGCCTCTGGTGGATCAGGCGCGGCAGCTCCGGCAGCGCGGCGATCAGGTAGGGCGCCTCGGTCTCGAAGCGACGCGCGAGCGCGCGCGGGCCGATCTGGTCTTCCATCCAGCGCTCGAGGAACGGCATCGCCGTCGTCCACAGGTCGAGGTCGGGGTCGAGCTGGCGGCCCAGTCCCTCGACGTTCAGCAGCGTCTTCTGGAGCAGCGTGAGCTGCGGCTGGATCTCGACGTTGAAGCGACGCGACGCGCGGAACAGCTGCAGCAGCACCTTGCCCAGCGAGATCTCGGACAGCGGACGGTCGAAGATCGGCTCGCAGACGACGCGGATCTCGGCCTCCAGCTCGTCGACGCGCGTGCCCGGCGGCACCCAGCCCGACTCGACGTGCGCGGTCGCGACGCGGCGGTAATCGCGCCGGAAGAACGCGAGGAAATTGACGGCGAGGTAGCGCTTGTCGGTTTCCGAGAGCGTCCCGACGATGCCGAAGTCGACCGCGATGTACTTGCCGTGGTTCGCCGGATCCGTCGCGACGAAGATGTTGCCCGGGTGCATGTCGGCGTGGAAGAAGCCGTCGCGGAACACCTGCGTGAAGAAGATCTCGACGCCGGCGCGCGACAGGCGCTTCAGGTCGATGCCCGCGGCCTTGAGCTCGTCGATGCGCCCGATCGGGATGCCGGACATGCGCTCCATCACCAGCACCTCGGGCTCGGTGGTGTCCCAGTGGATGCCGGGGACCATCAGGAGCGGCGAGTGGCGGAAGTTGCGGCGCAGCAGCGAGCAGTTCGCGGCCTCGCGCGTGAGGTCGAGCTCGTCGCGGAGGTTCTTCTCGAACTCGGCGACCACCGCGCGCGGCTTCAGGCGCTTCCCGTCCGACCACAGCCGCTCGACCAGCATCGCCGCGGTGTCCATCAGCGCGAGGTCCTTCTCGATCACGCCGGCGATCGACGGGCGCAGCACCTTGACCGCGACCGGCGTCGGCGCGCCGCCGTCCTTCGCCGGCAGCTCGGCGAAGTGCACCTGCGCGACCGACGCGCTCGCGACCGGCTCGCGCTCGAACGATGCGAAGACCTCGCCGACCGACTTCCCGTAGACCCGCTCGAGCGTCGCGACGACCTGGTCGGAGGGGAAGGGCGGGACGCGGTCCTGCAGCTTCGCGAGCTCGTCGGCGATGTCGGTGGGCAGCAGGTCGCGCCGCGTCGACAGCATCTGGCCGAACTTGACGAAGATCGGCCCCAGGTCGACGAGCGCGAGGCGCAGGCGCTCGGCGCGCGGAAGCGACAGGTCGCGCCAGAACAGGATGCGGTTGACGAACGGCCGCAGGCCCCGCACGCGCTCGTGGCCGAGCAGGAACTCGTCGAGGCCGTGCTTCAGCGCAACGTGGAAGATGCGGGCGAGGCGCAGGATGCGCATCCCGCGATTCTACGGGACGGCCTCCGGAGGGCCGCGGCCCGTCGGGCCCGAGCCCGGCCGGGAGTGACGCGCTGCGCGGCCTCGGGGCCGGCGTCGATCTGGCGCCTCGACGCCCCGGTTACAGCACGAACGGCCGCCGCGGCGGGCATTGCAGGTCAGCGAGGCGGCGACCGAGGGGCGGCTGACGGACGCCGGCGCTGCATCCGGCGCCGTCGCCTCCGGCACCGGCGTCGGGGCGGAGGAGCGCTATCGCCCGGCCTGGTCGCGCCTCGACGCAGGGGCGCAGAGCCGGGGCGGTCATCGCGAGTCCTGGCGATCGACGATCGGTCGGTCACTTCGGCGGCGCCGGAAACACGACGACCGGCCCCGCGACCTGGTGGCCAGGCGGTGCGTACGCCGGCGCGGGTCCTCCCGCCGGACCGAGCGCGCGGACGTAGCGATAGACGGCGCGCAAGTCGTCGTCGGTCATGGCGCGGAGCGACGGACCCGGCATCGGCGGCCGGAATTCGCGCGCCCTCGCGACCTCGAGCCAGCTCCTTTCGTCGATCGTCTGGAAGTACATGCGGAGGTTGGGCGCGTAGGTCGTTCCCCACGGTCCCTGCCAGCCCAGCGCGTCGCCGGTAAGCCAGTCCTTCTCGGGCACCTTGCCGTCGGTCGTCGCGAAGCCGGCGGTGTGGCAGTCGTTGCAGCCACTCGTGCGGATCAGGTAGCGGCCGCGCGCGGTCCCGTCGGCGTGCTTGCCGGCGGTGGCCGAGGCGCCGACCGCGTAGACCGGCGGCGTGACGACGGCGACGGCGCCGAACACGGCTGCGGCGAGTGCGGCCGCGACGAGGGGGATGCGGTGGACCATGGTCTTCTCCTGCAGGTCGTTGCGTTGAATCGGGAAAGCGGTCAGGCGGTGGACGACATCGCCAGCGCGATCACGTCCGCCAGCGGGAGGTCGAGCACCGCGGCGGCGGCGACGATGCCCGACGCCGTGATCGCGACGATCGCTATCGGGTAGAACAAGTCGGCGGCGAACCGCCCGTCTTCGTTTCTCATGACGGTCTCCACCGGCTTCAGGCCGCGAGTGCCTCGATCGTGGGCAGGAACGCGGCGTCGCCCAGTTCGCGCAGCACGAGCCGCGCGAGCTCGCCGTCGCTGCGCGGCGCCATGCCGGCGGGGAAGGCCCGCAGGAACCGCGCGAGCGGCCCGGCGCCGCGGCGGGCATGCGCGTGCACCGCGTCCCGCGTCGCCTCGATGCGCTCGACGACGTCGCGCACGTCCGGGTCCGCGAGCGCGTACGACGGCGGCAACGCCGCGCCGACGGTCTCGGCGAGGTACGCCTGCGCGGCGAGCCCGTCGGGGTCGGCCTCCGCGAGCGTCACCACGCGCGCATAGGCGCCGAACGCGTTCGCGATCCAGCGGCGGGGGAACGCCGTGCCCGCCGACTTGGCGAGCGCCGCCGCGTACGCGTCGATCGCGAACGTGCGCGATTCGCGAAAGGTCGAGCGGCCCCGCCGCCCGCCCCATCGTCCTGCGCAGCAGCAGGCGCGAGCGATGCGGCAGCCGGTCGTCGAGCATGCGGGCGAGCTCCGACCAGCCCGGGCCGACCTCGGCTGGCATCCAGAGCGTCGACTCGGGTTGCAGCGTCGGCATGCCGTCGTCCGCGCCGTCGACGACCAGCACGCGCACCGGCATGCTGATGCCGATCCGGCGCGCGAGAACCTCGCGAGCGCGGTGGACGGCCAGCGCGACCGCGTTCGCGGCCTCGGCGGCGCCCGGCGCGTGCCGGACGGTGAACGGCGTCCACGAGAGCGACGTCCAGCGCGGCTCGGCTCCCTGGACGGCCGGGGCGGGAGGTGGATCTCGGGACGGGCTTCGACATGGCTGTACATGGGGTCCTCGCGGGTCGGGGCATCGCTTCGATGGACCGGATCGTGCGCTGCAACATCTTGCGGATCGCTCACCGATCGGCGCATGGCGCGCGACACCCGGCCGCGATCCGGGAGGAAACGCTTAACCAATTGATAAATAGGGATTAATGGTCTTGCGGACTGCCCGGCGGTGGTACGATGGCGCACCGCGGCCAACATCCGGCCGCCGAGCTTGCGCGGGACTGACGGATCGCTGACCGGAGCGTTGCGGATGGGCTCGCGGGCGCTGCCGAAGGGGTCGGCCGGTTCGCGCGGGGACCCGCGCGCGGTCGTCAGGCGCTCTCGAGCGTCTGCCGGATCGCCTCGGTTTCCGCCGCGGGGGCGCGTCCGAGGACGATCGACAGCAATTCGCGGCAGCGCCGGTAGGTGAGCATCGCGCCGGCGGCGTCGCCCGATTCGCGCTGGCAGACCATCAGGCGCCGGTAGACGGCTTCGGCCAGGTTGTCGCGCTCGAGCGCGGCCTCGTAGAGCGGTCGCGCGGCGGCGAAGTCCCCCCGCGCTTCGCGCCACTCGGCTTCGGCGAGCACGGCGCGCAGCATCCGCGACTTGAGGCGGTCGCGTGCGCGCACCGCCCAGGGCACGGCGGCCTCGTCGGCCAGGAAATCGCCGCGCGCCAGCGCGAGCGCTCGCTCGACCTGAACCGGCTCCGCGTCGAGCAGCGCCTCGAGCGCGAGGGCGTCGACCCAGACGGTGGCCGGGTCGAGCGACAGCTTGCCTTCGGAGAGTGCGATCGCGCCCTCGACGTCGACGAGCTTGCGCAGCCGGTAGAGCGTGCTGTCGAACGACGTCTTCGCGACGTCGCCCTCCGCCTCGGGCCACAGCAGCGAGGTCAGCATCGCCGCGTCGACGCGCTTCGCGCCGTGCGCGATCAGCGCCTTCAGGAGCTCGAGCGGCTTCTTCTGCGCCTTGCCGCGCGAGACGACCGGCTCCCCGTGACGCTTGAGCTCGAAGGCGCCGAAGGTCCGGATCGCGAGCGGCCACGGCCACTCGGCCAGGTCGGGCGACGGGGCCGGCAGCGTCCGCAAACGCGCGAGCGTGCGCGCGTACTCGGGCTCGACGCCGTGGGCGAGCGCGAGCGCCACGAGCCGCGCGACGTCCGCGGGCGCCTGCCGCATGAAGCCGTAGAACCGGGCCTCACGGCACGCGGCGAAGAGGTTCGCGAGGATCGCGACCGCGCCCGGCTCGTTGCCCCTCGCGATCGCGAACTGCGCGCGCGCGAGGTCGCGGTGCCAGGTGAAGCTCCGCTTGTCGACGGGCGCCGCGAGCGCGATCGCCTCCTCGTAGCGGTTGATCGCCTCCTCGTGGCGACCGGCCGCCAGGAGCGCATGCGCGCCCAGAACCATCAGGTGCGGCAGCTGCATCGCCGGCAGTCCCGCCTCGCGCCCGATCTCGACCGCCTCGCGCGAAGCCGCGGCGGCTTCCTGCGGCCGTCCCGAGATCAGCAGGAACGCGGCCTCCTGGTGCCTGAAATAGGCGACGTCCATCCGCCGCGCGGGATTGAGCACCGTGCGCAGGCGCTCGAGCGCGGCCCTCGCTCCCGCGACGTCCCGCGCGGCCGACGCCGCGCTCACGTCGGCGTGATAGATCTCGAACAGCACCGAGGAGAGCCCGTGCTCGCGCGCGATCGCCTCGGCCTCCGCCATGCGCTTTCGCGCCCGCGCGTACTGGCGCGTGATCTGCTCGTGGAACGCGAGGTGGACGAGGAACCAGACGCGGCTCAGCGGCGTCGCCTGCGGGTCGTCGAGCCACGGCAGCGCGAGCGCGATCAGCGCGTCGGCCGATTCGCCCTTCGTCGCCCAGTTGTAGAAGTTGAACAGCACCGACGCGGCGCTCACGCGCACGTTGACCGGCGCGCCGGCGATCTCCCGGCTCGCCAGCAGCGTCGCGACCGCCCGGGCGTGCGCCATCAGGTCCGGGTGCGTCGGCTGGCGGAACAGCAGCGCGAGCAGCAGGCTCGCGCGCACGCGGAGCTCCTCGGCCGGCGACGCGAGGACGTCCGGCTCCGCGAGGCCGCGCTCGAGCACGCCGATCCAGCGGTCGAGCGGCGCGAAGTCGGCCCACTCGTGGTAGTGGCAGTCGATCGACGCCGCGGCGGCGAGCATCGCGTGGCGCGTGTCGCCGGCAGCGGCGAACGCTTGGTGCGCGCGCGCGAGGAGCGCCTTCGCACGCGAAGGCTTGCCGTAGACGTGCGCGAGACCGAGCACGTAGACGAGCGCCGGCTCGCCCTCCGCACGTCCGGCGGGAGCGAGTCGATCCATTCGCGCAGCGTGTCGTGGCGGCCCTCGCCGATCAGCTGCATCGACGCGTCCCGCGCGAGCGCGGCGAGCTCGCGCCACGCGCCGGCGGTCCGGTAGAGCGCCGCGGCCGCGTCGATGTCGCCCCGGTCGAGCACGAGCTCGGCCGCGCGCGCGAGCGCGGCGCGCCGCTCGTCGGCGGGGAGCCGCGCGCGTCCCTCGGCGAGCAGGAACTCGCGGAACAGCGAGTGGAACTGGTAGACGGTGCGCTCGCCGCCGCGGCGCCGGTCGACGAACAGGTGGCGACGGTAGAGGTGTTCGAGGAGGCGGTGCGCGTCGGCGTTGCCCGAGAGCGCCTCGGCGTCCGCCGCCGTGACCGAGGGCAGCAGCGCCGCGAGCATCAGCGTGCGCCGGTTCTCGGGCCGCGCGCGGGCGAAGATCTCGCCGGTGAAGTAGGTGAACACGGCCTCGCGGCTGTCGTCGAGCGACGCGGAATCGCGGAGGGCGCCGGCGTCGGCCGCCGAGAGGCGCGCGAGGTGCTCGCGCATCAGCACGAGCCCGGCGACCCAACCGCCGCTGGCGCGATGGATCGCCTCGACGATCGCGGGCGTCTCGCCGAAGCGGCCGACGACCGCGGCCGCCTCGTCGGCGGTGAAGCGCAGCGATTCCCATCCGAGCTGCACCATCGCCTGCGACGCGAGGAGCCGGCTCATCTCGGGCGGCGGGTCGACGCGCGAGAGGAACACGATGTTGAGTCCCGCCGGCAACTCGAGGAGCCCGTCGGCGAACGCCTGCCGCCACTCGGGCGTGCCCGCGGCCTCGTGGAAGTTGTCGACGACGAAGACCGATCCGGCGGGGAACAGCGCGAAGAACTCGCGCAGGAACCGGCGGGTGAACGCCGCGAGCTCGCTCGCGTAGCCCGGGTTCCAGCGCGGCAGCGAGCCCGCCTTGCGCGCGCCGCGCGCCCCGAGCGTGGCCGCGGCGACGCCCAGATAGTGGAAGAACGTCGCGGGATCGCTGTCGCCGATGTCGGCCTGGAACCACAGGCCCGGGGCGCGGCGCGCCTCGAGCCAGCTCGCGACGAGCGTCGACTTGCCGGCGCCGGGCGGGCCGGCGATGTAGAGCATCGGATGCGCGCGCGCCTCGTCCAGCGCGCGGAACAGGCGCTCGCGCTTGACGACCGCATAGAGGCGCGGCCGGCTGAACTTGGCGAGCGTGGGCGCGTTCTTCATCGCGGGGTCGACGCGGGCCGGCGACCCGCTGAACCCGCTACGTTACCTTCGGACGGTGCCGGTGTTCAATGCCGGAGTCGAGCTTCGCGACGCGGGCGGCGAGCGCCTCGGTGCGCGCGTCGACGTCGGCGGTGCCCTGCGCGAGGGCCTCGAGCTCGGCGCGCGACGCGACGAGGTTCGACTCGCCCGCGAAGTCGCCGAGGCTGGCTGCGGCGCGCCGCGAGATCTCGGCCGGGATCGACAGGAGCGTCCGGCCCGCGTCGGCGACCTTCTGGCCGACGATCGGCCCGAGCGCGGCGGCGAACGCCCGCTCGACGAACCAGGGAAACGTCAGCGCGAGCTCCTCGACGACCTTGGCGAGCGTCGGGTCGCCCTCGCCGCTGACCAGCGCGCTCCAGCGCGACGGGTCGGCCGCGAGCACGGGCAGCGCGAGCGGCGAGACGGTGAGCGTCAGCGACGGTGCGGCGCCTGCCGCCGCGACCGCGAGCGAGCCGTCGTCGCCGATCGCGTAGCTGGCGCCAAGCGGGCCCGATTCGAGCGCGAAGATCTGTCCGGCGTGGGTGGCGAGCTTCTCGCGCGCCCAGTGCTCGCCGGCCAGCGTCCGGTTGACGACCCCCGCGGCGAGCGCCGCGGGGGACTTCGCCCGCGTCACGAGGGCATGACCTGCTGCTGGATCCCGGCGACGAGCCAGCCGGTGCTGCCGTCGACCGGCTTCACGAGGTTCCACACCTCGTCGAACGGCTCGTTCACGCCGCCTTCGCGGGCCGTTCCGGTGAAGCGAACGCTCACCCAGTGATTGGCGTCCTCGGTCGCGACGTCGACGACCTCGGCAGCGACGTCGACGATCTCGGTCGGGCGCGCCGCGCCGCTCGCCTCCATCTCGCGGACGATCTCGCGGTGGAGCTCGGGGGTCATCACGTCGGCGAGCGCCTTCGGGTCGTGGCGGTCGTGCGCGGCCTGCACGGCGAGGAACTGCTTGCGCGCCTCCCGGGCAAATCCGGCTGCGTCGAAACCCGCGGGAATGCTGCGCGCATGGACGCCGCCTCCCTGCGCGCCGCCGAACACCGGCTCGAAGCTCGAGGGCGGCGGAACCTGCGTTTCGTAGCCGCCCGGCGTCGAGCCGAGCCCGGCGCCGGCGCCGGCATAG
Source organism: Betaproteobacteria bacterium (assembly GCA_016704895.1). Taxonomy (GTDB): domain Bacteria; phylum Pseudomonadota; class Gammaproteobacteria; order Burkholderiales; family Casimicrobiaceae; genus VBCG01. Next base: position 21,214 of record JADIZG010000004.1, read on the forward strand.
GGCATCGGCGCCCGGGCCGGCGTGCGCCGCGCCATCACCATGCGCACGACGACGATCACCCCCACGGCCAGCAGGGCGATCAGGAGGAAGCTCGCGAGCTCCTCGGAGAAGCCCAGGTGCGACGCGAGCGCGGCGAGGCCGAGGCCCGCGGCGAGGCCCGCCACCGGGCCGAGCCAGCGCGACGCTCCGGTCCGCGCCGGCGCGGCGGCACCCGGAATGGCGGGCTTCGCGGCGGCGGTCGCGCCCGCGGGCGGCGGCATCACGGGATTGCTGGCGGCGCCCGCGCCCGGTGCCGTCGCGGGCATGGCGTTGGTCGTCGTCCCCGATGCCGGGGCGTCGGGCTTGCTCGGTGCGACGCTCTGGCGCTGCGCGCCGAAGCTCTTGCCGCCCCCCATGCGGGCGGCGTCGGCGGGGACCGCGGCCACGAGCGCGGCGGCGGCGACGGCTACGAATGCGGCAGTGACGAGGTGTTTCACGATCGGCTCCGGTGTTCCGGTAGGTGGGCAATGGGGCGCGCCGCTTGCCGGCGTGCCCCGGGACCTCTTCCGGGTTCAGTAGACACGCCCGACGTGCAGCGCGACAACGCCCGCGGTGAGGTTGTGGTATTCGACCGCGTCGAAGCCCGCCCGTTCCATCATCGCCTTCAGCGTTTCCTGGTCCGGGTGCATGCGGATCGACTCGGCGAGGTAACGATAGCTCGCTTCGTCGCCGGCGACCAGCCTGCCGAGCTTCGGCAGCACGTTGAACGAGTACCAGTCGTAGGCGGGGGCGAGCGGGGCGGCGACCTTCGAGAACTCGAGGACCAGCGCGACCCCGCCCGGGACGAGGATCCGGCGCATCTCCGCGAGCGCGTTCTCCTTGTGCGTCACGTTGCGCAGCCCGAAGCCGATCGAGACGACGTCGAACGAACGGTCGGGGAACGGCAGCCCCTCGGCGTCGCACTGCACGACGGGGAGCGGCATGCCGGAGTCGATCAGTTTGTCGCGCCCCTCGACGAGCATCGCGTGGTTGATGTCGGTGAGCACGACGCGCCCGGTGGCGCCCGCCGCCTTCGCGAACAGGCGCGCGAGGTCGCCGGTGCCGCCGGCCAGGTCGAGCACGCGGGCGCCCTCGCGCACGGCGGCGACGCCGACCGCGTAGCGCTTCCACAGCCGGTGCAGCCCGCCCGACATCAGGTCGTTCATCAGGTCGTACCTGCTCGCGACGGACTCGAAGACGCCGCGCACGCGGCGCGTCTTCTCGTCGGCCGAGACGCGCTCGTAGCCGAAATCGACGGGATCGGTCATCGCCTGCCGGCGGAGCGCTCGTCGCGCAGCGCCTTCACGAACAGGAGGTCGAACGCGGTGCCCGCGATCACCGCGACGATCCCGGCCGTCACGTAGCCCGAGACGAAGAGCAGCACGGCGGCGACGATGCACGCCGTTCCCAGCCCGATCGCGAGCATCTTGGGCATCGGCTGCCTACTTCTTCGCGTCGCGGGACGCGCCGGCCTCCGCGAGCCGGTCGAGGTAACGCTGCCAGAGCTCGTCCTGGCGGTCGCCGAGGTCGTACAGGTAGTCCCACGAGTAGATGCCGCTGGCGTGGCCGTCCGAGAACGTCGGCTGGATCGCGTAGTGGCCGACCGGCTCGACGGTCGTGATCGCGACCTCGCGCTTGCCCACCTGCAGCGTTTCCTGCCCCGGGCCGTGGCCGCGCACCTCGGCCGACGGCGAGTAGACGCGCAGGAACTCGTAGGGCAGCCGGAAGCTGCGCCCGTCGGCGAAGGCGATCTCGAGCACGCGCGAGGCCTGGTGCAGCGTGAGCGCGGTGGGATGCGGCGTGGCGGTCTCGGGGGCGGACATCGTCGAGGCGGGGCGGTTCGGCCGGCCATTGTACGACGCCCCGGACGGTCGCCGGCCCGATCCGCGGGCGCCCCGCCGCGGCGCCGGCGGGGAGGCGGCCCGAGGTCGGGCGCGCCGCGAACGTGATTCACGCGACGCGCAAGCCGCCCTTGGCCGGCCCCTCGCCGAGGGGCTCGGTCGGCTAGACTCGCAGGGTGACCGGCCGTCTCGCCACGCTCACCGGCGACTTCCTCGCCCAGTCCCCGCTGCGGCACGGGCCTTTCCGCGTGTTCTACGCGGGCGCGATCGCCGCCGCGCTCGGCTACACGATGCAGACGACGGTCGCCGCGTGGCTGATGGCGACGCTCACGCCCTCCGCCGTGATGGTGGCGCTCGTGCAGACCGCGAGCACCGCGCCGGCACTGCTGTTCGGACTGTTCGCGGGCGCGATGGCCGACATCGTCGACCGTCGCAAGGTGATCGTCGCGACGCAAGTCGTCCTGGTGGCCGCGTCGGCGCTCCTCGGCGTCGCCGCGATCGCGGGATGGGTCGGCCCGGCGATGCTGCTCGCGATGACGTTCGTCGTCGGCGCCGGCTTCGCGTTCTACCAGCCCGCGCAGCAGGCGAGCGTCAACGATCTCGTCGCGCGCGCCGAGATGCCGCAGGCGGTGTCGCTCAACGCGGTGGGTTTCAACGTGTCGCGCGCGATCGGCCCGGCGATCGCCGGCGCGCTCACCGCGCTCGTCGGCACCGCGAGCGCGCTGTTCGCGAGCGCGGCGTGCTTCGCGGCGATGATCGTGGCGATGCGGCGCGTGAAGACGCGCGCGCCGATCCTGCCCGGGGTCCCCGAGCGGCTCTTCTCCGGCGTCCAGATCGGCCTGCGCTACGCCAGGCATTCGCCCGCGCTGCGCGCGTTCATCCTGCGCACGTTCTCGTTCACCGCGTGCGCGAGCGCGCTCTGGGCGCTCCTGCCGGTGATCGCGCGCGACCAGCTGGGGCTCGGCGCGAGCGGGTACGGCTTCCTCTTCGCGATGCTCGGGGTCGGCGCCGTCATCGGTGCGCTCTCGATCCCGCGGCAGCTCAAGGTCCGCTCGCTCAACCGCGTCGTGCTGTCGGCGACGATCCTGTGGGCGCTCGCGAACGTGCTGATCGCCGCGACCGGGCACGTTGCGTTCGCCGCCGTCGGCACGTTCTGCTCGGGCGCCGCGTGGGTGACCGTGCACGCGAGCCTGTCCACCGGGACGCAGAGCTCGGTGCCCGCGTGGGTGCGCGCGAGGGCGGTCGGGATGAACCTGGTCGCCGTGCAGGCGTGCCTCGCGATCGGCAGCCCGGCGTGGGGCCTGCTCGCGGCGGCGACCGATACGCGCGTCGCGCTGGCCGCGTCCTCCGCGCTGCTCCTCATGCTGGTCCTGCTGATCCGCGGCGTGCGGGTCAGGATGGGCAGCGAGGCCGACGTGACGCCGGGCTCGACGCTCCCCGAGCTCGACATCGACGCCGAGCCCGGCCCCGACGACGGGCCGGTGCTGATCCAGATCGAGTACCAGATCGCGCCGGACGACCGCGAGGCGTTCCTCGAGGCGATCCGCAAGGTGGCCCCGACGCGCCGGCGCAACGGCGCGACGAGCTGGCGCGTGTTCCGCGACCTCTCGACCGAGGGCCGGTTCGTCGAGCGCTACATCGTCGAGTCGTGGGCCGAGTACGTGCGCCTGCGCTCGCGCATGACGATGTCCGATCGCACGATCCAGTCGCGTGCGCTCGACCTGCAGCAGGAGGGGACGCCCGTCCGGGTCTCGCGGTTCCTGGGCATCGAGTAGCCGGGCCGCGGCCGCGCGGCGCCGTCAGCGGGCGGGCGTCACTTGAAGACGGTTCCCGAAGCCGGCGTGTTGGCCTCGGGGACGATGTCGAGGTTGCCGAGTCCCGAGAAGACGTTGCGGTTCTTGGCTTCCTTGCCCTCGAGCTTGATCGACAGCCGCAGGTCGTTGAGCGAGTCGGCGTTGCGCAGCGCGTCCTCGTAGCTGATGAGCCCCGCCTCGTAGAGGTCGAACAGCGACTGGTCGAACGTCTGCATGCCGAGCTCGCGCGAGCGCTTCATGATGTCCTTGATGCCGCTGACGTCGCCCTTGAAGATCAGGTCGGAGATGAGCGGCGAGTTGAGCATCACCTCGACCGACGGGACGCGGCCCTTGCCGTCGCGGCGCGGGATCAGCCGCTGCGCGACGAACGCGCGCGTGTTGAGCGACAGGTCCATCAGGAGCTGCGAGCGCCGCTCCTCGGGGAAGAAGTTGATGATGCGGTCGAGCGCCTGGTTCGTGCTGTTCGCGTGCAGCGTCGCGAGGCACAGGTGCCCGGTCTCGGCGAACGCGATCGCGTAGTCCATCGTCTCGCGGTCGCGGATCTCGCCGATCAGGATCACGTCGGGCGCCTGCCGCAGCGTGTTCTTGAGCGCGATCTGCCAGCCCTCGGTGTCGACGCCCACCTCGCGCTGCGTGATGATGCAGTTCGCGTGCTGGTGGACGAACTCGATCGGGTCCTCGATCGTGATGATGTGTCCGTAGCTGTTGTCGTTCCGGTAGCCGAGCAGCGCCGACATCGACGTCGACTTGCCGCTGCCGGTCGCGCCGACGAACAGCATGATGCCGCGCTTGCTCATGATCACGTCCTTGAGCACCGGCGGCAGGCCGAGATCCTCGAACTTCGGGATCGTCGTGTTGATCGTGCGCAGCACCATGCCGACGCGCCCCTGCTGCACGAAGGCGTTGACGCGGAAGCGCCCGATCCCGGGCGGGGCGATCGCGAAGTTGCACTCCTTCGTCGACTCGAACTCGGCGGCCTGCTTGTCGTTCATCACGCTGCGCACCAGCTCGATCGTGTGCTGGGGCGTGAGCGAGGACTTGGACACCGGCGTGATCTTGCCGTCGACCTTGAGCGCCGGCGGAAACTCGGCGGTGATGAACAGGTCGGAGCCCTTCTGCCGGACCAGCAGGTCGAGGAGCTCGTGGATGAACTTGGTGGCGCGTTCGCGTTCCATGGTGTCGTCCTTGCCGTCGAATTCCGCTTCGCGCGGTCCCCGACGGTCGGCTCGGGCGGCTACCCGCCGAAGAGGTCCTTGTTCACCGCGCGCAGGCGCGCCTCGGCGGCGGAGACCTGGTTGCGGCGGACCATCTCGACCAGGCACTGGTCGAGCGTCTGCATGCCCATCGACTGCGACGTCTGGATCGCCGAGTACATCTGCGCGACCTTGTTCTCGCGGATCAGGTTCCGGATCGCCGGCGAGCCCACCATGATCTCGTGCGCGGCGACGCGCCCCTGCCCGTCCTTGGTCTTGAGCAGCGTCTGCGAGATCACCGCGACGATCGACTCGGACAGCATCGCGCGGACCATGTCCTTCTCGGCCGCCGGGAACACGTCGATGATGCGGTCGACGGTCTTCGCCGCCGAGCTCGTGTGCAGCGTCGCGAACACCAGGTGGCCGGTCTCGGCGGCGGTGAGCGCCAGGCGGATCGTCTCCAGGTCGCGCATCTCGCCGACCAGGATGTAGTCGGGGTCCTCGCGCAGCGCGCTCCGCAGCGCGTTGGAGAACGACATCGTGTGCGGCCCGACCTCGCGCTGGTTGATCAGGCACTTCTTCGACTCGTGCAGGAACTCGATCGGGTCCTCGATCGTGAGGATGTGCCCGTACTCGTTCTCGTTCACGTGGTTGACCATCGCCGCGAGCGTCGTCGACTTGCCGGAGCCGGTCGGGCCCGTGACGAGGATCAGCCCGCGCGGGCGCATCGTCAGCTCGGCGAACGCCTTCGGGGCGTTCAGCTCCTCGAGCGACAGCACCTTCGAGGGAATCGTCCGGAACGCCGCGGCCGCGCCGCGCTGCTGGTTGAACGCGTTGACGCGGAAGCGCGCGAGGTTCGGCACCGCGAAGCTGAAGTCGCACTCGAGGACTTCCTCGTACATCTTCCGCTGCGCGTCGCTCATGATGTCGTACACCATGGCGTGCACGTCGTCGTGCTCCATCGGCGGCAGGTTGATGCGCCGGATGTCGCCGTGGACGCGGATCATGGGCGGCAGGCCCGACGACAGGTGCAGGTCGGACGCCTTGTTCTTGACCGCGAAGGCGAGGAGCTCGGTGATGTCCATCTATAATCCTCGGAGTCGCATCTCGGAGTCGCATCGTCGGAGCCGCGTCCGCGGAGTCGCGGGGCGTGCAACGGCAGGCGCCGCAGCCCGAACGCGCAAGCAGGATCCGTGCCGCAGGACGGCACGATGCCAACGTCATTGGATTATGAGCCTCGACGAGAAGGCGTGGCAAGCCGCGCGCGAACGCATCGGCCGGGCGGCGCGGGCCGCCGGGCGGGACCCGGCGACGGTCCGGCTCCTCGCCGTGTCGAAGACCCAGCCCGCGCAGGCCGTCCGGGAGGCCTGGGGCCTGGGCCAGAGGGCGTTCGGCGAGAACTACGTGCAGGAGGCGGCAGCGAAGCGGGATGCGCTCGCCGGCCTGGAAGGCGTCGAGTGGCGCCTGATCGGCCCGCTCCAGAGCAACAAGGCCGCGCTCGCGGCGGACGTGTTCGACGCGGTCGAGTCGGTCGACCGGGCGAAGATCGCCGAGCGGCTGTCCGCCGCGCGCCTCGCCAGCAGGCCGCCGCTCGAGGTGCTCGTCCAGGTGAACATCAGCGGCGAGGCGTCGAAGAGCGGCGTCGCGCCGGACGAGGCGGTCGCGCTGGCGCGGTCCGTCGCCGCGCTCCCGCGGTTGAGGCTGGCGGGCTTCATGGGGATCGCCGAGCCGACGGCCGACGTCGCCCGGCAGCGGGCGCAGTTCGCGCGGCTCGCGCGCTGCCTCTCGGACGCGCAGGCGTCGGGGCTGGACGTGAGCGTGCTGTCGATGGGCATGACGGCGGACCTCGAATCGGCGATCCTCGAGGGGGCGACCGAGGTCAGGCTGGGGACCGCGTTGTTCGGGCAGCGGCCGGCGACGGTCGAGCCATGAGCCGGGCTGCGCGTCGTCTCACGCCGTCCGTCCGCGTCGGCGCGTAGCACGACACGAATCGCGTACCCGACGTTCAACGCTCGACGATCATCGACGGACCTCATGACCATCACTTTCATCGGCGGCGGCAACATGGCGAGCGCGATCGCCGGCGGGCTCGTCGCGCGCGGGCGCGCGGCGAGCGGGATCGTCATCGTCGATCCGGTCGACGCGCAGCGCGCGAAGCTCGAGGCCGCGCTCCCCGGCGTGCGCACCTACGCGTCGGTGGCGGCTGCCGCGATCGCCGGGTCGTCGATCGTCGTGCTGGCGGTCAAGCCGCAGCAGATGCGCGAGGCGTGCACGGCGCTCGCGCCGCACGTCGCCTCGGTGCCGGTCGTGCTGTCGATCGCGGCCGGCACGCGCAGCAGCGACATCTCGCGCTGGCTGGGCGGCTACGCGCGCATCGTGCGCGCGATGCCCAACACGCCCGCGCTCGTCGGCGCGGGCATCAGCGGCGTGTGGTCGTCGCCCTCGGTCGGCGCGAACGATCGCGCGTCCGCGACCGCGATCCTCGACGCCTGCGGGGAGGTCGTCCCGGTCGATCGCGAGGAGACGCTCGACGCGGTCACCGGCGTCTCGGCGTCCGGCCCCGCCTACGTCTTCTACCTGATCGAGTCGCTGGAGGCCGCCGCGCGCGCGCAGGGTTTCGACGCGGCGTCGGCACGCAAGCTCGCGTACGCGACGTTCGAGGGCTCGGTGAAGCTCGCCACGGCCAGCGACGAGGACTGCGCGACGCTGCGGGCGCGCGTCACGTCGAAGGGCGGGACGACCGAGCGCGGCATCGCGGCGCTCGAGGCCGCGCACGTGCGCGAGGCGATCGCGGCGGCCGTCGACGCCGCGACGAAGCGCGCGACCGAGATGGGCGACCTGCTCGGCCGCGACGGCTGACGGGAGCCCGGCCATGGCGCAGCAGGCGATCTCCTTCGTGCTCGAGGTGTTCTTCGGGCTGTTCATCTACGGGTTCCTGCTGCGCTTCCTGATGCAGGCGATGCGCGCGCCGTTCCGCAATCCCGCCGGCAAAGCGGTCATCGCGCTCACCGACTGGGCGGTGAAGCCGCTGCGCCGCGTGATCCCGGGCGCCGGGGGGATACGACTGGGCGTCGCTCGTGGCGGCCTACGTCGCCGAGATCGCGTGGATCGTCTCGATGCTGCTGATCTTCTCGAGCGGGTTCGCCGGGTTCTCGGCCGGCGCCGCGCTCTTCGTGCTCGCGTCGGCCGCGGTGCAGCTCGTCAAGGCCGTGCTGTGGCTCGCGATCGTCGTCGTGATCCTGCAGGCGGTGCTGTCGTGGGTCGCGCCCGACGGTCCGCTCTCGGGCCTCCTCAACGCGCTCACGTTCCCGTTCCTGCGGCCGCTGCGGCGCGTGATCCCGCCGATCGGCGGCACGCTCGACCTGACGCCGCTCATCCTGATCGTGGCGCTCCAGCTCCTGCTGATGGTGCCGGTGCGCTGGCTGGAGGCGGCGGTGATGGCGCTGCTGCGCTGAGGATGCCGCTCCCGCGTCCCCCGGGCGCTGCGCCTCGGGCGGGGCCACGGCCCTGCTGGCTGCGGGAGGAGGGCGGCGCGATCGTGCTCGCGCTGCACGTGCAGCCCGGCGCGAAGCGCACCGAGGCCGCCGGCGACGCATGGGGGGCGCTGAAGATCCGCCTCGCCGCGCCGCCGGTCGACGGCAAGGCCAACGCCGAGCTCGTCCGATTCCTCGCCGACGCGTTCGACGTGCCGCAGCGGCATGTCACGATCGTGCGCGGCGAAACCTCCCGGCAGAAGTCGGTGCGCATCGACGCGCCCGCCGCGCGCCCGGACCGGGAATGGTCCGCGGCCGATCCTGCCGCGTGAGGCCGCTCGTCGCCTACTCGACCACCCGGTCCGCGCGGGCCAGCAGCGACGGCGGGACCGCGATCCCGAGCGCCTTCGCGGTGCGGAGATTGATCGCGAGCCTCAGGCTCGTCGGCTGCTCGATCGCGAGCTCGCCCGGCGAGGCTCCCTTGAGGATCAGGTCCACGTAACGGGTCGCCCGCCGATAGCTCTCGAGCAGGTCCATCGCGTAGCTGATGAAGCCGCCCGCCTCGACCATTTCCTCGAACGGGTAGATCACCGGAATCGCGAGGGGCTCGGCGCTGCCGACCAAGCGGGCGCCGAGCGCGAACAGCATCGCGCCGGGCAGGACGATGAGCGCCGCGGGTCGGCGCGCGGCGAGCGTCGCGAAGGCTCGCGCGACGTCGTCCGCGGTGCCCACGTCGAGGAACTCGAGCGTCACGCCGGCGGATCCGGCCGCGCGCTCCAGGTCCTGCCGGATCCGTGCGCGCATGCCGGGCGTGCTGAACGTGCTGTCCGCCATCACCGCGATGCGACCCTGGCGCGGGACGAAGGGCACGGCGATCTCCAGCATCTTCGAGGGCATCGCGTCGAAGAATCCCGTGACGCCGGTGACGTTGCCTCCGGGACGGGCGAGACTCGCGGCGAGGCCGGCGGCCACGGGGTCGGAACCGGTGAACATGACGATCGGGATCGTCGACGTCTCGCGGCGCACCGCGAGATGGACCGTGTTCGACGCGGTCACGATCACGTCGGGACGCGACCGGACGATCCCGGCGGCGAGCGCGGGCAACCGCGACGGATCGCCGTGCGCCCAGTGGAGATCGAGGACGAGATTCTTCCCTTCCACCCAGCCGCGCTCGCGCATCGCCGCGCGAAATGCCGCGAGTGCGTCCCTGTGGGTCGTCGGCGATCCCGTCGTGAGCCAGGCGACGCGACGCACGCGTTCGGGCGAGCGTTGGGCGCGGGTGCCCGGCGCGGCTGCGAGCGCGCAGGCGAGCAGGAGGTACCGACGGCGAAGGACGTTCAACGCTGGCGGGGCGGCACGACGATGGATCGTTCATCGTACGCCGCAGGCGGCTCCACCGGACACCTTTGCGCATCCGTTCGATGTGGGTCGGCCATCAGGCCGACGCCTTCCTCTCGTCGCAGCGAACTCCGTCGGGCTGAAGCCCGACCCACAACCTCCCGCCTCTGCCTGTGGGTCGGCCTTCAGGCCGACACGATTCGCGATGGGAGGGATGTCGGGCTGAAGCCCGACCCACAACCTCCCGCCGCTGCCCGTGGGTCGGCCTTCAGGCCGACAGCATCGTCCCATCAAGAGCGTCGGGCTGAAGCCCGACCCACAACCTTCCGCCTCTGCCTGTGGGTCGGCCTTCAGGCCGACGCCTTCCTCTCTTTGCAGCGAATTCCTCCAGTTCGGGAACGATCCGGCCATGAGACAGAGACGGTCGCCGTCCGCGCCTGAGATTCTCACTCTCCCCGGAATCCCGTCGCGCGAATGACCGGCGCCCAGCGGGCGGCGTCCGCCGCGGAGATCGCCGCGAGCTCGCCCGGCGTCGTCCCCGTCGGCTCGAAGCCCTGGCGGACCAGTTGCTCGCGCACGCGCGGCACGCGCAGCGCAGCGCCGATCGCGGACGAGAGCGAGTCGATCGCAGCGGGCGGCGTCCCCGCTGGCGCGTGCATCGCGAGCCAGCCGTGCCCGTCGATCGCGCCAAGGCCCTGCTCGCGGAACGTCGCGACGCCGGGAAGCAGAGGCGAGCGGTGCTCGCCGGAGACCGCGAGGATGCGGGCGCGGCCGCTGCGGTGCAGCTCGATCAGGTTGGACAGGGCGTCCACCGCCGCCGGAAGGCGTCCGCCGACGAGATCGACCTCCAGCGGCGCGAGTCCGCGGTAGGGCACCGCGACCCAGTCGATGCCGGCGGTGCGGCCGACGAGCTCGGCGAACAGGTGGGGCAGCCCGCCCGCCGCCGACACGCCGTAGCTCGCGCCGCCGGGCGCGTCCTTCGCCCACGAGGCGAACTCGGCGATGCTCCGAACGGGGACGCCCGATCCGACGGCGATCGCGATCGCGAAGCCCGCCACGTGCGCGACGGGGGCGAAGTCGCGCTCCGGTCGGAACCCGGGCGCTCCAGAGCAGGGGCGCCAGGACCGTCACGACCATCGGCGCCAGCATGACCGTCGCCCCGTCCGGCGGCGCGTGCCCGAGCGCCGACGCGGCGATCCGTCCGCTTGCGCCCGGCCGGTTGTCGACGACCACGGGGCGGTCGAGCGACACCGTCAGTTCCGCTGCGAGCGCGCGGGCCGCGAAGTCGGTGGTGCCGCCGGCCGCGAATCCCACGAGGATGCGAAGCGGCGGCCCGGGCCGGCTGCGCGCCGAGGCCCGCGGCGAACGCGCATGCGACCAGCCCGAGCACGACACGGCGAAGGACGACGCTCATCGGGTTCCCGCGCGGGAGGGCAGGCGCCCTCGAGGCGTTGATTGTACGATTGCGCTTCGCGCGGTCGACCCGCGCCTTCCGGATCGGGCGCCGAAACCGCGCACACGAACCCTTCCATGCCCGATCCGGCCCGCCCCGCTTCCCGCGCATCGTCCCCCGACGACGAAACGATGCGCTTCGAGCGACTGGTCTCCGGGATCTCCGCGCGCTTCATCGCGGCGCCGATCGGCCGCATGGAAGAGGTCATCGTCGACGCGCTGCGGCGGATCGTCGAGGCGCTCGGCGTCGACCGGAGCACGCTGTCCTCGGTCGATCCGCGAACGGGCGCGTTCCATTCGACGCACTCGTGGGCGGCTGACGGCTTCTCGCCGGTGCCGAGGACGGTGTCGTCGCGCACCTACCCGTGGGCGCTCGCGCGCTTCCGCGCCGGGCTGCCCGTCGTGTTCTCGCGCGTGGCCGACCTGCCGCCCGAAGCGGCGGACGACGCAGCGTCGTACGCGGGCATCGGGCTGGGCGCGCACGTCGGCGTGCCGGTCCTCGTGTCCGGCGAGTTCCTCGCGGTGCTGGGCGTCGCGGCCATGCGCGACGAGCGCGCGTGGACCGACGAGTTCGTCGTCCGCATGCGCCTGCTCGCGGAGTTGTTCGGGAGCGCGCTCGCACGCCACGCCGCCGAGGAGCGCGCGCGCCAGGCGACGGCGCAGGAGGCGCACGCGCGCGAGCAGCTCGCGCACCTCGCCCGGGTCGACGCCGTGGGCGCGATGTCGGCCGCGATCGCGCACGAGATCAACCAGCCGCTGATGGCGATCGAGAACTATGCGCACGCCGGACGCCGGAGGCTCTCAGGTGCCGGCGCCGTCGATCGCGAGAGGCTCGACGAGCTCTTCGACAAGATCGCGGGCCAGGCCTCGCTCGCGAGCGAGGTGATCGACCGGCTGCGCGAGCTCGTGAGGCGCCGCGAGGTCCGTGAAGCGTGGATCGACGTCGCGGGACTGGTCGGCAACGCGCTGCTGCTGATCGAGATCGAGTGCCGGCAGGGCGGCGTGCGTGTCGAGACCGCCGTCGCGCCGGGGCTCGCCCCCGCGTTCGGAGACGAGATCCAGGTCCAGCAGGTCGTGATGAATCTCGCGCACAACGCGATCGACGCGATGCTCGCGGTGCCTGGCGGCGAGCGCACGCTGCGCATCGAGGCCGCGCCGTCCGAGGAAGGCGGCGTCGAGGTCCGCGTCGCGGATCGCGGCCCGGGCATCGCGGACGACGACCGCGAGAGGGTGTACGACCCGTTCTACACGACGAAGGGAACCGGGCTCGGCATCGGCCTGTCGATCTGCCGGACGATCGTCGAGGCGCACGGCGGCAGGCTGTGGCACGATCGCAACCCCGGCGGCGGGACGGTGTTCCGGTTCACGCTGCCCGACGCGAGCGACGGAGCCTGACGCATGGCCGAGCCCACGGTGTTCATCGTCGACGACCACGAGGGCGTGCGCGACTCGATAGCCGAGCTCGTCGATTCCGTGGGCCTGCGCCACGCGTCGTTCCCGTCGGCCGCGGCGTTCCTCGATGGGTTCGACCCGGCGGCGCCAGGGTGCCTCGTGCTCGACGTGCGCATGGCGCACATGAGCGGTCCGCAACTCCAGGAGCGCTTGGCCGCGATGGGCGCCCGCCTCCCGATCGTGTTCGTCAGCGCCCACGCCGACATCGACGTCGCCGTGCGGACGATACGGAACGGCGCCGTGGACTTCGTCACCAAGCCCTACCGCGACCAGCAGCTCCTCGACAGCATCAACGAGGCGCTGGCGCGCGACGTCGCGGACCGCGCAACGCCTGGCGCCGGAGGCGCGTTCGGGGCGAAGCTCGCGACGCTGTCGGCACGCGAGCGCCAGGTGACCGACCTCGTGGTGGCCGGGCAGTCGAGCAAGGCGGTCGCCCGGACGCTCGGCATCAGCCCGCGGACCGTGGAGCTGCACCGCGGCCACGTGTTCGAGAAGCTCGGCGTGAAATCGGTCGCGGAGCTCGTGCGCGCGGTCGTCGAGCACCGGGCGCTGCGCCCCTGATCCGCCGCGGCGGTTCCGCCGTCCCGCGGAAGTCCGCGCGCCCCTGGCAGGTGTTTCCCTCTATTGCCGTGGTGAGCGCGTTCGGCGGACGCTGCTGGTCGTTTCCGGTTCCAGGCCCATGCCCGCCACGATCAGCATCGTCCATCCGTCGGACGACGAGCGCCGCATGCTCGCCGAATGCATGGCGCGCGAAGCGGCGCCGTTCGCGGCGTACGCCAGTGCGGACGCCCTGTTCCCGACGCTCGCCCCCGGCGCGTGCGGCTGCGTCATCGCGCCCTCCGATCTTCCGGCTCCGGGAACGCTGTCGCTGATCCGAACGCTCCGCGCGCGGCATCCCGCGCTGCGAGTCGTCGTGCTGGGCAGGGATGCGGACCTCGCCACTGCGGTGACCTTCGTGCGCGCCGGCGCGGTGGATTACCTCGTGCCGCCGCTGTCCGCTCGCCGGTTGCAGTCGGTCGTCCGCTGGACGCTGGCGCCGTCTCCAAACGCTCGCCCCGGCGACCGCTGACTGAACCGGGGCCGGGCCAAGGGCTTCCACGTATCGGGGCAGGTGCTACCGCCGATGGCCGGCGGACCGGGCGGCGACGACAATCGGGTGATGCGATATCACGGTTCCTTCGCCGGCGGCGGCCGCGTGCCCCGAGCCGAGGCCGGGTCGCGCCGATGCATCGAGACCGCCGGGCGCGGAGTGCGCCGACGCACGGCGGCGGCGCTTGCTGCCGCGATCCTCGTCGCCACGCTGCCCGTCCCGGCCTCCGGCTGCGGATACCACGTCGGGCTGGCCGCGGGGCTCACGACGGCCCATGCGTCGTCGGTCCCGGTCGCGGTGGCGGTCCATGCCGCGGTCGGCGCGGGACGGCTGTCGCCGCTGGCGGACGCGCCCCCGCCGCTGGCGCTGGTGCGGGCCAACGGCGCGATGCGCACGTTCTCGGATGCGCTCGCGTCGCAATCCGCCGGGCTGCCGGCGGTTGCGCTCGTGCTCGTCGAGGCGCACCTGTGGGGGCGCATCGTTACGGGCAGCGCCGGAACACGATTCGAGGCGCACGCCGTCGGCCCGGCGGGCGGCGACGTGATCGTGGTCACCGGCGAGCCGGCGCTGCGCGCGTTGCTCGACGGCCGGATCACGTGGAACGCCGCGGCCGCGGCCGGACTGGTCGTCGTCGACGGCCCGCCCGGTGACCGCGAGCGGATCGCCCGCGCCCTTGCCGAACAGTTCTCGTGAGCCATCCTCGCATGGCCCGTTGCACAACGCCCGGCGCGGATGCGCCGGCCGACAGGAACGTCCGAGCATGGTCTGCGCCGATGCGCCGATCGATCGTCCGCACAGGGAGTCCACGATGAACGCCACCCGTCCCGTTACGAAATCGCTCGCGGCCGCCCTCGCGCTCGCCGTCCCGCTCGCCCTTGTCGGAGGGGCCGCGAACGCGCAGCGGGCAACGGCGCCCGCCGGCCACTTCGACGTGAAGGGCAAGGGGCCGTCGACGTACACGCTGGACGTGCTCGAACGCTCGCGCGCGACGCTGCCGTTCTCCGACACTCGCGACTTCGACGAGCAGAAGCGCGGATTCATCGCGCCGATGACGGAGCTCAAGATCAGGGCGGACGCCGGCCATGTGGCGTGGGACATGGAGCGCTACCAGTTCCTGCTGAAGCCGGAGCGGTTCGACACGATCCACCCGTCGCTCGACCGCATCTCGAAGCTCAACATGAACTACGGGCTCTACGAGGTGATCCCCGGCATCTACCAGGTCCGCGGATTCGACCTCTCCGACATCTCGTTCGTGCGCGGCAAGACCGGCTGGATCGTCATCGACCCGCTGACGGCCGCGGAAACGGCCCGCGCCGCGGTCAAGCTGTTCCAGCAGCACGTCGGCAAGGGCCTGCCGATCACGGCGGTGATCTACTCGCACTCGCACGGCGACCACTGGGGCGGCGTGCGCGGCGTCGTCGACGAGGCCGACGTCCGTGCGGGCAAGGTGCAGATCATCGCGCCCCGCGACTTCATGCGGCACACGATCTCGGAGAACGTGTACGCCGGCAACGCGATGAACCGGCGCCTGTTCTACCAGTACGGCATCCTGCTGCCGGCGAGTCCGTACGGCCACGTCGGACAGGGCCTCGGCATGAACGTTGCGGCCGGCGCGATCGGGCTGATCCAACCGACCAAGGTGGTCGAGAAGGACATCGAGGAGTTCGAGGTCGACGGCGTGAAGATGGTGTTCCAGAACACGCCGAACACCGAGGCGCCGTCGAAGATGAACACGTACATCCCCGACATGAAGGCGCTGTGGATGGCCGAGAACGTCACGGCGACGCTGCACAACATCTACACCCTGCGCGGCGCGCAGGTGCGCGATCCGCTGCGCTGGTCGAAGTACATCGCGCGGGCGCTCTACCTGTACGGGCAGGAGGCCGAGGTCATGTTCGCCTCGCACCACTGGCCGCGGTGGGGCAACGCGCGCATCCAGGAGGTGCTGCGCGGCCAGCGCGACCTCTACGCCAACATGAACAACCAGGTGCTGCACTACGCGAACCAGGGCGTGACGATCAACGAGATCCACAACGTCTACCGGTTCCGCCCAGCCTGCAGCGGATGTGGTTCAACCGCGGCTACCACGGCTCGCCCGAGCACAACAGCCGCGGCGTGATCCAGCGCTACCTCGGGTTCTGGGACGCCAACCCGGCGACGCTGATCCCGCTGTCGCCGGCCGATTCCGCACCGCTGTACGTCGAGATGATGGGCGGCGCCGGGAAGATCATGGCGCGCGGCAGGCAGCTGCACGATCAGGGCAAGTACCTGCTCGCGCAGGAAATCCTCAACAGGCTCGTGTACGCCGAGCCGACGAACCAGGCCGCGAAGGACCTGCTCGCCGACGTGTTCGAGCAACTGGGCTACCAGCAGGAGAATCCCGGCCTGCGCAACAGCTACCTCGCAGGCGCGTACGAGCTGCGCGGAGGCATCCCCGCGGGCGCCATCGTCAACTCGAGCAGCCCCGACGTGATCCGGGCGATGTCCACCGAGCTGTTCCTGAACTTCCTCGGCATCCGGATGGACAGCCGCAAGGCCGAGGGGATGCGGTTCACGATCAACCTGATCACGCCGGACAACGGCGAGAAGTTCCTGATCGAGATGGAGAACGCGACGCTCACCAACCACGGAAGGCTTTCTTGCCCAGCAAGGCCGATTTGACGATGACGATCAAGCGCACGGACCTCGAGCAGATCATGGCCGGCCAGAAGACGCTGGAAGCGCAGATCGCGAGCGGCGCGCTGAAGCTCGAAGGCGACGCGAGCGTGCTGACCAAGCTCTCGTCCACGATGGTCGACTTCGATCCGCGGTTCCAGATCATGCCGGGCACCAAGGTCCGCGACACCGGCACGACGAAGGCCGGTCCCTACGAGGCCGTGCCGCGGGCGACGATCGCGGAGTAGCGGCGGCTTCGACGTCACGGAGCGGGAGCGTTGTTCCGGTCGTCCGGGCGCGCTCCTCGTCGAACGCGAAGGCGGGGACGGCACATCGATCTTCCCGGGATGAACACGAAGCGGTCGTTCCTTTCCACGATGCTCGCCGCCGGCGCGATCGCCAGCGCGACGGCACAGGCCGGCGGAATCTCGCTCTACGAGGTCGGCACGGCGGACGTCGGGCTCGCCGCTGCAGGCTACGCGGCGCGGGCGCAGGATGCTGCGACCGTCCTGACCAATCCCGCGGGCATGACGCGCCTCGCCGGCAACCAGCTCACGCTGGGCGCGCAGGCTCTGCACGCGGACCTGGGATTCTCGATTGGGGACGCGACCTCGCCCGCGCTCGGCGGCGGCGCCGGCGGCAATCCGATCGGATGGTTTCCGGGCGGTGGGCTCTTCTACTCGCACAGCCTCTCGCCGGACCTGAAGTTCGGCATCGCGTTCACCGGCAACTTCGGCTCGGCGGTCGCGTACGACGAAGGATGGGCGGGCCGCTACTACCTGCAGGAGGGCACGCTGCTCGGCGTGTCGATCCTGCCGTCAGTGGCGTGGCGCGTGAACGATCGCCTCTCGCTCGGCGCGAGCCTCAACGTGATGCACGGCACGTTCGAGACGAAGGTCGCCGTCAACAACATCGTCGGCCCCGATGGGCAGCTCTCGCTCGAGGACAACGCGTGGGGCGTCGGCGCGAACCTCGGGTTGCTCTACGAGCTGGGGCCCGGATCGCGGTTCGGCATCACGTACACGTCGCCGGTGGACCTCGATTTCCGGGCGCCGGCCAGCTTCGGCGGGCTCGCGCCGGGCATCCAGGCGCTGCTCTCGTCGCGCGGGCTCATCGACGCAAACGTCGACCTGGGCGTGACCGTTCCTCAAGGCGTGATGGCGAGCGTCTACCACGAGCTCGGCCCGCGCTGGGCGGTCATGGGCAACGTCGGCTGGCAGCAGTGGTCGCAGTTCGGCCGGGTGGACGTCGGCGTCGATTCGAACGACCCGGTGAGCCTCACGAGCAGCCTCGATTTCGACGACACCTGGCACGTCGCGGTCGGGACGCAGTTCCGGTATTCCGACGCATGGACGTTCAACGCCGGCGTGGCCTACGACTCGGCCTTCCAGGACAACGCGCGCGTCGCCGTCGCGCTCCCTGCGAACGCCGCGTGGCGCTTCGGCATCGGCGGGCAGAAGCAGGAGTCGCCGGCGTTCCGGTGGGGCTGGAGCCTCGCGTACGTCCACGGAGGCGACATGAACGTCGACCTGCGCGGCAACGTGCCCGTGGCGATCGGCGGGCGAGGCGACCTCGTCGGCTCGTTCGACGACGCGAGCACCGTTTTCCTCGCCGCCAGCCTGAGCTGGACGTTTGACAAGTGAACCAACACCGGCCGACGCGTCGGCCCGCGCATCGTGCGACGGCGAATGCGGCGGATGCCGTCGACCGACGACGGGCCGGCAGCGTTTCTTGCTTTCGGCGCAACCGATGCTGGCGGCGCATGCAGCGGTCGTGAGAGACTCTGCCGGTTCGCGCGCCCCGACATCCGGGCGCTTTCCTCCATTCCTCCCAGCCCTCCGGCGAACCCGACCATGATCCTGCGGCTTCGCGCCTTTTTCGCGGCGCTTGTGTGCCTGGTGTCCGGCGTCGCCGCGGCACAGGCCGATTTCCGACCCTTCGGCAAGGAGCAGATCGACCAGCTCACCGCGCAGATCGCGCTGTTTCCCGACGCGCTCCTGTCGCAGGTGCTGATGGCGGCGACCTATCCGAAGGACGTGGCGGAAGCGTCGGCGTGGGCCCGGGCGAATCCGGACGAGAAGGGGGATGCCGCGGTGGCGCTCGTGCAGGACAAGCCCTGGGACCCGAGCGTGCAGTCGCTGGTCGCGTTCCCGCAGGTCGCCGTGATGATGGGCGAGAACCCGACGTGGGTGAAGGACCTCGGCGACGCGTTCCTGCTGCAGCCCGAGGACGTGATGGACTCGGTGCAGCGGCTGCGCCTCGCGGCGCAGAACGCGGGCAACCTGCAGTCGAACGAGCAGGTCGTCGTCAAGGTCGAGACGCAGCCGCCGCCGGAGATCGTCGTGCAGGTCAACGCGCCGCCGCCGCCGCCGCAGGTCATCGTGATCGAGCAGCGCAGCCCCGAGGTGATCTTCGTGCCGATGTACAACCCGGTCAACGTGTTCGGGCCGTGGATGTGGCCGGCGTTCCCGCCGGTGTGGATCCCGCCGCCGCCGGGCTTCTGGTGGTCGTGGCGCTCGCCGGTCGCGGTCGGCATCTGGTGGGGCGTGGGCATCGGCGTCACGCACGCCGCCTGGGGCCGCGCCAGCTGGTGGGGCCGCAGCGTCAACATCAACGTCCATCACCACAACAGCATCCACATCAACAACCGGATCGATCGCCGCGACCGCAACACGACTGGGCGCACGACACGAACCGCCGGCGCGACGTTCCGTTCCGCGGCGGCGACGCGACGCGCCAGCGGTTGGACGACCGCGCGGCGCGCGTCGACCGCGAGCAGTTGCGCGGCCGCGAGGCCGATCGGGCGCGCGCCGAGCAGGCGCTGCGCGACCGCGGCGTGACGACCGACCGCGCGGCGTTGCGCGACGTGAACCGCGACGACCTCCGGCGGCCGGCGCAGGACACCGGCGGCGGGCAGTCGCGACCGCCTGCAGGGCGTCGATCGCGACGCGGCGCGCGATCGCGCGCAACAGGTGGAGCGCGCGGCCGCGCTCGACCGCGCGCAGGGAACGGCGCGGCTCGCGACCGGCGGCAGGTGGACCGCGGGGCCGCCGCGGACCGCGCGCAGGCTGCGGCGGCGGCGCGCGATCGCGCGCAGCAGGTCGATCGCGCCGCGGCGGCCGACCGCGCGCGGGACGTCGACCGCGCAGCCGCGCGCGATCGTGTCCAGCAGGCCGACCGGAGTGCGGTCCCGGATCGGTCGCGCGACACGCAGCGCGTCCCCGCGCTGCAGGGCGCAGGCGATCGCAATGCGCGCCAGCAGATCGATCGCGGCAACGCGAGCCGCGAATCCGCGCAGCGCCAGGTGCCGGCGCGCCAGACTCAGCCGGCGCAGCGTCCGGCGCAGCCGCAGCGCGCGGCGAACACCGGCGCGAGCCGGCCGCAGCCGCAGCAGGCGCGGGATGCCGCTGCCAACCGTTCGCAGCAGCGGCCGCAGGGCGGCGCGCGGCCGTCCCGGTAAGGAGCGACGGACATGACCCGCAAATCCCTCGCGCGTCTCGCGGCGCTCGCCATCCTTCTCCCGCTCGCGCCGGGCGCGCTCGCGCAACAGAGTTACCCGACGCCGATGGCGGCCGCCGAGGCGCTGGTCGACGGCATCGCCCGCCACGACGACGATGCCGTGCGTGCCGCGCTCGGCACCGACTACCGGAAGGTGATGTCGGTCGCGAACCCCGATCCCGACGACGTCACGACGTTCCTCGAGGCATGGGCGCGTTCGCGTCGGATCGTGCCGTCGGGCGACGCGAAGGCGCGCCTCGAGGTCGGCCGCTACGGCTGGACGCTGCCGATCCCGATCGTGAAAGGCGCTTCCGGCTGGTCGTTCGACACGGCCGCGACGCCCGACGAGCTGCGCGCGCGGCGCATCGGCCGCAACGAGCTTGCGGCGATGAAGGCGATGCTGGCGTATGCCGACGCGCAGGACGACTTCAACGTCCACGGTCGCAACGCCAACCGCCGCGACGGCTACGCGCAGCGACTGGTCTCCAGCCCCGGCAAGCGCGACGGACTCTACTGGCCGACGCGTCCTGGCGAACCGGAAAGCCCGCTCGGCTCGATGTTCGCGCAGCAGACGAGCGACGGCTACCACGGCTACCGGTTCCGGGTCCTGACGTCGCAAGGCGGCAACGCGCCCGGCGGCGCGAAGCGCTACGTGACGGCCGACGGCACGACCGGCGGCTACGCGCTGGTCGCGTGGCCGGCGAAGTGGGGCGAGACCGGGGTGATGACGTTCATCGTCAGCCGCGACCGGGTCGTCCACCAGAAGGATCTCGGGCCGGGCACCGACACGGTCGCGCGCGCGATGAAAGCATACGACCCCGACGCGTCCTGGACGAAGGCGAAGTAGCGCCTCCCGCGCGTCACCCCGTCCCGGGCTGGCGAGTGACGCCGCCGCGTCCCCTGCCTAGCGGACGCTTCGGCGCGATCGGAAGGCGAGCCCGGCCGCGCCGAGCAGGAGGAGTGCGAGTCCTGCCAGGCCCTGCGGCCCGACGGCGGGAACCGGCTCGACGACGGCGACCCGGATCGCCTGCTCGTACGCGCCGATGTCGATGGCCGCGCCCTGGATCCGCGCTGCGCCCCCGGCGTCGAGCGCCGACGTGCCGCCCGGCGGCGCGTCGACGCCCGAATTGATCAACGGCGACGTAGGCTGCAACCGCAGGTCGCCCGCGCCGGCGTTCACGTATTGGGGGTTCTTGTTCCGAACCGTGCCCGACGGCAGCCCGGCGAAATTGTCTGGGATGCCGTTGTTCCACGAATCGTTTTCGTCGGCGACCAGCGTGATCGGCGCCGCCGGAATTCGACACCGTGTAGCCGCTCCGGTCGCCGCCGCTCGCGATGTTGTTGAACAGATTGATGGTCACGGTCGCGCCGGGATCGTCCACCCGGAATACGAACCCGTTCGCCGTCTGAGTGCCGTTGACGGTGTTGTTCGTGAGCGAGGCGACGACCTGCGGAGTCTGGAGGACCAGCAGCAAGACCCCGGAGTTGGCGCCGCAGTTGCAGCCGCCCACGCGGTCGATCACATTGCTGAACGCGCGCAGCGTGTAGCTGCCCTGGCCCCGGAAATCCGCGGAAATGCCGATGTTGCTCGCCGAGGGCAGGCTCGTGTCGATGACGTTGCGCTCGACCGTGTAGTCGATCGCCTCGGAGGTCGCCGTGATGGCCCAGAGGCGAATCCCTGCCCGATGCTGGTGATCCGGTTGCCGGACACGACGCCAGTCAGCGGCACGCGCGCGTCGATCTCCACCGACGGCGTGTTGTTGTGGTCGATCTCCAGGAAGAAGGACGTTGTCCCGGATCGTGATCGAGTGCCCCGACCCCTGGCTGACGAGCCCGCGTACCTGGGCCAGGCTGAACGAGAGCCGCTCGATCAGCAGCGTTTCCGCGCTTCCCGATGAGCCGAGGTTGCTGAAATTGACGGTGCGGAAGGTCGCTCCGCCGCCTATCGTCGGCGAGAAGCCGGCGGCGGGTTGCAGCGTCAGGCTCTTGTTGATCGCGAGGTTCTCGTCGATCGGCGTGTTCGTGGCGATCTCGACGACGTCGCCGCTCGCGGCGCCCGTGATGCAGGCCTGCAGCGTCGTGTCGCAGGGCGCCGCGCCCGGGTAGGTCAGCGTGGCGCTCCAGGCCGGCGTGGCCAACGCGACGAGGGCGACAGGCACGAGAATGCGAATCAGCTTCATCCCGGGATCTTTCTGAAAGCGCCGCATCGAACGGGCAGCGTACGGAGGGCATCGTACGACGATCCGGCGGCGGAGGAAATGACCGCATCGGCTCCGGTCGCGGGCGCGGATCGGCCCGACCCCGGCCGCTTCGCGACGCCGCGCGGCATCCCGCCCGCGGCCTTCAGATCACCGCCCCCGCGGCATCCGCGAGCGCGACGAACTCCGCGACCGACAGCGTCTCGCCGCGCCGCTGCGGATCGACGTCGGCAGCCTCGAAAGCCGGCGGCGACACGAGGTCCGACAGCGCGTTGCGCAGCGTCTTGCGCCGCTGTCCGAACGCGGCGGTGACAACACGCGCGAAGCGCGCGCGGTCGGCGATCCGCGGCGCGGCGGAGCCGAGCGGGACGAGGCGCGCGACCGCCGAGTCGACGGTGGGCGGCGGACGGAACGCGCCCGGCGGCACGGTGAACAGGCGCTCGATCGCGAACGTCACCTGCAGCATCACGGTGAGCCGCCCGTACTCCGGCGTGGCGGGCTCGGCGGTCATCCGCGCAACGACCTCCTTCTGCAGCATCACGGTCAGGTCGTGGAGCGCGCCCGCCTGGTCGGCGAGGTGGAACAGCAGCGGCGAGCTGATGTTGTAGGGCAGGTTGCCGACGACGCGCAGGTTCCGGCCGAGCGTCCTGAAGTCGAACGCGAGCGCGTCGCCGACGACGAGCTCGAGCGCGTGCGGCGGAAAGCGCTCGGCGAGCCGTGCCGCGAGGTTGTGGTCGATCTCGATCGCGATGACGCGGCCCGCTCGCGCGATCAGCTCCGCGGTGAGCGCGCCCAGCCCCGGGCCGATCTCGACGACGATGTCGCCCGGGCGCGGCGCGACCGCGTCGGCGATGCGCGCGAGATAGTGCGGGTCGGCGAGGAAGTTCTGGCCGAAGCGCTTGCGCGCGACGTGGCCGTCGACCGAACGCCCGGGAGGACGAGGCATCGGGCGACGCGCGACGCTACCGCGCCGTGTCCTGCGCGAGCGCGATCGCGAGCTCGACGGCGGCGTGCAGGCTGCCGGGATCCGCGAGCTTCGCGCGCTCGGCGTCGGCCGCGAGGTCGAGCGCGGTCCCGTGGTCGACCGACGTGCGCGGGAACGGCAGGCCGAGCGTGACGTTGACGCCGTGCCCGAAGCTCGCGGCCTTGAGCACCGGCAATCCCCTGGTCGTGGTACATCGCGACGATCGCGTCGTACGCGCGTGCATGCGACGGAACGAACACCGTGTCGGCCGGCAGCGGTCCGTGCGCGTCGATCCCCGAGTCGCGGGCTTCTGCGATCGCGGGCGCGATCGTGTCGACCTCCTCGCGCCCGAGGTGGCCGCTCTCGCCGGCATGCGGATTGAGCCCGCACACGGCGATGCGCGGCGCAGCGATGCCGAACCGGCGCCGGAGATCGGCGTCGACGATCGCCAGCGTCTCGCGCACGGCATCGCGCGTAATCGCCGCCGGGACCGCGGCGAGCGGCAGGTGCGTCGTCACGAGCGCGACGCGCAGCGTGGCGTCCGCGGCGCCGCCGACCAGCATCATCACGACGCGCGGCGTGCCGGTGCGCTCGGCGAAGTACTCGGTGTGGCCGGTGAACGGCAGCCCGGCGTCCAGGATCGCGCTCTTCTGCACCGGCGCGGTGACGAGCGCGGCGAACGCGCCCTGCGCGCACGCGTCGCACGCATGCCGCAGCATCGACAGCACGGAGGCGCCGTTGGTGGGGTCGGGATGGCCCGGCACGGGAGGCGCGGCGAGCGGCTGGTGCCACACCTCGACCACGCCGCCCGACGGCGCGAACGACGCGGGATCGTAGTCGGCGTACTTCGGCGCGAGGCCGACGCGACCGGCTCGCGCGGCGAGCACGTCGCGGTCGCCGAGGATCACGAGCCGCGCGGCATAGGGCTCGCTCGCGTGGCGCACGGCCAGCATCGCGCAGAGCTCCGGACCGATGCCCGCCGGCTCGCCGGACGTGACCGCGATCGCGGGGCGGCTCGTGGTCAACGCGGCTTCCTCCTCACGCGCCCTCGAACCGGACGACCTCGAGGCCGGTCCCGGTGCGCAGCGTGAATCCGCCGTCGCCGTCGGCCTCGATGCGCGCCTGCGTGAAGCCGTCGAGCGAGTTCGCCGGCGTACCGAACAGCCATAGCTGGTCGAGCGGATTCGTCGCGTCGATGTCCCCGGTGTGCTGCACCGCGCGGCCGAGCGGCAACGCGTGGCCCTCGCGCCCGAACACCGGGAACTGGTCGAGCGCCGCGCGGTAGCTGCAGCACCTGCCGGCCCGCGTAGCTCGCGCGCGTGTTGAGGTCGTACCAGGCGCCCGGGGGCAACGCGACCTCGACCTCGCCGCCGGGCGCGACGATCGGCGCGACCAGCAGCGACTCGCCGCAGAGGAACTGCGTCTCGAAGCTGCGCACCAGCGCGTTGCCGGGGAACGCGAGCGGCATCGCGCGCATCACGGGCAGGCCGGTGCGCGTCGCCTGCACGACCACGCGCTCGAGGTATGGGATCAGCCGGTAGCGGAACGCGAGCCACTTGCGCGCGACAGCCTCGGCCTCCGGCCCGAACGCCCATGGCTCGCGCTCGCCGATGCCGTAGAGGCGCATGTGGGACGCGAAAACCGAGGCCTGCAGCCAGCGCACGTACAGCTCGGGGTCGACCTGGTCGGCGCCGAAGCCGCCGATCGCGGAGCCGTGGTACGGGTTCCCGCTCATGCCGAGCGAGAGCCCGCCGCGGATCGAGGCGGCGAGGCCCTCCCAGTCGCTCTGCGGATTCGCGACCCAGCCGACCGGGTGGCGCTGGCTCGCCGACCATCCGGCGCGGCTCCAGATCACCGCCGGCCCGGCCTCCTTCGG
Organism: Betaproteobacteria bacterium; assembly: GCA_016704895.1. Taxonomy (GTDB): domain Bacteria; phylum Pseudomonadota; class Gammaproteobacteria; order Burkholderiales; family Casimicrobiaceae; genus VBCG01. The sequence goes on from JADIZG010000004.1 coordinate 46,076, forward strand.
CTGGAAGCGGGCGGCCGCGTCGTGCACGCACTGGTTGAAGAGCTGCGGATAGACGTTGTGCAGGCGCGTGCCGTGGTCGCCGTTGAAGGCGACCGCGTCGACGGGCACCTGCTCGCCGAACCCGGCCTCGAACGCATCGACGCCGTCGTCGATCAGCTTCTTGTGCTGGTCGCGCCACCATGCGTACGCCGCGGGGTTCGTGAAGTCGACGATGCCCGAGTCCGGCAGCGGCGTCAGCACGTCGCCGTAGGGGCTCGTCGCGGGATCGGTGTCCCAGCGGTACACGTACGGGTCGCCCAGGTCCGTCGTGAGCAGGTAGTGGCGCTGCGCGAGCTCGACGAACAGCGGGTCGTGGACCGAGACGCACGGGTACTCCCAGACGCACACGCGGAGGCGATGCGCCTTGATCGCCGCGATCGCCGCCCGCGGGTCGGGGAAGCGTTCGGCATCCCACTGGAAGTTGAAGCGCGTGTCGGTCTTCCAGGTGGTCCGCCCGTCGAGCGCGATGACGTCGCAGGGAATCTTGCGGCTGCGCATCTTCGCGGCCGCCTCGGCGGCTTCGCCGGGCGTCTTGTAGTACATGCGCGAGATCCACAGGCCGAGGCTCCAGCGCGGCACCAGCGGCGCGCGGCCGGTGAGCTGCGTGTACAGGTCGACGATCCCCGGCGGGCGCGGCCGCCGCGAACAGGAACAGGTCGAGCGCCTCGTCGTCGACGACGACCGCGTAGCTGCGGTGCGACCAGTCGGGGTGCCCGACGCCGTGCGTGACGCGCGCGGGCGTGTTGACGAACAGCCCCCACGCGCCGCGGCCGGTCCCCGGGCTCCACGCGAACGGCGCGTTCTTGTACGAGCAGCCGGTGTTGACGCCGAGGCAGTCCTCGACCTGCGAGTGCACGAGCTGCCCGCGCTTGTCGAGCGGGCCGAACTTCTCGCCCAGCCCGTAGACGGGCTCACCCGACGCGAGCGCGAGCGAGGCGATCCAGTGCGGCGCCGCGCGCCCGACCGAACGCGGGCAGTCGCGTGACGCCGCGGAAATGCCGGTCGGTGATCGACCCGGTCACCGGCTTGCCCTTCCACAGCAGCCGGAACGCGAGCGGCGACCCCGCGAGCTCGAGCGTCGAGTCGCCCGACGTGAACGTCCAGGTGTCGGGCGCCGGTTGCGCGATCTCTGCACGGCTTGACCCGCCCGGTCACGATGCCGTAGTCGGGGCGCGTGTTCGGGCCGGCGCGCAGGCGGAACACGCCCGGCCCGTAGCACGACACCTCGAGCACGTCGCCGGTCGACGTGGCGAACGACGCGCCGGTTGCCGTCGAGCCGAGGCTGTTCGGGGCGTCGAGCCTCAGGAATGCGGTCGGATCGGTCATGGGGGTGTCAGCCTGCGTAGCGCGGCTCCGGGAGGCCGGGGATGTCGACGCGCATCGCGAACACGCCGCCCGATTGCGGAAAGCGCTCGAGTTCGTCGGCCGGCCGGTCCTGGCGCGCGCTCGTCGCGTAGAGCGTCTTCAGGTCCGGGCCGCCGAACGCGCACATCGTCGGGCACATCGCCGGGAACGGAATCTCGCGCACTGTGCGTCCCGACGGATCGATCTCGACGACCTTGCCGCCCCGGAAGTGCGCGATCCAGTAATTGTCCCGCGCTGTCGACCGCGGCGCCGTCCGGGCGGTCGGTCTCGCGCTCCCAGCGCGCGAACGTGCGCGGGTTCGACGGCATCCCGCTCGCCGGGTCGAAGTCGTAAGCGCGCACCGTGAGCGCGGGCGTGTCGGCGTGGTACATCGTGCGCCGGTCGGGGCTCCACGCGAGGCCGTTGCTCACCGTGATGCCGTCGATCACGCGGTGGAACGCGTGGTCCGCGTCGAGCCGGTAGAGCGCCGCGCTGGCGGCGTCGCGCCGCTCGTTCATCGTGCCGATCCAGAATCGTCCCCTGCGGATCGACGCGGCCGTCGTTGAAGCGGTGGTGGTCGGGATCGTAGGGCGCCTGGGCGACCTTGCGCTCCAGGCGGCCATGCGCATCGGCGAGCCAGACGCCGTCGCGCAACGCGACGACGACACCGCCCTGCGCGCGCAGCCCCATGCAGCCGATCGACGACGGCATCGGCATCACTGCGTGCGCGCCGGTGGCCGGATCGAAACGGTGGAGCGACGGCGCGACAATGTCGACGAACCAGAGCGCCTGCTCGTCCGCGGACCAGGTCGGGCTCTCGGAGAGCTTCGACTTGACGTCCAGCACGCACCGGAACGGGGATTCGGGCATGTCGGGGATCCGCTCAGGCGGCCGCACTCGCCTCGAGCCGCATCGTACAGGAGAACGAGGCGCCGGGAGGCAGGAGGCGGGTGCCGGTCCCCCGCTCGCCGCGTTCGGCGCGGTTGAACGCGTCGGTCATGTGGGTCGCCGGCTCGAACGCGAGGTAGTCGCGCCCCGGCGGCACGAACACGACGCGCCGGTCGAGCGCCCGGTCCGCGTCGATCGAGACCTCGAGCCCGCACGCGGGCCAGCGAATCGTCGCGATGCCGGTCGCGGGCTCGAACACGTGGTCGAGCTCGACCTCGCCGCGCGGGCGCGGCGGATCGAAGCGCCACGCGTCGGGCACGGCGACGCGCGCGCTGGGGATCTGCGTCGGGTCGCTCTTCCAGACATGAGTCGCGGCGAACGCAAGCGTCGTGCCCGGCGGCTTCGGGAAGAACGGATGCCAGCCCAGGCCGAACGGGAACGCGTGCGGACCCGCGTTCTCGATCGCCAGCCTCGCCGACAGCGTCGCCCCGCGCGCCGAGCGCTCGAGCGCGAACGTCTGCAGCACGCGGAACGGCCAGGGCCACGATGTCGCGGCGTCGCCGAGCGCGTCGTGATCGAGCGCGAGCTGGACGCCCGCGTCCGACGACGACACGACCGACCACGCGCGCTGCCAGCCGATGCCGTGGATCGAGTGCGGCGACTCGCCGAAGTTGCGCGCGAGCGCGTGCTCGTGTCCGTCGAAGGCGATGCGGGCATTCGCGATGCGGTTCGAGTAAGGGACGAGCGGGTAGCAGGCGAACGAACGGACGTTGCCCTCGGCGCGTGCGTCCTGCGGCGTCGGCCGGAGGATGTCGGCGCCGTCCAGCGTGAACGACGCGATCGCGCCGCCGACGGACGGCGCGATCTCGACGACGGCGTCGCCGGCGACGAGGCGCACGAACCCCGGTTGCGGATCGATCATCGGAACATGCTACCCGCGCGGCGCTCCTGTGGGTCCGGCTTCAGCCGGCGCTTTTTCTGCCCGCATTCTCCGCAGGCCTCGCATCCTGCATGCCGGGCGATCCATCGGCGTGCCCGCCCGCGCGGGGGGGCGGGGGGGGAGGGAGGGGCCGGCCAACCGGGGGGGGGGGGGGGCCCGGGGCGGGGGGCGGGCGGGCCGCGGGGGGGGGGGGGGGAGGGGGGGGGGCTCCGGGGGGGGGGGGGGGGGGGCCCCCGGGGGGGGGGGGCTTTCCCCGGGGGGAAACCGAGGGGGGGGGGAGGGGGGGGAACCCGGGGGGGGGGGCGGGCCCCGCCGGGGGGGGGGGGCCCTGGGGGCCGGGGGGGGGCGGGGGGGGGGGGGGGGGGGGGGGGCGGGGTGGGGGCGGGGGGGGGGGGGGGGGGGTGGGGGGGGGGAGGTTGGCCGGGAGCATATCAGCGCAGCGCGTCACCGAGCGCCGCGGCGATCGGCCGATGCGGCCCGATCCGGCTGGCGCGGTTCGCGTAAGAATCACTCGCCCCGAAGGAGAACTGCCGTCTCCCCGTCCCCGTTCCAGGCGTTCCCGCGCCCGCCCTTCCCCATGCGCCACCTCCTCGCCACCAGGAAGGAATTCCGCGGGGCTTCGTCGACATGCTGCCCGCCTGCGTCGGCCTGGTGCCGTTCGGCGTCGTCTGCGGGGTCGGCGCGGCGGCGGCGGGCGCGGACTGGCTCGCCGCGCTCGGCATGGCGCTCTTCATCTTCTCGGGGGCTGCGCAGATCCTCGCCGTCCAGCTCTACGCGGCGAATGCGCCGATCGCGATCATCGTGCTCACCTGCTTCGTGCTGGGCCTGCGCTTCCTCATGTACAGCGCCGCGATGGCGCCGTACATGCGGGCGGCTGCCGGTGAACTGGCAGCGGGGGCTCGCGTTCCTGCTTACCGACCAGGCGTTCGCCGCGGCGATCCGCAAGTTCGACGCATCGGAGGACGCCCGCGGCGCGGGCTCCACTTCCTCGGCAGCGGCATCGCGGTGTGGGCGAACTGGGTGGCGACCAACATGATGGGGTACTTCGCCGGCGCGTCGATCCCGCCGTCGTGGTCGCTCGACTTCGCGGTTCCGCTGTGCTTCATCGCGCTCGTCGCGCCGCTGTTCCGCAGCGTGCCGTCGGTCGTCGCCGCTGTGCGCGGGCGTCGCGGTCCTCGGGCTGGGCGGGCTGCCGATGCGCCTCAACCTGATCGCCGCCGGCCTGATCGGCATCGTCGCTGGCACGCTCGTCGACCTCGCGGGGGAGCGATGGAAGGCGCGCTGAAGCTCTGGGTCGTGATCGTCGCGGTCGGCGCGCTCAACTACCTGTCGCGCCTGTCGTTCATCGCGTTCTTCGCGAGCCGCGAGATGCCGCCGCTCCTGGCGCGCGCGTTGAGGTTCGTCCCGGCCGCGATGCTGACCGCCCTCGTGCTGCCGATGGTGCTCGCGCCGTCGTGGGCCGGCACGATTGCCGGCGTCAACCCGCGCATCCCGGCAGCGATCGTTGCCGCTGTCGTCGCGTTCTACACCCGCAGCACGCTCAAGACGCTGGCGACCGGCATGGGCGCGCTGTGGCTGCTGGAGGCGGCGATCCGCTGATTCGGCTACCATTGCGCCATGAGATTCGAAGGCACCGACACCTACGTCGCCACCGACGACCTGAAGCTCGCGGTGAACGCCGCGCTCGCGCTCGAGCGCCCGCTGCTGGTCAAGGGCGAGCCCGGCACCGGCAAGACGCTGCTCGCCGAGGAGGTGGCCCGGAGCCTCGGGCGCCCGCTCTACCAGTGGCACGTCAAGTCGACGACCAAGGCCCAGCAGGGGCTCTACGAGTACGACGCGGTCTCGCGCCTGCGCGATTCGCAGCTGGGCGAGTCGAAGGTCGCCGACATCGCGAACTACGTGAAGAAGGGCGTGCTGTGGGAGGCCTTCGAGTGCGAGGTGCCCGCGATCGTGCTGATCGACGAGATCGACAAGGCGGACATCGAGTTCCCGAACGACCTGTTGCGCGAGCTCGACCGGATGGAGTTCTACGTCTACGAGCTCCACCGCACGATCGGCGCGAGGCACCGGCCGCTCGTCGTCATCACGTCGAACAACGAGAAGGAGCTGCCCGACGCGTTCCTGCGCCGCTGCTTCTTCCACTACATCCGCTTCCCGGACAAGGACACGATGACGCGCATCGTCGACGTCCACTACCCGGGACTGAAGAAGGCGCTGCTCGCCGAGGCGCTCGAGGTGTTCTTCAACCTGCGCGAGGTGCCGGGCCTCAAGAAGAAGCCGTCGACCTCCGAGCTCCTCGACTGGCTGAAGCTGCTGCTCGCCGAGGACATCCCGCCCGAGGCGCTGAAGAGCGGCGACCGCAAGGTGTTCATCCCGCCGCTGCACGGCGCGCTGCTCAAGAACGAGCAGGACGTGCACCTGTTCGAGCGCGTGGCGTTCATGGCGCGGACCGGGCGATGAGCGGGGCGGGAAAGGCGTCCGGCGGAAGTCGGACCCGCAATGAAGCTCGAGGCGGCGCCGGGATGCTGTTGTGGGTCGGGCTTCAGCCCGACGGCTTTCGAGTGACAAAGGGCGTCCGGCTGAAGCCGGACCCACAGGGGCAAGAGACGTCGGGCTGAAGCCCGACCCACAGGGGGTGCGGATGGCGCGATTCATCGAGCCAGTCACACTTGTCGGGAACCATGCGACGCTCGAGCCGCTCGACGCGTCGCACGTCGCGCCGCTCGCGGAAGCCGCGAGCGACGGCGAGCTCTGGCAGCTCTGGTACACGGGCGTCGCGTCGCCGCAGAAGATGGGCGAGTACGTGGCGACCGCGCTCGACATGCGCGAGCGCTTCGACGCGATGCCGTTCGCCGTGCGCGACGCGACGGGAGCCGTCGTCGGCTGCACGCGGTTCTTCAACGTCGACGTCGCGAACCGCCGGGTCGAGATCGGCCACACCTGGTACGCGAAGCGCGTGCAGCGCACGCCGCTGAACACCGAGTGCAAGCTGCTGCTGCTGACCCACGCGTTCGAGAAGCTCGGCTGCATCGCCGTCGAGTTCCGCACGCACTGGTTCAACCAGGCGAGCCGCGCCGCGATCGCCCGGCTCGGCGCGAAGCAGGACGGCGTGCTGCGCAACCACCAGCTGGGCAGCGACGGCGTCAGGCGCGACACCGTCGTGTTCAGCATCATCGACAGCGAATGGCCGGCCGTGAGGAAGCACCTGGGCTTCCAGCTCGAGCGCTGCCGCGCGGCTGACCGGCGGCACAGGCAGCGCGTCGCGGCGTAGTGTCGGGCCGATTCGAACGGCGGAGCGGAGGCGACGGCATCGTGCGCGCTCGCCAGGAACCGTTGAGCACCGCATCCCGCCTCGGCCCGATGCGCGTCCCGTTCCTCGCGCTGTCGCTCGTCTGCGTGGCGCTCGGCGTCGCGACCGCGTGGCACGCCGAAGGCCGCGTCGCGTGGCCGCTCGCCGCGCTCTCGCTCGTCGCCGCGCTGGCTGCGCACGTCAGCGTCAACGCGTTCAACGAATACCTCGACTTCCGCAGCGGGCTCGACCTGCGCACGCAGCGCACGCCGTTCTCCGGGGGCAGCGGCGCGCTGCCCGCGGATCCGTCGGCCGCGCCCCTCGCGCTCGCGATCGCCGTCGTGGCGCTGGCGATCGTGGCGACGATCGGGCTTTGGCTCGTCTCGGTGCGCGGCACGGTGCTCGCGCCGCTGGGCGTCGCCGGCGTCGTGCTGATCGTCGCGTACACGAGCTGGATCACGCACGAGCCCCTACGCCTGCCTCGTCGCGCCGGGGCTGGGTTTCGGGCCGCTGATGGTCGTCGGGACGCACATCGCGGTCGCGGGCCGCTACGACACCGCGGCGGGCGTCGCGGCGCTGGTGCCGTTCTTCCTCGTCAGCGCGCTGCTGCTTCTGAACCAGTTCCCCGACGTCGAGGCGGACCGCGAGGCCGGGCGGCGGCACCTGCCGATCGCATGGGGCCGCCCCCGGGCGGCGCGCGTGTTCGTGGCGCTCTACGCGCTCGCGTATCTCTCGCTCGTCGCGGGCGTCCTCGCTGGCGCGCTTCCGTGGCCGTGCCTGCTGGGGCTCGTGACGCTCACGCTCGCGATTCCCGCGGCGCGCGACGTGCTCCGCCACCCCGACGACGTGAAGGCGCTGCTGCCGGCGATGGGGCGCAACGTGATGGTGAACCTCGCGACGCCGGCGTTCGTCGCGGTCGGGCTGTTGGTCGGCTGAGGTCCTTCGCCATGCTGGTCGACTTCTTCCTGCACCTCAAGTCGTTCAAGCTGCCGGTGTCGACGCGCGAGTTCCTGACGCTGCTCGAGGCGCTCGAGGCGCGCGTCGTGTCGCTCTCGATCGACGACTTCTACGCGCTCTCGCGCATGACGCTCGTCAAGGACGAGCAGCACTTCGACCGCTTCGACCTCGCGTTCGGCAGCTACTTCAAGGGCATCGACGCGATCTTCGACATCCGCGCGCAGATTCCGGAGGAATGGCTGAAGAAGGAGTTCATGCGCACGCTGTCCGACGAGGACCGCCGGCGCATCGAGGCGCTCGGCGGCTTCGACAAGCTGATGGAGACGTTCAAGCAGCGGCTCGCGGAGCAGAAGGAGCGCCACGCGGGCGGCAGCAAGTGGATCGGCACCGGCGGCACGAGCCCGTTCGGCGCGTACGGCTACAACCCCGAGGGGATTCGCATCGGCCAGGCCGAGGGGCGCGCGAGGAGCGCGGTCAAGGTGTGGGACGCGCGCGACTTCGCGAACCTCGACGGCAGCGTCGAACTCAACACGCGCAACCTCAAGGTCGCGCTGCGGCGCCTGCGCAAGTTCGCGCGCGAGGGCGTTCCCGAGGAGCTCGACCTCGACGGCACGATCGAGGGCACGGCGCGCAACGCCGGCTGGCTGGACCTCAAGCTCCAGCCCGAGCGGCGCAACCGGGTCAAGGTGCTGCTGTTCCTCGACGTCGGAGGGTCCATGGATCCGCACGTCGAGGTCTGCGAGCAGCTCTTCTCGGCCGCGAAGAGCGAGTTCCGCCACCTCGAGCACTTCTACTTCCACAACTGCATCTACGACCACGTCTGGCGCGACAACGCGCGCCGCCGCACCGAGCGCGTGTCGACGCTCGATCTCATCCGCACCTACGGGCCGGACTGGCGCGTCGTGATCGTCGGCGACGCGGCGATGAGCCCGTACGAGCTCCTCGAGGTCGCCGGCAGCGTCGAGTACAACAACGACGAGCCCGGGCTCGCCTGGCTCGGCCGGCTGTTCGAGCACTTCAGGCACCGGATCTGGTTCAACCCCGAGCCTTCGCGCGCGTGGGAGTACACGCGGTCGACGCAGATCGTGCTGCGGGCGCTCGGTCCGAAGATGTTCCCGCTGACGCTGGCGGGCGTCGCCGAGGGGATCGACGCGCTGCGGAAGTAGTAGCCAGCTGTGGGTCGGGCTTCAGCCCGACGGGTGGCGCGCGAGCGTCGGCCTGAAGGCCGACCCACAGGGCGGCGCACGCGGTGTTGTGGGTCGGGCTTCAGCCCGACGGGGTTTGCTGCGACGAGCGAGAAGCGTCGGCCTGAAGGCCGACCCACAGGGCGGCGCACGCGGTGTTGTGGGTCGGGCTTCAGCCCGACGCTTCCTTCGCTACTCGCTGGCCTGCACGCCGAGCACCGCGTCCGCCACCGCCAGCCGCTCGTTCGCGCACTCGACCTTCACGCGGAACCGATGCCCGCCCGCGGGCGGCTCGACCGCATCGAGCGCGACCTCGACCGCCCGGCGTTCGCCCGGCGCGACCTCGAACCACGCGGAGCTGCCGTGCAGATAGCCATTGCGCGACGTGTAGCCGTCGACCGTCGCACGACATTGCCGGAGGGCCTCGCGGCCGTCGTTGACCACATCCATGGCGAGCCTCGACTTCCCCGACCCTCGCGCCATCGTCGCGGTCCCGGCGACCTGCATCGCGACGCTGCGCCCGGTGATCCTGCCTTCGAGCGGCAGCAGCGCGCCGCTCTCCGCGATGATGAACGCCGGAACGAACACGAGCGCCGCGGCGCCCACCGTTCCGACGAGGAGCAACGCGAGGTCCGCGGCGTACACGGCGCCGGTCTTCGGCAGCGTCGCGCCCTGGCCCTCGATGTCGTAGGTGCCGGCGTCGAGGAGGTCGGTCGACTCGCGCACGTCGACCTTCAGGCGGCGGCCGAGCGCTGCCATCACGCGCGGGCGCACGGACGCGAAGAAAACGCCCAGCCACGCCAGGTAGGCGGCGAAGAGCGCGATGCCCAGCCAGGCGCCGGGTCCGATGGCGGAGAGGTTCATCGTGGCGGAGGCGAACCCGGACCCCGCCGGGCGCCCCCGCCATCATCGCGCAGCGCGCGCTCCGAGGCGAAGTGCGACGCGGGGCCGGCGGCGGCGGCCGGCCCCGTCCCTCGACCGCGTCAGTGCTTGGCGTGCGCGGGGGCCGTTGCCGGCGCCGCGGTCAGCGACTTCACGGGCGCGTTGACCACGACCGCCGACTCGCGCCCGTCCTTGTCCTTGAACGTCAGCGTGACCGGGACCGCGTCGCCTTCCTTGAGCGGGGCCTTCAGCGCCATCAGCATCACGTGGTAGCCGCCGGGCTTGAGCTCGACGGTCTTGCCCGCGGGCAGCGGCAGCGCGGCGATCGCGGACATCCGCATGACGCCGGCGTCCATCTTCATCTCGTGGATCTCGACGATGCCGGCGACGGGCGACGATGCCCCGACGAGGGAGACGTCGGACGCGGACTTGAGCTGCATGAACGCGCCGGTGGCCTTCTGGCTGGCGACGGTGCCGCGCACCCAGGCGTCGGTGACGGCGACCTGGGCGAGGGCGGCGGGCGCCGCGGCGAGCGCGGCGGCGAGGACGATCGTGCGTACGAGGGTCATGGCGATTCCTGTGCTGATCCGGTGCCGCGGGAGGCGGCGGACGCCGGCGACGGGGCCGGCGCGACGACGGCGGGCATGCCCGCTGCGCTGCGAAGACGGATCAGGCGGGCGGTGCGCGCGCCAGCGCGGCGCGCACCACGGCAGTCGGGAACGCCGAGGCTTCCGCGACCGCACTGCGCGACTGCGCGACCGGGGTAACCGGGTCGGACGCAGACGCGCGCGGCGGCGCCGAGGCGGTCGACCCGCAGCACGCGTTGCACCCATGCGCCGCGCCGGCGTCGGCCGGCGAGGCGGGCACGATCTTGCCGCCGACGCAGAGGTCGCCGCCGACGCCGGCCATCGCGGCCCGCGACGGCATCGCGTGCGCGGGCAGGGCGAGCGCGGCGAGCATCGCGGCGAGCGCGACCCAGGCGGCCGGGCGGCGTAGGGAGCTTTGGTGCATTGCCGCATTCTACTGAAGCGTCCGGCACCGCGCTTTCGAGCCTGATCAAGGTCGGCGCAACACCTCGCGTCGATTTTCTTGACCCGGGTCAAGAAAACCCGGACAGGAGACGAGCGGTCGTTGCGACCCACAACCCCTCGCGGCTAGGCTCCCCTCCCACCCCAACATCTTGTGGTTTGCGGCAAGGGGCGATGTTGCGCCGCATCAGGGAGAAGACGATGGAGGAGACGACCGCGGAACCAACGGCTGCGACCGGGGCGGGACTCGCGTTGCCGCGCGCGATGATCAAGCGCGACGGGCGCCGCGCGCCGTTCCAGCTGTCGAAGATCGCCTCGGCGATCGAGCGCGCCGGCGCCGCGACCGGCGAGTTCGGCAAGGTGGAGGCTGACCGGCTCGCCGACGCGGTCGGCCTCGCGCTCGCGCTGCGCGACAACCCCGGTGAACCGGGGATCGAGGCGATCCAGGACACGGTCGAGCGAACGCTCGCCGCCGCCGGCTGGTTCGACACCGCGCGCGCCTACATCGTCCACCGCGAGCGGCACGCCCGGCTGCGCGACCAGAAGAAGACGCTGGTCGACGTCGCCGCGTCGATCGACGAGTACCTCGAGCAGAAGGACTGGCGCGTCAACGCGAACGCGAACCAGGGCTACTCGCTCGGCGGGCTGATCCTCAACGTCTCGGGCAAGGTCGTCGCCAACTACTGGCTGTCGCACGTGTACTCGCCCGAGATCGGCCGCGCGCACCGCGACGGCGACGTCCACGTCCACGACCTCGACATGCTCGCGGGCTACTGCGCCGGTTGGTCGCTGCGCAGGCTCCTGTTCGAAGGCCTGAACGGCGTCCCGGGCAAGGTCGAGGCGGGGCCGGCCAAGCACATGTCGAGCGCGGTCGGCCAGATCGTCAACTTCCTCGGCACGCTGCAGAACGAATGGGCGGGGGCGCAGGCGTTCTCCTCGTTCGACACGTACATGGCGCCGTACATCCGCGCCGACGGCATGAGCTACGACGCGGTCAAGCAGAGCATCCAGGAGCTGATCTACAACCTGAACGTGCCGTCGCGCTGGGGCACGCAGACGCCGTTCACGAACCTGACCTTCGACTGGACCTGCCCGGAGGACCTGCGCGAGCAGGTGCCGGTGATCGCCGGCTGCGAGATGCCGTTCACCTACGGCGAGCTGCAGGCCGAGATGGACATGATCAACCGCGCCTACATCGAGGTGATGACCGAGGGCGACGCGAAGGGGCGCGTGTTCACGTTCCCGATCCCGACCTACAACATCACGCCGGACTTCGACTGGGACCACCCGAACTGCGAGGCGCTGTTCGCGATGACCGCGAAGTACGGGTTGCCGTACTTCCAGAACTTCCTCAACTCGGAGCTCAAGCCCAACATGATCCGGTCGATGTGCTGCCGCCTGCAGCTCGACCTGACCGAGCTCCTGAAGCGCGGCAACGGGCTCTTCGGCAGCGCCGAGCAGACCGGGTCGCTCGGCGTCGTCACGATCAACTGCGCGCGGCTGGGATACACGCACGCCGGCGACGAGGCCGGGCTCTACGCGCGGCTGGACGAGCTGCTCGGCTGGGCGCGCGACAGCCTCGAGGTCAAGCGCAAGGTGATCCAGCGCCTGATCGACCAGGGGCTGTTCCCGTACACGAAGCGCTACCTCGGCACGCTGCGCAACCACTTCTCGACGATCGGCGTGAACGGGATCAACGAGATGATCCGCAACTTCACGCGCGACGCGCACGACATCACGACGCCCGAGGGCCACGCGTTCGCGGTGCGGCTGCTCGACCACGTGCGCATGCGCATCCGCGGCTTCCAGGAGGAGACCGGCCACATGTACAACCTCGAGGCGACGCCCGCCGAGGGGACGACCTACCGGTTCGCCAAGGAGGACCGCAAGCGCTGGCCCGACATCCTGCAGGCGGGCACCACCGGGACGCCGTACTACACGAACAGCTCGCAGCTGCCGGTCGGGTTCACCGACGACCCGTTCGAGGCGCTCGCGCGGCAGGAGGAGCTGCAGTCGAAGTACACGGGCGGCACCGTGCTGCACCTGTACATGAACGAGCGCGTCTCCTCGCCCGACGCGTGCAAGGCGCTGGTGCGCCGCTCGCTCGAGCGCTTCCGGCTGCCCTACATCACGATCACGCCGACGTTCTCGATCTGCCCGTCGCACGGCTACCTGGCGGGCGAGCACGAGTACTGCCCGAAGTGCGACCAGGAGCGCCTCGAGGAGAAGCGCCGCAAGCTCGCCGCGTGAGCGCGGGACGCACGACGAACGAACGACGCGAACGCCGGAGCGACTCCGGCCATCCCGGACAGGAGGGAACGAGATGAACGACATGACCGACATCCGCCGCATCGCCGAAGCGACGATCACGCTCGCCGACGACGAGCGGCAGCGCTGCGAGGTGTGGACGCGCGTGATGGGCTACCACCGGCCCGTCGCGTCGTTCAACATCGGCAAGAAGGGCGAGCATGCCGAGCGGCGTTTCTTCACCGAGGCGTGCGCGCAGCCGCATCTGTGACGCCGGAGGGGTCTGCCGTGCGCGCTGAGCGCGGGCCCGCGAACGACGTGCGCGATCCGGCAGGCCTGCGCATCGGCGGCGTCACGCCGTTCTCGACGACCGACTGGCCCGGCAGGCTCGCGGCGGTCCTGTTCCTGCAGGGCTGCCCGTGGCGCTGCGGCTACTGCCACAACCCGCACCTCCAGCCCGCGATCGGGCCCGTGGCGCGCGACTACCCGTCGACGCTCGCGTGGCTCGAGGGCCGCCGCGGGCTCCTCGACGCGGTGGTGTTCTCGGGCGGCGAGCCGACGGCACACGCGGCGCTCGGGCCCGCGATGCGCGAGGTGGCAGGCCGCGGCTTCGCGATCGGCCTGCACACGGGCGGCGCGTACCCGCGCCGGCTCGACGAGGTGATCGACGACGTCGACTGGATCGGGCTCGACGTGAAGGCGCCGGCGAGCGGCTATGCGGCGGTCACCGGCATCGGAGGCAGCGGCGCCGCCGCCGGGGCGAGCCTGCGGCTCGTCGCGGCGTCGGGTGTCGACTACGAGGTCCGGACGACCGTGCATCCGGATCTCGTGCCGGACGACGCGCTCGTGCGTCTCGCCGACGAGCTCGCCTCGCTCGGTGTGCGCCGATGGGTGCTGCAGCCGTTTCGGCCGACCGGCTGCGCGGACGAGGCGCTGGTCGCCGCGTCGCCGTGCGGCGCGTCCTCGGCGAGCCGCTGCTCGCGCGATTGCGCGAGCGCGTGCCGGGCGTGGCGGTGCGAGCCTAGATCGGTGTCAGGCACGGTGTCAGGCACGGTGCCTGACACCGGAGGTCAGAGGCCGCCCGCGCCGAACGGGCTGTCGATCGCGTAGAGCCAGCGGCCGTCCGGCTGCCGCCGCGCGACGTCGGTCGTCTGTCCCGTGAGCTGGATCGGGCTGCCGTCCGGCGCCTTCGCGTCCAGCGTCCAGTCCGCGTACAGCAACGCGATGCCGTCGGCGTGGATGACGCTGGGCGGCGACATCCGGAACGTGCCGCGCATCGCGAGGAACGCGGCGAGCGACTCGCGGATCGCCGCGTGACCGCGCGCGACGTGGCCCGGCTGAGGCAGCAGCACCGCCTGCGGTTCGTAGAGGGCGACCAGCGCGTCGAGATCTCCGGTGGAGAAGCGCTGCGTGAACTGGCTGCACAGCTCTTCGGGGGTGCGTGCGGACATCGGACCTCCCGGTCGGCGTTGCTGATGGGACAGGACGGGACCGGCGCGCGCCGGGCCGGCGAGTGCGTTCGTCGGGAACGGGGACCTACGCGCCCACCCGGCCTCGTCAACCGCTCCGGTCAGCGTTGCCGCGCGGCCGCCGCGCCGGCGAGCGCCGCCACGAGCAGCGCCGCGAACGCATTGTGCGCGACGGTTCCGACCAGCGAAGGCTGGCGTAGCGTCGCCGCCACGCCCATCGCGAACGCGCCCAGCGCGCAGACCAGGATCGTGGCGGCGCGGGCACGGTCGGCGCGCACCGTCCACGCGGCGGCGAGCGCGAGAACCACGACCGCGATCGACGCCAGCCGGTGCAGCACGATCAGCGCATCCGCGCCGGCCGGCGCGCGCGCGCGGCCGTCGACGATCGAGGTCGGTCGCAGCGGATCGAGGATGCCCGACCCCGTGAGCGTGGAGAAGTCGGCCGACGGGCACGCGAGCGCAGGGGGGCACGCGGTCACCGCGAACTGCGCGCCGATCATCCCGCCCAGCATGACGTGCGCGAACACGACGACCAGCGCGACGAGCGCGATCGCCGATCCGGCCACACCCGGCCCCTGTTCGCGCAACCGTGCGGACAGCGCCGCGAGCGATGCGAACAGCGCGAACCCGCCGACGAGGTTGCCGATCGCGACGGCGGGCACGCGCGCGCCGGGCGTCCAGATGCCGAGCGCGGCCAGCGCCAGCGCGATCGCAAGGGCGAGCCACGCGAGCTTCCGCTCGACCGGGTAGTCGCTCGCCGGCCGCAGCGCGAGGAAGGCGATGAGCCCGATCAGCACCAGCGCACCCGAGGCGGCGAACCGGTGCACGAGCCGCGCGAGCACGGTTCCCGGCAGCGGCGTCTCGACCGTGTCGACGATCGCGGCGTAGCAGCCGGGCCAGTCCGCGCAACCGAGACCCGCCGCCGAGTGGCGCAGCCACGCACTCGCGACGAGCACGAGGAACACCAGCACCGTCGCGGCGAGGGCGAGCCGGCGGGCGAGCGCGCGGCCGCTCATCGTGCCCTCGGCCGGTCGCGGACCGCGAGCGCGACGACGACGACGAACATCACGCCGCCGATCACCGCGACGAGCCCGCCCGCGCCCATCAGTCCCATCCCGGCGATCTCGCTCGTCGTTCGCAGCACCTGCTCGCCACCGGCGACCTTGCGCTGCACGCCGTAGCCGCCCGACCAGAGCAGCCCGGAGATGTGCATCACCTGGCCCGCGCCGTAGAGCACCGACTGCCAGACCGCGAGCTTCGCGCGCGGCGCGGCGGCGCCCAGCCGCGGCAGCAGCCAGTAAGTGAGCCCCATCAACGCGATCGTCACGCCGACGATCGCGCCGTGGTAGTGCGCCGGGATCTTGACGTTGCTGCCCTCGATCAGGAAGCCGATCATGCCGCCGGTGCCGAACAGCGCGAGCGACACGACGAGCGCGGCGAGCAGCGGTCGCGCCTGCACGGGCACCGGGCCGCCGCGCGCGCGCCTCGCGAGCCCGAGGGCGACGGCGGCCGCGACCACGGGGATCGCGAGCGCGCCGCCGATGCGCATGAGCCAGGTCTGCAGCCGGTGGTGCTCGACCGAGGTGACGTCGTAGGCGAGGTAGACGAGCGTCGTCGCGAACACCGCGACCAGCTGGATGCCGAACAGCAGCGCGACGACGCGCGGCGAGATCGGCACGCGCACGCCCGACGCGTCGGCGAGCAGCAGCCACGCGACGAGCAGCATCAGCGTCCACGCGAACTGGAGCACGTGGCCGCCGCCCCAGAACGCGAGCTCGTAGTAGGCGCGCGCCTCGAGGTCGCGCGGAACCGCGAGCAGCGACCAGGCGAACGCGATCAGCGCGACGGCGCCGGCGACGATCGCCGCATTCACGCCGAAGCGCAGCGTCCCCGCGCCGTCGAGCCGCACGCCGACGAGCGGCGACGCGAAGAGCCCGCGCGCGACGAGCAGCGTGGCGCCGGCGGCGAACACCAGGAGCCCGCCCTTGAACACCGGGCCGTCGATCACCGGGATGTAGTTCGCCATGATCGGCGCGGCCGGGTCGAGGAACGGCGCGACCGCGATCGCCACCGCGCCGAGCACGGCGAGCGCCAGCGCGGCGCGGCCGACCGCGAGCGCCCGCGGCGTGCTGTTCAGCGTGAACACGGCGCCTGCGAACGATACGAACCAGACCAGCACCGACAGGTCGACGTGCGCGACGAGCACGGTGCGGAAGAAGTCGCCGGCGGGCAGGAAGCGGTTCACGCCGGGCGTGCGCGCGAGCGCGAGGAACACGGCGAGCAGCCCGGACGCGGCGAGCGCCGAGACGCCGAGCGCGAGCCAGCCGATCGCGAGCCGCGCGCGGGCGTCGCGCGGCACGGCGAGCGCGTAGTGGCCGAACGCGATGTCGACCGCGAGGTGCGCGACCGGCGCGTCGGCGGACGAGGCCGCGGTGACGTTCGCTTTCATCGTGACGGAAGGATCAGGCGGAGGCGTCGAGCCGCTGCTCGCGCTTCGGCGGCACGAGTGTAGCGCGCGCGTCGGCGGGAAGCGATCCGAGGTCGGCGCGGAACGCCTCGAGCGCCGCCGCGAGCCGTGCGGCGTCCTGCCGGCCGGCCCACGCGATGCGGACGCGCTCGCGCGCCACCGCGGCGCGCAGCTTCGGCGCCCGCTCGCCGGCGAAGCGCTCGGCCGTCCACTCCTGCCCGAGCCGCCAGACGCAGTCGCCCTCGCGGCAGCCGGTGACCAGCACGCCGTCGGCGCCGCTGCGCAGCGCGTACTCGACGAAGGACGGCGGGAGCTGCGCCGCGCACAGCAGCGTCATCGCGGCGGTGTCCGGCGAGCGCAGCGCGATGACGTCGATCGACTCGTCGCAGCCGACGACGAGGATGCGGGGCGACGACGTGGCGGCGGCGCGGCGCGACGCGACGATGCGCGCGAGCTCGCGCTCGAGCGTCGCGCGGGCCGCGCCGACCGGCTTCTGCGGCAGGTCGATGCCGGTCACCAGCTCGGCGACCGACCGGAACGGCGTCGACGACGGGCACGCGCCGGCGCAGATGCCGCACCCGGCGCACAGATCCGCGCGCACGCTCGCCTGGAACGGGTGCGGGCGGCCGTCGGTGCGCGTCACCATCTCGACCGCGTTGTACGGGCAGTCGACGAAGCAGCGCCGGCAGCCGTTGCAGTTCGCGAGCTCGACGACGGCGGCCGCGCGACGCGGTTCGCGCGCGGCGCGCGACAGGTAGGGCAGCAGCACGAGCACCGTCGTCGCGACGCCGACGATCGACCAGAGCGCGAGCGGCGACCACGCGTACTGGATCACGTGCGGCGCGAGGTAGAACCAGTCGAGCGCGAGATTCGTCGGCACTTCCGCGAGCGCGGCGGGCGCGTCGCTCGTCACGGGACGCGCGATCGACAGCAGCACGAGCGCGGCGAGCGTACCCCACGCGAGCACGCGCGGCGGCTGCGTCGCCGGACGCTGCAGGCGCTGCACGTGCACCCACATGAGCGCCAGTGTCCCGAGCGGGATGCCGATGTGCAGGAAGATCAGCAGCGAGAAGAAGCGGTCGCCGATCCTCGCGTCGGCGTCGAAGTTCGCGGCGAGCGGCTCCGAGAACAGCGGCAGCGCGTCGAGCCACTCGGTGGTCGCGATGATCGAGAACTGCGCGAGCCGGTCCCAGACGAGCCAGTAGCCCCCGATGCCCGACAGCCACACGAACAGCAGCAGCGCCACGCCGGTGAGCCACGCGAACCGCTGGACGTGCGCGTAGCGCCGGTGCGCCCATTCGCGTGCGAGGTGAAGCACGGTGAGCAGGATGAACGCGTCGGACGCGTAGCGGTGCAGGCTCCTCGCGAGGCCCGACAGCGGCCAGGCGTTCGCGGTGATGCGCTCGACGGACGGGTAGGCGCCCGCGGCGCTCGTGTCGAACGCGGCGTAGACGTAGATGCCGGTCGCCGCGACGATCCAGAACAGATACCAGGCGAGCGCGCCCAGCAGGCGCCAGGGATTGGCGCGCGCGCCGAAAGCCGCGTCGAAGTAGGTATCGACGCGGTCGAACAGCGCGCGGGCAAGCGAGCGCAGGGGCTCGCGCGCACGCGCGTCCGCGCCGCCCGTCCGCGGAACGGTGTCCTGCGCCTCCGGCATGCGCCAAGTGTACGGCAGGCCCGGGGGAGAGGCGCTTTGACCTGCGTTAATCCCCTCCTGCGGCTAGTTGATCTCGATCAACCGCGCGCCGACGCGGCGGGCGGGAACCTGCGATTTGCGGTACAGATCAACACCTTGCGAACTCGACGGTCGAAGAGGAGACGACGATGAATCGACGATGCCACGGTGCGCGCGCGAGCGCGCGAGCTTCGCGCTGGTCGTCGCCTGCGCCGCCGGCGCCACGGTGGCCCCGGCCGCCGAAGCCGCGGGACAAGGCCGCCAAGGCTCCGCGCATCGCGCCTGACGTCGCATTGACGGGGGGCATCGACGACCCGAAGGGCGCGGGCGTCGTGTCGAGCGGCGCGACGCTCCCGCCGATCCCGCCGGTCACCGGCGACCGGAAGAAGCCGGTGGCGTCGTGGGGGAAGCCGCTGCCCTACCCGATCCTGATCGCCGACCGCCGCAACAACCGGCTGATCGAGATCACGCCCGACAAGCGCATCGTCTGGGAATTCCCGACGCCGAACCTCACGATCTACAGCGGCAACGAGGACGTGAACTTCTCGCCCGACGGCAAGCGGCTCGCCGTGAGCGAGGAGGACAACTACGACGTCCACATCGTCGACTACGAGAAGCGCGAGCTCACGTGGACGTACGGCACGCCGGAGAAGGGCGGCTCGGGTCCCGGGCAGTTCAACTACCCGGACGACGCGCACCTGCTCGAGGACGGCACGTTCCTCACCGCCGACATCCGCAACTGCCGCGTCGTCATCATCGACCCGGCGACGCAGAAGATCGTGACGCAGTGGGGCAAGACCGGCCGCACGCACTGCTACCACAAGCCGCCGCAGTACCTGGGCTCGCCCAACGGCGCGACGCCGATGGACAACGGCGACATCCTGATCAGCGAGATCCGCGGCGCGTGGATCACGCGCATCACCCGCGCGGGCAAGGTCGTCTGGGACATGCCGGCACCGCGGATCCGGTACCCGTCGGATGCGTTCCCGACGGTGGACGGCAAGCAGGTGATCGTCGCCGACTTCATGAAACCGGGCCGCGTGGTGATCTTCGACCCGGCGACGAAGAAGGTGACCTGGGAGTACTTCGTCGAGAAGGGCGAGGCGATGCTCGACCATCCTTCGCTCGCTCGCGAGCTTCCCGACACCGGCGACATCCTGATCGCGGACGACCTGCGCCATCGCGTGATCGTCGTCGACCGGAAGACGAAGAAGATCGTCTGGCAGTACGGCGTCACCGACACGCCGGGACACGCACCGGGCTACCTCTACTACCCGGACGGCTTCGACATCGACGTGTTCCGCGACTGGCGCGCGCCGCGCCGAAGTGACGCACCTCCGGGTGTCGGGCACGTGCCTGACACCGGGGGGGCGTCAGGTACGGAACAGCCAGCCGCCCTCCTTGGCGTCGAAGTCGAGCAGCAGGATCGCGCCCGGCTTGAGCGTCACCGTCGCGTCCTTGACGTGGTTGAACCCCGCGGCGGGCGCGTCCCCGAGCTTCGCGACGAGACGGTGCTCGCCGGCGGGAACGTTCACGCGGTAGTAGAGCGTCGAACTGCCATCCCGCGAGAGGCCGGAGGGCGGCACGGACACGTCGACGACCGTCTTGCCGTCGAGCTCGACCCTGACCGAGACCGGCACGCGCTCGCGCGGGCACACGGTCGCGAGGCGCATGTTGGGCGCGAGCTTGGCGAGCTCCTCTGCCGAGCGCTCTCGGCAGGCGTCCTTCCGCTGACCGGCATGCTGCAGCGAAACCTTGACGAGCGCGGTGTCGGGCGGCAGGTGGCGGTAGGGCGGCGACGTCGAGAAGTAAGCCAGTACCGCGATGAACGCCGTGTAGCCGAGCGCCTGCCCGGCGTAGCTGAGGGTCTTGTTGACCGGATGTGCACCCATCGCTTCAGGCCCCCCCGAGCTTGACGAGCTCTTCCGCGGGCGTCGCGCTTCGCGAGGTGCGGCGACAGCCGGAACGCGTCGGAGAAGCAGTCGTTCGGATCCATGCCGCGCGCGCGGAATGCCGGGTGCGCAGCCTCGACCATCGCCACCGAGCCGCACGCGTAGACCTGGTGGCCGGAGAGCGTCGGGAAGTCGGCCAGGATCGCCTCGTGCACCAGGCCCGTGCGGCCGGTCCAGCCGTCCTCGGGCGTCGCCTCGGAGATCACCGGCACGAACTTGAACGTGGCCGGGTGATCCTTCGCCCACTGCTCGCACAGCTCGCGTGCGTACATGTCGCGCGGCGTGCGCGTGCCCCAGTAGAGCACCATCCTGCGCTTCAAGCCGGTCGCGAACGCGTGCTCGACCATGCTCTTGACCGGCGCGAAGCCGGTCGCGCCGGCGACGAACACGATCGGCTTCGACGAATCCTCGCGCAGGAAGAACGAGCCCAGCGGCCCCTCGAAGTCGACGGTGTCGCCGACCTTCATCTCCTCGAACACGTGCGTCGTGTAGCGTCCGCCGGGGACGCGCCGGATCTGCAGCTCGATGGTCGGCCCCGCGCCCGGCGCGGTCGCGAACGAGAACGCGCGCTTCACGCCGTCGGGCATCACGATGTTGATGTACTGGCCCGCGTAGAAGAGCAGCGGCTCGTCGCCCTCGACCGCGAGATGCACGATCATCACGTCTTCCGCCGCCTTCGCCATCGACACGACCTTCGCGCGCCACGTCTTCGGCCTCAGGCCGCCGGGCAGCTCGATCGGCTCGTACTCGATCTCGATGTCGGTCAGGGGCGTCGTGATGCACGCGAGCACCTTGCCGGCGCGCCGCTCCTCGTCGGACAGCACCGACGTCTGGTAGGGGCCGAGCTCGACGTCGCCGTAGAGGACGGTGCACTTGCACTGGCCGCAGCCGCCGTTGCGGCAGTCGTACGGCATCTTGATGTCCTCGCGCAGCACGGCTTCGAGGATCGTCTCGCCCTGGCGCGCCGGGACGATCCGGTTGTCCGGACGCACCGCGACGTGGCGAACCACCTTCGATCCGCGCTTGGGCGGCAGCCAGGGAAGCGCGAGCATGAACAGCGTGCCGCCGCCGACGACCGCCCACAGGACCGTCGGCCCCCAGTAGTAGAGCAGCGCGAGCGCCGGCAGGTAGAACCAGTCGAACGCCAGCTCGACGGGCGCGCTCGCGAGGTCGGCCGGCTCGAGCGAAACGGCGGGCTTCACGATCGACAGCACGACGAGCGCGATCGTGAACGGGATCGCTATCGATCGCGGCGGGTTCGTCTTGGCGCCCGGGGCGCGCTGCGTGTGGACCCAGAGCAGCCCGAGCACGCCCAGCGGGAAGCCGATGTGGATGAACGACAGCAGCGACAACAGCCGGTCGTTCACGGCGTCGGGCGTGATGAAGTTGCGGACCAGCGTGCCCTTGAATATCGGCAGCCAGTCGAGCCACTCGAAGCTCGCCGTGATGACGTACTGCGCGAGCTGGTCCCACGGCAGCATGTAGCCGTTGACGCCCGACATGTAGACGAGCCACAGGAGCACGACGCCCGAGACCCAGGAGAACCACCGGAACGCCCGGTAGTGGTCGAACACGAAGTGCCGCACGACGTGCAGCAGCATCGTCAGGATCATCCCGTCGGACGCGTAGCGGTGGAGGCTGCGCAGGATGCCGCCGAACCAGCGCTGGTTGTGGGTGATCGCCTCGATCGACTGGTATGCCTCCGAGACGCCGGTGGACATGAACGCGTAGAGATAGAGCCCGCTCGCGACGACGATCCACAGCAGGTAGTAGGAGATGGCGCCGAGGTAGTAGAACGGGTTCGACGCCTCGCCGAATGCGCGATTGAAGAGCCTTTCGACCGCGAGGAACGCGGCTTGGCCGGTATGGTGGATGATGCGGAGCATGGCAGGAGGGGTCGGGCGGCGCGGCGTCGCTCACATTGTGAACGAAGCGGACGCCCAAAAAAAGCCCGGCCGCAGACGGAGGCAATGCGCCCGGGCCGGGGGGTCGAATCGGAAATGCAGTCGGGCTATGTTGCGCGCTGCGGCGCCCGGGCGAATTGATCTGGATTAGGCGGGACGCGTTTCGCCGTCGGTCGGTCTGCGCCGTCGGCGCGATGCCGAGATCAGATACCAGAGCGTGGCGATCACGATCGTCGAGCCGGTGAACAGCTCGACGAACAGCGCGTAGTTGAGGCGGTAGCGCCCCGCGCGCGCATCGTAGACCGTGCACAGGATGCGCACGCGCTCGATCCAGCCGGCCACGTCGTTCCTGGGCGCCGGGTCGCCGAGCACGAGCTCGCGCAGCGGCGCGACGAACATCGGCAGCTCGAAGCTGTCGCCGTACACCTGCCGGAACACCCGGCCGTCGCCGTCGAGGATCGTCGCCTGCGTCAGGTGGTCGAAGCCGGCGGCGGTCGGCACCCACTGGAATCCCATGTCGCGCGCAAGGGCATCGAGCGATTCGGGCGAAGGCGTCGCGAACGTCCAGTGCGCGTCGGCGATGCCCTGCTTGCGCGCGAACTCGCCCATCGCGACCGGTGCGTCGAACGGCAGGTTGAAGCCGATCGTGATGATGCGGAAGCCGTCGTCGCCGACCGTGCGCCGCGCCTCTGCGACCGCTTCGGCCAGGAATTTCGTCGTCGTGGGACACACCTGGAAGCAGCCGGTGTAGATGAACGAGACGACGAGCGGCTTGCCGCGGAAGTCCGACATCCGGATCGCGCGGCCATCGCTCGCGGTGAGCCGATGGTCGCCGACCGTGCGCCCGATCGCGCCCTGGCTCGTCGCAACCGCTTCGCGCGGGTCGATCGTCCTGCCGGCCGGCAGCGCCTGGCCGAACGCGACGTTCCAGACGAGAAGCAGGACGAGCCCGATAGCCGCGGCGAGCAGGACCCGGTTCAGGTGCTTCGGATCGGGAGCGGGATCAGGCACGGAGCAGTGGTTCGATCCCCGCCGCGACGATCAGGAGCGAGAGCTGGATCAGCGAGGCGTGGAAGCTCGCGAGCGCGCGGGCACGCGTCGGCTCGAGCGCGAGCTGCGCGGTGCGCAACATGAGGAGCGCGCCGCCTCCGACCGCCGCCGCGGCGTAGAGCCACGAGAGGCCGAGGAACGCAGGAACGATCGACGCGGCGACGAGCATCGCCGCGCCCACGAAGACGGCGCGTGCGGCGGCGGCGTCGCCGACGACCACCGGCAGCATCGGCACGCGCGCGGCGGCGTAGTCGTCGCGATAGGCGATCGCGAGGCTCCAGAAGTGCGGCGGCGTCCACAGGAACAGCACGACCGCGAACGCGATCGTGGTCGCGTCGGGAACGCCTCCGTCGACCGCCGCGGCGCCCGCGAGCACGGCGAAGCTGCCCGCCGCGCCGCCGATGACGATGTTCCAGGCGGTCCGGCGCTTGAGCCAGACCGTGTAGACGACGCCGTAGGTGAACGCGCCGAGCGCGGTGTGGAGCGCGGCCATCGGGTTGGCGGCAAGCCATGCGAGCCCGACGCCGGCGAAGAACACGGCGCCGATCGTGAGCGGCCACACGGGGCCGGCCGTGAGCCGGCCGGTGGCGAACGCGCGGTTGCGCGTGCGCCGCATCGAGCGGTCGAGGTCGCGCTCGACGTACTGGTTGAATGCGCCTGCAGCGGCAGACGCCAGCGTCACCGCCAGCACGACGGCGATCACGCGCCACGCGTCGATCGCACCGGGCGCGATCGCGACGCCGGCGAGCGCGGTGGCGCCGATCGCGATGCCGATGCGCAGCTTGAAAAGGTCGAACACGAGACGCCAGCCGGTCATCGCGCGTGGCGCTCGGACGGTGGCGGCGGGAGCGGTGTCGATGCTCATCGCGGGCTCCTTCGCAGGGGCGGTTGCAGGCGGTCGCAGGCGGACGGAGGGGGCGGCGCTCCGGAGGCGCGTCGCGCCGCCCCCTGCCGCCCGCTGCGATTCGCTAGAACATGGCCCGTGTCAGGACAGCGGCCACACGGTCGACAGGTACTTCCAGTTGACGAAGTAGTAGAGGATGAACGAGGTCAGGAACACCAGCGCGAGCACGAAGGTTCCCGGCGCCACGAACCCCGCCATGCCGATCGACGCCCCGTGGCCCGACGCGCCGAACGCGGGTTGCGGCGCGGGCTTCGGCGCCACGCCGTCCTTCGCAGCGACGTACTTGAAGTCCGGGGTCGCGATCTTCTTGCCGAGGAACACGCTGCCCACGGTGATCAGCAGGTACATGATCCCCCCGATGATCGCCGCGATGCCGCTGATGCCCATGATGCCCATCATCAGGTAGGCGGTGCCCGGGAACTCGTAGCCCAGCGCGTTACCGGCGAACGTCATGTCCCAGTGCCGGCGCGGCACGCCGAGCGTTCCGGCGCCCATCATGAACAGCGAGAACGACATCATGCCCAGGCCGAAGACGTACGGCTGCCACTTCGCCATGCCCGGGAACATCATCTCGCGCCGGAACAGCGTCGGGATCAGGAAGTACGTGAGGCCCATGAACGCGAGCGTGGTGCCGATGACGACCGTCGCGTGGAAGTGGCCCGGCACGTAGATCGTGTTGTGGATGATGAGGTTCAGCTGCTCGGTGCCCATCATCACGCCCGAGATCCCGCCCAGGAACCCGAAGCCGATCAGCGACAGGAACATCGCCGAGAAGCTCGGGTGGCTCCAGGGGGCCTTGCGCAGCCACTCGAACAGGCCGCGGTTGTAGCCCTTCTCGCGCTGCGCGACCTCGATCGCGCCCGGGACCGTGAGGCCGTGCACCATCGACGCGAGCACGGCGAGGTACATCGCATAGCTCGTGTTGAAGATCTTCCAGTTCGACGTGAGGCCCGGGTCGGCGAGCAGGTGGTGCGCGCTCGCGAGCTGCAGGAAGCAGATGTAGAGGAAGAACGCGGTGCGCGAGACCTTCTCGGACATCGGCTTGGCGCCGAACACGACGCCGGCGATCGCGTACCAGACCGAGACGTGGGCCGCGACGTTGATCTGCTGCGAGCTGTGGCCGAACGCCCACCAGACGGTCCGGTACATCAGCGAGTCGATGTGGGCGACCAGCCCCAGCGACCACAGGAACGTCGGGATCAGGATGATGGCGCCCGACGCGATCGTGAACACCGCGATGATCGCGGCGGTGACCGCACCGAACGTGACCAGCGGGACCGATCCGGTGTAGGTGCGCTCGGACTTCGCGATGACGAGCGTGCCGAAGAAGACGAAGCACGCGACCAGCGCGCCGACCGCGAACAGGATCAGTCCGAGGTAGAACGCCGGGTGCGCGCCCATCGGCGCGTACGACGTGAACATCACCGACGAGTCGCCGCGGAACACGGCGACGTTGTTGATGATGGCGCCGAGGATCATCAGCCAGAAGGCGACCCAGGCGATCCTCGGCGTCGCGAGCCGGCACTTGAGCAGCACGGCGGCCGCGAAGTACAGGACCGCGATCTCGAAGAAGATGATCCAGAACACGAGCATGTCGAGCCCGTGCGCGGTGAGCACCAGGTAGAACCAGTCCGCCGGCAGCAGGTGGACGGCGGGCCAGCGCGTCAGCGTGACCAGCAGCGCGAGGATGCCGCCGACGAGCAGCGACACCACCCCGGCGACGGCGTTCCACCGGATCAGCTTCTCGGCGGCTTCGTGGTAGACGAGCCCGGTGGACGGGCAGGTGCGAAACAGGCGATTGACGGCCATCATCGTCCCCTTACTTGGCCTTGACGACGTACAGGCGGCTCGCCATCGTGTGATGGTTGATGCCGCAGTACTCGTTGCAGATGATCGAATAGGTCCCCGCCCTCGTCGGCGTGACCGTCAGCACGTGCTCGTAGCCCGGGTGGACCTGGATGTTGATGTTCTCGGGCTGGAGCGAGAAGCCGTGCAGCCAGTCCATCGACGCCAGGTGCAGCCGGTAGGTCTTGCCTTCCTGCAGCTCGACCATCGGCCACCACGACCACAGCCGCGCGATGATGTAGACGTCGCTGCCCGGCGGCGGCGCGACGACCGGGATCTTCAGGTCGGTCTCCTCGCGCACCTTGAACTTGTCGACCATCGCCTGGGTCTTCGCCTGGAACATCTCCGGCGTCGTGCGATAGGCCTCGTTGGAGAGGTTCTGCTTACCGAACACGTGCCAGTACGGCATCATGAAGAACATGATCAGGCACCACACGAACGCGATGACGATCCAGGTGCCTTCGACGCGGTCCAGCGGTTGCTTCCACCAGACGCCTTGCGGGGGGACGAGTGCGCTCATTGGGGCGTTCTCCGTTGGGGCGGCCGGGTCACTTCGCGACCGGGATGCCGACGATTTCCATCACGCCCCACACGATGTAGAGCACCGTCGGCATCGCGATGCCGATGAACAGCAGCAGGAACGGGTTGTCGAGGATTTGTTGCATCGCGGGAATCGGTTCCTCGGTGACGTCTTCCGAATGGTCTTGGGCGGTGTTCATGGTCGGGCCTCCCTGGTGAGCGACGACCGCGACACCCCCGGCGGACGCGGGGTGCGCGGCAATGCAGCGAATTCTCGGCGCCCCTCGCGGGGCCGAAATTGATACCCGTCAAGGATTGGTCAGTGATCGCGTCCGACTGGTCAAACCCGGGCCCGATCGTTCGCGCTGCGCTGCGGTAAGATCACGCGGTGACGCGCACCGCCCCCATCTTCGCCTCCGCGGGACCGACCGTCTCGCGTGCCGGATCGTCCGACCGCGCGATCGCCGCCTGGCTCCTGGCCTGCTGCGCGCTCGTGTTCGCGATGGTCGTCGTGGGCGGCGTCACCCGCCTCACGCACTCCGGGCTGTCGATCGTCGAGTGGCAGCCGATCGTCGGGACGCTGCCCCCTCTCGACGAGGCGCAATGGCAGGCCACGTTCGAGAAGTACAAGCTCACGCCCGAGTACAAGCTCGTCAACGCGGGCATGTCGCTCGACGAGTTCAAGGGCATCTTCTGGTGGGAGTACTACCATCGGCTGCTCGGCCGCCTGATCGGCTTCGCCTTCCTGCTGCCGTTCCTCTGGTTCCTGCTGCGCCGCCGGATTCCCGAGGGCTACGGCCTCCCGCTCGCCGGGATCTTCCTGCTGGGCGGGTTGCAGGGCGCCATGGGCTGGTACATGGTCAAGAGCGGGCTCGTCGAGGATCCGCGCGTCTCGCAGTTCCGGCTGACCGCGCACCTGGGGCTCGCGTTCGTGATCTTCGGTGCGATGCAATGGGTCGCGATGTCGCTCCTGTTCCCCGGACGGGTCGAGGCGGGCCGCGAGAGCGTGCGCTCGGCCCGACGCTGGGCCGGGTGGCTGGCCGTGCTGGTGTTCGCGATGGTGCTGACCGGCGGCTTCGTCGCCGGGATCCGCGCCGGGTTCGCGTACAACACGTTCCCGCTGATGAACGGGAGCCTCGTGCCCCCCGAGATCATGATGATCGAGCCGTGGTGGCGGAACTTCTTCTGGAACATGGCGACCGTCCAGTTCGACCACCGGCTCGGCGCGTGGCTGCTCGCGTTGCTCGTTCCCGTCCTCTGGTGGAAGGTGCTCCGGGCCGACGTCCCGGCGCGGGCGCGCACCGGCGCCCACCTGATGCTCGCGATGCTTGCCGTCCAGGTTGCCCTCGGGATCACGACACTGCTCCTCGTCGTGCCGCTTCCGCTGGCCGCGGCGCATCAGGCCGGCGCGGTGCTGCTGTTCGCCTCAGCGCTCAACCTCGCGCACGCGCTGCGAAGGGCCTGACGTCGGCCGCTTGACCGGCATCAAGGCGGCGACCCCGGCCGGGCCGCACAAATGACGCGATGAGCGCCGGGTCCATCTTCCGACGAGTGCGGCCATGAAACACCGTCATCTCGTGCTCGACGTCCGCGGCATGGAGCCGCCGGAGCCGCTCGAGCGCGTGATCGAGGCGATCGGCGACTTCACGCCGGGCGACACGCTCAGGCTCGTCATCGACTGCGAGCCGAAGCCGCTGTTCCGCGTGCTGCAGGCGAACAACTACCAATGGCGCGTCGAGCCGGGCACCGAGTCGAACTACGAGATCACCATCTGGGCGCGGGAGTAGCCCGGCGCGTGCGGGTGGCAGGACGATGCCGATCGACTGCGTCCCTCTGATCCGGGAGATCGGCCGCGGCGCCCACGGGGCGCGCGACCTCGACCGCGACCGCATGCGCGACCTGTTTGCCGCGATGCTCGACGGCGAGGTGGCCGACCTCGAGCTCGGCGCGATCCTCGTCGCGATGCGGATCAAGGGCGAGTCGCTCGCCGAGACGCTCGGATGCCTCGACGCGCTCGCGCCGCGGGTGGCGCGCGTCGCGCCCCCCGGCGACCGCTCGCGCCCGGTCGTTCTCGCGAGCTACAACGGCGCACGCAGGGGAGCCAATCTGACGCCGCTCGTCGCGCTGCTGCTCGCGCGCTATGGCGTGCCGGTGCTGGTGCACGGGCTCGCCGGCGCGGGGGCGCTCGACGTCGCGGACGGGGACGACGAGGCCTCCGACGACGCGGGCTACGGCCGCGTGACCAGCGCCCGGATCCTGCGGGAGCTCGGCATCCCGCCGTCGCCCACGGTGATCGACGCCGAAGCCCGGCTCAAGCGCTCCGGCGTCGCGTACGTCCCGACGTCGGTGCTGTCGCCCGGACTCGCGCGCCTGCTGGCGACGCGCGAGCGCATCGGGCTGCGCTCGTCCGCCCACACGCTCGTGAAGCTCGTCGATCCGTTCGGCGGCCGTGCGGTGCGTGTCGTGAGCGTCTCGCACCCCGACTATCTCGTGCGCATGCGCGAGGTGCTGGGGGCGACGCGCGCCGACGCCATGCTGCTGCGGGGCACCGAAGGCGAGCCGTTCGCGAACCCGAAGCGCTGCCCGCCGATCGAGGTGTTCCTGCAGGGCGAGGTCGCCCGCTGCGTCGATGCCGAGGACGGCGCGATCGAGACGATCCCCGCGTTGCCGGCGTCGAGCGACGCGGAGGCCACCGCGGAGTGGATCGACGCGGCGCTGGCCGGATCGCAGGCGGTGCCCGCGCCGATCGTGCAGCAGCTGGGCTGCCTGCTCGAGGCGGCACGCGCGCCGGCGGCGGCGGCGTAGCCGCGGGGACGTTCCCCTGCCGAGGTCAGTCGGCGGCGAGCGAGTAGTCCGTCGCGGCCTCGGCGGCCGGGACGACGGCCGAGAGCGTTTCCGCGAGCGACACCACGTCGCCGACGATGACCAGCGTCGGCGGCTTCAGGCCGACCGCGGCGACCGCCTGCGGCAGCGCAGCGAGCGTCGCGCGAACGACGCGCTGCGTGGGAAGCGTTCCGTCCTGGACCACCGCCGCGGGCGTCGACGGCGGCAGGCCGTGCGCGACCAGCTGCCGCGCGAGCTCGGGCAGGCCGGCGAGCCCCATGTAGACGACGAGCGTCTGACCCGGCCGCGCGAGCGAGGGCCAGTCGAGGTCCATCGTGCCGTCCCGCAGGTGCCCGGTGACGAACACGAGCGAGTGGGCGTAGTCGCGGTGCGTGAGCGGGATGCGTGTCGCGGCCGCGATGCCGCACGCGGCGGTGACGCCGGGCACGACCTCGAACGCGACGCCCGCGGCCGCGAGCGCCTGCGCTTCCTCGCCGCCGCGGCCGAACACGAACGGGTCGCCGCCCTTGAGGCGCACGACGCGCCTGCCCCGCTTCGCCAGCGCCACGAGGAGCTCGTTGATCGCTTCCTGCGGGAGCGCATGGTTCGAGCGCTCCTTGCCGACGTAGACGTGCTCAGCGCCCGGACGCACCAGCGCCAGGACGCCGGCCCCGACGAGGTGGTCGTAGACGCAGACATCCGCCTCGGCGAGCAGGCGCGCGGCCTTGAGCGTCAGGAGCTCGGCGTCGCCCGGCCCCGCGCCGACGAGGTGGACGAACCCGGCCGATGCGCCCGCAGGCCCGCGCCCGCCGACGCGCCTTCCGGGCACGCGCTCGATCGCGGCATCGGCCTTTCGCGACATCGGAGCGGATGCCGGCTCCGCATGCCCCGCGCCCGTCGTTTCCTGTGCTCTGGCGAGCATTGCCGCCCCCGTTCGCCCCGGCGCCGCCGGCAGACTCGGCCCTGCGCCAGATCAGATGCCCGCAGTCTAGGTGGGGGCATCATGCGACCCCTTGATGAGCGTCAAGGTCGCAATCGCGCGGTCATCGAGAATTGCATCACCTGAAAGATACATTCCCGTTTTTCCGGCGGGCTTCCACGAGGGAGAGGACGATGAGCAAACGCAATCGGTGGTTGATGGGCGCGGCGGTCGTCGCCGCGCTTCCGCTGGCCGTTTCCCAGGCCTGGGCGCAGCAGGCCGCACCCGCGGCGACGCCGCAGGCCGCGCTGACGGCGGCGGAGAAGGAATCGGCGAAGAAGATCTACTTCGAGCGCTGCGCCGGCTGCCACGGCGTGCTGCGCAAGGGCGCGACCGGCAAGAACCTCGAGCCGCACTGGACGAAGAAGCTGCCCGACGGCACGACGCAGGAGGGCGGCACGACGAAGCTCGGCGCGTCGCGCCTCGAGAAGATCATCGCGTACGGCACCGAGGGCGGGATGGTGAACTTCGACGACATCCTGTCGAAGGACGAGATCTCGCTGATGGCGCGCTACATCCAGGAGCAGCCGGACGTGCCGCCCGAGTTCAGCATGGCGGACATGATGGGGACCTGGAAGGTCATCGTCCCGGTCGACCAGCGTCCGAAGAAGCAGATGAACAAGTTCAACCTGAAGAACATGTTCTCGGTGACGCTGCGCGACACCGGCGAGGTGGCGCTGATCGACGGCGACACGAAGGAGATCCGCAGCATCGTCAAGACCGGCTACGCGGTGCACATCTCGCGCCTGTCGAAGTCGGGCCGCTACATCTACGTGATCGGCCGCGACGGACGCCTGTCGCTGATCGACCTGTGGATGGAGAAGCCGGCGGTGGTCGCCGAGGTGAAGGTGGGCTTCGACGCCCGCTCGGTCGACACGTCCAAGTTCAAGGGCTTCGAGGACAAGTACGCGATCGCGGGCAGCTACTGGCCGCCGCAGTACGTGATCATGGACGGCGAGACGCTCAAGCCGTTCAAGATCGTGTCGACCCGCGGCATGACGGTCGACGGCGAGTACCATCCCGAGCCGCGCGTCGCGTCGATCGTGTCGTCCGAGACCAAGCCCGAGTGGGTCGTCAACATCAAGGAGACCGGGCAGATCCTGCTGGTCGACTACGCCGACATCAAGAACCTGAAGGTCACGACGATCGAGTCGGCGAAGTTCCTGCACGACGGCGGCTGGGACGCGTCGAAGCGCTACTTCCTCGTCGCGGCGAACGCGTCGAACAAGATCGCGGCGGTCGACACCAAGACCGGCAAGCTCGCGGCGCTCGTCGACACGAAGAAGATCCCGCACCCCGGCCGCGGCGCCAACTTCAAGCATCCGGAGTTCGGGCCGGTCTGGGCGACGGGCCACCTGGGTGACGCGGTCGTGACGCTGATCAGCACGCCGTCCGACAAGCCCGCCGACGCCAAGTACAAGAAGAACAACTGGAAGGTCGTGCAGGAAGTGAAGCACATCGGCGCGGGCAACCTGTTCGTGAAGACCCACCCGAAGTCGAAGCACCTGTGGGCCGACGCGCCGCAGAACCCCGAGCGCGAGCTCGCCGAGTCGGTCGCCGTGTGGGACATGGCCGACCTGTCGAAGCCGAAGAAGGTGATCAACGTGGCGAAGGACTCGGGTCTCCCGGCGACCAAGGCGATCCGGCGCGCGGTGCACCCCGAGTACAGCGCGGACGGCTCCGAGGTGTGGATCTCGCTGTGGGGCGGCAAGACCGACCAGTCGGCGATCGTCGTCTATGACGACAAGACGCTGGCGCTCAAGAAGGTGATCACCGACCCGAAGATGATCACGCCAACCGGCAAGTTCAACGTCTACAACACGCAGCACGACATCTACTAGCAGGCAGGCAGCACCGCGGGCGGCGGGGGCGCGAGGTCGCGCCCCCGCGGCCCCGGTCCACGAACATCATTCCGGGTGGCCACGGCCGCCCGCCCCCAACCGGGGCGGAACGGCGGGGCGTGCCCGACCCGACGACACGACGAGGAACGACGATGGCAGGCAGCGACGAGGGTTCGAGCGGCGGAGGCGCGATTTCGCGCCTGTGGCGGTGGCTGCGCCGGCCGAGCGGCACGATCACGGTGCTGACGCTGCTGGTCGTCGGCTTCGCCTCCGGCGTCGTCTTCTGGGGCGGCTTCAACACGGTCATCGAGGCCACGAACACCGAGCAGTTCTGCATCTCGTGCCACGAGATGCGCGACAACGTCTACGCCGAGTACAAGCAGACGATCCACTACTCGAACCGCACCGGCGTGCGCGCCGTCTGCTCGGACTGCCACGTGCCGAAGGACTGGACGCACAAGATGATCCGCAAGGTCCAGGCCTCGAGGGAGCTCTACGGCAAGGTGATGGGCACGATCGACACGAAGGAGAAGTTCGAGGCCAAGCGCCTCGAGCTCGCGCGGCACGAGTGGGCGCGCATGAAGGCCGCCGACTCGCGCGAGTGCCGCAACTGCCACGCCTTCGAGAGCATGAACACCGAGTCGCAGAAGCCGCGCGCCAAGAAGGCGCACGAGCTCGGGCAGCGCGACAAGCAGACCTGCATCGACTGCCACAAGGGCATCGCGCACAAGAAGCCGCAGGGCATGACCGAGGCGGACGAGGGCTGACGTCCGCGAGCGCGCGCAGGGCGAGTCCTGCGCGCGCCACCACGACGAGGCGGCCGACACGGCAGAGATGGTGAGCGAGCTCGAGCCGACGCCGCCCAGGGGCAAGCCGCATGGTCGGGCGGGCGTCGCGCCACACGAGGCGGTTCTCCGCGCTCGGCGTCGACGGCCGACCACGCGGGTGACCGCGGGGCGCGTGCCCGCGGTTGGAGACGGGGGGCTCGGTGCCTGCGCGCCGGCGCGTTGACCGAGTCAGCATGCGGGGGAAGGCCCAGACGGGCCTGGTGACGGGCACCGAGGGGGAAGACGATGAACAAGACAATGCTCGCGGCTGCGATGGCGGCCGTACTTGCCGCACCTGCCTACGCTTCGCCGGATTGGGACAAGATCCCGGCCAAGAGCGTCAATCTCTTCTATCCGGGCGTCGCCAGCATGGAGTGGGTGCTGGCCGGATCGGAACATGGCGGGGGGCGCGCGATCAAGAAGGGCGAAACCTGCGCGTCGTGCCACGACACCGAGACCGCTGAGTTCGCGAAGAAGATCGTGGCCGGCCAGAAGGCCGAGCCCAATCCCGACATGGCGAAGGGGCGCGCTGCGAGCATCCCGGTCAAGGTCCAGGCCGCGGTCGACGACGGCAAGCTCTACATGCGCTTCCAGTGGAAGGCCGGGTCGGGCGCCAAGAAGATGGACGAGAAGAACCCGGCGAAGCTCGCGGTGATGCTCGACGCCGGCAAGGTCCAGTACGGCGAGATCGGCGGCTGCTGGGCGAGCTGTCACGACGATCTGCGCAGCATGCCCGACGTCAACGTCGCCGCGAAGGACCACCCGCGCGCGAAGGAGCTCGACATCCGCTCCGACGGCCCGACCAAGTACCTGGCGGAGAGCCGCACCGCGATCTCGACGTCGAAGCCGCGCGGCGGATGGGACAAGCTCAAGTCCGCGGGCGACTACGAGCAGATGATCAAGGACGGCAAGTTCCTCGAGATGTGGCAGTGGCGCAGCGGCGAGTCCGCCCGGTCCGGCACGGTCGCGCAGGCGCGCATGCTGAAGAGCGCGACGGACAAGGACTTCGCCGAAGGCAAGCTCAAGGACGGCGTGTACACGGTCGTTTTCAAGCGGCCGCTCGCCGGCGGCCCGGGAAGGCACGAACTCGTGCCGGGCAAGACCTACAACATCGGGTTCGCGATCCACGACGACTACTCGAACTGGCGCTATCACAACGTCTCGCTCGGCTACACGCTCGGCATCGGTGCCAAGGCCGACATCACGGCGGTGAAGGACTGACGCTGCGGACGCAGGTCGAGCGCGGCTCGGCCCGCGTGCATCGGTTCGGCCATACGGAACGGGGGCTTCGCGCCCCCCGTTTCCTTTCGGGGTGCCATTGCGCCCGGTGCGGCATGCATCGCAAGCGTCGGGCGCCGCACGGATCGCGACGGTCGACACGGGGCGGGACCCGCTCCCGAAGGCGCTTCGCACTCACCCGAGCCGCAGGCTCGCATCGACACGCGACGTTCGATGCGGCGGTCGCACGTGTCCCGTACGGGCTCCTTCGAGCCATGGGTACGTATAATGACGGGCGGTCATGCCGTCGCCGCGACGCGAACGGGCCGGTCGATCCGAACCGGGCGCCGCTCGCCGAACACGGACTCGTCGACGTCGCCACGGAGCGCGCCGTAGGTCGACGGGCCTCGCGTGCCCATCGCGTTTCGTGGTTCCATCTCATCCGGCATGAAAACACTGTCGATCGTCCTTCTCCTCGTCCTGACGGCGTGCACCGGCGTCCCCGACGGCGTGACGCCGGTGTCGGGCTTCAAGCTGGAGCGCTACCTCGGGAAGTGGTACGAGATCGCTCGCCTGGAGCACTCGTTCGAGCGGGGCCTGACGCGGGTGACCGCCGAGTACGGCCTGCGCGACGACGGCACGGTCAGGGTGGTGAACCGAGGCTACCTGGCCGGGGACGATCGGTGGAAGGAGGCCGAAGGCACCGCTTCGTTCGTCGGCGCGCCGGACCTCGGGCACCTGAAGGTCTCGTTCTTCGGTCCGTTCTACGGCTCGTACATCGTGTTCGGGCTCGACGAGGCGAACTACCGGCATGCGCTCGTGAGCGGCCCCGACAAGTCGTACCTGTGGATCCTGGCCAGGACGCCGACGCTCGACAAGGCGGTCGCTGGACGCGCTCGTCGCCAGGGCGTCCGCGGCGGGCTTCGATACGGGCAAGCTGATCTTCGTCGGTCACGACTGACCGAAATGGCTTACCCTAGGCGCCGTCCACCCTCCCAACGAAAGGGGCAGCCCATTGGCAAAGCCTAACTATGCGTTTGCGAAGCGGCAGCGCGAGCTCGCCAAGCAGAAGAAGAAGGAAGAGAAGCTCAAGCGGAAGGCCGACCCCGGCGGCCCGCCGCCCGGCGAGGCGGACGAGCAGCCGCCCGCGGGCGAGGCTGCGACTCCCGACGCGCCCGGAAACGTCCGGGACCGTTGAGTCCGGCAGGGCCGGGGAGGTGCGGCGAGTCCGGCGCGCGGCCCGTTCGCCGAGGCGGGCGGCCGGATGCGGAGGGCGACGTCGCGCTCTATCGCCGTGGCGCGCACTTCGTCGACAGGATCCTCAAGGGCGCGAAGCCCGGCGACCTCCCGATCGAGCAGGCGTCGGTGTTCGACCTCGCGATCAACACGCGGACCGCGAAGGCGCTCGGCGTCGCGATCCCGGAAACGATCCTGATTCGCGCGGACAAGCGCATCGAGTAGCGACGACCGGCGACGGGCCGACCTGGGCCCCCGGGCCCGGCGCCCGCCTACGGCGTGCGCGGCTGCGCGCCGACGAACTGGTTGTCGACGAGCGGCTTCGCGTCGAACTGCGGCACGTGGCAGAGCTGGCATGCGTGCCGGCGGCTGTCGGTCTCGGCGAGCTTCTGGCCGGTCGCGCTGACGAAATGCGAATCCGAGATCCGCGGCGCGTTCTTCGCCACGTGGTTCTGCGCTCCGTGGCACTCGAGGCACTGGTTGTCGGCGAGCGTCACCTCGTCGAAATTGTCGGTCGCGTGCGGAATGAGCGGCGGCTGGCCCACGAACGTCCGCGCGACCTTGTCCTGCGACCCCGGCTTCCTGCCGAGCTGCTCGTGCACCGCGGGCGCCTGGTCCGGCGTCGAGGCGTCGCTGCCCCGCAGGCTCGCCACCGGCGTGGCGGGCGCGGCCGGCGCCATCGGAGCGGACACGCAGGCCGCGAGCCCGAGGCTTCCCGCCAGCAGCGCCGCCATCGCGGCCATCAAGGTCCTGTTCATCGTCGTCCCTCCTCGCTTGACTGTGTTCATGCGCGGTCCGCGATCGCCACTTGCGCGACGCCGCCGGCCTTCGCCGGGGAGGGCGCAACCTCGCGATCGTCGAATCGCACTCCGAAACGAAAGACCGATTTCGAGCACACGTCGATGCAACGCCCGCAGTTCGTGCAGTTGGGCGACAGGATCACCGGGCCCGTGCCGCGCGCGGCCCCCTTGAGCGCGGGTTTGATCACCTGCATCTCGGGGCACACCGCGTAGCAGTCCATGCAGTCGTTGCAGTGCGCGCGCCGCACCGCGGTCACGCGGACCGGGCTCTTCATCGCGAGCACGCTGTAGAACGCGCCGACCGGGCACACGTGCCCGCACCAGCCCCGATCGGAGAACACGAGGTCGAACAGGAACACGGCGAGCACGACGGCCCACGCCGCGCCTACCCCGAAGATCAGGCCGCGGTGGAACATCGAGACCGGGTTCACGAGCTCCCAGGCGATCGTGCCGGTCGCCCCGGCGAGCACGAGCGTCGCGCCCAGCAGCCAGTAGCGCACGCTGCGCGCGATGCGCACCGACTTCGTGATGCCGAGCCGGCGCCGCAGCCAGTGCGCGAGGTCCGCGACCATGTTCACGGGGCAGACCCACGAGCAGTAGGCGCGGCCGCCGACGAGGAAGTAGAAGGCCGCCACGATCACCGCGCCGAGGATCGCCTTGCCCTCGGGCGCGTGGCGCGTCAGCACCGACTGCAGCAGCACGTACGGGTCCGTGAGCGGCAGCACGCCGAGCGTGTAGCTGAAGTTCAGGTTGCCCTTGACGATCCAGATGCCCGCGAGCGGGCCGAGCAGGAACAGCGCGAGGATGCCAAGCTGCGAGACGCGGCGCGCGAGCAGCCACTTGCGGCTCCCCAGCCAGCCCTTGACGACCGCCGCCTCCGCGCCGGGGCGCTTGATCGCGGCCATCACGCTCGCCCGGGCCGGCACCGGGCGCGCCCGGCAGCGTCGCGAGCCCGGGCTCGTCACGGACGAGCCCCCGGCCGCCGTACTCGTACCGGTAGCCCTCGGGCAGGTTGAACTTGTGCTCGGCGTCCGGCGCGACCAGGCTCTCGCCCGAGCGCTCCTTCTCCTTCCAGCCGAGGCGGTAGTGCGCGCCGAGCTCGCCCTTCGCGAGCGTGGGCGGCAGCACCTTGATCGCCGACGTCTCGAGCACGCAGGCCTTCTCGCACTTGCCGCAGCCGGTGCACGCGTCCGAGTGCACGACCGGGATGAACATCGTGTGCTTGCCGGTGCGCGGGTTGTGCTGCGGCTCGAGCGTGATCGCCTTGTCGATCAGCGGGCACACGCGGTAGCAGACGTCGCAGCGCATGCCCAGCCAGTTGAGGCAGGTCTCGTGGTCGATCAGCACCGCGAGGCCCATGCGCGACTTCGTGATGTCGGTGAGCGAGTGGTCGAGCGCGCCGGTCGGGCATGCCTTGACGCACGGGATGTCCTCGCACATCTCGCAGGGGAGACTCCGCGCCACGAAGAAAGGCGTGCCGGTGGCGACCGGCTGCTCCGGCTTCGCGAGGTCGAGGATCTTGTACGGACAGTCGCGCACGCACAGCCCGCAGCGGATGCACGCGCCCTGGAAGTCGCCCTCGGCGAGCGCGCCCGGCGGACGCAGAGCACCGGGCGGCAGCGCCCTGGCCTGCTTCGCGTACAGCGCGAGCCCGCCTGCCGCGAGGCCGACGCCGCACGCCATCTTCGCCGCGTCCAGCATGAACTGGCGCCGCGCCGCGCTGGCCGGGGAGGGTGTGTCGTGCTCGCTCATCGTGATTCCGGTGGGGCTGCGCGCCCCTCCCGCGCCACGCGCCAGCCGCGCTGCGTCAGACCTTGACCACCTTGACCGCGCACTTCTTGAAGTCGGTCTCCTTCGAGATCGGGCAGGTCGCGTCGAGCGTGAGCTTGTTGACGAGCCGGCTTTCGTCGAAGAACGGCACGAACACGGTACCCGGCGGCATCTTGTTGCGGCCGCGGGTCTCGACGCGCGTCGTCATCTCGCCGCGCCGGCTCGCGAGCTTCACCGTGTCGCCGCGCTGCAGCCCGCGCTTCTTCGCGTCCTCGGGGTTCATGAACACCCAGGCCTCGGGGAACGCGCGGTGGAGCTCGGGGACGCGCCGCGTCATCGTGCCGGTGTGCCAGTGCTCGAGCACGCGGCCCGTGCACAGCCACAGGTCGTAGTCGGCGTCGGGCGACTCGGCCGCCGGCTGGTAGGGCAAGGCGAAGACCCAAGCCTTGCCATCGGGACGGCCGTAGAAGCGGATGTCCTCGCCCTTCTTGACGTACGGGTCGTAGCCCTCGCGGTAGCGCCAGAGCGTCTCCTTGCCGTTGACGACCGGCCAGCGCAGGCCGCGCACCTTGTGGTAGTGGTCGAACTCGCCCAGGTCCTTGCCCTTGCCGAGCCCGAACTGGCGGTATTCCTCGAACAGTCCCTTCTGCACGTAGAAGCCGCACTCCTTCGACTCGTCGTTCGAGTAGCCCTTGCTGTTGACGCGCTCGAGCTCGGCCACCGGGAACCTGTTGACCGCGCCGTTCGTGAACAGCACGTCGTAGAGCGTCTTGCCGCGGTACTGCGGCGCCTTCGCGAGCAGCTCCTCGGGCCACACCTCCTCGACCTTGAAGCGCTTCGCGAACTCGAGGTACTGCCACAGGTCGGACTTCGCCTCGCCCGGCGCCTTCACCATCTGGCGCCAGAACTGGCCGCGCCGCTCGGCGTTGCCGAACGCGCCCTCCTTCTCCGCCCACATCGCGGTGGGCAGGATCAGGTCGGCGGCGAGCGCCGTGACGGTCGGATAGGCGTCGGAGACGACGATGAAGTTCTCGGGGTTGCGGAAGCCGGGCCAGCGCTCGCCGTTGATGTTCGGCCCCGCCTGCATGTTGTTGGTCGTCGAGGTCCAGTAGAAGTTGAGCTTGCCGTCCTTGAGCATGCGGTCCTGCAGCACCGCGTGGTAGCCGATCTGGCCGACGATAGTGCCCTCGGGCAGCTGCCAGATCTTCTCGGCGATCTTCCGGTGCTCGGGATTGGCGAGCAGCATGTCGGCCGGCAGGCGGTGCGCGAACGTGCCCACCTCCCGCGCGGTGCCGCACGCGGAGGGCTGGCCGGTGAGCGAGAACGGGCTGTTGCCCGGCTCGGAGATCTTGCCGACCAGCAGGTGGCAGTTGTAGATCTGGTTGTTGACCCAGGTGCCGCGCGTGTGCTGGTTGAAGCCCATCGTCCAGTACGACGTCACCTTGGTCTTCGGGTCGGCGTAGGCCTTCGCGAGCGCCTCGAGCTTGTCCTTCGGCACGCCGGAGAGCTGCGACGTGTAGTCGAGCGTGTAGGTCGAGACGAACGCCTTGAACTCGTCGAAGCTCATCGGCGAGCTCGCATTCGGGTCGCCCTTCGGCTTGCCGTCGGCGCCCGGGTAGCCGTTGTTGTTCGCGACCTGCTCGAGCGGGTGGTTCGGCCGCAGGCCGTAGCCGATGTCGGTGACGCCCTTGCGGAACGCGACGTGCTTCGACACGAAGTCCTGGTTGACCGCGCCGCTCTGGATGATGTGGTTGCAGATGTAGTTCATGATCGCGAGATCGGTCTGCGGCTTGAAGATGATCTCGACGTCGGCGAGCTCGCTCGAGCGGTGGCCGTAGGTGGACAGCACGAAGATCTTGACGTGCTTCGCGGTCAGGCGCCGGTCGGTGATGCGCGACCACAGGATCGGGTGCATCTCGGCCATGTTCGAGCCCCACAGCACGATCGCGTCGGCGTGCTCGGCGTCGTCGTAGCAGCCCATCGGCTCGTCGGCGGCGAACGTGCGCATGAAGCCCATCACGGCCGAGGCCATGCAGTGGCGCGCGTTCGGGTCGACGTTGTTCGAGCGCAAGCCCGCCTTGAACAGCTTGTTCGCCGCGTAGCCCTCCCACACCGTCCACTGGCCCGAGCCGAACATGCCGACGGCCGTCGGCCCCTTGGCCTTCAGCGTCGCCTTGCACTTCTCCTCCATCACGTCGAACGCCTGCTTCCAGGTGATCGGCGTGAACTCGCCGCCCTTGTCGTACTTGCCGTCCTTCATGCGCAGCATCGGCGACGTCAGCCGGTCCTTGCCGTACATGATCTTGGCGAGGAAGTAGCCCTTGATGCAGTTCAGGCCCTTGTTCACCGGCGCGTCGGGGTCGCCCTGCGTCGCGACGACGCGGCCGTCGCGCACGCCGACGAGCACGCCGCACCCGGTCCCGCAGTAGCGGCACACGCCCTTGTCCCACTTGATGCCGTCGTCGCCCTGCGGCTGCGCGAGCGCCTCCTGCACGCCGGGGACGACGACGCCGGCGGCCGTCGCGGTCGCGGCGATGGCGCTGTTCCTGATGAACTCGCGTCGGGTGATGGACATGCTCGCTCTCCTCGTCAGCGATTCGTGGAATCGTCGTTCAGCGCTTCGTCGTGGTGGTAGACGAGCGCGGTGGACAGGACGCCCTCGGTCCTGGCGATGGCGTCGAGGGCGTCGGTCGCGGCACCGTCGTCGGACTGCTCGACGGTCACGACCATCCGACCCTCCGGGCTGATCGCGTGGACCTCGACGCCACCGATCGCGAGCAGCGCCTCGCGGACGGCGCCGCAGCGGTCGGGCTTCGAGTAGACGACGATTCCGGTGATGTTCACGCTGGACCGCGGAGTTGATGCGAAATACCTCACGGCATGATGGAACTGCGGCGCGTCCGGCGAATTGATCCTCGTCAAGCGCGTGGCGCGATGCAGCGAGGCCGGGCGACGGCCCGGCGCCTGCGCCGATGCCGGGCCGGGCGCGTCGCCCGCCGGCCACGGCACCGGAGGGCCGGGGCCGGACGATTGCCGGCCGGACCGGGGCCGGTCGCCCGCCGCCGCCCTGGGCCAGCCGGGGAAGGTGCGCATTTGCACGCCTGCCTCCCCCTGCGGCCGAAAGGGTCATTTATTGATCTTTCGACCGGTTTCCCCGTCGCGTGCCCAAACGTTTGACAGGCATCAAGGCCCGGTAGCCCCGGCGTGCCGACACTGTCGGCGCGGCCCCCTCTACCGGGGATTGCCCGCCGCGGCGACGATTCCACGAGGCAGACATGCAATCCAGACACGGCGGGACGATGCTTCCGCTCATGGCCGCGGCGGCGATGGCGTTCGCGATCGCAGGCGCACAGGCGCAGCAGCCCACGCAGCACAAGGAAATCACCGGTCCCGAGACCGCCTACCAGGCCGGCAGCTCGCCGCTCGCCGGCGTCGAGATGTACCAGGACATCAACCCGAAGGCGCCGCCGATGTCGAAGCCGGAGTTCGACAAGGCGCGCCAGGTCTACTTCGAGCGTTGCGCCGGCTGCCACGGCGTGCTGCGCAAGGGGGCGACCGGCAAGCCGCTCACGCCCGACCTCACGATCGACAAGGGCACCGAGTACCTGAAGGTGTTCATCAAGTACGGCTCGCCCGCGGGCATGCCGAACTGGGGCACGTCGGGCGAGCTCACCGACGCCGAGGTCGACCTGATGGCGCGCTACGTGCAGCAGACGCCGCCGCAGCCGCCCGAGTTCGGCCTGAAGGAGATGAAGGCGACCTGGAAGGTCGTCGTTCCGCCGGGCGAGCGGCCGAAGAAGAAGATGAACAACTACAACCTCGAGAACATCTTCTCGGTCACGCTGCGCGACACCGGCGAGATCGCGCTGATCGACGGGGACACGAAGGAGATCATCAACATCATCAAGACCGGCTACGCGGTGCACATCTCGCGCACGTCGGCGTCGGGGCGCTACCTGTTCGTGATCGGGCGCGACGCGAAGGTCAACATGATCGACCTGTGGATGGAGAAGCCCGACACGGTCGCGGAGATCCGCACCGGCCTCGAGGCGCGCTCGGTCGAGACGTCGAAGTTCAAGGGGTTCGAGGACAAGTACGCGATCGCGGGCAGCTACTGGCCGCCCCAGTTCGTGATCATGAAGGGCGACACGCTCGAGCCGCTCAAGATCGTCGGCACGCGCGGCATGACGGTCGGCACGCAGGAGTACCACCCCGAGCCGCGCGTCGCGGCGATCGTCGGGTCGCACTTCAAGCCCGAGTTCGTCGTCAACGTCAAGGAGACCGGCAAGATCCTGCTGGTCAACTACAGCGACCTCGAGAACCTCCAGATCAAGGAGATCCCGACCGCGCAGTACCTGCACGACGGGGGCTACGACTCGACCAAGCGCTACGTGATGATGGCGGCGAACCAGTCGAACAAGATCGCGGTCGTCGACACCAAGGAAGGCAAGCGCACGGCGATCGTCGACGTCGACAAGATCCCGCACCCGGGACGCGGCGCGAACTTCGTGCACCCGACCTGCGGTCCGGTCTGGGCGACGGGCCACCTCGGCAGCGAGAAGATCTCGCTGATCGGCACCGACCCGGTCAAGCACCCGAAGAACGCGTGGAAGGTGTGCGAGACGCTCGACGCGCAGGGCGGCGGCAACCTGTTCATCAAGACGCACCCGAAGTCGCGCAACCTGTGGGTCGACACGCCGCTGCATCCGGACCCGAAGATCGCGAGCTCGATCGCCGTGTTCGACACCAAGAACCTGAAGGCGGGCTACAAGGTGCTGCCGATCGCCGAGTGGTCGGGCGTCGGCGAAGGGGCGAAGCGCGTCGTGCAGCCCGAGTACAACAAGGCGGGCGACGAGGTGTGGTTCTCGGTCTGGAGCGCGAAGAACCAGGAGTCGGCGCTCGTGATCGTCGACGACAAGACGCTCAAGCTCAAGAAGGTGATCAAGAACCCGAAGATCGTCACGCCGACCGGCAAGTTCAACGTCTACAACACGCAGCACGACGTCTACTGACGACGACCCTGGCGCGAGCCGGGGTATGCGAAGGGCGGCCTGAAGGGCCGCCCTTCGTGCTTCGGGTCCCGGAATTCGGCGAAGATGCAGCCTGCGCCGGCCCCGACAGGCGGTGGCGAAGGGCACGGATACCCCCTTTGAGATGCGTCAATGCCCGGGGGGGCCACCGGCCCGATCATGCAGGCACTCGAGGAGGATCGACGTGGAGGCCGCCCGTCCCCTGATGCTCGCCGTCGCGATCGCGGCGGCCGTGACGCTTGCGCCGATCGCCGGCGCGGCGGGGGGCGGAAATGCATCCGCCGCGCCCGGCACGCAGCCGGACGCCGCGCGGCAGCGCGAACTGCTCGTGCTCCTCAAGCAAGACTGCGGTTCCTGCCACGGCATGCGCCTGACCGGCGGTCTCGGTCCGGCGCTCACGCCCGAGGCGTTGAGAACGAAACCGGCGGAAAGCCTGGCCGCGACGATCGTCTACGGCCGAACCGGAACCGCGATGCCGCCCTGGCGGCGATTCATGTCCGAGGCAGAGGCCGACTGGCTGGTTGCCCGGATGATCGATGGGGCAACCGATGTCGGTCCACGCTGATCCGTCCGTCCGCCGCGCCTTCCGGGGGCGGTCGGGCTGCTGTTCGCCGCCTTCGCGTTCGCGGTGTCCGCCGCGGCCGCCGAGTTGCGCGGCACGGGCGACCTGGGCGTCGTCATCGAGCGTGCGGCCGGGCGTGTGCAGGTCGTCGACACGACCGCGCGCACCGTGCTCGGCACCGTCGAAGGCCTGGGGGACCTGTCGCACGCGTCGGTCGTCTACTCGCGCGACGGCCGCTACGCGTACGTGTTCGGCCGCGACGGCGGACTGACGAAGGTCGACCTGCTCGAGCGCCGGATCGCGCGTCGCGTGATCCAGGCCGGCAACTCGATCGGCGGCGCGGTGAGCCAGGATGGCCGCGTGATCGCCGCGCAGAACTACACGCCGGGCGGCGTGAAGCTCTTCGACGCGGTCACGCTGGAGCTCCTCGCCGACATTCCGGCCGCGCCCGGCCCCGACGGCAAGCCCTCGAAGGTCGTCGGCCTCGCGGACGCGCCGGGGCGGCGCTTCGTCGCGAGCCTGTTCGACGCGGGCGAGATCTGGGTGATCGACGCGCGCGACCCGCGCTCGCCGAAGGTCGAGCGCTTCCGCGACATCGGCAAGCAGCCGTACGACGGCCTCGTGACGCCGGATGGACGCTGGTACCTCGCGGGGCTCTTCGGCGAGGACGGACTCGCGCTGCTCGACCTGTGGCATCCCGAGCGTGGCGTGAAGCGCATCCTCCCGAACTACGGCAAGGGCGAGGAGAAGCTGCCCGTCTACAAGATGCCGCACCTGCGCGGCTGGGCGGTCGCGGGCGGCTACGCGTGGCTCCCGGCGATCGGCCGTCACGAGGTGCTCGTCGTCGACACGCGCGACTGGCGAGAGGTCGCCCGCGTGCCGGTCGCGGGCCAGCCGGTGTTCGTGATCGCGCGTCCCGACGCGCGGCAGGTGTGGGTGAACTTCGCGTTCCCGGACAATGGCCGGGTGCAGGTGATCGACGCGGAGACGCGCGCGGTCGCCGCGACGCTGGAGCCCGGGCGCGCGGTGCTGCACATGGAGTTCACGCCGCGCGGCGAGGAAGTCTGGATCTCGTCGCGCGACGACAACCGCGTCGTCGTCGTCGACACGCAAACGCTGAAGACGGTCGCGACACTTGCGTCCGACAGCCCGTCGGG
This sequence comes from Betaproteobacteria bacterium, assembly GCA_016704895.1. Classification (GTDB taxonomy): domain Bacteria; phylum Pseudomonadota; class Gammaproteobacteria; order Burkholderiales; family Casimicrobiaceae; genus VBCG01. Next base: position 90,902 of record JADIZG010000004.1, read on the forward strand.
CATCTTCTTCACGTCGCGCGCGGCGCGGACCGGGTTTTGACGATGAACGACCGCGACGCGATCGCGCCGCTCGACGCGCTGGAGCGGCGTCTCGTCGACGGCTGCCAGCGAGGCTTCCCGCTCGTCTCCCGTCCGTATTCGGCGATCGCCGCCGAACTGGGCTCGACCGAGCGCGAGGTCATCGCCGCCGTCGCGCGCCGGCTCGCGGACGGGGTGGTGAGCCGGGTGGGCGCCGTATTCCGTCCGAACGTCGTCGGTGCGTCGACGCTCGCCGCGATCGCGGTGCCGCGCGAGCGTCTCGCCGAGATCGCGCGGATCGTCTCCGCGCACGAGGAGGTCAACCACAACTACGAGCGCGAGCACGCGTTCAACCTCTGGTTCGTCGCGACCGCGCGCGACGCGGCGCACCTCGAGGCCGCGCTCGAGGCGATCGAGCGCGCGACCGGCCTGCCCGTGATCCGACTGCCGCTCGTTCGCGACTACTGGATCGACCTGGGCTTCGACGTGCACGCGACCGGCACGCACGTCCCGCCGGCGCGGCGCGTCACGCCGCCGGTGCAGCCGCTCGTGCTGACCGAACGCGACCGGCGCATCGTCACCGCGCTGGAGGACGGACTGCCGGCGGAGCCGCGACCGTACGCCGAGGTGGCGCGCCGCGCCGGCGTCACCGAGGCGTACCTGTCGGTGCGGCTCGCGGAGTGGCTGAACCGCGGCGTGATCTCGCGCTTCGGCCTCATCGTGCGCCATCGGCCGCTCGGCTACGCCGCGAATGCGATGTGCGTCTGGGACGTGCCCGACGCCGAAGCCGATGCCGCGGGCGCCGCGCTCGCGCGCGAGGAAGCGGTGACGCTGGCCTACCGCCGGCGCCGCGCCGACGGCTGGCGCTACAACCTGTACGCGATGATCCACGGCCGCGACCGCGCCGCGGTGTCGGCGCGGCGCGATGCGATCGCCGCGGCGCTCGGCCTCGACGCCTTCGCGCACGACGTGCTGTTCTCGCTCGCCGCGTTCAAGCAGCGCGGCGCCCGCTTATGTCGGGAAGCGGCCGCCCGCACCGGCCGGCGCGGCCGAGCCCGCGGCGGTGACTCCCGGATGAGCGGCATCGCCATGGATCCGGTCGATCGCGCGATCGTGAACACGCTGCAGGGCGAGTTCCCGCTGTGCGAGCGGCCGTTCGCCGTCGCCGCGGAAGCGCTCGGCATCGGCGAGGACGACCTGATCGCGCGCATCGACCGGATGCTCGCGGACGGCACGCTCACTCGCTTCGGCCCGTTGTTCGACGCGGCCCGGATGGGCGGCGCGTTCACGCTGGCGGCGATGGCGGTCCCCGCCGATGACTTCGAACGCGTCGCCGGCATCGTCAATGCGTTTCCCGAGGTCGCGCACAATTACGAGCGGGACCACGCGCTCAACATGTGGTTCGTGGTGGCGACCCCGACGCCCGAGGGCATCGACGACGCGATCGCGCGCATCGAGGCCGCGACGGGCCTGCCCGTGCTGGCGTTCCCGAAGGAGTGCGAGTACTTCGTCGAGTTGCGGCTGACGGCATGAACGGGCCGGTGGAGACGACGCCGGTGCGGCGAAGGCCGTCGTGGGGAGGACGGACCGGGCGACGCAGCGCGCAGGCCGGATTGCCACGCGTGCCGCGCCCCTACCACGCGATCGCCGAGACGATCGGCGTCGCGCCCGAGGTCGTCCTCGAGCGGATGCGTGCGATGCTCGCGTCCGGTGCGATCCGCCGCATCGGCGTCGTTCCGAATCACTACCGGCTCGGCTGGACGGCCAACGGCATGACCGTGTGGGACGTCGACGACGCTCGCGTCGACGAGCTCGGCGTGCGCATCGGCGCGCTGCCGGGCGTGAGCCACTGCTACCGACGGCCGCGCCGCTTGCCGGCGTGGCGCTACAACCTGTTCGCGATGGTGCACGGGCGCGACCGCACGGAGTGCGAGTCGCAGGTGCGCGAGATCGCCGCGCTGCTCGGCGACGCGGTCCGCGCGCACGATGTCCTCTACAGCACCAGGGTCTTGAAGAAGACGGGGTTGCGATTCGGGTAGCGGGATTTGGATCGGGATCAATGCCCGGCCGGGAATCCCGCGGATAATGCACGAATGACGACCCCGGGACGCCGGGCGGAAACCGGAGTGAGGCAATGTTCCGCGTGACGCAGTACCTCGAGGAAGTGCGGCATCCGACGCCGGTCGGCCCGAAGCGCCATCCGCCCGGCCCGGTGGTGATCTGGAACCTGATCCGGCGCTGCAACCTCGCCTGCCAGCACTGCTATTCGATCTCGGCCGACATCGACTTTCCCGGCGAGCTTGCGACGCCCGACATCTACCGGACGATGGACGACCTCAAGTCGTTCGGGGTCCCGGTGCTGATCCTCTCAGGCGGCGAGCCGCTCCTGCATCCCGACGTCTTCGCGATCTCGAAGCGCGCGAAGTCGATGGGCTTCTACGTGGGGCTGTCGACCAACGGCACGATGATCGACGAGGCGATGCTGCCGAAGGTGGCGGCGATCGGCTACGACTACGTCGGCATCAGCCTCGACGGCATCGAGGCGACGCACGACCGGTTCCGCCGCAAGGTCGGCGCCTACGCGGCGTCGCTCGCCGCCGTGCGCCGCTGCCGCGAAGCGGGGCTCAAGGTCGGCATCCGCTTCACGCTGACGCAGGACAACGCGCACGACCTGCCGGCGCTCCTCGAGCTGATGGAGACCGAGGACATCGACAAGTTCTACCTGTCGCACCTGAACTACGGCGGGCGCGGCAACGTCAACCGCAAGACCGACGCGATGTTCCGCACGACGCGCGATGCGATGGACCTCGTGCTCGACGCGGCCTGGCGCGCGATCGAGGCGGGAAGGAAGCGCGAGTTCGTCACCGGCAACAACGATGCCGACGGCGTCTACCTGCTCCACTGGGTGCGCGAGCGCTTCCCCGAGCGCGAGGCGCACCTGCGCGCGAAGCTCGCGCAGTGGGGCGGCAACAGCTCGGGCGTCAACATCGCGAACATCGACAACCTGGGCAACGTCCACCCCGACACGTTCTGGTGGGACTACACGCTCGGCAACGTGAAGACGCGGCCGTTCTCCGAGATCTGGCGCGACACGTCCGATCCGCTGATGGCGGGATTGAAGTCGAGCCCGCGCCCGGTCAAGGGACGATGCGCGCGCTGCTCGTACTTCGACGTGTGCGGCGGCAACACGCGCGTGCGGGCCTGGCAGATCGCGAAGGACGCATGGGCCGAGGATCCGGGCTGCTACCTGGACGACGACGAGCTCGGCATCGAGGCCGGCGGCGAGCGGCTGGTCGCGAAGCCGTACGTCCGCGTGCGGCGCGCGGATGCGGTGGCGGAGGCCGTCCCGACGGTGACGCCGGGCGAGGCTCGGACGTGAAGTTCACCTGCGCGGCCGGAACACCGGGGCCGGGCTCCATGCAGACAAGGCCGGGGTCCGACCCCGATGCGCCAGCGCGAGAGCGGGGACAGGCAACGCCCGCCGGGTGCGGGCTGTCCCTGCTTTCGCGCTGGCGCTGCGCGATCGGCTGGACGGTCTACCTCGCGATCGCGGTGCTCGTCGTCGCGTTCGCCGGCGCGGCAGCGGCGCAGTCGCCCGCACCGGCCGCGGCGCCTGCGGCCCCCGTCGATGCGGGGGCGCTCTACACGACGCACTGCGCGGCCTGCCACGGCGCCGACCGCTTCGGCGTGATGGGCCCGGCGCTGCTTCCCGAGAGCCTCGAGCGCCTGCGCAAGCCCGCCGCCGCCGAGACGATCGCGAAGGGCCGTGCTGCGACGCAGATGGCCGGCTTCTCGCCGGCGCTCTCGAAGGCGGAGATCGACGCGCTGGTCGCGTACATCTACTCTCCGCCCGCCACGAAGCCCGTCTGGGGCGAGGCGGACATCCGGGCGTCGCGGGTCGTCCACCGGACGCGCGACTCGCTGCCGGACAAGCCGTCGTTCTCCGCGGATCCGCTGAACCTGTTCGTCGTCGTCGAGGCGGGCGACCACCACGCGTCGATCCTCGACGGCGACCGCTTCGAGCGCATCGCGCGGTTCCCGACGCGCTACGCGCTGCACGGCGGGCCGAAGTTCTCGCCGGACGGCCGCTTCGTCTACTTCGCGTCGCGCGACGGCTGGATCAGCAAGTACGACATCTGGAACCTCGCGATGGTCGCCGAAGTGCGCGCGGGGCTCAACACGCGCAACGCCGCGGTCTCGGGCGACGGCAGGTACGTGATGGTCGGCAACTACCTGCCGCACTCGGTGGTCGTGCTCGACGCGGACCTGAACCTCGTCAAGGTGATGCCGGCCGTCGACCGGGAGGGCAGGCGGAGCTCGCGCGTGTCGGCGGTCTACGACGCGTCGCCGCGCAGGAGCTTCGTCGTCGCGCTCAAGGACATCCCCGAGGTCTGGGAGGTGAGCTACGACCCGAAGGCGCCCGAGATCCCGATCGGCGTCATCCACGACTTCCAGTACCGCGAGGGCGCCTTCGTGCCGGGCTTCATGAACGTGCGCCGGTCGGTGCTGCAGGACACGCTAGACGACTTCTTCTTCACGCAGGACTACAGCGAGGTGATGGGCGCGTCGCGCGAGGCGGGCAAGGGGCAGGTCGTGCACCTGGACGTGCGCCGCAAGATCGCCGACCTCGACCTGCCCGGCATGCCGCACCTGGGCTCCGGCATCACCTTCGTCCACGACGGCAGGCCGGTGATGGCGACGCCGAATCTCAAGGAGGGCGTCGTCAGCGTGATCGACATGAAGACCTGGAAAGCGGTGAAGCAGATCGCGACGAACGGTCCGGGCTTCTTCATGCGCAGCCACGACGCGACGCCGTACGCGTGGATCGACTCGATGATGGGGGCGCGCAAGGACACGCTGCAGGTGATCGACAAGCGCACGCTGGCGATCGCCGGCGAGGTGACGCCGTCGCCCGGGAAGACGGCGGCGCACATCGAGTTCGACCGCTACGGCAGGCACGCGCTCGCGAGCGTGTGGGAGAACGACGGCGCGGTGGTCGTCTACGACGCGGCGACGCTGAAGGAAGTGAAGCGCATCCCGGCGTCCAAGCCGGTCGGCAAGTACAACGTCTGGAACAAGATCACCCGCGAGGCGGGGACGAGTCACTGACCCGTCGGCCTGAAGGCCGACCCACGGCGCGGGCGGGGCGCGGGTCGGGTCAGCCCACGCCGCCGATGCGGCGCCGGCGGCCGCCTGGCGACGCGCGCAGCCGGGGGGGGGGCCCCGCCCGGGCCGGGGGGGGGGCGGGGGCCGCCCCGGCCCCGGGGGGGGGGCCGGGGGGCGCAGCGCCGTCGACGATGTGCACGTCGCGGCCGTCGACACTGATGAGCCCGAGCGTCTGCAGGTCGTGGAGGATGCGCGAGAAGTGCTCGGGCGTCAGGTTGAGCCGCGACGCGACGATCGCCTTCGACACCGGCAGGGTGAGCTTCGTGGCGCCGCTGTCGGCGGCCTGGGCGTCGTCCTGCCGCAGCAGGTAACCGATCACGCGCTGCGTCCCGGACTGCAGCGAGTAGCTCTCGACGTCGGAGATGAGCGAGTGCAGCCGTCGCGAGAGGCCCGCCAGCATCTTCTTCGCGAAATCCGGCTCGCGCGCGAGCTCGTCGAACACGGCCTCCTTCGCGACGTGGAGCAGCATCGTGTCGGCGAGCGTCTGCGCCATCACGATGTACGGCTTCTCCATGAACATCAGCGCCTCGCCGAACGAGCCGCCCGGCCCGATGATCTCGACGACCTTCTCCTGCCCGGACGGCGTGACGAACGAGAGCTTCACCTGACCGTAGATGACCAGGTAGAAGCCGTTCGCCGGGTCCCCCTTGTTGAACAGGATCTCGCCGCGCGGCACGTGCAGCTCGGTCGTGCTCGCCGACAGGCGGTCGAGCTCGGCGGGCGCGAACTCCTTGAACAGCGGGAGGGTCGCGAGAAAGGCCTGGGTCTTGATCTTCGGCGGCATCGGTCGGCAGGCGTCGGCGGCCGGAAGCGTAGCACGCCGGCGGCACCGCGCCGGTGCGGTCCGGGCCGGATTGCGTTTCGGCGCCGGGCAAGGGATGATAGCCGGTTCTACGCCGCCGAAAGTGCCTCGCCCATGTCCGAACGCTCGACCGACCGTGCCCTCGACGAACCGCTGACCGACAGCGAGCTCGACGAACTCGAGGCCTTCCTTGCCTCGGACGCCGTGCCGCAGGACTGCATGGACCTCGAGATGCTCGACGGCTACCTCTGCGCGATCGTGAGCGGTCCGGCGGTCATCCAGCCCTCCGAGTGGATTCCGGGCGTCTGGAGCGAGGGCGGTCGCGCGGCCACGCCGGCCTACGGCTCCTCCGAGCAGGCGCAGCGCGTGATGGGCCTGATGCTCCGGCACCTGGTCGGCCTGCAGCGGACGCTGGAGGAGTCGCCGACGCGATTCAAGCCGCTCCTCTACCTCGCCGACGAGCGCGCGAAGCCCGAGAAGGCCGAGAAGGCCGAGAAGGGGCCGGGCGAGGCCACGGCATGGTGCGAAGGGTACATGTCGGGCGTCAAGCTGCGCGACGACGACTGGCAGCCGCTCTACGACGCGCGCGAGGCCCGCGACTGGATCTTCCCGGTCGAGGCGCTCGCGTTCGGCGACCAGGACCCCGAGTTCGCCGAGTGGATCGACGACAAGGAGAAGCGCGCCTCGCTCGTCGAGGAGCTTCCGCTCGCCGCGGTGCTCATCTACCGCTACTGGCACGACCGCCGGCGCGCTAGCGCGGCCCGCGAGCGCGGATCGCGACGCAGGCGCGGAGACCCGCGGCAGGCTCGCCCGACGGCGGCCGCAGGACCCGACGGGGACCGACGCGCGCGGCCGCCGCCACCGTTGACGCGGCGTTTGTGGACCGAGGAGGCCGCGGCGTTGCGTGGCGCGCCTTGCCGCCGGGCGCGCGGCGACCGAGCCCCCGGCGCGTCGGGCCATCAGGTCGCCCGGTTACTCACCTCGATCAGGTTGCCGTCCGGGTCGCGCAGGTATACCGACCGGATCGGTCCCGTCGCGCCGGTTCGCATCACCGGACCTTCCTCGATCGCGACGCCGCAGGCGCGCAGGTGCGCGATCACCTCGTCCAGCGGCACGTCCGTCAGGAAGCAGAGGTCGGCGGACCCGCGCGTCGGCGCGGCCGCGTGCGGCTCGAACTCGCGGCCGGCCGCGTGCAGGTTGATCTTCTGGGCGCCGAACGCGAGCGCCTTGCGCCCTGCGCCGAACGTGACCTCCTCCATCCCCAGCGCGCGAACGTAGAACGCGACCGTCGCGTCGACGTCGGCGACGGTGAGCACGAGGTGGTCGAGCGACGCGGGGCGCACGGATGGCTCACCGGTGCTCGCTCGACCAGGTCTCGTCGTCGAGCTTCCACGCGCCGCCCTCGCGGACCATCTCGATGCGGCCCGACCACTTGACGTGCGCCGCATCGCGGGCGACGGCGCCCAGCGCGCCGCGGTCGCCCGCGACCGCCTGCGCCTGGATCGTGACCGGCGTGGGCGGAAACCGCTTGAACCGCAGGAACCACTCGTCGCGCTCGGCGGACGGCATGCCGGCGACGACGCGCCGGTAGTTGGCGGAGAGCTGGGGGAGCACGGCGTCCGCCTTCGTCGCCTTGCCCGCGGCGGCCCGCAGGTCGAGGTAGGCGCGTGCGGCGGGTCCGGGTCCGCTCTGGGCGTGCACGGACGCGCCGAGCGTCGCCGCGAAGCGCGAACGCCACCGGCGGCGAGCGCTCGATGCTGCTGTTCAGGCGGTGCCGGGTGTCATCGTGGCGGATTCGCGCGGCGAACGGGCCGTGCGCGAGCGATCATACGACGATGCGTCGCGGGCAGCGAGTCCGCGACGGTGGCGGCCTCCGGCGTCGAGCAGGGACCGCCACTTCCGCGCGGGGCCGCGCGCCCCGAGAATTCGCCGACGCGCCCGCGGTCGAGCCCGAAGTGCGACGCAGGGCCGGTCGAACGCGTTCTCGCACTTCGCCGGGACGAGGTCGGGTCCGGCGACTCGATCGCACAGTGTGATCGATCAGTCGGGCGGATAGCGGTCCAGCCACCACGCCGACGCATCGGTCGCGGGCTGGAATTCGCCGATCGGCCACTCCGGGAACGTGGCGAGGTCGTCGGCGAGCGTCGCGATCACGTCGACGAGCTCGAGCCCGTTGGTGAAGCGCGTCGGGATGGCCTCGATGCCGTGCAGGGCGCCCAGCAGATGGCCCGCGATCGCGCCGGTCGAGTCGCTGTCGCCATCATGGTTGACGGCGAGCCGCACGCCGGCGTCGAAGTCGGGCGCTGCGAGCGTGCAGTAGACGGCGATCGCGCCCGCTTCCCCGGCGACCCAGCCTTCGCCCAGCCGCGCTACGAGGTCGGCCGTCGGCGTGCCGGATGCGGCGAGCTTCCGCGCGTGCTCGAGGGCCGCCATCGTCTCCGCGTGGCCGGGACGCCGCACGAGAATCGCCGTTGCCCGGTCGAGCGCATCGCGCAACGGCAACTCCCGTGCGAGCAGCGCGACGAGCGCCGCGACGAATCCGGCGGCGAGCTGGCCGGTCGGATGGCCGTGGGTGAGCGCCGCGGTCTCGGCGCCGAGCTCGAGCGCGTGCTTCGCGACGCGGTTCGGCGACATGCCCTCGTCCAACCGCGCACACCACAGGCCGACCGGTGCGACGCGCATCGCGCCGCCGCAGCCCTTGCTCGTGTTGCGCGGACGCTCGCCGTACGACGCGCGGCCGCGCAGCGCGTCGATCACCGTGACGCCCGGCACGCGGGAGGCGAACAGCGCTTTCTCCCGGATCAGCCAGCCGTCGAGCGAAGGCGCGACCGTCGCGGATTCGCCTTGCGTGTGCAGCCAGCGCAGGTAGGCGTGGCCGACCACCGACGGGACATCCACCGTGCCCTTCACGGCGCCGCAGGCGTAGGCGCGCAGCAGCCCCTCGGCGGTGAACATCGCCAGCTGCGTGTCGTCGGTGATCGCACCGTACCGGCCGAACGCCGGCTGGTAGCCGTGAACGCCTCCGGCGCCGATCTCCGTGCGGATCTCGGCGAGCGACATGAATTCCACGGGCGCGCCCAGCGCGTCGCCGACGGCGCCCCCGACCATGCATCCGCGCCAGCGGCGGCGGCGCGCGGGCGTGGGCTTCGGCCGGTGGAGGCGGGTGGCAGTGTCCCGTGCGCCCGTTCCGGGAACGGCGGTCGTGGCCGCGCTGTCGGCGGGGGGCGGTGTCTGCTTCATCATGGCGGTTGCGGGGCGACGCCCGTTCGCGCCATCGTAGACCAGCCCATCGCGGGCGGCCAGCGGGTCGCTGCACCGCCCGCGGTCGGCGCCGATCCACGGCGCCCCTCAATCGAACGGTGGCCGTCGGGCGAGCGCTGCGTCGTGCGCGAGCTCCCACGCATCGATCAGCGCGACGAGCTCGTCGAAGCGCCGTCCGGCCGGCGTGTCCGGGTCGCAGAGCATCAGGTCGTCGAGCTCGTCTAGCGCCGCGACGTAGTCGCGCTCGGTCGAGATCGTCCCGGGATCGAGTGGATGAGCCATCGTCGTCTCCTCGCACAGGGGCGCCCGCGGGACTCCGGAGGGAAATGCCCAGGGGAGGGCGGACATCCCCGTCCGGAGCCGCGGACGATTCGTGCATCCTCCGCCGGGAGGCGGCGGTTTCGCCTTCGACCCTTCGGCCGACGCGGCGCCGCCGCGCCGGAAAAAAAGAACGGGCAAGCTGCCTTGCCCGCGAAGCCAGTCCTGTCGACGGGCGCCACCGGCCCGCCGGGGGCGGGCCAGGATGGTGAGGGGTGCGCGCGCGCCCGGGCTTCGCGATCGACCCATCCAGTCGGGTCGGGCGGCGTCGCCGCCGTTCGCACGCGCATGAACCTGCAAGCCGGTGACCGACGACCGACCGTCGCATCATCGGCGATCGCGTCGGGGCGCCGCCATCGGTCGCGCCGCGGACGCGTGTCGGACGGACGCCGACGTGCGCGCGGTTCCGGATCGCGGCGTCGGACGTTCGGCGACACGACGCCGACCGGGTTGCCTATCCCGGCGCGCGCCGCCCATCGCGACAATGCGTCGACGGCGCCGCCATTCGATGCGCGGCCCGCCACGGGAGGACAAGCCGATGCTCACGCTCGACGAAGCACGTGCGCGCCACGACGCGACGGCCCGCCTGCATGCAGCCGCGATCGACGCGTGCCGACGCGCCGCCGACGCGTGCGCGCGCCGGATGCTGGCATCGACGGGCGATGCCGGGGGCACCGACGACCGGATGCGCCTCGCGATGGACGGCGTCGAGGTGCTCGGGGCGACCGCGGGCGTGCTCGCGCGTGCGAGTCCGCATTCGACGTCCGCGCTCTCGCTCGCCGAAGTCGTCGCCGAGGGCTGCGCGATCGCGTTCGATCGGGGTGGCGGCGAGGACGAGACGGCGCGCGCTTGCCGCGAATGCGCCCGGGCCTGCCACGCGCTGCGGACGTCGGTGGCGCCCGCGAGACTGCGCTGCGTCGCCGGCTGAGCGGCGTCAAACGATGAAGCGGTCTTCGTCACGGGCAGGAGCGTCGGCGAGGCGCTCGCCCGGCGGACGGCGCCCTGCCACCCGGCGGACGGGGAACTTCGCGCCTCCCCGCCGCTCTCACGAGGTCCATGATCCTTCGCTTCCGCCCCGGGCGCCGTTTCGGCGCCGCGATCCTCGCGCTCACCGTCCTCCTCGGCGCGGGCTGCGCCGCGCTCGTCACGCAGGAGCGCGAGCTCACCTTCAGGCCGGTCCGCGAGGCGTCGGGCTGGTTCTCGGGGCTGCCTGCGGACGTGCGGGAGTTCTACCTGCCGGTCTCGGACGCGCCGGACGCCGAGCGCCTGCACACCTGGCACTGGCCGAGCGAGGAACCCGAACGCCCCGACGCTGCTCTATCTCCACGGCGTGCGCTGGAACCTGACCGGCCACCTGCGCCGGATCGAGAACCTCCGCAGCTTCGGCTTCTCGGTCGTCGCGATCGACTACCGCGGGTTCGGCAAGAGCGACGGCGAGATGCCTTCCGAGGAGGGCGTCTACGACGACGCGCACGTCGCGTGGCGATGGCTCGTCGCGCACGAGCGCGATCCGGCGAAGCGGTACGTCTACGGCCATTCGCTGGGGACCGCGGTCGCGACGCACATCGCGACCGACGAGGGCGCGCGCGACGGCATGGCGGGGCTGATCCTCGAGGGCGGGTTCACGTCGCTGCCCGAGATGGCGAAGGCGCTCGCCCCGTCGTGGCTGCCGATCGACTGGCTCGTGACGCAGCGCTTCGACACGATCGACAAGATCGCGAAGGTGCCCGCGCCGGTGCTGCTCGTCCACGGCACCGGCGACAGGCTGGTGCCCCACCGCTTCTCGGAAGCGCTCTACGCGGCCGCGCCCGAGCCGAAGAAGCTCGTCCTCGTCGAGGGCGGGGGGCACTACAACACGTCCTGGGTCGGCGCGGCGCAGTACCGCGAGGCGATCGCGGAGCTGTTCGGCGTTCCCGCGCGCGGCCGCGCTGCGGCCGTCGGACCGGCGGTCGAAACCTCGCCAAGCGCGTCGTCGCCGCCACGGCCGCCGGGGACCGGAGCCGTAACGGCGGCTTCGGTCGACCACCGGGAGACTGCTGCGCCCGGCTTTCGAACCATTGCGGCCCGGACCCCAGATTCAGGGCAGCTGGATCTTGCCGCCGCCGCCCATCCCGCCGGGCATTCCGCCAAGGCCGCCCATCCCGCCGCCCCCGGCCTGGGGAATCACGAGGCCGCTCGCGGCCTGGCGGCGCATCTCGGCCAGTTCCTTCATCGTGCGGTCGAGCGCCACCTTCGCGGCAGGGCCGTACCCGGCGACCGCCCCGGCGAGCGACGTCGCCTCGATCTCGAAGCTGATCGGCAGCGCGCCCACCTGCGTCATGATCTGCGCCTCGCCCGTGTAGACGGTCGGGCGCTTCGGGTCGTCGCTCCCGTTCGCGTCGACGGGCACCAGCACGCGGATCGTGCCGAAGCGGCGGTCGGTGTAGATCTCCTCGCGGCAAAGCGAGGAGACGTCCATCTGGATGTCGTCGGGGCGTTCGTTCGGGGCTGCCATGGCGTGCCTTCGCGGGATTCGATCGCGAAATCCTAGCAGATGGCCGAACGACGGCCGCGTCAGTGCGACACGACGAGCGGGCCGACGCGAACCGCGTCCGGCGCCGCGAAGGCGTAGGCATCCATCGCGAGCGCCGGGCCGTCGAAGCCCGCGTACACGCGGTCCGCGACCGCGTCGCGGCCCGCCGCGCCCCAGGCGACGAAGATCGGAAGGAAATGTTCCTCCGACGGATGCGCGCGCGCGGCCCCCGGGCCTTGCTCGCGGTAGGCGACGAGCGCGTCGTCGTCGTGCCGCGCGAGCGTGTCCGCGAGCCAGCTCGCGAACGACGCGGCGTAGGGCAGCGGCGCGCGCTGGCCGTTCGAGGCGATCCAGTCGCGCAGGTTGTGGGTGACGTGGCCGGAGCCTATGACGAGCACGCCTTCGCGCGTGAGCGGCGCGAGCGCGCGGCCGACCGACAGGTGGTGCGCGGTGCCGCGGCCGGGCTGCACGGCGAGCTGGACGACCGGCACGTCGTGGTCCGGATACATGTGCATCATCGGCACCCACGCACCGTGGTCGATGCCGCGGCAGCCGTCCTGGCCGGTCGCGATGCCGCCCGCCTTGAGCAGGTCGACGACGCGCGCGGCCACGTCGGGCGCGCCGGGCGCCGGGTAGCGAATCCGGTAGAGCTCGTCGGGAAAGCCGCCGAAGTCGTGGATCGTCTCCGGCTTCGGATTCGCGGTCACCATCGGCACGCCGGTCTCCCAGTGCGCCGACACCATCAGCACCGCGCGCGGACGCGGCAGCGCGCGGGCGATGGCGGACCACGCCGCGCCCGCCTCGCCCGGGTCGACGGCGCGCATCGGCGAGCCGTGCGACAGGA